>NZ_AP023179.1:644111-1288223 GCF_013426915.1 Paraburkholderia sp. PGU19
ATGGCGAAGCTCTGCGACATCTACGTGAACGACGCGTTCGGCACGTCGCACCGCGCTGAAGCGACCACGCACGGCATCGCGAAGTACGCGAGCGTTGCCTGCGCCGGCCCGCTGCTCGCGGCTGAACTCGAAGCGCTCGGCAAGGCGCTCGGCGCGCCGAAGCGTCCGCTGGTGGCGATCGTCGCGGGCTCGAAGGTGTCGACCAAGCTGACCATTCTGAAGTCGCTGGCCGACAAGGTCGATCAGTTGATCGTCGGCGGCGGCATCGCGAACACGTTCATGCTGGCGGCCGGCCTGAAGATCGGCAAGTCGCTGGTCGAAGCGGATCTCGTCGAAGAGGCGAAGGCCATCATCGAAGCCGCGAAGGCACGCGGCGCATCGGTGCCGATTCCGTCGGACGTGGTCACCGCGAAGGAGTTTTCACCGACGGCCAAGGCCGAAATCAAGCAGGTCGCCGACGTCCAGGACGACGACCTGATCCTCGACATCGGACCGGAAACGGCGAAGGCGCTCGCGTCGCAGCTCGAAAAGGCCGGCACGATCGTCTGGAACGGCCCGGTCGGCGTGTTCGAGTTCGACCAGTTCGGCAACGGCACGAAGACGCTTGCGCAAGCCATCGCGAAGTCGTCGGCGTACTCGATTGCAGGAGGCGGCGACACGCTCGCGGCCATCGCCAAGTACGGCATCCACGACAAGGTGAGCTATATCTCGACGGGCGGCGGCGCTTTCCTCGAGTTCCTCGAGGGCAAGAAGCTGCCCGCAGTCGCAGTGCTGGAATCGCGGGCCTGATAATGGCGACGCGCTCCCCCAACAAGCCTCAGAAGACGCGCAACGCGTCGCGCACGGCAGCGACAGGGGAGCGCGTAGCGCGCTCCGCACAAGCGCTGCAACCCGAGGGCGCCGAACAGGCGGCCTCGCAACTTTCCGGCAACGCGCCAGTGGCACAGACCGCAGCCGTCGCCGAAGATCAGAATTCCGAACTGGCCGTGATCGATGTCGCGCAACACGAAGATGCGGCAGACACGGCAGCTGGTTCAAGCGCAACGGTGTCTCTCGCCTCAAACACCGAAGCCGATGCATCTCGACCCACGGCGCACGAAGCACCGCGGGCAGCAGATATCGCAGCAGTCCCCCACGATTCGACGCCGGGCCTTCAGGGTTCGAAGGGAACGAACGGCGCACCACCCCATGTAGCATCTGTCGTTGCGCAGCCTCCGCATCCGACTCCCAACGTTCATCCCAGCGATCCCATCCAGACGAGGAGACTCATGCATCGCGCCACCAAGATTGTCGCAACCATCGGACCCGCATCCAGCACGCAGGACATCTTGCTGCAGATGATTCAGGCGGGCGCCGACGTGGTGCGTCTCAACTTCTCGCACGGCACCGCCGACGACCATCGTCAACGCGCGGAGTTCGTACGTGAAGCGGCCCGGCAGGCAGGCCGCGAGGTCGGCATCATGGCCGACCTGCAAGGCCCGAAAATTCGTGTCGGCAAATTCGAAAACGGCAAGACCACGCTGATTGCCGGCAACACCTTCATCCTCGACGCCGAGTGCGAACTCGGCAACGACGACCGCGTCGGCCTCGACTACAAGGATCTGCCGCGCGACCTGAAACCCGGCGACACGCTGCTGCTCAACGACGGCCTGATCGTGCTGAGCGTCGCGCGCGTGATCGGCAGCGAGATTCATACCGTTGTGAAGATCGGCGGCGATCTGTCGAACAACAAGGGTATCAATCGCCAGGGCGGCGGCCTGACGGCGCCGGCGCTGACCGCGAAGGACATGGAAGATATCCGCACGGCGATGTCGCTCGGAGCGGACTACGTGGCCGTGTCGTTCCCGAAGAACGCGACGGACATGGAAATGGCGCGCCAGCTCGCGAATATCGCGGGCGCGCCGTACGGCATCAAGCCGAAGATGATCGCGAAGATCGAGCGCGCCGAGGCAATCCCGGCGCTGCAAGGCATTCTCGAAGCATCGGACGGCATCATGGTCGCGCGTGGCGACCTCGCCGTCGAAGTCGGCAACGCGGCTGTGCCCGCGCTGCAAAAGCGCATGATCAAGATGGCGCGCGACGCCAACAAGTTCGTCATCACGGCCACGCAGATGATGGAATCGATGATCCACGCGCCCGTGCCGACGCGCGCGGAAGTGTCGGACGTCGCGAACGCGGTGCTGGACGGCACGGATGCCGTGATGCTGTCGGCGGAATCGGCGGCGGGCAAGTACCCGGTGCAGACCATCGAAACCATGGCTGCCATCTGCGTCGAAGCCGAGAAGTCCGAGCATGTCGAGCTGGACAAGGATTTCCTCGACCGCACGTTCACGCGTATCGACCAGTCCATCGCAATGGGCGCGCTGTTCACCGCTTACCACCTGGGTGCAAAGGCGATCGTCGCGCTGACGGAATCGGGCTCGACGGCACTGTGGATGTCGCGTCACTGGACGCATGTGCCGATTTTCGCGCTCACGCCGCGTACGGGCAGCGAGCGCGCCATGGCGATCTACCGCAACGTGACGTCGCTGCACCTCGACACCAGCAGCGACCGCGACATCGCGCTCGCGCAGGCGCTCGAAGTGGTGGTCGGCAAGGGCTACGCAGCGCGCGGCGACATGGTCGTGCTGACGGTCGGCGAGCCGATGGGCCAGGCGGGCGGCACGAATACGCTGAAGATCGTGCGCGTCGGCGAGCCGGTCTGATCGGCGTTTGATGAGCCAGCCATAAACCGCCATCAGAGCGAGTTACAGCAAGCCGGAAACGGCGCGGCTGAACGGCACGCGTGAAGCAGAGTGCCGTGTCCCCGAAAGAGGCGGCGCATCCAGTTTGGGAGAGTGCGCTCGGGACACGGTCTGCTTCGCGATAAAATTGCACGAAATTGCATAAATAGATGCCGTCGGCACAGATTTCGTTTCAATCTATGGAGTAATCAATGCCTCTCGTATCAATGCGTCAACTGCTGGACCATGCCGCCGAACACGGTTATGGACTTCCGGCATTCAACGTAAACAATCTGGAGCAGGTGCAGGCCATCATGGCGGCGGCGGATCAGGTCAATGCGCCCGTGATCATGCAGGCGTCGGCTGGTGCGCGTAAGTACTCGGGCGAGCCGTTCCTGCGTCATCTGATCGAAGCGGCTGTGGAGTCGTATCCGCACATTCCCGTCGTGATGCACCAGGACCACGGCCAGTCGCCGGCAGTCTGCATGGCCGCGATCCGCAGCGGTTTCACGAGCGTGATGATGGACGGCTCGCTCGAAGCCGACGGCAAGACGGTGGCGTCGTACGAGTACAACGTCGATGTGTCGCGCAAGGTCGTTGAAGCAGCGCACTCGATCGGCGTGACGGTTGAAGCGGAACTGGGCGTGCTCGGTTCGCTGGAAACGATGAAGGGTGACAAGGAAGACGGCCACGGCGCGGAAGGCACGATGACGCGCGAGCAACTGCTGACGGACGTCGAGCAGGCGGCCGACTTCGTGAAGCTCACGCAATGCGACGCACTGGCAATTGCCATCGGCACGTCGCACGGCGCGTACAAGTTCTCGAAGAAGCCGACGGGCGATATCCTGTCCATTCAGCGCATCAAGGAAATTCACCAGCGCATTCCGAACACGCACCTGGTGATGCACGGTTCGTCGTCGGTGCCGCAGGAACTGCTGGCGGAAATCCGCGAATTCGGCGGCGACATGAAGGAAACCTACGGCGTGCCCGTCGAGGAAATCCAGGAAGGCATCAAGTACGGCGTGCGCAAGGTCAATATCGACACCGATCTGCGTCTTGCCATCACGGGCGCGATCCGCCGCTATATGGCGGAAAACCGTTCGAAGTTCGATCCGCGCGACTACCTGAAGCCGGCTCGCGAAGCGGCGAAGAAGGTGTGCGTGGACCGCTATCTGGCGTTCGGCTGCGAAGGCCAGGCGTCGAAGATCAAGCCGGTCTCGCTGGAAAAGATCGCTGAGAAGTACAAGGCGGGCGAACTCGCGCAAGTCGTTCGCTAAGCTGCGGGCGGGCGCGCCTTGATGCCTGTCTGGCGCCCGTTTGCTCGCTGTTTGCGTGTTGTTTGAGTAGTACGCAGCTGGCCATCTGGCCATGTTGTCGTCAGATCGCCGTTCCCGCATGATCAGGGGAACGGCGTTTCCCTTTTGTTTCGGGCAGTTTTTGCCCCATTTTTGTGAATCACGACGATGTCTACCCTCTACGAATCCACGCTCCGCTCGCTGCCGCTGCTCGGTCGCGGCAAGGTCCGCGATAACTACGCGGTAGGCAACGACCAGCTGCTGATCGTCACGACGGACCGTCTGTCCGCGTTCGACGTCATCATGGGCGAGCCGATTCCGAGTAAGGGTCGCGTGCTGAACCAGATGGCGAATTTCTGGTTCGACAAGCTCGCGCACGTCGTGCCGAATCATTTGACGGGCGTCGAGCCGGAAACGGTCGTCGCGCCCGACGAGGTCGAGCAGGTGAAGGGCCGCGCAGTCGTGGTCAAGCGCCTCGAGCCGATTCTCGTCGAAGCGGTGGTGCGAGGCTATCTCGCGGGCAGCGGCTGGAAGGACTATCAGGCGACGGGCGCCGTGTGTGGCGTGCAGCTGCCGGAAGGCCTGCAGAACGCGCAAAAGCTGCCTGAGCCGATCTTCACGCCAGCAGCGAAGGCCGAGATGGGCCACCACGACGAAAACATCACGTACGAAGAGATGGAGCGTCGCATCGGCACCGAACTGTCGGCGACGATCCGCGACATCTCGATCCGCCTCTACAAGGAAGCGGCCGACTACGCGGCCACGCGCGGCATCATCATCGCCGACACGAAGTTCGAATTCGGTCTGGACGACAAGGGCCAGCTGTATCTGATGGACGAGGCGCTGACGGCGGATTCGTCGCGCTTCTGGCCGGCGGACGAGTACCAGGTCGGCACGAACCCCCCGTCGTTCGACAAGCAGTTCGTGCGCGACTGGCTCGAAACCCAGCCGTGGAAGAAAGAGCCGCCCGCGCCGAAGCTGCCGGACGAGGTCGTCACGAAGACGGCCGAGAAGTATCAGGAAGCGCTCGAGCGCTTGACGGGTCAGAAACTGGCCTGAGCGCCACGCATACGGAAAACAGGCAAGATGAGTGAAGTCCAGACAGCACACACGCACAGCGCGCCGCTCGTCGGCGTGCTGATGGGTTCCAGTTCCGACTGGGACGTCATGAAGAACGCGGTCGCGATCCTGCAGGAATTCGGCGTGCCATATGAAGCGAAGGTCGTGTCCGCGCACCGCATGCCGGACGAAATGTTCGCCTATGCTGAAAGCGCGCGCGAACGCGGCATTCGCGCGATCATCGCGGGCGCGGGCGGCGCGGCGCATTTGCCGGGCATGCTCGCGGCGAAGACGACCGTACCCGTGCTGGGCGTGCCCGTCGCGAGCAAGTATCTGAAGGGCGTCGATTCGCTGCATTCGATCGTGCAGATGCCCAAGGGCGTGCCCGTCGCGACGTTCGCGGTCGGCGAAGCTGGTGCGGCGAATGCCGCGCTGTTCGCGGTGTCGCTGCTCTCCGGCACGTCTCCGGAATATGCGGAGAAACTCGCCGCGTTCCGCGTGCGCCAGAACCAGGCCGCGCACGCGATGACGTTGCCGCCGCTGTAACCCGTAGCAGTCAAACGTTGTAGTCCAGCGTCGCAATGCTACGTCGTACTCCAATGTCGCAGTTCAATGTTTCACCCGGCCGATTTCCACATCGGCCGCGACCGACCACCAAGATGAATCCATACAACACTCCGGTATCACCGATTCTGCCCGGCGCATGGCTTGGCATGGTCGGTGGCGGCCAGCTCGGCCGCATGTTCTGCTTCGCCGCGCAGGCGATGGGCTATCGCGTCGCCGTGCTCGATCCGGACGAGACCAGTCCGGCGGGCGCTGTTGCCGATCGCCATCTGCGCGCCGCCTATGACGACGAAGCGGCCCTCACCGAACTCGCGCGTCTGTGCGCGGCGGTGTCGACCGAGTTCGAGAACGTACCGGCCGCGAGCCTCGACTTCCTTGCGCGCACCACGTTCGTCAGCCCGGCAGGGCGCTGCGTCGCCGTCGCGCAGGATCGCATTGCGGAGAAGCGCTTCATCGCGTCGTCGGGTGTGCCCGTGGCGCCGCATGTCGTGATCGAATCGTCGGATGCGCTCGCCGCGCTCAATGATGCCGCGCTCGAAGCCGTGCTGCCTGGCATTCTGAAGACAGCGCGCATGGGCTACGACGGCAAGGGGCAGGTGCGGGTCGGCAACGCGGCTGAAGTGCGTGCGGCGCATGCCTCGCTGGGTGGCGTGCCTTGCGTGCTTGAAAAGCGTTTGCCGTTGAAGTTTGAGGTGTCGGCACTGATCGCGCGCGGCGCGACGGGTTGTTCGACCGTGTATCCGCTCGCGCAGAACACGCATCGCAACGGCGTGTTGTCGCATACCATCGTGCCCGCACCCGACGCGAGCGCGACGCTCGTCGAGCAGGCGCAGCAGGCCGCGCTGCAGATCGCGGACAAGCTCGGCTATGTCGGTGTGCTGTGCGTCGAGTTTTTCATCCTCGAAGACGGCACGCTGGTCGCGAACGAAATGGCGCCGCGTCCGCACAACTCCGGCCATTACACGGTCGACGCCTGCGCGACGAGCCAGTTTGAACAGCAGGTGCGCGCAATGACGGGCATGCCGCTCGGCGACACGCGCCAGCATTCGCCCGCCGTGATGCTGAACATCCTCGGCGACGTGTGGTTCCCGGTCAACGGGAAGGGCGAACGGCCCGCCGCCGCTGTCACGCCGCCGTGGCACGAAGTGGCAGCGATGCCGGAAGCGCGTCTGCATCTATACGGCAAGGAAGACGCGCGTCCCGGCCGCAAGATGGGCCACGTGAACTTCACGGCCGCGACGCTCGAACGCGCGCGCGCGGCCGCCCGCGATTGCGCGCGCCTGCTGCATATCCCGACGAGCTGAGCACGAGCCTCTATGCCGGATCAAACGAAACCTGCCGACGTGGCGTCGAGCGTCGGCGCCGACGAGATCGCGCGTGCTGCGGCGCTGCTCAATGCAGGGCAACTCGTCGCGTTTCCGACGGAGACTGTCTACGGGCTGGGCGGCGATGCCGAAAGTCCTGACGCGGTCGCGCGCATTTATGCGGCGAAGGGCAGGCCTGCGAATCATCCCGTGATCGTGCATCTGGCGCCGGGTGGCGATCCGAATTATTGGGTCGAACAACTGCCTTCCGATGCGCAGCGTCTGATCGACGCGTTCTGGCCCGGTCCACTGACGCTGATTCTCAAACGCGCCGCGCATATTCCGGCAGCGGTGAGCGGCGGCCAGGATTCGGTTGGATTGCGTTGTCCGTCGCATCCTGTCGCGCAGGCGCTGCTCACGGCGTTCAGCGCGTTGCGCAATGGTCATGGCGGCGTGGCTGCGCCGTCGGCGAACCGCTTCGGTCACGTCAGTCCGACCACGGCGCAGCATGTGCGCGAGGAATTCGGCAATGCGATTCACGTGCTCGACGGCGGATCGTCGGATGTGGGCATCGAATCGACGATCGTCGATCTGTCGCGCGGCTTTCCCGCGCTGCTACGGCCGGGACATGTGACGCCGCAAGACATCGCCGACGTGCTCGGCGAAATGCCCCGTCTGCCCGATGGCTCGGATGCGAGCGCGCCGCGTGCGTCCGGTACGTTGAAGGCGCACTACGCGCCGCGCACGCCGCTCGCGTTGCTGCCGTTCGATGTGCTCGAGCCGTTGCTGGCCGCGCGCGCGTCCGGCGAACGCGTTGCGCTGGTCGCGCGTGTTTCGCGCGCAGGGCGCTGGGCAGAAGCGGAAGGCGTGCATTTCGTCGCCGCGCCGGAAGATCCTCATCTATATGCGCGTGATCTCTATGGCTTGCTGCGCGCGCTGGATCGCGCGAATGTCTCGCGGATACTGATCGAGAAATTGCCGGATACGATCGAGTGGATCGCCGTCAACGACAGGCTGGGACGCGCGGCCGCGGCGTTCGAGGCACACGACGCCTGAAAGCTTCCGCGCTCGGCACGCAACTCGCGTGATCGCAAATGCAGACATACCCAATCAAAAAGCCCGGCTCGTGAGAGCCGGGCTTTTTTCACATCGAGTGAAGCCGAAAGCGGCGGGGCAACCCCGCCGGATGCTACTTACTTGCCAAGACCCGTCGCCGCGATCTTGCCTTCGACGTACGTCGCAAACGCGGCATGCGCATGCGTTGTCGGGTGGATCGTGTCGGCGAACACATACGACTGGTCCGCGCCCGCGACCGTCAGCGTGTTCGGCGAGCAGAACAGCGACGAGCCGAATAGCTGGCCGTACTGCTCCGCCGTGATACCGCCGACGAGCACGGACGGGTTCGCCTTCGCGTAAGCCGTCGCGTTTGCAGACATCTGCGCGATCGTGCAGGCAGTGCCCGTCGTATTGCTGAAGCCTTGCGCCGACGGATTGGCGAGCAGTGGCGTGAGCCAGTTGCCCGTCGAGATGAACACAACCTTGCTGGAGATGCCGGCGACAGCCAGCGACTGCTGCAGCACGCCGTTATACGTCGCGACGATGCCCGAGACCACCGACGGCACTTGCGTCGAGCCGAGTTGAGCGGCAAGTCCAGCTGCGAACGGCGTTTTGCCGATGTCGGGCACGTCCATGACGACCACGTGGGTCGCTCCCTTGCCGAGGATCGTGGCGATCTGCGACACGAGCGTCTGCGCCATCGGGCCGACCGTGCTTAACGCAACTGACTGGACGACGGCGGGCGCCTGGGTCGGATCGGTTAGCTGCGCGACTTGGGTCTGGATCGTCGTCAGCATGGTGGACAGGTTTTGCAGAATGTCGTTGGCGCCGCCGTTAATCAGCACGAGCTGATTCGAATTAAAGCTGCCGTGGTCCGTCAGATACTGCTGCACCTGTTGTGTAACCGGCCATGTCGTTTGCGCCATGCTGTTGGGCGCGAAACCAATGCCGTCGGTGCGCGATACATCCGAGCCGCCCTGCGCATAGCCGAACCCGCCGTTCGCCTTGAGAGCCTGCCCGAAGCCGCCCACATAAGCCGGCGTCAGCGTATCGCCGTAGTACTCGGCGATCTTTTGGGTCCACACTTCACCGGGATTCGTCGTATAGCGGCCGCCCCCGAAGCTCGCGGTGATCACGGGCGAATACGTGCCGACATCCGACAGGCTGTCCCCGAACGACACCACTTGCAGTTTGACCCCGCCCGCAGGCGTGGCGCTCGCGTTGTTATTGTTGTTGTCACTGCCGCCGCCGCATGCGACGAGCGTGGCGAATGCCGCGCACGCGACGGCAATGCGCGCGTAGCGCACGACGCCCGTGTTGTTTGATGCTTGCTTCATAAGGTCCTTATCTCCTCGTATGTATCTGGCCTGAGCCTGGTGTCTCGTGAGCCATTTGATGCAGGCGTCGTCTGGACGCGGCGACGAACCTGCAATGCCTTCCCTGTTATCGCGGCGTCTGGACGGCCGCGTTGTCGTTCTGTTGTGCGCGTCCGGCTGCATCAGGCGCAAGCTCGCCGCCGCGCTGGCTCGCGTGATACTGCACGGCCCACGCGGGCGGCGCGAACAGCGCGCTCAGCCGGTTGCGCAAGCCGCGCACCTGCACGAAGTCCTGCGCCATCGAAGCCCATTCATGAAACGTCGCCCTCAACGGGTTGTACGTATGAAGCGGCTCGACGATCCCATACACGGGCGGCTCGTTCCGATCTTCGTCGACATAGCTGCCGAACAGCCGGTCCCAGATCACCAGCACGCCCGCATAGTTGCGATCGATATAACGGTCGTTGCGCGCGTGATGCACGCGATGGATCGACGGCGTGTTCAGCACGTATTCGAGCCAGCCGAGCTTGCCGATCGACTGCGTATGCACGAAGAACTGAAACCCGAGATTGATCAGCACGACGCCGACGATCTGCTTCGGCGGAAAGCCGAGAAACGCAAGCGGAATCCAGAAGAGCCACATCCCCGCGACGGGATACATGAGGCTCTGGCGAAACGCCGTCGAGAAGTTCATCCGCTCCGACGAGTGATGCACGACATGCGCCGCCCACAACCAGCGCACGCGATGGCTGCAGCGGTGAAACACGTAGTAGAGCAGATCCTGCGCGACGAACAGCACGACGAACGACATCCAGCCCGCATGCCAGTCGAGCAGCCGGTAGTGCTCGTAGCAATACGCATAGACGGGGATGACGAACAGCCACGCGAGCTTGTCGGCGCCCTGGTGCATCAGCGCGAGCGCGGTATTGCACAACGTGTCGCGCCAGCTGTACATGCGCGCTTCGGGCCGCGTGCGCTGCGCGTGCCACGCCTCCCAGCCGATGCACGCGAGAAAGATCGGCGCCATGGCGAGCAGAAGCAATTCGGCATCGAATTGCATTGACGTCTCCCTCCGAGGGTCCCTGCGGCCTCCTCGAGGAGGCCTGCATTGTCTTTATTGTTTGAATGCGGCGCTGTTCATCATGCGGCGCCTGTTACGCGCGCCGTCATGCTTGTTTGTCTGCGCCTTTTTCATACTGCCCGACAGCGTACAACGCCTCGCGGCGCGTCGCGCACCGCTTCAATAGAAGGAATCTTCAGTGCGCGCCGCGCTTCTGCGGGTTTTTCCTGATTTTGCGTCGAGGCTCGTCCGCAGCCTCTGTCGTGGCCGGTGCGACGGTGCTGGCGAGGATCGCGGACGGTCCCTGATACACCCATTCGAGCAGTTCGTCATGCGCGGCGCGCGCGGCTTCCGCGTGTGGATCGTTGATCAGGCTGACGACGACATAGCTTTGTCCATCGGCCGATGCGACATAGCCCGCGATCGCGCGCACGTCGCGCAGCGTGCCCGTCTTGACGTGCGCGTTGCCGTTGACGGGCTTCGACGTCAGGCGGTTGCGCATCGTGCCGTCCACGCCGACGATAGGCAGCGAATCGACGAACACCTGCGCGACGGGGCTGGCGTTCGCGCTTTGCAGCAGATCGGCGAGCGCGAGCGCGGTGATGTGCTCGTCGCGCGAAAGGCCCGAGCCGTTGTCGAGGCTCAGATATTCCATCGGCATCGCGCTGCGATGCAGGAACGATTCGATTGCTTCCGCCGACTTCGCGGGCGTCGCGGGCGGCCGGTTGATGACGGCGCCGATCGTCAGGAACAGATTGCGCGCCATCGTGTTGTTGCTGAACTTGTTGATGTCGCGAACGATGTCGGACAGCATCGGCCCCTGATGCGTCGCGACGAGTTTTGCGTCGATGGGTACGGGGCCTTCGCGCGTCGTCCCGTTGAACGTGCCGCCCGTCTGCTGCCACAGCGCGAGGAAGCCGCCCGCGAAGAACGTGGTGTGATCGAGCACGGCCACGTTGACGGTGCGCTCGCCACAGCGCAGCGGGTAGTCGCCGATGAACGACGCATTGACCACGCCATTCGCCGCCGGCGTGACGGCGGGCGTCACCAGCTCGCCGCGGCACGGGCCGCGCGTCGCATGCAATTCGTTGTCGATCTGCAATTGCGCGAGTGCGGGCAGCACGTCGATCTGCACCTTGCCGTCCTCGGATGGCGACATCGTGAACGACAGCGATTTGAACGCGTACAGCAGCGGATCGGGGCCGACGTTATAGGGCGAATTGACGTCGCTGTCGAAGGCGGGCAGATCGCGTGTAGACGGATCGAAGAAGCGTTTGTCGAGCACGAGCGCGCCGTCGATGCCCGTAATGCCCGCCTTGCGAATCTTCTGGACGAGATCGATCAGTTCTTCGGGCACGAGCTTCGGGTCGCCCGTACCCTGGATGTACAGATTGCCGTGCAGTACGCCGCTGCCGTCGATGTTGCCCTGCGCGTACGCCGTCGTTTTCCAGCGGTAGTCGGGGCCGAGCAGCGACAGGCCAGAGTAGGTGGTGACGAGCTTCATCGTCGAGGCGGGCATCATCGGCTTGCCGGCATTCAGCGCGAGCACGGGCGTGCGGTCGCCGACTTTCTCGACGACCACGCTGATCGACGACAGCGGCACATGCGCGCGCTGCAGGCCTGCCATCACGGCAGGCGGCAATACGGTGGTCACGTTGACGGCGGGTTGCTGCGCTTTCTTGCGCGCGTCGGCGGGCGCGGCGACGGCAAGCGCGGCGCAGGCGAACAGCACGGCGGCGGCGCGTGCAGCGGCGCGGCGCTGAGAAGGCGACAGCGGCGACGGTTTCGCATCGCGACCGGTTGCGGCCAGCGCAGCCTCCGCATCAGCGTGAGCGGACGTCAGCGTCTTGAAGCGGCGCCCGAGCGAACGGGCATACGACGAAGCAAGTGAAACGAAGGCGAGCGACATGTACGGACAGAATCGGCAAAAAGCAGCGAAAAAAACGGCGAAATAGCGATGCGCGGCGGGCGGCGCGGAAAGGCAAATGCAAGCGCAACGCGCGCTACGAGTGCTGCGCGAGGCCTGCAAAATCAGCTGCGCCATGCAAAAGCGCTCATTGTAGAGAGTTGCGATGACGTCGCGAAAAAAATGATGCCGTGTGTTTCGCGCGCGTCACGCAATCGCGGCGCAGCGTGCAAAGCCGATATGCAACCAGCATGCATCAGGGATGAAAAAAGCACTCGGGCGCTAGAATGCTGGCATCGAAAACACATGGCCGGGACGCGAGTGCCGGAACCGCCGGAGCGGATGGATAGCGATGCGCATACTTCTCGTTGAAGACGACCGGATGATCGCCGAAGGCGTGCGCAAGGCGCTGCGCGGCGAAGGCTTCGCGGTAGACCTGGTGCAGGACGGCGAATCGGCATTGAACGCGGTCGCGGGCCAGCCTTACGATCTCGTGCTGCTCGACCTTGGCTTGCCGAAGCGCGACGGCCTCGATGTGCTGCGCACGCTGCGTGCACGCGGTCATCAGTTGCCGGTGCTGATCGTCACCGCGCGCGATGCCGTCGCGGATCGCGTGAAAGGACTCGACGCGGGCGCCGACGACTACTTGGTGAAACCGTTCGATCTCGACGAACTCGGCGCGCGGATGCGCGCGCTGATCCGCCGCCAGTCGGGGCGCAGCGAATCGACGATCCGCCACGGCAATCTCACGCTCGATCCCGCCTCGCATCAGGTGACGCTCGACGGTGCGCCCGTCGCGTTGTCCGCGCGCGAGTTCGCGTTGCTCGCCGCGCTGATCGCGCGACCGGGGGCGGTGCTGTCGAAGAGCCAGCTCGAAGAGAAGATGTACGGCTGGGGCGAGGAGATCGGCAGCAATACCGTCGAGGTCTACATTCACGCGCTGCGCAAGAAGCTCGGCGCGGAACTGATACGCAACGTGCGCGGTCTCGGTTACATGATCGCCAAGGAAGCCTGACACGATGCGTTCGATTCGCCGTCAATTGCTGTTCTGGCTGCTCGCTATCGTGTTGCTCGGCGTCGGCATTGCGGGTTGGCTCATCTACCGTCAGGCGCTCGCCGAAGCCAACGAACTGTTCGATTACCAGTTGCAGGAAATCGCCGCCGCGCTGCCCGCCGAGCCTTTCTCGCAAGTGCTCAGCTCGCGCGATACAGGCGACGAAGGCATCGTGCTGCAGATCTGGAATCGCAACGGCGTGCTGATGTACTACTCGCATCCGCGCGCGCCGCTCGCGCCGCGCGCCGAACTCGGCTTTTCGACGGAGCGCACCGAGCGCGGCGACTGGCGTGTGTATGGCGCTATCGTCGGCGACAACGTCGTGCAGCTCGCGCAGCCGCTGTCGGTGCGCAACCGGCTCGCGGCGAACGTCGCGCTGCGCACGCTGTGGCCGCTGATCGTGTTGCTGCCGCTGATGGGCGTCGCCGTATGGGGTGTGGTCGGGCGCGGGCTCGCGCCTTTGCGGCGCGTCACGGGCGCGCTCGACACGCGTCACCCCGAAGCGCTCGATCCATTGCCCGATTCGCGCTTGCCGCTCGAAGTGCAGCCGCTCGTGCGCGCGTTGAACGGCCTGCTGGAACGGCTTGCCATTGCGCTCGATACCCAAAAAGCCTTCGTCGCCGATGCCGCGCACGAACTGCGCACGCCGCTCGCCGCCGTGCAGATCCAGTCGCAACTGGTGGCGCGCGCGCACGACGAAACCGAGCGCCGCGAAGCGCTGGTCGATCTGCAGGCGGGCGTGACGCGCGCTACGCGTCTTGCCGAGCAGCTACTCGCGCTCGCGCGTTCCGAGCCGGATGGACACGCGGCAACGGGCAGTGTCGATCTCGACGCGCTCGTGCACGAATGCGTGACGGCTCACCTGCCGCTCGCGCAGAAGCGCAGCGTCGATCTCGGCATCGAGGCTAGCGAGCCCGCAACCGTCACAGGCGATGCCGAATCGCTGCGCGTGATGCTCAACAATCTGATCGACAACGCGACCAAATACACGCCGGACGGCGGGCGCGTCGATGTCTGCCTGCGCGTCGAAGGCGGCCGGCCGCTCGTGCAGATCGCCGACAGCGGCCCCGGCATTCCACCTGACGAACGCGACCGCGTATTCGACCGCTTCTACCGCGTCGGCGCAGGCGCGAATCGCGCGCGCACCGACGTTGCAGGCAGCGGCCTCGGTCTTGCGATCGTGCGGCGCATCGCGCTTCAACATCACGCGAATGTCACACTCGATGACTCCGCGTCGGGCGGTCTGCGGGTCAACGTGCGTTTCTGAATCGCCCGTCCAGCAAGGGTTTGCGAAAAGCTTTCATCTAGTTGGCATTGTTTAAGATTGATTTAAGCGACGCCACGTACTCTTCGACTCATCAAAGAATCAACTCTCCCAATCAGGAGTACACGATGCAAGCAAAAATACTGACCCGTAGCGCCGTTGCAGCGGCCGTCGTTATCGCATTGTCGGTGGGCTACGTGGCCGGTCATCGCGACGTGCCCGCGCCCCAGGTGATCTCGCCCGCGGCCGCCGCGATGATGCCTGCGGAAGCCGCGGCGAAAACGGGCATTCCCGATTTCTCGGGCCTCGTCGAAACGTATGGCCCCGCGGTCGTCAACATCAGCGCGAAGCATGTCGTGAAGCAGACCGCGATGCGCGGCGGCAATGGCGGTAACGCCGGCCAGTTGCCCATCGATCCGAGCGATCCGTTCTATCAGTTCTACAAGCACTTCTTCGGCCAGATGCCGGGCGGCCCCAATGGCGGCGGTGGCGATGACGGCGACCGTCCGAGCGCGAGCCTCGGCTCGGGCTTCATCATCAGCAGCGACGGCTATGTGCTGACCAACGCGCACGTCGTCGACGGCGCCAACGTCGTCACCGTCAAGCTCACCGACAAGCGCGAGTACAAGGCGAAAGTGGTCGGCGCGGACAAGCAGTCGGACGTCGCCGTGCTGAAGATCGACGCAAAGGATCTGCCGACGGTGAAGATCGGCGATCCGCGCTCGAGCAAGGTCGGCCAGTGGGTCGTCGCGATCGGCTCGCCGTATGGCTTCGACAACACGGTGACGTCGGGCATCATCAGCGCGAAATCGCGCTCGTTGCCGGACGAGAACTACACGCCGTTCATCCAGACCGATGTGCCTGTGAATCCGGGTAACTCGGGCGGCCCGCTGTTCAATCTGCAGGGCGAAGTGATCGGCATCAACTCGATGATCTATTCGCAGACGGGCGGCTTCCAGGGCCTTTCGTTCGCCATCCCGATCAATGAGGCGATGAAGGTCAAGGACGATCTCGTCAAAACGGGCCACGTGAGCCGCGGCCGCCTCGGCGTCGCCGTGCAGAGCGTGAACCAGACGCTCGCGGATTCGTTCGGCATGAAGAAGCCGCAAGGCGCTCTCGTGAGTTCGGTTGATCCGGGCGGTCCGGCCGCGAAGGGCGGCCTGCAGCCGGGCGATGTGATCCTGTCGGTGAACGGCGTCGATGTGGCGGATTCTTCAGCGCTGCCATCGCAGATCGCGGGCATCAAGCCGGGCACGCAGGCCGACGTTCAAGTGTGGCGCGACAAGTCGACGAAGGACCTGAAGGTGACGATCGGCTCGCTGTCGGACGCGAAGGTTGCCTCGAACGATGACGGCGGCCCGGCGCAGATGCAAGGTCGCCTCGGCGTCGCGGTGCGTCCGCTCACGCCGCAGGAAAAGAGCGGCGCGTCCGTGTCGCACGGGCTGCTGGTGCAGGATGCGAGCGGCGCGGCAGCCAGCGCCGGCATCCAGCCGGGCGATGTGATTCTGGCCGTCAACGGGCGTTCGGTATCGAGTATCGATCAGTTGAAGCAGGCGGTCTCGGCGGCGGGCAACAGCATCGCGCTGTTGATCCAGCGCGACAACTCGCAGATCTTCGTGCCCGTCGATCTCGGTTGATGCGGCAAACGGCGGCGGTGCTGGCCGGTGCCACAGGTGCCGGCCGGTAAAAGCTGCCGGTGATGGAAAAAATGCAAGGTTTGCGGCTTGCGCACGACGCGAGTTATAAGCAGAACAGGCCCGATTTTCGGGCCTGTTTCGTTTGTGGGCGTTGATGGGGTGAGATGGGCATACAGATTGCGTACGGTTATGCGTCAGAACCGTTTAGGTTTGCCAACAAGGAGCCACGCAATGACTCATCGTCGTATCGTCGCCCGCGCCGTTTCGGTTGCGGCAGCGACAGTTTTCACGCTCGGCCTGTCGGGCGGCGCGTACGCGCAGCAGGCGAGCGAAGTCACGGGCGGTACCACCTCGGATAACACCAGTGCAGGCAACGTCAACGGCGAGGGCCTGCCGCAGGTGCAACAACAGGGCGACGTGTCGTACACGTCGGGCGGCGTCGGCCTCGACGAATCGAAGGCGCTGCTTGCCGCGCAGAGCCAGTGGCCGTTGTCGTTGCGCTTCACGGGCCCCGGTTCGGATTATCTCTCTGATGTGAAAGTGAAGATCGTCGACGCGCACGGCGGCAGCGTGCTCGACACCACCGCGCGCGGGCCGTACATGCTGGTCAAGCTGCGTCCGGGCCGCTACACGGTGCACGCGGCGTACAAGGAAAACGATCAATCGAAGCCCATCACCATTCCGGCAAAGGGTACGGCAAAGGCGGCGTTCTACTGGAAGACGCAGTAAGCGACGCGAAAGTAACAGGCAAAAACGCGGCAAAAACGCGGCGGAAACGAGGTGGAAACGAGGCGGAAACGAGGCGGGAATGCACGCGGTGAGCCGCCGCCGCACCGCTCGCAACGGCCGCGACGCAACGCGCGCGCCGCGGCAATCGGTAGAGACCCGATGCCCAACGAAGGCCGCGCAATCGCGGCGCGTTTGGTCAATAATGAAGCCACGGACACGCTCCGTGGCTTCCGCGTTTCGGAGCCGACGCTGCGTCGCCGGGAGACGCGCACTGCACAATGACAACGAGGCGGCGCGCGCCAGGAGAGCCAAGGCTGGCGGTCGAGCCAGCTGTTCGGAGCGTGCGCGAACGTGCCAGCAGCGGAGCGGATCACATGAACGATGCCCCATCCGGCGGAAGCGCCGAAGACGCGGACAGCGGTAGCGCCGGGCACGGCGGCCATGCGTCTGGCGGTGCGCCAGCGCACGGAGGCGACGCCGAAGCGGGGCATACGATTTCCATCAAGGCCAACTCCCATCGGGTACGGGTGATCCACCAGGGCGTGACGTTCGCAGACACGCATGCCGGGTTCACGCTGTGCGAAACGGGCTGCCCCGAGGTGTTTTATTTCCCCCGGGCCGACGTCAACATGGCGCGGCTCGAACGATCGACTCACACGTCGCACTGCCCGTTCAAGGGTGAAGCGTCGTACTACCATCTGCGCACCGAAGACGAAACGATCGAAAATGCAGTCTGGAGCTATGAAAATCCTCTGGAGCGGGTGAAGCAGATCGCGGGGTATCTTGCGTTTTACGCATCGCGTGTTGACCGCATCGATCAGACATCCTGATCCCGCAGTCGCACGGTTATCGGGGAGGCTGCCATGGAATTGAACGACGCGTTGAGAGTGCCGCTGGCGCCGTCCGAAGTCTGGGACGCGCTGCAGGATCTCGCGTTGCTGCGCGCGAGTCTCGACAATTGCGAGTCCTTGCGCCGGCTCCAGGGCGGCGAATATCTGCTGACGATGACGGTGCCGCTCGGACCGTTGCGCGCGCACTATCACATACGCGCGCACGTCGCGAGCGAGGACGGCGCGAACAGCGCGAAGCCGCATCGCACGCTCAACTTCAAGGCGCGCGCCGAGGGCGTCGGCTCGCTGCGCGGACAGATCGACGTGTCGCTGCGCAGCGACGATCATCTCCATCTGCATCTTCCTGGGCGCGGACCGAGCACGCGCATCGACTATTCAGTGTGGGCGACGTCGACGGGACCGCTCGCGCAACTGCCCGCGCGTCAGATCGAAAACGCGCTGCACGAACTGGCCGACGACTTCTTCACCGAGTTTTGCGCCGTCGTCCAGGCGAAGCACGGCAAAGGGCCGAACCGCGCGACGGGCACGCAAGGGCGGCGCCAGCACGTGTTTCTACGGCCGATCAGCCTTTCGGGCGTGGCGCGCCGCGCACGGCTGCACGACCATCATCAAGGCAGCACGCTGACGGGCCGCGCCGCGCATTCGCTGCTGCATGGCCTGCATCACGAGCATGATCCGCATGTGCTGCCGAACTGGGCGTGGGCGGCGATGATTTTCTTCGTCGCGCTGCTGCTGTACGTGGCGCGGTACTTCACCCAAGGCTAATCTTTACCGTCGTTGTGCGCGCGGCGTCTCACACGCCGCGAAACTCCCGCCGCCACGCGGACGGCGATGTCCTGAACGTGTCAGTGAAATGCTGGCGCAGCGACGCCGTCGAACCAAATCCCGCCATTCCCGCAATCGACTCGATCGACTCGTCGGTGCTTTCGAGCAGCTGCTGCGCGCGCGCGAGCCGTTGCGCCAGCAGCCACGCGCTCACGGTCGTCCCCGTTGCGGCCTTGAAGTGCCGCGTGAACGTGCGGCGGCTCATCGCGGCGCGCCCGGCGAGGGAATCGAGGGTATGAGGCGCGTCGAGCGTGCCGTTCACCCAGTCGAGCAACGCGGACAAGCGGTCGCCGCGCAGATCGGTCGGCATGGGCTGCTGGACATATTGCGCCTGGCCGCCCTGGCGATGCGGCGGCACGACGAGGCGCCGCGCCATGTAGTTCGCGCTTTGCGCGCCGCACAGCTTGCGCACCACGTGCAGACAGCAATCGAGCCCCGCCGCCGTGCCCGCTGACGTGAGAATGTCGCCGTCGTCGACATACAGCACCTGAGGATCGACCTTCACGTTCGGAAAGCGCCGTGCGAAGTCGGCGGCCCACGCCCAGTGCGTGGTCGCCGGTCGTCCGTCGAGCAGGCCCGCAGCGGCGAGCACGTAGGCGCCGAGACACAGGCCGACCAGTTGCGCGCCGCGCGCGTGCGCGGCGCGCAATGCGTCTAGCAGTGCTGTGGGCGGTGCTTCGTCAGGATCGCGCCAGGTGGGAACGATGATCGTGTCGGCGTCGGCGAGCGCGTCGAGACCGTGCGTCGCGGCGATCGAAAAGCCTGCTGTCGTCGAAAGTGGCCCGGGGTCGATCGAGCAGACGCGGAACTCGAAGCCGAGCACGCCGCCGTCGCTGCGATCCTCGGCGAACACGACACACGGCACGGACAGGTGGAACGGGCTGATGCCGTCGAAGGCGACGGCCGCGACGACATGCGGTGTCTTCGGTGCGGTACGGCAGGTCTGCGTTTCCTGGCGTGGAGGACTCTTGTGAGATGTCCGCTGCTTCGCTGATCTTGGAGCAGCCTTTGACACAGGCGTTGCAGCGGAGCGGGCCATCGCAGCCTCCCGTTGAAAATGCGAATGGCCCAATCCTAGCGAAAATTGTCATTCGGGTCACTGTCGCGCGATGGGCGGAACGCGAACAATGCGCACATCGCGGCTGCAACCGCCAGCCGCCGACTTCAACCATCAAGGAGAGTTGTCATGCCGACGCCCCGCCGAGCCCTGATCGTCATCGATGTCCAGAACGAATACGTGACGGGCGACCTGCCGATCGAATACCCGGACGTGCAGACGTCGCTCGCGAACATCGGCCGCGCGATCGATGCGGCACATGCCGCGCAGATTCCCGTGGTCGTCGTGCAGAACTTCACGCCGCCCGGCTCGCCGATCTTCGCGCGCGGCAGCGAAGGCGCGGAACTGCATGGCGTGGTCGCGTCGCGCAAGTACGATCACCACGTCGAGAAAGCACTGCCGAGCGCGTTCACCGACACCGATCTGGCCGACTGGCTCGCCGCGCGCGAGATCGACACGCTCACTGTGGTCGGCTACATGACGCACAACTGCGACGCGTCGACGATCGTTCACGCGCTGCACATGGGCCTCGCCGTCGAGTTCCTGGACGACGCGACGGGTTCGGTGCCGTATGAGAACAGCGCGGGCACGGCGAGCGCGGAGGAGATCCATCGCGTGTTCAGCGTCGTGCTGCAATCGCGCTTCGCGGCCGTCGCGAGCACGCAGCAATGGATCGGGGCGGTGCAGTCGGGTGGTCAGCTGGAACGCGGCTCGATCTACGCATCGAACCAGAAGGCGCGCGCCAAGACGGCAGCCTGAGCGAACGGGAAATGAAGGTAAAAGGGCGGCTGACTTGCCGGCGCCCATGCGGCGCCTCAGCTTTCGGGCCTGGGCGCCGCTGGGAAGTCCTGCGTAAGCCCGCTCAGGCGCCCATGCGCAGCGCCGGGCTGCGCAACGCATCGATCATGCTTTCAATCATCTGCCGCGCATGCCGGCCGAAGTCCAGCACTTCCGGCACGAACAGCATGTCCTTCAACGATCCGCTGATGAACGCGTGCACCATCGACGCCGCCACGGGCACGTTCATGTCGGCGGGCAACTGCCCTTTGGAAATCGCGTTGCGCATGCCCGCCTGGATGCTCGTGAGGCTCTCGCGCATCGTGTTCTGGTAGCGCGCCATCACAGGTCCCATTTCCTCGACGAACTCGCACTTGTGAAACAGGATGTCGAACACCCGGCGGCGGTGCGGGTCGTTCGCAGTGTCGCGCAGACAGACGGTACAGATATCGACGAGGCGGCCGAGCGGATCGGCCTCGTTGGGATCGACGGAAGCGGCTTTCAGTTCGTCGAGCGGCAGCAGCACCCGGTCGAACATTTCCGTGAAGAGCTCGCCCTTGTTGGCGAAGTGCCAGTAGATCGCGCCACGCGTGACGCCTGCCGTCTGCGCAATATCGGCCAGCGAAGTCCGCGACACGCCTTTCTCCGAAAACACCTGTTCTGCTGCATCGAGGATGCGGGTGCGCGTCTCCTGCGCTTCTTCTTTGGTTCGACGGACCATTCGTATTGCCCTGCAATAAATGCGGGGTTTCCCCTGACGTTTTTAAACGCGCCTGATAAAGATCATTCCGCGCGCACGTTAATGCCTGGCAGATCTTCCGGAGGAAACCCTTTTTCCCGGTTTAACACACTTTTACGTGCATTCATGAATGTATATATAATAGCACCCCATCGATCGGATGGCTTACGTTTGGGTGAACGGTTAAGATCCGTCACTGTTGTTTTGCAAGCATCTTTGCGCTGTCTCAAGAGATGGGCAGCGCGGTGCGGCATTTCCCGGTTTGGCGCATTTCGCAGTGAATGCACCCGCAGGAAAAGCATTCGTGAGCGTCCGGTCATGGCGTCTTCGAGACGCCAATTTGCGCAGCCTTCTCCGGAGAGAGATGCACGCACTTTTTCCTTCTCAGTCTTTGACAGAGGTCGCTCCATGCGCGTCGAACGGGTTCCATTCCGCTTACTCACTGCCGCGACGGCTGCCGTAATGCTGGCAGCATGCGGACAAAAACAATCAGCACCTCCGCCTCAAACCCCTGAAGTCGGCGTCGTTTCGGTCGAGGCGCACGCCGTGCCCGTCGTCACCGAATTGCCGGGCCGCACCAGCGCGTTCCTCGTCGCGCAGGTGCGCGCGCGGGTCGACGGCATCGTGCTGCGCCGCGAGTTCACGGAAGGCACGCAGGTCAAGGCCGGCCAGCGTCTGTACAAGATCGATCCGGCGCCCTACATCGCGACGCTGAACAACGCGAAGGCGTCGCTCGCGAAGGCGCAGGCGAACCTCGTGTCGACCACCGCGCAGGCCAATCGCTACAAGGTGCTGGTCGCGGCGAACGCGGTGTCGAAGCAGGACTACGACAACGCCGTCGCATCCGAAGGCCAGGCAGCCGCCGACGTCGCAGCCGGCAAGGCCGCCGTCGATACCGCGCAGATCAACCTCGGCTATACGGACGTCGTGTCGCCTGTCACGGGCCAGGTCGGTATCTCTCAGGTGACGCCGGGCGCATACGTGCAGGCGAGCCAGGCGACGCTGATGTCGACCGTGCAGCAGCTCGATCCCGTCTACGTCGACGTTACGCAGTCGAGTCTCGCGGGCCTGAAGCTGCGCCGCGAAATCCAGGCTGGCCGGCTGAAGACCTCCGGCCCGGACGCGGCGAAGGTCGAACTGGTGCTCGAAGACGGCCGCGTCTATTCGGAGAAGGGCAAGCTGCAGTTCACCGACGTCACCGTCGACCAGACCACGGGCTCTGTGACGATCCGCGCGATCTTCCAGAACAAGGATCACGTGCTGCTGCCGGGCATGTTCGTGCGCGCGCGCATCGAGGAAGGCGTCAACGAAAACGCGCTGCTGGTGCCGCAGATCGGCGTCACGCACGACCAGAAGGGCCAGCCGACGGCGCTCGTCCTCAATAAGGACAACAAGGTCGAACTGCGCACGCTGCAGGCCACGGCGACGTACGGCCAGTACTGGGTGGTCGAAGGCGGCCTGAATGCGGGCGACCGCGTGATCGTGAACGGCGTCGACAAGGTGCGTCCGGGTGCAACGGCCAAGGCCGTGCCGGCACAACTGCCGCCGTCGCCCGCATCGGACGCAGCCGCGTCGGCTCCGGCCGGTGCACAGGCAGCCAGCGGCGCAGCCGCGGCCTCCGCTGCATCGGGCGCGTAAACAAAGGGAGCCTGCTTCATGGCAAAGTTTTTTATCGATCGCCCGATCTTCGCGTGGGTGATCGCCATCATTCTGATGCTGGCGGGTCTGGCGTCGATCTTCACGTTGCCGGTCGCGCAATATCCGACGATTGCGCCGCCGGCCGTGCAGATCAGCGCGACGTATCCGGGCGCATCGGCGAAGACGGTTGAAAACACCGTCACGCAGGTGATCGAGCAGCAGATGAGCGGCCTCGACCACTTGCTGTACCTGTCGTCGACTTCGGACGACTCGGGCACGGCCACCATCACGCTGACGTTCGCGGCGGGCACCAACCCCGACATCGCGCAGGTGCAGGTGCAGAACAAGCTGCAGCTCGCGACGCCGCTGTTGCCGCAAGCGGTGCAGCAGCTCGGCACGAAGGTGACGAAGTCGAGCAGCAGCTTCCTGCTGGTGATGGCGTTCGTGTCGACTGACGGCAGCATGAACAAGTACGACCTCGCGAACTACGTCGCGTCAAACGTACAGGACCCGGTCAGCCGGATCGACGGCGTGGGTACGGTCACGCTGTTCGGCACGCAGTACGCGATGCGGATCTGGCTCGACGCCAACAAGCTGACCAACTTCGGCCTCACGCCGGTCGATGTCCAGGCCGCGCTGCAGGCGCAGAACGTTCAGGTGGCGGGCGGCTCGCTGGGCGGCACGCCGTCGGTGCCGGGCCAGCTGCTGCAGGCGACGATCAGCGAAGCGACGCTGCTGACCACGCCCGAGCAGTTCGGCAACATCCTGCTGAAGGTCAACCAGGACGGTTCGCAGGTGCGCCTCAAGGACGTCTCGCACATCGATCTGGGCGGCGAAAACTACAACTTCGACACCAAGTACAACGGTCAGCCGACGGCGGGCTTCGGTATCCAGCTGGCGACGGGCGCGAACGCGCTGGCGACGGCGAAGGCCGTGCGCGACAAGATCGACCAGTTGTCGAAATACTTCCCGCACGGTCTGGTCGTGAAGTATCCGTATGACACGACCCCGTTCGTGCGCCTGTCGATCGAAGAAGTGGTCAAGACGCTGCTCGAAGGTATCGTGCTGGTGTTCCTGGTCATGTACCTGTTCCTGCAGAACCTGCGCGCGACGTTGATTCCGACGATCGCCGTGCCGGTGGTGCTGCTCGGCACGTTCGCGATCATGAGCGCGGTGGGCTTCTCGATCAACGTGCTGTCGATGTTCGGTCTCGTGCTCGCAATCGGCCTGCTGGTGGACGATGCGATCGTGGTGGTGGAGAACGTCGAGCGGGTGATGTCCGAGGAAGGGCTGTCGCCACGCGAGGCAACCCGCAAGGCGATGGACCAGATCACGGGCGCGCTGATCGGCGTGGCGCTGGTGCTGTCGGCCGTGTTCGTGCCCGTCGCGTTTTCGGGCGGTTCGGTCGGCGCGATTTACCGGCAGTTCTCCCTGACGATTGTGGCGGCGATGGTGCTGTCCGTGCTGGTCGCGTTGATTTTGACGCCCGCTCTGTGCGCGACGATCCTCAAGCCGATTCCGCAGGGTCATCACGAAGAGAAGAAGGGTTTTTTCGGCTGGTTCAACCGCAATTTCGACAAGAGCCGCGACAAGTATCACTCGGGCGTGCACCACGTGATCAAGCGCTCGGGCCGCTGGCTGATCATCTATCTGGTGGTGATCGTCGCGGTGGGCATGCTGTTCGTGCGTCTGCCGAAGTCGTTCCTGCCGGATGAAGACCAGGGCACGATGTTCGTGCTGGTGCAGACGCCGTCGGGCTCGACGCAGGAAACCACGGCGCGCGCGTTGAAGGACGTGTCCGACTACCTGCTCAACGATGAAAAGAGCATCGTCGAATCGACCTTTACCGTGAACGGCTTCAGCTTCGCGGGCCGTGGCCAGAACGCCGGTCTCGTGTTCGTGCGGATGAAGGACTACGCGGAACGCCAGCATGCGAACCAGAAGGTGCAGGCGCTGGTGGGCCGGATGTTCATGCACTTCGTCGGCTACAAGAACGCGACTGTGTTTCCGGTCAATCCGCCGTCCATTCCCGAACTGGGTACGGCGTCGGGCTTCGACTTCGAGCTGCAGGATCGCGCGGGTCTCGGTCACGATGCGCTGATGGCGGCGCGTAACCAGCTGCTCGGCATGGCAGGGAAGGACCCGATGCTCGCGCAGGTGCGTCCGAATGGTCTGAACGACACGCCGCAGTTCAAGGTGTCGATCGATCACGAGAAGGCGGCGTCGCAAGGCGTGAGCCTGGCGGCCATCGACCAGACGTTCTCGATTGCCTGGGCATCGCAGTACGTGAACAACTTCCTCGATACGGACAGCCGGATCAAGAAGGTGTACGTGCAGGCCGACCCGCGTTTCCGCATGACGCCGGAAAACCTGAACGACTGGTACGTGCGCAATTCGGCAGGCACGATGGTGCCGTTCTCGTCGTTCGCAAGCGGACAGTGGACCTACGGTTCGCCGAAGCTCGAGCGCTACAACGGTATCTCGGCTGTCGAAATCCAGGGCCAGGCGTCGCCGGGTAAATCGACGGGTCAGGCAATGACGGCGATGGAAGCGCTCGCGGCGAAGCTGCCGGCGGGTATCGGCTACGAGTGGACGGGCCTGTCGTTCCAGGAACGCCAGTCGGGTTCGCAGGCGCCGATTCTTTACGGCATCTCGATCCTCGTCGTGTTCCTGTGTCTGGCCGCGCTGTATGAAAGCTGGTCGATTCCGTTCTCGGTGATCATGGTGGTGCCGCTCGGCGTGCTGGGCGCGCTGCTCGCCGCGACGCTGCGCGGGCTGGAAAACGACGTGTTCTTCCAGGTCGGTCTGCTGACTACCGTGGGTCTGTCCGCGAAGAACGCGATTCTGATCGTCGAGTTCGCGCGCGAGTTGCAGCAAGGCGAAGGCATGGGGCCGGTCGAAGCGGCGCTCGAAGCGGCGCGTCTGCGGCTGCGCCCGATCCTGATGACGTCGCTCGCGTTCATTCTCGGCGTGCTGCCGCTCGCGATCAGCAACGGCGCGGGCTCGGCAAGCCAGCACGCGATCGGTACGGGCGTGATCGGCGGTATGCTGACGGCGACCTTCCTCGCGATTTTCATGATCCCGATGTTCTTCGTCGTGATTCGCGCGAAGTTCACGGGCGACAAGGAAGACCCGGACGAAGCGATGAAGCACTACAACGAGCACCATCCGCATGACCCGCAGGGTGGCAGCGGCCCGGGCAACGCCGGCGGAGGACATTGAGATGCCTAAATATTCTTTGATGGCAGTGGCCGTCGCGCTGGTCGCCGCGGGCTGCACGATGGAGCCGAAGTACCATCAGCCGGCCGCGCCCGTGTCGGGCGCTTTCCCGAGCGACGGCGTCTACGCGACGCAGCCCGTGCCTGGCGCGGGCGCGCGCTCGGCGAGCGGGCAGGCCGCCGTCGACATCGGCTGGCGCGACTTCTTCGTTGATCAGCGGCTGCAACAGTTGATCGAGATCGCGCTGAAGAACAACCGCGATCTGCGCGTGTCGGTGCTGAACATCGAGGCTTCGCGCGCTCAGTATCAGATCGTGCGCGCGGCGCTGATGCCGACACTCGACGCGTCCGCGTCACAGTCGAAATCGCGCACGCCGAAGGACCTGTCGTTCCTCAACCGGACGATCTCCAACCAGTATTCGGTTGGCCTGAACGCATCGTGGGAAATCGACTTCTTCGGCCGCATCCGCAGCCTGAAGGACCAGGCGCTGGCGGAGTATCTGTCGACGGCGCAGGCGCGCAAGGCGGCGGAGATTGCGCTGGTTGCGTCGGTGGCGGATCAGTATCTGACGGTGCTGTCCTTTGACGATCTGCTGACAGTCACGGAGAACACGCTCAAGACCGCGCAAGAGTCGTATCGCATCACCAAGCTGCAGTACGACACGGGCACGGGTTCTGAGTTGGATCTGCGTCAGGCTGAGACGGTCGTCGAGCAGGCGAAAGCGGATCTGCAGTCGCAGGCGCGTCTGCGCGCACAGGCTGAGAATGCGCTGGTCCTGCTGGTCGGCGAACCGTTGCCGAGCGATCTTCCGGGCGGTCTCGCGCTCAACGACCAGGACCTGCTGACCGACATCCCCGCCGGTTTGCCGTCGGATCTGCTGACGCGCCGTCCCGATATCGCCGAAGCCGAGCAGAACCTGCTCGCGGCGAACGCGAATATCGGCGCGGCGCGCGCGGCGTTCTTCCCGCGCGTCTCGCTGACGGGCAGCTTCGGCACGCTGAGCCCGACGCTCGGCGGGTTGTTCAAGCCGGGTTCGGCGGCGTGGAGTTTCGCGCCGCAGATCACGCTGCCGATATTCGAAGGCGGCCAGAACAAGGCGAACCTCGATCTCGCGACCGTGCAGAAGAACATCCAGATCGCGCAGTACGAGAAGGCGATCCAGACTGCGTTCCGCGAAGTCGCGGACGGGCTGGCCGCGCGCGGCACGTACGATCAGCAGATCGCGGCGCTCGAGCGCAACACGTTTGCGGAACAGCGCCGTCTCGATCTGTCGGACCTGCGCTACCGAAACGGCGTCGACAGCTATCTCTCCGTGCTGACCGCGCAGACCGGCCTGTACGACGCGCAGCGGTCGCTCATCACGGCACGCACGGCGCGCCTGACGAACCTCGTCGATCTGTACAAGGCGCTGGGCGGCGGATGGATCGAGCGTGCGGGCGAACAGCCGCGTCCCGCCGACGCACCCGTCGACTACGGCGCAGCGAGCGCGCCCGTTGCCGCTTCGGCGGCGACGGCAGGCTGAGGGCCTCGGTTCGAGCGACAGCCGCTTCTCATTTCTTGCAGTACGAAACGCCACGGCATGCCGTGGCGTTTTTTTTGAGCCGCTCTCCTACAAACCTTATCCGGATGGACAGTTCAGTTCTCCAGATCGTTTCTGAGCGTAGTTAGCCGTTAGCATCGCGCAGGGATCAACCAGGATTGATGATCCGCATCGTGGTTGTCAATTGACAACTAAATGAGAGCGCTCTACACTGGAGTTACTGATGAATCGTCGAAGTCATTCGAAGAAGGAAATCGAGTCGGCGCTCGGCCATGCGGAAGCAAACGGCTGGCGCGTCGTGCCTGGTACGGGCACCGGGCACGCGTGGGGGCGCATGTATTGCCCGTACAACGACACCGATTGCAGATGCGGCGAGTTCTGTATCGCCAGTATCTGGTGCACGCCGCGCAACGCAACCGGTCATGCAAGAACGTTGCGTCGCATTGTCGAGAACTGTGCGCCGCATCGTCAGAAGGTCATCTCTTTGCGTGTGATCGCCGATTCAAAACGGCGTACTCGCGAGCAGGATCAGCACGGGCAGCAACAGGAGCAGCAACCAGAGAAGGAAAAGGAGCAAACATGGAATACACCTTCACGCTGAAGTACCGTCTGAGCGCGGAAGACTGCGATTTCGACGAGATCGTCGAGCGTCTAGCGGCCGAGGGTTGCGACGATGCCACCGTGGGTGTCGGTCAAGCGGGGCGGCTTGCGCTCGCGTTTGCACGCGAGGCGAAGAGCGCGACACATGCACTCGTGAGCGCGCTGAAGGACGTACTTCGCGCGGTGCCCACGGCGCAGCTGGTCGAAGCCGCGCCGGACTTCGTCGGGCTGACGGATGTCGCGGAAGTGGCGGGCGTGTCCCGCCAGAACATGCGCAAGCTGATGCAATCGCATGCCACGGAATTCCCCGCGCCTGTCCACGAGGGAAGCACGTCGCTATGGCATCTGTCGGACGTGCTCGAATGGATGCACGATCGCGGCGATTACGATATCGCGCCGGAAGTTTTCGAAGTCGCGAGGTCGGCGAAACAGCTCAATCTGATGAAGGAGGCTCGCAACCTGGAGCCGAAGGTAACGCGACACTTCAACAATCTGGTCGCGTAATGTTCGAGTGAGTGTGAGTGCGGTGGGGCTGACGGCGTGCGCACGACTCGGGGTCATGCGCACGCGGTAGAGATGGCTATGGCTATCGGTTAGTGCATGTCGGCGGCACGCAGCATGTCGTCGCCGGCAACGGCGTCGTCTTTGCCGCCGCGTCCGTCGAAGTCGTGGCCGGCGCGACGAATATCGCGAGTCGCGGCGCGTTCGCCCTTCACACCATTGAAGATCAGGTTCAGCACCACAGCCGAAACCGACGCCAGCAGAATGCCGCTATGCAAAAGCGGTGACAGCGCGGGCGGCAGCTTCGAGAAGAAGTGCGGCGAGACGACGGGCACGAGACCAAGACCGATGCTGACCGCCACGATAAACAGGTTGTGATGGTTCTTCACGAAGTCGACTTTCGAGAGCACCTTGATCCCGTTCGCCGCCACCATCCCGAACATCACGATGCCTGCGCCGCCCAGCACGAACGACGGCACCGAAGCGACCACTTGCGCCATCTTCGGGAACAGGCCGAGCAGCACGAGAATCACGCCGCCCATCGCGCAGACAAAGCGGCTCTTGACGCCCGTCACGCCGATCAGTCCGACGTTCTGCGAGAAAGACGTGTGCGGGAACGAGTTGAAGAGGCCGCCAATCAGCGTGCCGAGACCGTCCACGCGCAAGCCGCGCACGAGCGTCTTCTGATTGACGGGCCGGTCCACCATGTCGCCGACCGCGAGGAACATCCCTGTCGACTCAATGAACGTGACGAACATCACGGTGACCATCGTCGCGATCGAAAGCGGATCGAAGTGCGGCAAGCCGAAGTGAAACGGCATCACGAAGCCGACCCACGGCGCACTCGTCACGCCTTCCATGTTCACACGGCCCAGCAGCGCGGCAATCACGAAGCCTGCCACGATACCGAGCAGCACCGAGATGTTCGAGACGAAGCCCTTGCCGAACTTGTTGATGAGCAGAATCAGCATGAGCACGACGAACGACAGCCCGAGATAGACGGGATTGCCGTAGTCCGGGTTGCCGACGCCGCCCGCCGCCCAGTTGATGCCGACTTCCATCAGCGAAAGCCCGATCACCGAGATCACCACGCCCACCACGACGGGCGGGAAGAAGCGCAGCATCTTGCCGATCATCGGCGCGGCGATGATGCCGATCACACCCGCCGCGATCGTCGATCCGAAGATATCGAGTATGCCGAGGCTGGGATTCGTGCCGATCGCGATCATTGGGCCGACGGCGGCGAACGTGCAACCCATGATGACAGGCAAGCGGATGCCGAAGATCCACAGGCCAAGCGTCTGGATCAGTGTGGCGATACCGCAGGAAAAGAGGTCGGCGCTGATGAGAAAGGCGATTTGCTCTTTCGGCAGCTTGAGCGCGCTGCCGATGATCAGCGGCACGGCAACGGCCCCTGCGTACATCACCAGTACGTGCTGAATGCCGAGCGTCAGCAACTGGCCGAAGGGCAGTCGCTCGTCGCACGGATGAACCGTGTTCGAGTGCATCTTGTCTCTCTCCACATCTGGTTTTGGGATGACTCCAAGGTATGCGGGACGAAAAAGCGCGACAAGACTACTGCTTCCTATTTCAACCTTTGCCGGGGCGATATGCCTGGACCAGATTTGGAACGGATACTTGATGCGAGATTGGAGAAATTCGCCGGAAGTCCTTGTGCCGTGGTGGCTTGCGGGAATTTCATCAATCCGGCGCGCCGCCGCGACGTACGCGTGCCCATATGATGTGTATTGCGGTTCGCACATAATGCGTTTTCGGGGCGCACTTCTTTTGGGGTGGGTTAACCCGCAACGATGGGCGGTGACGTGTGAAAATGATCGTCCGCCGCCCGGTCCGCGCGAAGCAGGCGTCCGCGTGCAATAACTTCCACGGCAACCACCTGATCAACGCATCGCATTCATGTCCTTTCTTGGTATCGATCTCGGCACAGGTTCGCTGAAACTCGCGATCATCGACGACGAAGGCCGCGAGCAATGCGCGACGAGCGTCGCGTATGCAATCGATACGCCGCGCCCCGGCTGGGCGGAAATCGATCCACAGGTCTGGTGGCGCGCACTCTGCGAAGCGGCATCGCGTTTCCCCGATGCACAACGCAGTGCTGTGCGCGCGGTCGGCTTTTCCGGCCAGATGCATGGCGTCGTGCTGAGCGACGCGCAAGGCAAGGCCGTGCGTCCTGCGATGCTTTGGCCCGACACGCGCGCATTGCCCCTGCTCGATGCATGGTCCGCGCCGCAGCCCAACCCCGTCGCGCCCGGTATGGCCGGTCCGCTGTTGCGATGGGTCGCACAGCACGAGCCGCAATCGATTCACGCAGCGCGCTGGGCTTTGCAACCAAAAGACTGGCTGCGCTTCAGGCTGGGCGGCACGATCGCAACCGATCCCTCCGATGCCTGCGCGACGGCGCTCGCCGATCCATCCGGCGCGTGGGACGACGCCTTGCTCAAACGGCTCGTGCTGCCGCGCGACTGGTTCGCGCCGCTCACTGCGTCGTATGCCGCATGCGGCACGCTGTCCGCCGAAGCGGCCAATGCGCTTGGCTTGCGCGCCGGCATCGTGCTTGCCACGGGTGCCGGTGATACGCCGTGCGCGGCGCTCGGCAGCGGCCTTGCAAACGACGGCGACGCGCTGCTCACCACGGGCACGGGCGGCCAGATTCTGGTGCTCGCCACCGACGAACCCGACGCTGCGCCAGGTCTGCATCGCTATCGGGCCGCGACTGATCACTGGTATCGGATGGCCGCGATGCAAAACGTCGGCGTCGCGCTCGAAGCCGTGCGTGGCTGGCTGTCGTATGAATGGCATGACGCGTATCGCGATGCGTTCGAGTTCGAGGCGGCGCCGGGCCTCACGTTCTTGCCGTATCTGACGGGCGAGCGCACGCCGTGGCTCAATCCGGCCGCGCGCGGCGGATGGCTAGGCCTTGCGCTCGGCACATCGCGCGGCGCGATGATGCGCGCGGCATTCGAAGGCGTCGCGTTTTCGCTGCGCGCGGGGCTCGACGCGATCCGGCAAAGTGGCGCGCGCGTGCCCGCGCTGCGTCTCGCGGGCGGCGGTTCCGTCGATACGCGCTGGCGGCAGTTGCTCGCCAATGCGTTGCAAGTCGAACTGCACGCTGTCGATTGTCCGAACGCGGCGGCGCGTGGCGCAGCGATGCTCGGTGGCATCGCGGTGGGTCACTGGAACGCAGGCGATCTCGCAGCGCTCGCGCCTGCCGCGACGCGTGTCGCCGGGCCGCGCGACGAGACCGAACTCGCTGCGCGTTATGCGCGCTTTATCGATCTGTATGGCCGCGTCGAACCTTGGTTCGCGTCGCCGTCCGCATGACGTGCGCTCGCTATGCGCCGTCGCATGAGGACAATCGCGCGGCGCGGCGTGCCATTCACGCGCCTTGCATTTGCGCGATCATGTCCACAGCGCGGCGCGCGAACCTCAGTGACAATCCGGGCCGCAACGGTTGACGGCAGCAGCGGGACAGATTCAGAGGTTAGCTTTAGGTAACGAGTTCAAGGAACCACAGGAGCATTCACGATGAAGACGAAAGCAGCAATCGCATGGAAGGCAGGCGCACCGTTGACGATCGAAGAAGTCGACCTCGAAGGTCCGCGCGCGGGTGAAGTGCTGATCGAAGTGAAGGCGACGGGCATCTGCCACACCGACTACTACACGCTGTCAGGCGCCGATCCGGAAGGCATCTTCCCGGCGATCCTCGGCCATGAAGGCGCGGGTGTCGTCGTCGATACCGGTCCGGGCGTCGGCACGCTGAAGAAGGGCGATCACGTGATTCCCCTTTACACGCCCGAGTGCCGCCAATGCAAGTTCTGTCTGTCGCGCAAGACGAACCTGTGTCAGGCGATCCGCTCGACGCAAGGCAAGGGCCTGATGCCCGATGCGACGTCGCGCTTCTCGCTCGACGGCAAGCCTTTGTTCCACTACATGGGCACGTCCACGTTCTCGAACTACATCGTCGTGCCGGAGATCGCGGTGGCGAAGATTCGCGAAGACGCACCGTTCGACAAGGTCTGCTACATCGGCTGCGGTGTGACGACGGGTGTCGGCGCTGTCGTCTATTCGGCCAAGGTCGAGGCGGGCGCGAATGTCGTCGTGTTCGGTCTGGGCGGCATCGGGCTGAATGTGATCCAGGGCGCCAAAATGGTCGGTGCTGACAAGATCATCGGTGTCGATATCAATCCGGGCCGCGTCGAACTCGCGAAGAAGTTCGGCATGACGCACTTCATCAACCCGAAGGAAGTCGAGAACGTCGTCGATCACATCGTGCAGCTGACGGATGGCGGCGCGGACTATTCGTTCGAATGCGTCGGTAATACGACGCTGATGCGCCAGGCGCTCGAATGTACGCACAAGGGCTGGGGCCAGTCGTTCATCATCGGCGTGGCGGCGGCGGGCGAGGAAATCAGCACGCGGCCGTTCCAGCTGGTCACGGGGCGTCAATGGAAGGGCTCGGCGTTCGGCGGCGCGCGCGGCCGCACCGATGTGCCGAAGATCGTCGACTGGTACATGGAAGGCAAGATCAACATCGACGATCTGATCACGCACCACCTGAAGCTCGACCAGATCAACGAAGGCTTCGATCTGATGAAGAAGGGCGAGTCGATCCGCTCGGTCGTCATCTACTAAAGGAGTCGCGCGATGCTCGAACTGATCGAATCGCATGCGTCGTTCGGCGGCACGCAGCGTATCTACAGGCATGAGTCGAAGGCGATCGGTTTGCCGATGCGCTTTTCGGTCTTCATGCCTGAAGCGGCGTCGCAGAAGAAGGTGCCGGCGCTGTTCTATCTGGCCGGATTGACGAGCACCGAAGAGACGTTTCCGATCAAGGCGGGCGCGCAGCGCTTCGCCGCGCAACACGGCATCGCGCTGATCTCGCCGGATACCAGTCCGCGCGGCGCGGGCGCGCCGGGCGAGACGGATGCGTGGGACTTCGGCGTCGGCGCGGGCTTCTATGTTGACGCGACGCAGGCGCCCTGGTCGAAGCACTACCGGATGTACTCGTACGTGCGGGACGAACTGCGCGAGACGGTCATCAACGAGTTGCCTGTCGATGGCGGGCGGCTCGGCATCTTCGGCCACTCGATGGGCGGCCACGGCGCGTTGATGCTCGCGCTGCGTAATCCGGACATCTATCGGTCGGTATCGGCGTTCGCGCCGATTGCTGCGCCGATGCGCTGTCCGTGGGGCGAGAAGGCGTTCAGCGGCTATCTGGGCGCGGATCGCGAAGCGTGGAAACAATACGACGCAAGCGAACTCGTGGGAAAGGCGACGCGCAAGTTTGCGGAAGGGATATTGGTCGATCAGGGTATGGCGGACCAGTTTCTGACCCAGCAACTGAACCCTGACGTATTCGAAGCCGCATGCAAGGCCGCCGGACAGCCACTCACGCTGCGCCGGCATGACGGCTACGACCACGGCTATTTCTTCATCTCGACGTTCATCGAGGATCATCTCGCGCATCACGCGAAGGTGTTGCTCGGCTGATCTTCGGGGTCGTTGACGCCATAGCAAAACGGGGTGGCTCGCGAGCCACCCCGTTTTTTTATCGGCATCACCGGCGCATGTGCTGCGCCAGCAAACTCACGCCGTAGACCAGCGCCGCAAGAAGCGTGATCCAGAAACTCGTCGGCCAGTCGGTGTAGAAAGCGAGCGTCACGCCGATCCACGCCTGCGCGAGTGCTAGCAGTGCCGCGAGTACGAGCCCGACGGAAAGTCGCGTCGACAGGTTTTGCGCCGCGGCCGCCGGTCCGACCATCAGCGTGAACACGAGCAGCACACCGACGATCTGCGTGCACGCTGCCACTGCAAGCGCCGCGATCGCGAGAAACAGCACCGATACGAGACGCAGCGACACACCTTTCGCTTCGGCCAGTTCCGGCTGCAACGAAGCAAACAGCAAAGGCCGCATGATCGCAGCCAGCGCAACCAGACTGACGACGCCGAGCGCAGCCAGCACCACCAGCGTCGACGAACTGACGCCGAGCACGTTGCCGAACAGCAGCGCCGTGACTTGCGTCGCGTACGCGGTGAAGAAGTGCAGAAACAGCAAGCCAAAGCCAAGCGCCAGCGACAGCACTACGCCGATCGCGACATCGCGGCCCGCGAGCTTTTCGCCCAGCGCGCCCATGCCGACGCCCGCCGCGAGGGTGAAGCCGATCATCCCCCAGATCGGCGAGACGCCGATCAGCACAGCGCCCGTCGCGCCCGTGAAGCCGACGTGCGACAGCGCGTGCCCCGCGAAAGTCTGCCCGCGCATCACGAGGAAGTAGCCGACGATGCCCGACAGCACCGCGACAATCCCCGACGCCGCGAAGGCGTTCACCATGAAATCGTATTCAAACATCGTGCGTGTGTCCGTCGCTTGAGGCGTGATGATGAGCATGCTTTTGCCCATGCGCGTGACCATGCGAATGCCCGTGGCCATGCGGCTCGCCATGCTGATGGTCGTCGTCTTCGTGCTCGTGATCGTGCTTCTCGACGTCGAAGTCGCCCGACATCACGAAGATCCGGCCATTCACGCGCATCACGTCGATGGTCGAGCCGTACAGGCGCGAGAGCACCGGCTTCGTAATCACTTCATCGACGGTGCCGAGCGCGGCGACGCCATTGCCGAGATACAGCACGCGATCGAGCGCATGCAGCAGCGGATTGAGTTCGTGCGCCGAGAACAGCACGGCGATGCCGAGTTCCTGCTGCACGCGCTTCACCAGTTCGACGACGGTCTTCTGATGATGCGGATCGAGACTGATGAGCGGCTCGTCGAGCAGCAGCAGACGCGGATTGCCGAGCAGACATTGCGCGAGCAGCAGACGCTGCCGCTCGCCGCCCGACAGCTCCGACAACGGACGCGCAGCCAGCGCCGTGCCGCCGACCAGTTCCAGCACGCGCTCGACATCGGCGCGCGCCTTCGCATCCGCATGCGGCAAACCCCAGCGATGACCGTCCGCGGCCATCGCGACAAAATCGCGGCCACGCACGCGACGGCCGGCAAGCGCGCTGCGCGTCTGCGGCATGTAGCCGATCGACGGGTTGCCGCGCACGACGGGCTCGCCGAGCACGCGCACGGTGCCGCTCGCCGCCGGGACGAGGCCGAGCACCGAGCGCATCAGCGTCGTCTTGCCCGCGCCGTTCGGCCCGAGCACGCCGATGAATTCACCCTGACGGATCGTGAAGCTGGTGTCGCGCAGGATCGTCCGGTCGCCGAGTTCGAGCGTCACGCGGTCCAGTTCGAGCACGGGCGCGTTGCCCGACGACATGTTCATTGAGTCGTTCCCTTGTTCGCGCTGCCTGCGGCGAGCGCGTTGCCGAGCGCATCGAGTTGCGCCAGCATCCATTGCTGGTAGTTCTTGCCGGCCGGCTGCGTCTCCGTCACGCTCACCGTCGGCACATGCGATTGCTGCGCGAGTTTCAGCATGCGTTTTGTGAGCGCCTCGGTTGCCTGGCTGTTATAGATCAGCGCGCGAACGCGTCGCTCGCGAAGATCGCGTTCGAACGCGGCGATATCCGACGCGCTCGCTTCCGTGTCGTTCATCGCGGCCAGCTGGAAGCGCTGGTTGCGCATGTCCAGGCCGATCGCATCCGACATGTAGCCGAACACCGGCTCCGTCGCTGTCACGCTCACGTGCGCATATTGGCTGCGCAGCGCCGCGACCTTGTCGGTGATCGGCTTGAGCGAGTCGAGAAACTTCGCGAGGTTCGCATCATACGCCGCCTTGTGCGCCGGATCAGCCGACGCGAGCGCCGCGCTCACCGCGCGTGCGACAGCGGGCATCGTCGACGGGTCGTACCACAGGTGCGGATTGTCGCCGCTTTTCTTGCCGACCAGTTCCGCCGCGACGATCGTCTTGCGTTTGTCGTTCTTCGACACGTTCAGCAGCTTCGCCATCCACGGATCGTAGTCGGCGCCGTTGTAGACGACAAGGCTGGCGTGCTGCAGCGCGCGCGCCGTCTTCGGGCTGGCTTCGAACAGATGCGGGTCCTGATCCGGATTGCTGAGAATGCTCGTCACGTCGACGCGGTCGCCGCCCAGTTGCTGCACGACATCGCCGTAGAAATTCTCCGCCGCGACCACGGGAACCTTCGCGTCCTGCGCATGCGCGGCCGGACCGAATGCAAAGGCGAAAACCGTCGAAGCGACGGCGCGCGTCAAAAACTTCCACATCGAATTGTTCTTCTTCATCGGGATGACCTGTTGCCTGAGAGGCGTCTGGGTTGAATGGAACGGTTTGTCTTGGTCAGGGATGGCCGTGCTTGCACGCGGCGCACAGCCCGCTCAGTTCGACGACCTGGTGATGCACTTCGAATCCGTGCGCGGGCGCGCTGCCCGACAGTTGCGTGGCCAGCCCGTCGCCGGGAATCTCGACGGTTTCGCCGCATGAATCGCACATCAGGAACTGGCTCTGATGCGGCTCACCCATCTGGCAGCACGCGAAAAACGCATTCTTCGATTCGATCCGATGCACGAAGCCATGCTCGACGAGGAAATCGAGCGCGCGATAGACGGTAGTGGGCGGCACCCGGCCGCGCTGCGGTTCCAGCGCGGCCAGCAGGTCGTACGCGCCGATGGGACGCTCGCTCTGCGCGATCAGCGCGTAGACCTGCCGACGCAGCGTCGTCAGCGCAAGACCGCGATCGGCGGCGAGCGCATCGGCGCGCGCGAGCTTGTGTGCGAGACGGGCGGCTTGATCCGCGGAACCGGCAACAGGATGAACATGAGCATCGGATGAGCGGGCCATGGCGCGAACTCCGGACAGCGTCAGATTGAACGAAGGCGCAATGATATAACGTATCTCGAAAAAATGTCATTGCCCGTTGCAAAGTCATCGCCGATTCTTAGGAAGGAACAACCGTTAGCACGCATTCCGGTGCTGCCGCGCTGCACCATCGAAATTGCGCGGCGCGCCTTGACATGACCGGACGCGTATCCGATCATTCGATCACAACGAGAGCAATTGCTCGATTACCGGGCGTTAGCTCAGGCTGAATCGAAGAATCAAACGAACCGGAGACAGGTTGTGACAGCCCGACTGCAAGGCAAAGTGGCGATTCTCACGGGCGCCGCGAGCGGTATCGGCGAAGCGGTGGCGCGCCGGTATCTCGACGAGGGTGCGCGCTGCGTGCTGGTGGACGTGAAGCCGGCCAACGAATTCGCGCACGCACTGCGCGAAACGGACGGCGACCGGGTGCTGACGCTCAGCGCGGACGTCACGAAGCGCGAAGACATCGCGCGCATCGTCGAGCAGACGGTGCAGCGCTTCGGCCAGATCGACATTCTCTTCAACAACGCGGCGCTGTTCGACATGCGCCCGATCCTCGACGAATCCTGGGACATCTTCGACAAGCTCTTCGCGGTCAACGTGAAGGGCATGTTCTTTCTGATGCAGTCCGTCGCACAGCGCATGGTCGACCAGGGCCACGGCGGCAAGATCATCAACATGTCGTCGCAGGCGGGCCGTCGCGGCGAGGCGCTCGTGTCGCACTACTGCGCGACCAAGGCAGCCGTGCTGAGCTACACGCAGTCGGCCGCGCTGGCGCTCGCGCCGCACCAGATCAACGTGAACGGCATCGCACCGGGCGTCGTCGATACGCCGATGTGGGAACAGGTCGATGCGCTTTTCGCGCGTTACGAGAACCGGCCGCTGGGCGAGAAGAAGCGTCTCGTCGGTGAAGCGGTGCCGCTCGGCAGGATGGGGTTGCCGGCGGATCTGACGGGGGCGGCGCTGTTCCTCGCGTCTTCGGATGCGGATTACATCACCGCGCAAACCCTGAACGTCGACGGCGGCAACTGGATGAGCTGACCGTCATTCATTCACCGGCATCCGCACGACGGCGCCACACAACCGCAAGCGCCGCTCACGTACCGATCAAGTACCAAAACGCAAGTACGAATAAAGGAGACAAACGATGAAGCCCACCTGCAAACCTGCGCTCAACGTATTCGGCGCCGCGGCGCTCGCATTCGCCGCATTCAGCGCGCATGCGGCGACCGTCACGATCGCCACGTTGAACAACCCCGACATGATCGAGTTGAAGAAGCTGTCGCCGGCATTCGAGAAAGCGAATCCCGACATCAAGCTCAACTGGGTGATTCTCGAAGAAAACGTGCTGCGTCAGCGCGCCACGACGGACATCACGACGGGCAGCGGCCAGTTCGACGTGATGACGATCGGCGCCTATGAAACGCCGCAGTGGGGCAAGCGCGGCTGGCTCACGCCGCTCACGAACCTGCCCGCCGATTACGACCTGAACGACGTCGTGAAGACGGCGCGCGACGGCCTCTCGTACAACGGCTCGCTGTACGCGCTGCCGTTCTACGTCGAAAGCTCGATGACGTATTACCGCAAGGATCTGTTCGCGGCGAAGGGCCTGAAGATGCCCGACAACCCGACTTACGACCAGATCGCCCAGTTCGCCGAGAAGCTGACGGACAAGGCCAACGGCGTCTACGGCATCTGTCTGCGCGGCAAGGCGGGCTGGGGCGAGAACATGGCCTACGCGACGACCGTCGTGAACACGTTTGGCGGTCGCTGGTTCGACGAGAAGTGGAACGCGCAGCTGACGACGCCCGAATGGAAGAAGGCAATCTCCTTCTACGTCGATCTGCTGAAGAAGTATGGCCCGCCGGGAGCCAGCTCGAACGGTTTCAATGAAAACCTGACGCTGATGTCGTCGGGCAAGTGCGGGATGTGGATCGACGCGACGGTTGCGGCCGGCATGCTCTACAACAAGCAGCAATCGCAGATCGCCGACAAGGTCGGCTTTGCCGCCGCGCCGACGGCCGTCACGCCGAAGGGCTCGCACTGGCTGTGGGCGTGGGCGCTCGCGATTCCGAAGTCGTCGAAGCAGACGGACGCGGCGAAGAAGTTCATCACGTGGGCGACGTCGAAGCAGTACATCGAGCTCGCCGCGAAGGATGAAGGCTGGGCCTCGGTGCCGCCCGGCACGCGTCAGTCGACCTACGCACGCCCCGAATACAAGCAGGCCGCGCCGTTCAGCGACTTCGTGCTGAAGGCAATCGAAACCGCCGATCCCGATCATCCGACGTTGAAGCCGGTGCCGTACACGGGCGTGCAGTTCGTCGGCATCCCCGAGTTCCAGTCGTTCGGCACGGTGGTCGGTCAGAGCGTTTCGGGCGCGGTGGCAGGCCAGATGACGGTCGATCAGGCGCTGGCAGCCGGCAACGCGACGGCGGATCGCGCCGTCAAGCAGGCCGGCTATCAGAAATAAGCGAGAAACAAGCGTCAAGGCCTCATGGCGCGCCGTCTGCACGATCCCCACGCGGACGGCGTGTCCAGGAGCTGAATCGCAGCCTCGAAGTCAGTAAGCCGGATCAGATGGAAAGCGCCGGCTGACAGCGCATCGTCAGCCGGACCCTGGCAGCACAGCGTGCCGCACGCCCCGCGGACCGCGCACTACCGAAGAGGTGGTCCATCATGCGTCAACACTTGCGTCTACCCCTCATGCATGCCCATCCCCAAACCGAACACGAGCGCGAAGAGCGCAAAGCCGCGCACGCGCGCTGGCTCGCCATGCCGTCCGTAGGCATTCTCGTCTTATGGATGGCGATACCGCTCGCGATGACGATCTGGTTTTCGTTCTCGCGCTACAACCTGCTTAATCCGGATGTAAAAGGATTCGCGGGTATCGAAAACTACAAGTTTCTTGCCAGTGACCCGTCCTTCGGCCCGTCGATCCTGCACACGATGCAACTGATCATCTCGGTGCTGGTGATCACGGTGGTCGGCGGCGTACTGCTCTCGGTGCTGTTCGACCGCAAGTTCTACGGGCAGGGCATCGCGCGGCTGCTCGCCATCGCGCCGTTCTTCGTGATGCCGACTGTCTCCGCGCTGATCTGGAAGAACATGATCCTGCACCCGGTGTATGGGCTCATCGCGCAAGGCATGCGCGCGCTCGGTATGACACCGATCGACTGGTTCGCCGACTATCCGCTGATAGCGGTGATCATCATCGTCGCGTGGCAGTGGTTGCCGTTCGCGTTCCTCATTCTGTTCACGGCGATCCAGTCGCTCGATCAGGAGCAGAAGGAAGCGGCGAAGATCGACGGCGCCGGTCCGTTCGCGATGTTCTTCTTCATCACGCTGCCGCACCTGAAACGCGCGATCGCGGTCGTGGTGATGATGGAAACCATTTTCCTGCTGTCGATCTTCGCTGAAATCTACACGACGACGGGCGGCGGTCCGGGCAACGCGACGACCAATCTGTCGTACCTGATCTACGCGCTCGGCCTGCAACAGTTCGACGTTGGCCTCGCATCCGCAGGCGGGATTCTCGCTGTGGTGCTCGCGAATATCGTGTCGTTCTTCCTCGTGCGCATGCTCGCGAAGAACCTGAAAGGGGAGTACGAAAAATGAGCCAGGTTGCCGCTACACCTGTTACGACCAATCTTTCGAAAACGAACTCGCCGTTGGCCATCGTCCGACGCAGCATTCCGGGCATCCTTGCGTGGCTGATTGCGCTGCTGCTGTTCTTCCCGATCTTCTGGATGACGATCACGGCATTCAAGACGGAGCAGCAGGCTTACGCGTCATCGCTGTTCTTCATGCCGACGCTCGAAAGCTTCCGCGAAGTGTTCGCGCGCAGCAATTACTTCAGCTTCGCGTGGAACTCGATTCTGATCTCGGTCGGCGTCACACTGCTGTGCCTGATTCTGGCCGTGCCGTGCGCCTACGCGATGGCGTTCTTCCCGACGCGGCGCACGCAGAAAGTGCTGCTGTGGATGCTGTCGACGAAGATGATGCCGTCCGTCGGCGTGCTGGTGCCGATCTATCTGCTGTGGAAGAACAGCGGCCTGCTCGACACCGTGAGCGGCCTCGTGATCGTCTACACGCTGATCAACCTGCCCATTGCGGTATGGATGTCGTTCACGTATTTCGCGGAAATTCCGCGCGACATTCTCGAAGCAGGGCGCATCGACGGCGCGGCGACGTGGCAGGAAATCGTCTATCTGCTGATGCCGATGTCGCTGCCCGGGCTTGCGTCGACGGCACTGCTGCTTGTCATCCTGTCGTGGAACGAGGCGTTCTGGAGCATCAACCTGTCCAGCTCGAACGCCGCGCCGCTGACGGTGTTCATCGCGTCGTATTCGAGTCCTGAAGGCTTGTTCTGGGCGAAGCTGTCGGCGGCGTCACTGCTGGCCGTGGCGCCGATCCTGATCGTCGGCTGGGTTTCGCAGAAACAGCTGGTGCGTGGCCTTACCTTCGGGGCGGTCAAGTGACGGAGATCAGAACAGAGGCGAAGCTTGCGCTCATCTGCGACTGCGACGGCGTGCTGATCGACAGCGAAGCCGTCGCCGCCGCGGTGCTCGTCGAGGAACTCGAAGCGCGCTGGCCTGGTACGGATGTCGCGCCCGTCGTGATGCCGTTGCTCGGCCTGCGCACGGAACGCGTGCTGGCTGGCACGGCGTCGGCGCTCGGCAAGACGCTCGACGAGGTCGATGTCGAAGCGATTCGCAGCGCAGTCGAACGCGCTGCCGTCAAGGCGCCGATGGTCGACGGCATCGAGGCTGCGCTCGCGAGCATTCCGTTGACGAAGGCCTGCGCGAGCAACAGCTTTCGCGCGTATGTCGAAGCGGCGCTGGCGCGAACGGGCCTCGTGAAGCATTTCGGCGACAGGCTTTTCTGCGCGGATTCCGTCGCGCATCCGAAGCCGGCGCCCGACGTCTATCTCGCCGCCGCGCGCGGGCTCGGCACGAACCCGGAAGCGTGCCTGGTGATCGAGGACAGCGTGGCGGGTGTGACGGCTGCGACGGCAGCGGGCATGACGGTATATGGATTCATCGGCGGCGGTCATGCGAGCGAAGATCAGGTCGGCGCGCTGCGCCGCGTGGGCGCGCAACACGTATTCGACGACATGACGCAATTGCCGGAACTGGTCGCGCGATGGCTGCAGCGCGTGACGGTGGCATGAAGGCATCGGCGAAACGATTAAACGTAGTACGGATTCGCACTATCGTGCATGGGATCAGGGTAAGCGCTAAAGCGTCAACTCAGGTCGACTCGCCAAGGGATCAGAGTAAGCGCTGAAGCGCTAACTCTGATCGACATGGCATGGGACCCGAGTAAGCGCTGAAGCGCCAACTCGGGTCGACAACGGAGACACATCATGGCAAGCGTAACTCTGCGCAACATCAGAAAGGCTTACGACGACAACGAGGTGATGCGCAATATCAACCTCGATATCCAGGACGGCGAGTTCGTCGTGTTCGTCGGCCCAAGCGGCTGCGGCAAGTCCACGCTGATGCGGATGATCGCTGGCCTCGAAGACATCTCGGGCGGCGACCTGAATATCGACGGCGTGCGCATGAACGACGTGCCGCCCGCCAAGCGCGGCATCGCGATGGTGTTCCAGTCGTACGCGCTGTATCCGCACATGACGCTGTACGACAACATGGCGTTCGGCCTGAAGCTCGCGGGCACGAAGAAGCCGGAGATCGACGCCGCCGTGCGCAACGCCGCGAAGATCCTGCACATCGACCATCTGCTCGAACGCAAGCCGAAGCAGCTGTCGGGCGGCCAGCGTCAGCGCGTGGCGATCGGCCGCGCGATCACGCGCAAGCCGAAGGTGTTCCTGTTCGACGAACCGCTGTCGAACCTCGACGCCGCGCTGCGCGTGAAGATGCGCCTCGAATTTGCGCGCCTGCACGATGAGCTGAAGACCACGATGATCTACGTGACGCACGATCAGGTCGAAGCAATGACACTCGCGGACAAGATCGTCGTGTTGTCGGCGGGGAATCTGGAGCAGGTGGGCAGTCCGAACATGCTCTATCACGCGCCGGCGAACCGGTTTGTGGCGGGCTTCATCGGCTCGCCGAAGATGAACTTCCTCGAAGGTGTCGTGCAGTCGGTGTCGGCGAGCGGCGTGCTCGTCAAATACGAAACAGGCGAGACACAACTCGTACTGGTCGAGCCGGGCCGCGCGAAAGAGGGCGACAAGGTGACGGTCGGCATTCGCCCCGAGCATCTGCATCTCGACCTGCCTGACAATGGCGTGTCGGCCAGCGTCATGGCGATCGAATCGCTCGGCGATGCAGCGTATCTGTACGCCGAAAGCAGCGTTGCGCCGGATGGCCTGATCGCGCGCATTCCGCCGCTCGAACGGCATGAGAAGGGCGGGACGATCCGGGTCGGCGCAACGCCCGATCATTGCCATCTGTTCGACAGCGATGGGCAGGCGTTCCATCGCAAGATCGTCGAAGTACTCGCGGCCTGATCCGGCACGCAAAGAGGGCGCCGTTGCATGCTTTGCAACGGCGCCTTTCCTATTTGCAGACTCGGACTTTTCCGATTTATCTGCAACCTATCTCATATCAAAATTGTACATCGTCTGACAGCGCGCATCTGAGCGGTTCTTCAGGTGGGTTCTGTCCGTTCTCCGTCCATTACCCCGAACACGTCATCCGCGCGATTGCTCTCAAGATCGCGCAAGCATGCGCGTGCGGCCGACTCAAGACGCCATGCACAACGCCTCCACGCTCACACCTCAAGAAACCGTCTCGACACCGGCTGTCGATCACGCGCTGGCGCTGCACGGCGCCGGCCAGCTCGATCGCGCCGAACACGCATATCGCGCGATCCTCGACGCACAGCCCGATGATGCAAACACGTTCTACATGCTGGGGGTGCTGTACTTGCAGCGCTCGGATGTCGAGCGCGCAATCGAATGCTTCGATACGTCGCTCGCGCTGCGGCCTGACGACGCAGACTGTCTGAACGATCGCGGGATCGCTGCGCTTTCGCGAGATGACAACGAAGGCGCGGCCGATTTTTTTCGAAGAGCCGTCGAATGCGCGCCGCAGGATGCGCTTGCGCATTGCAACCTGGGCAAGGCGTTGCGGCGCCTGTCCCAACCCGAAGATGCGCTGAGCAGCTTCCAGCGCGCGCTTGCTCTCGATCACGACCTGTTCGAAGCTGCGCTCGGCAGCGCGGATATGCTCGAAGTCCTTTCCCGTCCGCATGATGCCGTGGTTGCCTATGAATACGCCGCACGTTACGCACCCGACGATCTGCGCGTGCTGCTGGGCCTCGGCTTGACCCTGAACGCCGTGCGCCGCCATGCGGAAGCGGAAGCTTGCTTCGAACGCGCCTTGCGAAAGGAACCAGAAAACGTGCACGCGCTGTTCGGGATCGCATTTGCGACGGATGGCCAATTGAAGTTCGAGGATGCGCTCATCAGATACCAGCGCGCGCTGGAAGCCATGCCCGATTCGCCGACGCTGCACAACAACGTCGCGTTCACGCTGACGTGCATGTCGCGTTACGACGAAGCGGATCATCACTTACGGCGCGCAATCGAACTCACGCCGGATCTTTCGAATGCGTACAAGCTGCTCGGGATGTCGGAGTTGCGGCGCGGAAATTTTCGCAAAGGCTGGGCGTACTACGAGCATCGCAAGACGACGCCGAGCGGGCTGCGCGATTACCCAAAGTGCGAGATGCCCGAATGGCGGGGTGAGCCGGTCGAAGGCAAGCGTTTTTTGCTGACGCGTGAACAGGGTGCGGGTGATCAGTTGCAGTTCATTCGCTATGCGAGCGTGCTGTCCGACATGGGCGCAACCGTCGACGTGTGTACGAGCGAGGAACTGGCGCCGCTCTTTGCCCGTGTGCGCGGCGTGAACAACGTGTTGACGGCGTTGCCCGAAGGCGTCGGTTACGACTACTACTGCCCGATGATGAGCGTGCCCGCCTGGCTGAACGACGACACGATTCCGAACGCGGTGCCGTATCTGTCCGTAGATGACACGCAGGTTGCCGCATTGCGCTCGCGCCTCGAACAGGCCGCAGGGTCGCGCAAGAAAATCGGCCTGGTGTGGGCGGGGAATCCGGGTCATTACCTCGATGTCTACCGTTCGGCGCAGCTCGCGGCGCTGGAACCGCTTGCGTCGGTCGACGGCCTGGCGTGGTTCGCGTTGCAGAAGGGCGCGCCAGAGACGCAACTCGATGGCGTTGCGCATCGCTGGCCGATCTGCGCGCTGGGCCGGTTGCTCGACAGCTTTTACACGACGGCAGCCGTGATCCAGTCACTGGATCTCGTCATCACCGTCGATACGTCTGTCGCGCATCTGGCAGGCGCGCTCGGCAAACCGGTATGGGTGATGCTGCCGAAGCAGGCGGACTGGCGCTGGATGATGTCGGGCGAGACGAACCCGTGGTATCCAGGCGCGCGGCTTTTCCGGCAACAGGTGTTGGGCGACTGGTCGCCCGTCGTCGAAGCGCTGCACAGCGCACTCGAAGCGCTCTAGTACAAGTGAGCCGCGCGCAGGCGCGGACTAACCGGCGCCGTGATTCAGCGCGGCGCGCGCGCACAACTCGTCGGTCACGAGCCCCGACAGCCAGCCGCCCTTCAACGCGGCAAGCACCGCATTGCGCTTGCGTTCGCCGCCCGCGAAGCCGATCACGGGCCGCTTCGGCGGCGAATCGAGTCGCACGCTCGTCACGCGGCGCCCCGTCGGCGATTCGACGCGGGCGCCGTTCGCATCGATCGGCAGTCCGAGCAGTTCCGCCACCGCGCCCAGCGACACCAGTTCTTCCACTTCATCCGACGTGATGAAGCCGTCTTCATGCAGCGGGCAACGCAGCCCGATATTGCCGATCCCGACGAACGCGACATCCGCGTCGCCCGACAGCGATTCGACGATCCGGTACAGACGGTGATTGCACCACTGCGCGCGTTCCGCCTCGCTGTCGGCGATCAACGGCGCGGGCAGCAGGAAGTGCTTGCCGCCTGTTTTCTCGGAGATGTGCAGCGCGACGTCGTAGCGGTTCGACGAGCCGTCCTGCGCGATTGCGCCGACCATCGACACCAGCCGGTGCTGCGGCCGCTCCAGTTGCCCGACCTGATCGACGACGGCCTTCAGCGTACGGCCGCTGCTCACGGCAACGACCATCGGCTTTTCTTCGCCGAGATAGCGTTCCATCACCTGCGCGCCCGCGACGGCGAGCTTGCGGTCGATCTCCTCGGGCTTGTCGTTGTCGACGGGGACGACTTCGCACATCGACAGGCCATAGCGCTTCGACAGCTGATCGGCGAGCGACAGACAGTCCGCCAGCCGATGATCGACACGCACGCGAATCAGGTTCTTCTCGACGGCGAACGCGACGAGCCGTTGTGCGACGGGCCGCGACACCTGCAGTTTTTCCGCGATCTCGTTTTGCGTATTGCCGGCGACGTAGTAGAGCCAGGCGGCGCGCGTCGCGAGATCGAGCTTTTCAGTGGACTTGGGCACGATGTTGTCGGTCTGAATGGCGCTAATGCGCACAACGTCGATGTGTCACCAGGAAGCCTGTGTCAGGCGATCTGGTGCGCTGCATGCGGTGGACATTCATCGCAGTCTTCATGGGTGGTTTACGCGTTCAAGCCGCGTCCGCTTCGGGCGCGGGCACGAACATCGGCTTCACATGCCGGTACAACGCACGATAACTCGCGAGCCGCTCGCGCAGCATCGCATGTCGCCGCGCGTTCGGCGTGAATTCGATTTCGACGGGCGGCTTGGTCAGCACTTTCGCCGGATCGCCGCCTGCCGCGAGCCAGCCGAGACGCGCCGCGCCGAGCGCCGCGCCCGTTTCGCCGCCGCCGTGCTTGCGCGTGGTGGTGTTCAGTGAATCAGCTAGCAGTTGCGCCCAGTAATTGCTGCGCGCGCCGCCGCCCAACAGCGACAGCGCGTTCACTTCGGTGCCCGCCGCGCGCAGCGCGTCGAGCCCGTCCGTCAACGCGAGCGTCACGCCTTCGAGCACGGCGTAGCCGAGCAGCGCGCGGTCGGTCGCGTGCGTCATGCCGAAGAACACGCCCTGCGAATACGGATCGTTGTGCGGCGTGCGTTCGCCCGACAGATACGGCAAAAACAACGGCGCGGTTGCGAGCGCGTCGTCGGGCAGCTTTTCGACTTCGGCGAGCAGCGTCGGCTCATCGGTCGAGGTGAGCTTGCAGACCCAGCGCAGGCAGCTCGCCGCCGACAGCACCACGCTCATCTGATGCCAGCGGTCGGGGATCGCATGACAGAACGCATGCACGGCCGATTCGGGGTTCGGGCGGAAGCTGTTGCCGATCACGCACAACACGCCCGACGTACCGAGCGACACGAAGCCGTCGCCCGGTTGCGTCGCACCGATGCCGATTGCGCTCGTCGCATTGTCGCCGCCGCCCGCCGCGACCACGACGGGCTCGCGCAAGCCCAGCTCACGCGCGAGTTCGGGCCGCAGCATGCCCGACGGCGCGCTCCCTTCAGCGAGCCGCGGCATGTGCGAGCGGTTCATGTCGCACGCGGCGAGCAGCGTATCGGACCAGTCGCGCTGCGCGACGTCGAGCCAGAGCGTGCCGGCGGCGTCGGACGGATCGGAGACCTTGTCGCCCGTCAGTTGCAGGCGCAAATAGTCTTTCGGCAGCAGCACACAGGCCGTCTGGCGGAAGATCTCCGGCTCGTGCCGCGCAACCCACAGCAGCTTCGGCGCGGTGAAGCCGGGCATCGCCAGATTGCCGGCGATCCGATGCAGATCCGGCGCGCGCCTGAGCAGCTCCTCGCATTCCTCGACGGCGCGCATGTCGTTCCACAGGATCGCGGGACGCAGCACGCGGTCTTCGTTGTCGAGCAGCACGGCACCGTGCATCTGTCCCGACAGCCCGATGCCGCGAATCTGCGCAAACTGCTCCGGGTAGCGGTCGCGCAGCGCGAAGAGCGCGGCGCGCGTGCCTTGCCACCAGTCGGACGGGTTCTGCTCCGACCAGCGCTGATGCGGACGCGAAACGGTGAACGGAGAACCTGCCGTGCCGACCACGCGTCCGTCGGACGCGAGCAGCAGAACTTTTACTTCGGACGTGCCGAGGTCGATGCCGAGATACATGGGCGCGAAACCTTCGTCGGTAGGAGATGCGCTACTTTAGCCGCATGCCGCGTGCGATGCCATGCGCAAAAGACCTGACGCATTGCATGTATCGCATCTGTCGGATACGGCGCTCAATGGGATCGGCCGCGCGTGGTTCGTCGCCATGCGCGGCCGGGATGTCATGTACAGAACGAGCCGGTATGAACGCTCTTAGCCGTTGCGCTTCGCAAGCCACGCATCGACGCGACCGACGGCCGAACGCACCACCTTCTCGAGCGAAGCCGTGCCCGCCATGCTGCCCCACAGCAGCTTGTCCGCGCAGAACGCCTGCACGGGATCGGCCGCGCTGAAGAAGCCGCGCGCGACGCCTTCGTCCATCACGCCATCCTGATACGTGTACGGCAGCTTGCCCTGCTGCCACCTGTCGAGAAAGCAGAAGAACAGCGCGGGCAGCATCGCGGTCGCGTTCGGCTCGACATTGCGTTCGAAGCGCTCGGACAGTGTCGGCGCGATGAAGCCGGGAATCTTCGAGAAGCCATCGGCGGCGACGCGCTGATTCGTGTCCTGGATATAAGGATTGCCGAAGCGTTCGAGCACGACGTCGCGATACTTCGCGAGATCGAGCGGACTCGGCGTGAGGCAGGGAATCACGTCTTGCGTCACGTAGTCGTGCGCGAACTGGCGAATCCCGGCGTCGAGCGTCCCTTCGTGGATATACGAAAGCCCAACGAGCGTGCCTGCCCACGCAATGCAGCTATGCGTCGCATTGAGAATGCGGATTTTCGCTTCTTCGTACGGCAGCACCGATTCGACCAACCCGGCGCCGACCTGCTCCCACGCTGGCCGTCCCGCGATGAAGTGATCCTCGATCACCCACTGGATGAACGATTCGCCCATCACGGGGCATGCATCGTCGAAACCTGTTGCGGCCTTCACGCGCTCGCGCACGTCGGGTGTGGGACGCGGCGTGATGCGATCGACCATCGAATTCGGGCACGCGGTGTTCGCATCGAACCACTTGCGCAATTCGCTCGCGCCGCGCCGCTCCAGGAACTGCGTCATGCCCGCGCGAAAGCGGTCGCCGTTGCTGCGCAGGTTGTCGCAGGTCTGCAGCGTGACGGCGCCCGCGTTGCGCTGCATGCGCGCTTCGAGAATCGCCGCGAGCGCGCCGTAGATGGTAGTGCGCGCGCCGTTCAGGTCGGCGGCGAGGTCGGGGTTGGCCGTATCGAGCTTGTCGTGCTCGTCGAGGTAATAGCCGCCTTCCGTCACGGTGAACGCGATGATCTTGCACGCGGGATCGGCGCCCGCTTCGACGAGTGCATCGAGATTCTGCGACCACGGCACCACGCGTTCGATCGAGCGGATCGTCTCGTATGCGCGCTCGCCTTGCGGCGTGACGGTTTCGAGCGTGTAGACGCCGTTCTGCGCGGCGAGCGCTTCGGCGACGGCGTTCATGTCGCTGCGGATGTTGCCGACGGTCAGCGACCAGTGCGGATCGCTGGGCTTGCGCGCTTCGTTGAGCCGGTGCAGATACCAGGCCTGATGCGCGCGATGGAACGAGCCCGCGCCGATATGCAGGATCACCTGCTTGCTTGCGCCGCTGCTTTGGCCGCTGTTCATATGTGTCTCCTAAATGCGCACGGTCTTTCGCGTGCGTTCCTTGGGATAAGTCTAGAAGGTGTCCCGGCGTTGTGAGCCGATGTCAGAAGAATATGAGAGCATTTGCTCTGCATTTGAACTAATGATCGTATTCGGCCGATTGAAAGTCAAGGCGCAGCACGCGGCTTTTCGTGGCGCAGCGCGGTGGGACGGGCTTCTCCCGCGCACGCGACATGCGCGGAATGCTGCCGGACAAGCCATCGCGCGACTGTTGCGTTGCATCAAATTTGACAGCGCAGAGGCCAGGACTAACCCGAATGCAAAAAAGTATCAGTCGGCAGTCTCATTTCTAGTGGCCGCCGTTGCGCCATGGGTCTAACTTTCGATACACACGACAAGAGCAACAAAACATCTTCATGCCGCGAGCCTTCAGCTTGTGCGGCTGGACGAAGCAACAGGAGGAAGACAGATGAAGGGCATCGTCACGACGGTTACCTGGTTGCACGCACATCGACATGCGGATCTGCATGTGCGTCGCGCGGAACGCGCGCAATATGCGCGGCCCTTCGTCTGAGCCGCGGCTCCAGGAGACCGATGTGCAACCCGATCTCGAACTGGTCAGCGTGCGCCGCGATGAGTCGTTCAAAGCGTGGTATCACGGCTTTCCTTACCGCACGGTGCGCTGGCATTTCCACCCTGAATTCGAAATCCATCTGATCGTCGCGACGACGGGCAAGATGTTCGTCGGCGATTACATCGGCGGTTTTGCGCCGGGTAATCTCGTGCTGATGGGGCCAAACCTGCCGCACAACTGGGTCAGCGAAGTGCCCGAAGGCGTGACGATCGCGCAGCGCAATCTCGTCGTGCAGTTCGGTCAGGACTTTGTCGCGCACTGCACGGAGAGCTTCCCCGAATGGCGCACGCTCGAAGCGCTGCTCGCCGATTCGCGGCGCGGCGTGTCGTTCGGTCCGCAGACCAGCGCACTGATCCAGCCGCTCTTCATGGAACTGCTCGACGCACGCGGCCTGCGCCGGATCGTGCTGTTTCTGTCGATGATGGAAATTCTGCTGAACGCAAGTGACCGCGAACTGCTCGCGAGTCCTGCGTATCAGGTCGATCCGACCCGCTACGCGTCGACGCGCATCAATCACGTGCTGTCGTATATCGGCAAGAACCTCGCTTCGGAGTTGCGCGAATCGGACCTCGCGCAACTCGCGGGCCAGAGCGTGAGCGCATTCTCGCGCTACTTCCGCCGTCATACGGGCCTGCCGTTCGTGCAGTACGTGAACCGCATGCGCATCAATCTCGCGTGCCAGTTGCTGATGGACGACGAGTTGAGCGTCACCGACATCTGCTACAAGGTCGGCTTCAATAATCTGTCGAACTTCAACCGGCAGTTTCTCACCGCGAAAGGTATCCCTCCGTCGAAGTTCCGCCGCTTCCAGCAACTAAACGACGCGAGCCGCGTCGCTTCGGAAGCGGCCGCGGCGCTCGGCAAGGGCATCGCCAACGCGCCTTCGATCGTGCCGGCCGCGCAGACGCCCAGTCATACGCACGGCCAACCGCGCGCCGCGCCCGCGGCGTATCCGCCTCACGGCTCGCCGCTCGCGACGACCTAGGGCACTTTCTCTAGCGTTTCTGTAGCTCACCGCTGCATCGTCTGATCACGCGCTGAAACCGCGTGAGGGACGCACTTATCCTCAAAAACGGAGACAAGCCATGACGCACACCACTTCACTTCAGTCGCACGCCTTGCGCCTGCGGGCCACGCTGACTATTGCCGCCGTGATGCTCGGCGCACCGCTCGTTGCGCACGCCGCCGAACCCACGCCGCTGAAGATCGGCATGACCTTCCAGGAACTGAACAACCCGTACTTCGTGACGATGCAAAAGGCGCTGAACGACGCGGCTGCATCGATCGGTGCGACGGTCGTCGTCACCGACGCGCATCACGACGTGAGCAAGCAGGTGAGTGACGTCGAAGACATGCTGCAGAAGAAGATCGACATTCTGCTCGTGAACCCGACCGATTCGACGGGCATCCAGTCCGCCGTGGCGTCGGCGAAGAAGGCGGGCGCCGTGGTCGTTGCCGTGGATGCGAACGCGAATGGTCCCGTCGATTCGTTCGTCGGCTCGAAGAATTTCGATGCCGGCCAGATGTCGTGCGAATACCTTGCGAAAGCCATTGGCGGCAGCGGCGAAGTGGCGATTCTGGACGGCATTCCCGTCGTGCCGATTCTCGAACGCGTGCGCGGCTGCAAGGCGGCGCTCGCGAAGTTCCCGAACGTGAAGATCGTCGATACGCAGAACGGCAAGCAGGAACGTGCGACGGCGCTGTCCGTCACCGAGAACATGATCCAGGCGCATCCGAACCTGAAGGGCATCTTCAGCGTGAACGATGGCGGATCGATGGGCGCGTTGTCCGCGATCGAATCGTCGGGCAAGGACATCAAGCTGACGAGCGTCGACGGCGCGCCGGAAGCGATCACCGCGCTCCAGAAGCCGAACTCGAAGTTCATCGAAACGTCCGCGCAGTTCCCGCGCGACCAGATTCGCCTCGCCATCGGCGTGGCGCTCGCGAAGAAGTGGGGCGCCAATGTGCCGAAGACGATTCCCGTCGACGTGAAGCTCGTCGACAAGGACAACGCGAAGGGCTTCAGCTGGTAAGCGACGTGTCGTGCATGGCGTGACACAGGCGCAGCCTTGCGTCACGCCTTGAAACGCAAAGGAAACGCGATGGACACGATTCTCAAACTCGACAACATCACGAAGAGCTTTCCGGGTGTGAAGGCGCTGCAAGGCATCCACCTGGACATTGCGCGCGGCGAGATTCACGCGTTGCTCGGCGAGAACGGCGCGGGCAAGTCGACGTTGATGAAAATTCTGAGCGGCATCTATCAGCCCGACGACGGCACGATCGTGATCGACGGACAGGAACGGCACTTCACGAATTATCACGATGCCGTCGCGGCGGGCGTCGGCATCGTGTTTCAGGAGTTCAGCCTGATTCCGTACCTGAATGCCGTCGAGAACATGTTCCTCGGACGTGAGTTGCGCAACCGGCTAGGCATGCTTGATCGCGCGAAGATGCGGCGCGCCGCGGCGGAGATTTTCGAGCGGCTCGGCGTCGCAATCGATCTGTCCGTGCCGATCCGCGAACTGTCGGTCGCGCAGCAGCAGTTCGTCGAAATCGGCAAGGCGTTGTCGCTGAATGCGCGCATCCTGATTCTCGACGAGCCGACGGCCACGCTCACGCCCGCCGAAGCCGAGCATCTGTTCACGATCATGCGCGATCTGAAGCAGCAGGGTGTCGCGATGATTTTCATCTCACATCACCTCGAAGAGATTTTCGAAGTGTGCGACCGCATCACCGTGTTGCGCGACGGTCAGTACGTCGGCATGACGGACGTGGCGAAAACGGACGTGAGCCGGCTGGTCGAGATGATGGTCGGGCGCAAGATCGAAAACAGCTTTCCGCCGAAGCCCGCATTACCCGCCGACGCAAAAGCCGTGCTCGAAGTGAACGCCTTGCAGTTGCACAAGGACGGACCGATCAATCGCTTCACGCTGCGCGAAGGCGAGATTCTCGGCTTCGCGGGACTGGTCGGCTCGGGCCGCACGGAAACGGCGCTCGCGGTGATCGGCGCGGATGCCGCGCATGTGAAGGACATTCGCATCCACGGCGCGGCGGCGAACCTGTCCGATCCCGCCGATGCGCTGAAGTCCGGCATCGGCATTCTGCCCGAAAGCCGCAAGACGGAAGGGCTGATCACATCGTTCTCGATCAAGCAGAACATCTCGATCAACAACCTCGGCAAGTACCGTACGGGCCGCTTTTTCATCGATCACCGCAGCGAAGCGAAGGCCACGGCCGACATCATGAAGCGCGTCGGCGTGAAGGCACCGACGATGCACACCGAAGTCGCAACATTGTCGGGCGGCAATCAGCAGAAGGTGGTGATCGCGCGCTGGCTGAATCACCACACGAACATCCTCATCTTCGACGAGCCGACGCGCGGCATCGACGTCGGCGCGAAAGCGGAGATCTATCTGCTGATGCGCGAACTCACGGCGCGCGGCTACTCGATCATCATGATTTCGTCGGAATTGCCGGAGATCGTCGGCATGTGCGATCGCGTCGCCGTGTTCCGGCAAGGACGCATCGAAGCGATTCTCGAAGGCGACCAGATCGAATCGAATGCCGTGATGACCTATGCAACGGCTGGTGCATCGGCTGCAACTCGTGGAGCAACACAGCATGAACACGCCTAACACTTCTCCCAGGACATCGACAGTCGCATCCGATACGCCGGGCGCGCCGTTTCGCCTGAACTGGGCGAGCATCAAACGCTCCACCTTGTTCTATCCATTCATCGGTTTGCTTGTTGTGTGCATCGTGATGGTGTTCGCCAGCGACAGTTTTCTGTCCGCAGCGAATCTCGAGAACGTGCTGCGCCAGGTGTCGATCAACGCGATCATCGCCGTCGGCATGACGGCCGTGATTTTGACGGGCGGCATCGACCTGTCCGTCGGCTCGGTGATGGCGCTGTCGGGCACGCTCGCGGCGGGGCTGATGGTGGCGGGCCTGAACGGCGTCGCGGCGATTGCGATCGGTATTGCCGTGGGACTCGGTTTCGGCTTTGCGAATGGCTTTTTCGTCGCGTTCGCGGGCATGCCGCCGATTATCGTCACGCTGGCGACGATGGGCATCGCACGCGGCCTCGCGCTGATCTATACGGGCGGTTATCCGATCGACGGTCTGCCGGACTGGGTCAGCTTCTTCGGCAGCGGCAAGGTGTTCGGCATTCAGGCGCCCGTGCTGATCATGCTGGTGATCTACGCGATCGCATGGCTGTTGCTCGAACGCATGCCGTTTGGCCGCTACGTGTACGCGATAGGTGGCAACGAACAGGCAACGCGCCTGTCGGGCGTGCGTGTCGCGCGCGTCAAGCTGATCGTCTACACGCTGGCTGGTTTGACCTCGTCGTTCGCGGCCATCGTGCTCACGTCGCGCTTGATGAGCGGCCAGCCGAATGCGGGCGTCGGCTTCGAACTCGATGCGATTGCGGCTGTGGTGATGGGCGGCACATCGATATCGGGCGGACGCGGCTCGATCGTCGGCACGCTGATCGGCGCGCTGCTGCTGGGCGTGCTGAACAACGGCCTGAACATGGTCGGCGTGAATCCGTACGTGCAGAACGTGATCAAGGGCGGAATCATCCTGCTCGCGATCTACATCAGCCGCGAACGCAAGAAGTGAAATCACATACTCCTCTGTTTCCATTAATCGCAAGGCAATGCAATGACCACTCAGGACAACAGCAAAAGCATGACGGCGATCGTGTGTCACGCGCCGGAAGACTATCGCGTCGAACGTGTGACGAAGCCGCAGGCGCGCGCGCATGAACTCGTGATCCGTATCGCCGCGTGCGGCATCTGCGCGAGCGACTGTAAATGCCATTCCGGCGCAAAAATGTTCTGGGGCGGCCCGAGCCCTTGGGTGAAAGCGCCCGTGATTCCAGGCCATGAATTTTTCGGCTACGTCGAAGACATCGGCGAAGGCGCGGCCGAACATTTCGGCGTGGAGAAGGGCGACCGCGTGATCGCCGAGCAGATCGTGCCGTGCGGCAAATGCCGCTACTGCAAATCCGGCCAGTACTGGATGTGCGAAGTGCACAACATCTTCGGCTTTCAGCGCGAGGTCGCGGACGGCGGCATGGCCGAATTCATGCGCATTCCGCCGACGGCCATCGTCCACAAGATCCCCGATGGCATCTCGCTCGAAGATGCCGCGATCATCGAGCCGCTTGCGTGCGCGATTCACACCGTCAATCGCGGCGACATTCAACTCGACGACGTGGTCGTGATCGCAGGCGCGGGCCCGCTTGGTCTGATGATGACGCAGGTCGCGCACCTGAAAACACCGAAGAAACTGGTCGTGATCGATCTCGTCGAAGAACGGCTGGCGCTGGCGCGCGAATACGGCGCGGACGTGACGATCAATCCGAAGAAAGACGACGCGCTGGCCATCGTCAAATCGCTGACGGACAACTACGGCTGCGACGTCTACATCGAAACGACGGGCGTGCCGGTGGGCGTGAATCAGGGCATGGACCTGATTCGCAAGCTCGGGCGCTTTGTCGAGTTTTCGGTGTTCGGCGCGGAGACTACAATGGACTGGTCGATCATCGGCGACCGCAAGGAACTCGACGTGCGCGGCGCGCATCTGGGCCCTTACTGTTATCCGATTGCAATCGATCTTCTGGCGCGCGGGCTCGTCACATCGAAAGGCATCGTCACGCATGGCTTTTCGCTCGAAGAGTGGGACGAAGCGATCAAGGTCGCAAATTCGCTCGACTCGATCAAGGTGTTGATGAAGCCGGCCCGATAGTCCGACAAAATGAACAGTGCGCGTCGTTCGAGGCGCGCACACGGAGACACTATGAATTACGTCATCGGCGTCGATATCGGCACGCAGAGCACGAAGGCCGTGCTCGTCGACGAGAGCGGCGCAATCGTTGCCCAGCATTCGAGCGGCTATCACCCGGACACACCCAAACCCTTGTGGGCCGAACAATGGCCGACCGTGTGGATGAAGGCGGTGGTCGAATGCATTTCGCGCTGTGTGGCGAAGGCGCGCGAAGCGGGCGTCGCTTCGAATGCGATCAAGTCCGTGTGCGTGAGCAGTCTGTATGGCGGCTCGGGCATTCCCGTCGATAGCGACATGAAGCCGCTGTATCCGTGCCTGATCTGGATGGACCGGCGCGCGACGGCGCAGGTCGAAGCGGTGCGGGCGACCGTCGATCTCGAACGTTTGTATGCGATCACGGGCAACGGCGTCGACAGCTACTACGGTTATACGAAGATGCTGTGGCTGCGCGACAACGAGCCGAACGTGTGGGCGAACACACGCTTCTTCCTGCCGCCGAATGCCTATGTGATCTATCTGCTGACAGGCGAAGTGGCTGTCGATCACAGTTCGGCGGGCAATATCGGCGGCGTATACGACATTGCGAAGCGCGACTGGTCGGACGAGGCGCTCGACATGCTTGGCATTCCCGCGACGATGATGCCAGAGCATCTGGTCGAATCGTCGGATGTAGTGGGTGGGTTGCTGTCGCAATGGACGGAGCAGCTTGGACTCGAAGCGGGCACGTCGATCGTCGCGGGCGGTGTCGATGCGGCGATGGCCACATATGCGGCGGGTGTCACGCGCGCGGGCCAGCATGTCGCGATGATCGGCACGAGCATGTGCTGGGGCTATATCAATCAGAGCGTCGATGCGCATCATGGCCTTATCAGCATGCCGCACGTGTTCAACGGGTTGCAGGATATCTATGTGTTCGGCGGCGCGATCACGGCGGGCGCGTCGGTGACGTGGTATCGCGAGCAGTTCTGCCATGCGGAAATTGAGGCGGCGAAGGCATTGCCGAATGGTGACGCGCATCAACTGCTCGAGGAAGACGCCGCGCAGTTACCGGCGGGTTCGGATGGCGTGATGTTCCTGCCGTATCTGATGGGCGAGCGCAGCCCTGTGTGGGACGCGAAGGCGAGCGGCGCGTTTGTCGGGTTGAGCCTGTATCACACGCGGGCGCATCTGTATCGCGCGGTACTCGAAGGCGTTGCGTACGCGTTGCAGCACAACATCGTCGCGGGACGCAAGGGCGCGAAGTCACTCGACGACAAGCTGATCGTGGTTGGCGGCGCGGCGCATTCGGACCTGTGGATGTCGATCATCGCGGACATTACCGGCTTTCCCGTCTACACGATTGAGCAGGACGTGGAAGCGGCGATGGGTGCGGCATTGCTCGCCGCTTACGGCACGAAGCTGATTTCGCAGGAAACGGCGCGCGGCGGCTGGGTGAAGCTGATCGAGCGTGCGAAGCCCGATCCTGCGCGGCAGGCGGTGTACGCGGAGCGCTTCGGTATCTATACGGATCTGTATCCGGCGTTGAAGCCGGTCATGCATCGGCTGCAAGCGAAATGAAGACGACTTTCGATTTTTCAGGACGCTCGATACTCGTGACGGGGGCATCGAGCGGCATTGGCCGCGTGACTGTTGAGATGTTGTGCGCTAGCGGCGCGCAGGTTGTTGCGGCGGCGCGCAATGTTGGCGAACTTGCTCGTCTTGCGGAGGAGACGGGGTGTGAGCCGCTGGTGCTCGATGTCGGTGATGAAGCTGCGATTGATGATGCGCTTGCGTCGCTCGATGTGTTCGATGGGCTCGTGAATTGTGCAGGCACGGCGATGCTTGAGCGTGCGATTGATACGACTGCTGCGAGCTTTGATTCTGTGATGGACGTTAATGCTCGTGGCGCGATACTGGTTGCGCGGCATGTGGCGCGGGCGATGATCGATGCTAAGCGCGCAGGCAGTATCGTTAATGTTTCTAGCCAGGCGGCGCTTGTTGGGCTTGAGGATCATTTGAGTTATTGCGCTTCTAAAGCTGCTATGGATGCTATTACGCGGGTTTTGTGTGTCGAGCTTGGGGGGTATGGGATTCGCGTGAATAGCGTTAATCCGACTGTCACGCTGACGCCGATGGCGGTGAAGGCATGGAGCGAGCCTTCCAAGCGCGATCCTGCTCTCCAGGCTATTCCGCTTAAGCGGTTCGCTGAACCGCGGGAAGTGGCTGAGCCGATTTTGTTTTTGCTTAGTGATGCGGCTTCTATGATCACTGGCGTGACTTTGCCAATCGATGGCGGGTATACCGCAAGGTGATTTTTTTGGGTTTGGTTTTGTCTGCGACGCTGGGTGGGTTTGCTTGTGCGTTCGCTGGCATCCGCGATGCGTTATCTCGCTTCAAGCGTCGCCCCTGTGCGGGGCGGCACCTACTTTTCTTTGCCGCCGCAAAGAAAAGTAGGCAAAAGAAAGCGGCTCACACCGCCAGTTCTTGTGTTTGCCTGAGGGCCCTCAAAGGTTCTTACACTTCACACGGCAACCACGTGACCCATGTCCGTTGCCAGCGCTCTTGCCGTGCGCCTCACCCGCTTCATGCGCCCGCGTTGCAGCACGCCGTGCCAGATAGTCCGCCGCCGCCCAGGTGGCAAACTGTGTGTAGGCGTTCGCACCATAAACGCATCACTCCGGACCGATAGCGCACGCGTACCACCCTGTAAGAGCGCCACGCTATACGACGCGACAACCTACACACAGTTTGCCACCTGGGCGGCAGAAACCATTCGCTGCCGCTAGCCGTTGTGCAGGTGTTTGAAGTGGGTGAGGCGCTTATTCGAAGCGTTGGCAACACGCGCGAACAAGGACGTTGCCGTGTGAGGCGTAAGACCCGTTGGGGGCCCTCAGGCAAGAAGAAATGTTGGCGGTGTTAGCCGCTTTCTTTTGCCTACTTTTCTTTGCGGCGGCAAAGAAAAGTAGGTGCCGCCCCGCACAGGGGCGACGCTTGAAGCACGCTAACGCATCGCGGATGCCAGCAAAAGTACCAGCAAACCAACCCAGCCCCCGCAAGACAAAAAAACCTAGAGCAAAGTCCTCACATGCCAAAGCTCAGGAAACAGCACAACATCAAGCATCTTACGCAGATAAGGCGCACCTGCAGTCCCACCAGTCCCTTGCTTAAACCCAATAATCCGTTCAACGGTAGTCACATGCCGAAACCGCCACTGCCGAAAGGCATCCTCAAGATCGACGAGTTCTTCAGCCATCTCATACAGCTCCCAATGCTGGGAAGGATTCCGATAAACCTCAAGCCAGGCGGCTTCAACCGAAGCATCATGCTGAGTAGGCAGCGTCCAATCTCGCTCCAGCCGTGAGGCATCAATAGCAAACCCTCGCCGCGCCAACAAACGAACCACTTCGTCATAAAACGAAGGCGCCTCGAGTGCCGCTTTCACTTCGGCAAACACATCGGCATGATGCGCATGAGGCTTGAGCATCTGCTCATTCTTATTCCCGAGCATAAACTCCAGCTCACGATACTGATAAGACTGAAACCCCGACGAACTCCCAAGAAACGGACGCATCGACGTATATTCAGAAGGCGTCATCGTCGACAACACGTTCCACGCCTGCACAAGCTGCTCAAGAATCCGCGACACACGCGCAAGCATCTTGAACGCCGGCGGCAACTCATCACGATGCACTGAAGCAAGTGCGGCACGCAATTCATACAGCGCGAGCTTCATCCACAACTCGCTCGTCTGATGTTGAATGATGAACAGCATCTCGTTGTGATCCGGCGACAACGGATGCTGCGCATGCAAAATCGAACCGAGCGACAGATAGTCGCCATAGCTCATCGACTTCGAGAAATCGAGCTGCGCGTCGTGCCAGCCTTCGCCCTCATTCACAGCCATGTGCGACGCGTGCGTCTCGCGTGGCGTCGCCGTGCCGCCATGCCCGAACGGGCAGCCTTGCGCGGGCTTGTCTTCCGTCATCTTCATATGGTCGGTCATCGCGCGCTCCTCAGGTCACGGCGCCGCGTGCGGCAAATTCAGGCGCACGCCAGATCTCGTGTTCGAGCACGTGTCGCAGATGCTCGACGGCATCCCACACGTCGACAAAGCGCGTGTACAGCGGCGTAAAGCCAAAGCGCAACACATGCGGCTCGCGATAATCGCCAATCACGCCGCGCGCGATCAGCGCCTGCATCACTTCATAGCCGTGCGGATGCTCGAAGCTCGCATGCGAACCGCGTTGCACATGCGAACGCGGCGTCACGAGTTCGAGCGGAAACTCCTTGCAGCGCGTTTCTACAAGTTCGATAAAGAGATCCGTCAGCGCAAGCGACTTCTTGCGGATCGCCTGCATGTCGGTTTGCAGAAAAATGTCGAGCCCGCATTCGACGAGCGCCATCGATACCATCGGCTGCGTGCCGCACAAGAAGCGGCCGATACCATCGTCGGCGGCGTAGGTCGGGTCCATCGCGAACGGCGCGCGATGTCCCCACCAGCCGGACAGCGGCTGTTCGAAGTCGCTCTGGTGACGATGCGGCACCCACGCGAACGCGGGCGAGCCCGGACCGCCATTCAGATACTTGTACGTGCAACCGACGGCACAATCCGCGCCGACGCCGTTCAGATCGACAGGCACGGCACCCGCCGAATGCGCAAGATCCCACAGAGCGAGCGCACCCCTGTCGTGGATCAGCTTCGTCAGCGCGGCCATGTCGTGCATGTATCCCGTGCGGTAGTTGACGTGCGTGATCATCGCGACGGCGACGTCGTCGGTAATGGCGGCGGGCAATTCGGACGGATCGTCGACGAGGCGCAACTCATAACCGCGATCCAGTTGCTTGATCAAACCTTGCGCGATGTACAGGTCGGTCGGAAAGTTCGAGCGCTCCGACACGATCACGCGCCGCTTCGGGTCGCGCTTATCCTGCATGCGCAGCGCCGCCGACAGCACCTTGAACAGGTTGATCGAAATCGTGTCGGTGACGACGACTTCGTTGTGCGCCGCGCCGATCAGCGCCGCGAGCTTGTTGCCAAGACGCCGCGGCAGCGAGAACCAGCCGGCCGTGTTCCAGCTGCGGATCAGTCCTTCGCCCCATTCGGCGCCGATCACGGTCTGCGCGCGCTGTGCGGCCGCGGCGGGTGGCACGCCCAGCGAATTGCCGTCCAGATAGATGACGTTCGGCGCAAGCGCGAACTGGTCGCGCAGCGGCGCGAGTGGGTCGGCTGCATCGAGCGCGAGTGCTTCTTCACGTTGATTCATGGTGTTCGTTCGGTCGAAAGAGTGCGTTTAAGCGGAAGGTCGTTGGTCAGGCAGCGCGCGCAGCACGGCGCGCACGGGGCTGGCGTCGAGCGTCGTCAGCTTGAGCGGCAGCGCGATCAGTTCGTAGTCGCCAGGCGCGACGGCATCGAGCACGATGCCTTCGAGAATCGCCATCCGGTGCGCGCGGATACGGTGATGCGCATCCATCGTCTTCGATTCCTGCGGATCGAGCGACGGCGTGTCGATGCCGATCAGCTTCACACCGTGCGCGGCGAGCAGATCGATCGTGTCGGGTGCGACTGCGCAGAAAGCGCTGTCCCATGCCGTAACAGGCGCTTCGCGGTAGGTGCGCAGCAGCACGCGCGGCGGCACGCCGTCGAGCGACGCGGCAACATGCTCCGGGCGCACCAGCGGCGTCGCGCCGATGCAGTGGATCACGCGGCAGCGGCCAAGATACGCATCGAGCGGCACCGCGCCGATCGCGGCGCCGTCGGCGTCGTAGTGCAGCGGCGCGTCGGTGTGCGCGCCCGTGTGCGGCGAGAGCGTCAGCCGTGCGACATTGACGGGCGAGCCCGCCTCCATCCGCCACACGCGCTCGATGCCCACGGGCGTGTCGCCCGGCCAGACGGGCGTCGCCGTATCGACGGCGGGCGTGATGTCCCAAAGCGTGTCCATGCGTCTCCTATTGACCACAGTTGGCGCCTCAGCGTCCTACTCTGGTCCCATGCTAGTGCCGTTGTTCTGCAACCTTCTTTGGATGATAGGCGGCATCAGACGAAATGTGCTTGCTAAAAAAACTGTTTATTTCGCCCCCTTTGGAACATAATTTGAGGCAAACGGGAAAGGGAGACCGAAAATGAACGCGATCTCACTGGACGCCACCGATTGCCGTATCTTGACGGTGCTGCAGCACGAAGGACGAATCAGCAATCTGGATCTGGCGGAGCGCATCTCGCTTTCGCCGTCCGCGTGTCTACGACGTTTGCGCCTGCTCGAAGAGCAGGGTGTGATCGAGCGTTATCGCGCGTGCTTGAACCGCGAAGTGCTGGGGTTCGAACTGGAAGCGTTCGTGCAGGTATCGATGCGCAACGACCAGGAGAACTGGCACGAGCGCTTCGCCGACGCGCTGCGCGACTGGCCGGAAGTGGTCGGCGCGTTCGTCGTGACGGGCGAGACGCATTATCTGCTGCGGGTGCTCGCCCACAATCTCAAGCACTATTCGGATTTCGTGCTCAGCCGGCTGTACAAGGCGCCGGGCGTATTGGACATCCGCTCGAATATCGTGCTGCAGACGCTGAAGGAAGATTCGGGCGTGCCCGTCGCGCTGGTAGCGAGCTCAAAGGCGCAACAGCCGGGCTAGCGGCGCCGAGGCGGGCGGAAAAAAGCCGCCTCTCCAGCCGCGCGGGAAGGCGCCGGCCTGTCAGCCGATCCGCTTCAGGCCGTGAAAATCGCCGTTCTGGAACACGAGTGGCTCGGTTTCGCCGGCCTGATCGTGGACGCCGCAGCGCTCCACTTCACCGACAAAAATGACGTGATCGCCTTCGTCGTAGCGGCTGCGGTTATGGCATTCGAACCATGCCAGCGCGCCATCGAGCACGGGCATACCCGTGTCGCCCGCCGCATGCGATACCCCTTCGAAGCGGTCGCCCTTGACGGTTGCAAAGCGCTTGCACAGATCGAGCTGCGTCGAAGCCAGCACATTGACGACATAATGACTGTTCGAGCGGAACACGGGCATCGAGGCCGAGCGTGTCGCGAGACTCCACAGCACGAGCGGCGGCGCCAGCGAGACGGAATTGAATGAACTGGCCGTGATGCCGATCAACGCGCCCGACGGCGCGCGTGTCGTAATGACGGTGACGCCCGTCGCGAACTGGCTGAGCGCGCGGCGAAAAGCGTCGTTGTCGAAATTGGGTGGGTTGGCGCGCTTCATCGGCGGATGCATTCTGGCGAACGGACCGCTTGATGAAGCGACCAGAGGGAAAATAACGGTTCGAAGGTCATGTAGAAATTCGGCGAATTGTCCCAATTTTAACTGCAATCGCAGAGGGCCAGGCGCAAGCGCGCGGCGGGACAAGGGCGACCGCATGGTACGGATGGTGCATGCGGGCTGCATGAATCCCGAAAAGGGCGGATATTGCGCCGGTCGGATGCGGTGAAGCATCGGGTGTCCACAGTGACTGCGGCGAGCCCAGCGCGTTTTGTCCCCAGGGCAAGCGTCGCGGCGAGCCAAATTCAAGGAGCGAGCATGAGTCAGTCAGTCGAGACCGCCACGCTGGGCGGCGGGTGTTTCTGGTGTCTGGAGGCGGTGTATCTGGGCGTCGATGGGGTGACGTCGGTGGAATCGGGGTATGCGGGCGGGCAGGTCGACAATCCGACGTACGAGCAGGTCTGCGACGGCGACACGGGGCACGCGGAAGTCGTCAACGTCGAGTTCGATCCGGCGCGCATCACCTACCGCGAGATCCTCGATATTTTCTTCGCGATCCATGATCCGACCCAGCTTAACCGCCAGGGAAACGATGTCGGCACGCAATACCGGTCGGTGATCTTCACCCACTCGGACGCGCAGCGCGACACGGCGCTGCAGGCGATCCGCGAGATCGGCGCCGAAGGCATTTACGACGGCCAGATCGTCACGCAGGTGCTGCCGCTCGACGGCAATTACTTTGCCGCCGAGGCGTATCACCAGAACTACTTCGCGCAGCATCCGGATCAGGGCTATTGCGCGTTCGTCGTCGCGCCGAAGGTGGCGAAGTTCCGGCAGAAGTTCGCGCATCGGATCAAGGCCGGAGCGTGAGCGCGGATTGATCCTGGCGCATTGATGCAGCAGCTTGCGCGGCGCAGGTCCTACGCGGACTGCGCCGCGTTTTCTTTTTGTGCGCTGCGAAGCCGCTCGCACGCAGCCGCGATTTGCGCCGCGAGCTTCACGCAAGTCAGCGGCGCGGAGCCTTCGGCCTTGTTGTTCGCGGCGATCAGCACCGGCTGGCCCGCAATCGCGTAACGCGCGGCCAGCTCGGCGAGCGCGGTGCGGGTCTCCGGGTCTTCGTCGACAAGTTTGTCGAACGGTTCGTACTTCGCTTTTGCCTGCTCGTACTTGAAGCCGCCGTGCAGGCTCCAGCGCACGATCAGCGGCCCTGACGGCGCTTCGTCCAGCATCGCAAGCGCGGCGGCCTGCCGCGACGGATCGGGCATCCGTGCATGAACGCCGACGCAATAGCGCACGCCCGTGGCCTTCAGCGCGCGAATCAGGCGCGGCGTCAGCAACGACGCATCGCGGATTTCGACGGCATAGCAGGTATCGCCTTCGAGCGGCGGCAGCGCCGCCAGGAACGCCGTCAGCCGGTCGACGAAGAGGGCCGGGCGCGCGAGCATTTCATTGGGCAGCGGCGAGAACTGGAACACGAGCGCGCCCGCCTTCGCGCCGAGGCCGTCGACGCACGGCCGCACGAATTCGTCAATGGCCAGCTGCGCGTTCAGAAAGCAGGGATTCTCCGATACCGGCTCGCCGCGTTCGGCGCGCACGGTCGCGTCGGTGACGAGCGCGGGCGCCTTCACGATGAAGCGGAAATGGTCCGGCACCTGCTGCGCGTAACGCAGATAGTCGGTGAGCGTGAGCGGCGCGTAGAACGAGCGGTCGATGCTCACCGTGCGCAGCAGCGGATGCGCGCCATAGGCGGTGAGGCCGTCGCGCGAGAGCTTGCTGTTGCTGTAGTCGTCGCCGTAGACGATGCCTTTCCAGCCGGGAAAGGACCATGTCGAGGTGCCGAGATGCACTTGCGGCGGCAACTGGCTGGCGATGTGAAGAACTTCGTCGGAAGGCGGCGCGGCGAGAACGTCACGGGCGCGGCGCTTTTTCGGCGGCGCGTCGCTGGGCGCGGCAGCCGTTTCCGACGAAGCGTTTGGCGCGGAAGCACCGGCGACAGGCGTCTGCTCGACGGGATTGCCGAACATGTCGAGTTGCAGGGAGGTGTCGGGCGCTTCGGGTGCCGCTTCTTCTTCCATCGATCCGTTACGAGAGACAGTGCGCTGACGCTGATGAACTACGTCTGCTTCGGGCCGATGCATGAGCGCCATGGGCCCGAAGCGGAATCCAGTCAGCGATTTTACAGCGCCTTCTCGTACATGAAGCGGCGCGACCAGGGCAGCGTCGTGGCGCTGCGGCCCGCCTTGCGGCACACCACCTGATAGATCGACACGTCGTCGTTCTCGAACGCATACGCGCAGCCCGCGAGGTACACGCGCCAGATGCGGAATTTCTCGTCGTCGACGAGCGACTTGGCTTCTGCCGCTCTCGCCTCGAAGTTCTCGGCCCAGATGTCGAGCGTGTGCGCGTAGTGGCGGCGCAGGCTTTCGATGTCGAAAGCTTCCAGCCCGCCGCGCTGCATCGCTTCGAGCGCGAGACTGATGTGCGGCAACTCGCCGTCGGGGAACACGTATCGGTCGATAAATTCGCCGCCGCCGAGCGCCGTTTCGCCGCTGTCGTAATCCGTCGACGTGATGCCGTGATTCATCGCAATGCCGTCGTCGGCGAGCAGGTCATGGATTTTCTGGAAGTAGCCGGGCAGATTCTTGCGGCCAACGTGCTCGAACATGCCGACGCTCGTGATGCGGTCGAACTGCCCCTGGATGTCACGATAGTCCTGCAGCCGGATTTCGATCTGGCCTTCGAGCCCGGCTGCTTTCACGCGCTGCGTCGCGAGATCGAACTGGTTCTGCGACAGCGTCACGCCCACGCACTTCGCGCCGAACTTCTGCGCCGCGCGCAGCACGAGCGCGCCCCAGCCGCAGCCGATATCGAGCAGACGCTGGCCCGGCTGCACCTGGATCTTGGTCAGGATGTGATCGATCTTCTTGATCTGCGCGGTGGCGAGATCTTCATCGCCGTTCTCGAAATACGCGCACGAGTACACCATGTTCTCGTCGAGCCACAGCTTGTAGAACTCGTTCGAGACATCGTAGTGATACTGGATCGCCTTCTTGTCCGACGTTTTCGTGTGATTGAAATAGCGTCGCACGCGCGCGAGCTTGCTCGCGCTCGTGACCGTGCTTCGCGCAAGCGAATAGCTGATGTTGATGATGTCCGACAGCTTGCCTTCGATGTCGATCTTGCCCTTCACGTACGCCTCGCCCAGATTATCCAGGCTCGGTTCGAGCAATAACGGCAGCGCGGACGCGCTATTCACTTTCAGCGTGACCGCCGGCGCGGCGAACGTGCCGAAGTCATGTTGCTGGCCATCCCACAGCACCAGGCGCGCCGGGATATTGGCCTTCGTTTTTACTTCATCTACCCACTGCGCCAGCTTCTTCTCCCAGAACATGTGATTTCTCCGTGTCCAATGAATCAAAGCAAAGCTTGTCGAACCACAGTGCGCAGCGCGCGAGCCGTCCTTGGCCGCGCTATTCGATGTCGAGCCGCGCGCGCGCGATTCTGCCGTCGGCGCAACGCGTCATGCAAGATAAAGCAGGACGGGCTGCGCGCCGGTTTATCGATGTGTCAGGGCGACAGACGGGCGATCGTCCAGTCGGCGCTGCCGCTACGCGTGTAGAGCAGCCGGTCGTGCAGACGTGAAGGCCGTCCTTGCCAGAATTCAATCGCGTCGGGAATCAGGCGATAGCCGCCCCAGTGCGGGGGCCGGGGCGGATTGTCCCCGTATTGTGCAATGAATTCGCGTTCCCGCGCTTCCAAAGCGGACCGGCTTTCAATCACCTTGCTCTGCTCCGACGCCCATGCGCCGATTCGCGAGCCGACGGGACGCGATGCGAAGTATGTGTCGCTTTCTGCGTCGCTCGTCTTGACGACGGTGCCCTCGATGCGCACCTGGCGCTCGAGTTCGATCCAGTAGAAAAGGAGGCTTGCGTGTGGGTTCTGGGCGAGTTCGAGGCCCTTGCGGCTCTCGTAGTTCGTAAAGAACACGAACCCGCGCTCGTCGACAGCCTTGATCAGCACGATGCGCGCCGAAGGCCGGCCGCGCGAGTCGACCGTCGCAAGTGTCATCGTGTTCGGTTCGGGGAGTTGCGCGTCGATGGCCTGTTTGAACCATACGTCGAACTGACGGAACGGGTTCGGGTCGGCGTCGGCAATGTCCAGAGAACCGAGCGAATAGTTTTTGCGAAGGTCGGCAAGAGTGCTCATTTTTTTATGCAAGCGCTACAGTGTGTAACCAGTATAGCGAAGGACAAAGTTTTCTGCGTCGAGGCATGTCATGCGGACGGCGCGTTGCCAGGTGCTGACGCCGCGATCCGCGGGCGGGCGCCGGCGCGATCAGGCAAAATACAGGGTTGAAAGCAGGCAGATATCCGCAGGATATCGCAATGCCGTAGTCCGAATCAGCGAAGCTACCCATCATGTCCACGCCTCTCGTCACCGAGCATTCCGATATTACTACCGACTCCAGCGCGCATGAAACCGCCGACCGCGCCCGGCGTTTCGGTGGCGTCGCGCGCCTGTATGGCGCGCCGGCGCTTGCCGCGTTCGAGCGCGCGCATGTTGCCGTGATCGGCATTGGCGGCGTCGGCTCGTGGGCGGCGGAAGCGCTCGCGCGCACGGCGATCGGCCGGATCACGCTGATCGATCTCGACAACGTCGCCGAGAGCAACACGAACCGGCAGATTCACGCGCTCGACGGCAACTACGGCAAGCCCAAGGTCGATGCGATGGCCGAGCGTATCCGGCTGATCGATCCGCAGTGCGATGTGCGCGTCATCGAAGATTTTATCGAGCCGGACAACTTCGACAAGGTGCTGGGCGGCGGCTTCGACTACGTGGTCGATGCGATCGATAGCGTGCGCACGAAGACGGCGCTGATCGCATGGTGCGTCGAGCACAAGCAGCCGCTGATCACGGTCGGCGGCGCGGGCGGCCAGCTCGATCCCACCCGTATCCGTATCGACGATCTCGCGCAAACCATTCAGGACCCGCTGTTGTCGAAAGTGCGCGGCCAGTTGCGCAAGCAACATGGCTTTCCGCGTGGACCGAAAGCGAAGTTCAAGGTGAGCGCGGTGTATTCGGACGAGCCGCTGATTTATCCGGAAGCGGCTGTCTGCGATATCGACGACGAAGCCGAGCACGTCACGACGTCGCCCGGTCATCATGGTCCTGTGGGCCTGAATTGCGCGGGCTTTGGATCGAGCGTGTGCGTGACGGCGAGCTTCGGCTTCGCGGCCGTGGCGCATGTGCTGCGCGCGCTGGCGAAGAGCGCGGCCTGAAGCGCGGCGGCGTACGCTACTTCGCCTGAATAAAAAAACGCGGCACAAGGCCGCGTTTTTTTATGGTCGAGCGCGAACGATCAGTTCAACGACGCACTCAGCTTGCGGCGCCATTTCGCGACCAGTTCCGGCTGATGCGCAGCGAGATCGAACACGGACAACATCGTCTTGCGACCGATGTCTTCGCGGAACGTGCGGTCACGCGTGACGATGGCAAGCAGATGCTCGAGCGCCAGATCGTACTTGCGCCGCGCGATCAAGGCGCTTGCCAGATCGAAGCGCGCTTCGAGGTCGTCGGGATTGCTGGCTACGGCGGCTTCGAGCGCATCCGTGGGCGGCAGGTCGGCGGCGGCGTCGACGGCATCGAGCCGCGTCTTGATCGCGTTGTAGCGCGCGTCGATGCCCTGCGTCGTTTTAGGCGACAGCAGATCGTTTTCCTTCTGCGCTTCTTCGGCGCGGTTGTCTTCGAGCAGCAGTTCCATCAGATCGAGCCGTGCTTCGTCGAAACCCGGGTCATAGGCGAGTGCGGCCTTGAGCGCGTCGTACGCATCCTCGCGGCGGCCTTCGGCGATTGCTACGGCTGCTTCCGCGCGCGATGCTTCCGCCCCGTCCGGCACGAGACGGTCGAGGAACTGGCGCAACTGGCCTTCCGGCAGCACGCCGATGAACTGATCGACAGGGCGTCCGTCCGCGAACGCGACGACGTGCGGAATGCTGCGCACCTGGAAATGCGCGGCCAGTTCCTGGTTTTCGTCGACGTTCACCTTCACGAGCCGCCATTTGCCTTCGTACTCGGCTTCGAGCTTTTCGAGCATCGGGCCGAGCGTCTTGCACGGTCCGCACCACGGCGCCCAGAAGTCGACGAGTACGGGAGCGAGCATCGATGCGCTGATGACGTCCTTTTCGAAAGTGGCGAGGGTGGTGTCCATTGATATCTCTTCCTTGGATCGGTACGCGGGATAGATGGGGGCGGCCTGAGTCGTTTCAATGCAGGGCTTCAACGGCCCGGTCGTGTTGCTGCGCCGCTCCCCGCGGATGTCTGCCAGTCTAGCGCGGCTTACGCTCGGGCAGCGGGATCCATTCGGTCTCGCCGGGCACCTTGCCCATTTCCTGGTTCGTCCACGCGAGCTTCGCGCGCTCGATCTTCTCGCGCGAACTCGCGACGAAATTCCATTCGATGAAGCGCTCGCCGTCCAGTTTCTCGCCGCCGAGCAGCATCACCGTCGCGCCTTTATCGCTCGCGAGCGTGACGGTTTCGCCGGGCGTGAGCACGGCCATCGTCGCGACTTCGAGCGGCTCGCCGTCGAGCGACAGGTCGCCGTCGACGAGATACACGCCGCGCTCGTCGTGCTCCGGTTCGAGCGCGAGCACGCTGCCCGGCAAAAAGTGCGCGGCTGCGTACAGCGTGCCGGAGAACGTGCGCGCCGGCGACGTCTTGCCGAACGACGTGCCCGCGATGATGCGCAGCGTGACGCCGTTGCGCTCGATTTCCGGCAGCGTGGCACCCGCGTGATGTTCGAACGACGGCTCGGCGTCTTCATCGGCGAGCGGCAGCGCGACCCAGGTCTGGATGCCGTGCACCGTCGAGCCATTCGTACGGTCGGGTTCCGGCGTGCGCTCCGAGTGAACGATGCCGCGGCCTGCCGTCATCCAGTTGACGTCGCCGGGCACGATCTTCTGTTCGGAGCCGAGGCTGTCGCGATGCATGATCGCGCCTTCGAACAGATAGGTGACGGTCGCGAGTCCGATATGCGGGTGCGGGCGCACGTCGAGCCCCGTGCCGGCGGGCAGCGTGGCGGGGCCCATGTGGTCGAAGAAGATGAACGGGCCGACGAGACGCGCGGCCATCGCGGGCAGCACGCGCCGCACGGCCAGATTGCCGATGTCGCGGACGTGGGGCTTCAGAACCGCTTTGATCGATGAGGACATGACGGGCTCGGTTGGTGGGGACAGGGTGGATTATTCTACTGCCCGTCGCGGTTGCGTGTATCCAAGGGCTTGAGTCATCGAAATAGTCGACTTGGGCGAAGCAGACCATGCGTCCGCCGCTGCTCGGCTACACTCTCATGCTCTGATACGGGCAAACACAGGAATGCAGATGTCACCAAAAGACCTGCTGCTGGCGCTGGTCGTCGTCGTTGCGTGGGGTGTGAACTTTGTCGTGATCAAGGTTGGGCTGCATGGTGTTCCGCCAATGCTGCTCGGCGCGCTGCGCTTCATGCTTGCCGCTTTTCCCGCTGTGTTCTTTGTTAAACGGCCGCAGATGCCGTGGCGCTGGCTCATTGCCTATGGCGCGACGATCTCGCTCGGCCAGTTCGCGTTTCTATTTTCGGCGATGTATGTCGGTATGCCGGCCGGGCTTGCGTCTTTAGTGCTGCAGGCGCAGGCGTTCTTTACGCTTCTGTTTGCGGCTCTGTTTTTGCATGAGCGGTTTCGCTTGCAGAACGTGCTCGGGCTCGTTGTCGCGGCTATCGGGCTCGCTGTGATCGGTATGCAGGGCGGAGCCGCGATGACGCTTGCCGGGTTCATTCTCACGCTGTGCGCGGCTGTGATGTGGGCGCTCGGCAATATCGTCACCAAGAAAGTCGGTAAGGTCGATCTGGTGGGCCTCGTTGTGTGGGGTAGTTTGATTCCGCCTGTGCCGTTCTTCGTGCTGTCGTATCTGTTCGAAGGGCCGCAGCGGATCGGGGCTGCACTGACGGGCATCGGCGCTTCGTCGGTGTTCGCGATCGTTTATCTCGCGTTTGTTGCTACGCTGGTTGGGTATGGGCTTTGGAGCCGGCTGCTGTCGAGATATCCGGCTGGGCAGGTTGCGCCGTTTTCGTTGCTCGTGCCGATTGTGGGGCTGGCGTCGGCGTCGTTGTTTCTTGGTGAGTCGTTGTCGGGCGCGCAGGTTGCCGGCGCGGTTTTGGTGATGGTGGGGCTTGCTGTTAATGTGTTTGGCGGGTGGGTTGTGCAGAGGTTGGTTTTCGCACGGTGATGGGTTTTTTTTGTGTCTGCGACGCTGGGTGGTTGGCTTTAGCTTTGCGCTGGCATCCGCGTTTCGTTATCTGGCTTCACGCGTCGCCCCTGTGCGGGGCGGCACCTACTTTTCTTTGCCGCCGCAAAGAAAAGTAGGCAAAAGAAAGCGGCTCACACCGCCAACTCTTCTTCCTGCCTGAGGGCCCCCAACGGGTCCTACGCTTCACACGGCAACGTATCTGTTCGCGAGCGTTGCCAACGCTTCGAATGAACGCCTCACCCGCTTCGAATACCCGTACCCGGGCAAGCGGCAGCGCATGGTATGTGCCGCCCAGGTGGCAAACTGTGTGTAGGTTGTCGCGTCGTATAGGGTGGCGCTCTTACAGGCTCTTACAGGGTGGCACGCGTGTGCTATCGGTCCGGAGTGAGGCGTGTGCAGTACTACGGCCTACACACAGTTTGCCACCTGGGCGGCTGGGGGCCATCTGGCACGGCATGATGCGGCGCGGGTGCGTGAAGCGGGTGAGGCGCACCGCAAGAGCGCTGGCAACGAACGTGGGTCACGTGATTGCCGTGTGAAGTGTAGGACCCGTTGGGGGCCCTCAGGCAAATACAAGAACTGGCGGTGTGAGCCGCTTTCTTTTGCCTACTTTTCTTTGCGGCGGCAAAGAAAAGTAGGTGCCGCCCCGCACAGGGGCAACGTGTGAAGCTCGATAACAAATCGCGGATGCCAGCGCAAACACAAGCAAACCACCCAGCGTCGCAGACAAAAAACCCCCAAATCAAGTCATCCGATTCTTAGCCAGCGGCGGATTAGCCGCAAAATACCGCTTAATCCCGGTCATGATCGCGCTAGCCATCTTCTCCCGATAAGCATCATCATTCAGACGACGCTCCTCATCCGGGTTACTGATAAAAGCAGTCTCAACAAGAATCGACGGAATATCAGGCGCCTTCAGCACGGCAAAGCCAGCCTGCTCGACAGACCCCTTATGCAACCTGTTGATCCCACCAATCTCCTTCAGCACAAAATTGCCATACCTCATCGAATCGCGAATCTGCGCCGTCGTCGACATATCGAACAAAGCGCGGTTCACGCTCGCATCGGCGGACTTGATGTTGATACCGCCAATCTGATCCGACGAGTTCTCCTTGTTCGCCATCCAGCGCGCGGCCGCGCTCGACGCGCCATGCTCCGACAGCGCGAACACCGACGAACCGCTCGCTTCCGGCGTAGTAAACGCATCCGCATGGATCGACACAAACAGGTCCGCGCCGACGCGCCGCGCCTTCTGCACACGCACGTTCAGCGGCACGAAGAAGTCGGCGTCGCGCGTCATCATTGCGCGCATGTTCGGTTGGGCATCGATCTTCGCGCGTAACTTCTTCGCGATGTCGAGCGCGACGTGCTTCTCATACGTGCCGCTGCCGCCAATCGCGCCCGGGTCCTCTCCGCCGTGGCCCGGATCGATCGCGACAGTCAGCAGGCGCACCGTGTTGCTGCCCTTCTTCGGATTGGTGAACTTGTAGGCGTCGTCTCCGCCGTCGCCGTCGCTATCCGTATCGGCGTCGTTGTTGCGCGCGATGACGGGCGGGACAGGCGTCGGCGCGGGCTTCGAAGGCACATGCGGCGTGGGCGCCGGCGCTGCATGGACGGGCGGACGCGGCGCGGGCGAGGGCGACGAAGGCGCGTTGTTCTGCGCGTACTTCTCGAAGAACGCGTCGGTGTTGTCGGCAGGCGGCGCAGTCGGGCCACTCAGCGTCGCCGCGGGTGGTGCAGCGGGCGGCGCGGCGTTGTCATCCAGTTGCTGTTGCTTGCGCTCCGACTGCGCGAGCAGTTCCATCAGCGGATCGGGCGCGACGGCGGGATACAGGTCGAACACCAGACGATATTTGTACGTGCCCACGGGCGGGAGCGTGAACACCTGCGGCTTCACCGAGCCCTTGAGGTCGAACACCATCCGCACGACGTGCGGCTGATACTGCCCGACTCGCACGGATTGAATCTGCGGATCGTTCGGCGCGATCTTCGAGACGAGGTCTTTCAACGCCTGATCGAGATCGAGACCGTTCAGATCGACCACCAGCCGGTCAGGCCCTTGCAGCAACTGCTGCGTGTTCTGCAGCGGCTGGTCGGACTCGATGGTCACGCGCGTGTAGTCGCGCGCAGGCCACACGCGCACGCCGAGCACCGACTGCGCCCACGCCAGACGCGGCGCGACAAGCCCGAGGACGAGCGTGGAAGCGCCCGCGCGAAGAATCTGCCGGCGGCGCCAGTTGTGCGTCGCGGTGGCCGCCGATTCAATCGAGCGGAACGGTTTGATCAACATCTTTCGAGACATGCCTTTCCTGGTTCGCTATACGCCCGGGCGATCAGCATGCGGCCATCGCCGTCGACGTCGAGCGAGAAGACGAGATCCGGCACGCCCAGCAGACTGCCCGCGCGTTCCGGCCATTCGACGAGGCAGATAGCGCCGCTGTCGAAGTATTCGCGAAAGCCTGCGTCGGCCCATTCGGCCGGATCGGTGAAACGGTAGAGATCGAAGTGATATAGCTCGAGTTCCCCATCCGGCCGTTCGACCGCATAAGGTTCGACGAGCGTATAGGTCGGGCTGCGCACGCGGCCCGCGTGTCCGAGCGCGCGCAACGTGGCGCGCACGAGCGTCGTTTTGCCGGCGCCCAAGTCGCCGTGCAACTGCACCTGGAGACCGTTGAATCCGTCATGGACCGTCGCGTCGGCTGCGCTGCGCACGCTGTCGATCGCATGCGCGAAGCGCTCGCCGAATGCCATCGTCGCGGCTTCGTCCGCGAGCGCAAACTGGCGCTCGAGCAGGACAGCGGCGGAAGGTCGATTCGCGGGACCGGTGTGATCGGGCATTCTCGTAAAATGACGTAATGAACCAAGGCCAGCAGCAATCCATGTCGGACCCACATCACGATCCTCATTCGCCGCTCGAAACGACGATTGATGAAGCACCCGTCACGCGACACTATGATGAAGCGCAACTGGCTGCGCTCGCTTCGCGTATCAAAGGCTGGGGACGCGAACTGGGTTTCGGCGCGGTCGGCATCAGCGATATCGATCTGTCGCACGCTGAAGCGGGCCTTGCAGCCTGGCTCGACGCGGGTTGCCACGGCGAGATGGATTATATGGCCAAACATGGGATGAAACGTGCGCGGCCAGCCGAGCTTGTGGCCGGCACGCGACGCGTGATCTCGGTTCGCATGGCTTATTTGCCGGCTTCTTCAGGGGCGCGAAAGGGCGATGAAAGTGCCGTCGCCGACGTTCAACATGACTGGCGTCTCGACGAACGCGTGCGTTTCGAAGACCCGGCAGCGGCTGTCGTGTCGATCTACGCACGAGGCCGCGACTATCACAAGGTCATGCGCAACCGCTTGCAGCAACTGGCCGAGCGGATCGAGGCCGAGATCGGGCAGTATGGCTTTCGCGTGTTCACCGATTCGGCGCCCGTGCTCGAAGTCGAACTTGCGCAAAAGGCGGGCACGGGCTGGCGCGGCAAGCACACGCTGCTGCTGCAGCGGGATGCGGGGTCGCTGTTCTTTCTCGGCGAAATCTTCGTCGACGTGCCTCTGCCGACAGATGCCGAAACATCGCCCGAAAGCGCGCCCGAAGCACCCGGGGCGCATTGCGGCAGCTGCACGCGCTGCATCGGCGCATGTCCGACGGGGGCGATCGTCGCGCCTTATCAGGTCGATGCGCGGCGCTGCATCTCCTATCTGACGATCGAACTGAAGGGCAGTATTCCCCAGGACTTGCGGCCGCTGATCGGCAATCGTGTGTATGGCTGCGACGATTGCCAGCTCGTGTGTCCGTGGAACAAGTTTGCGCAGGCCGCGCCCGTCGCCGATTTCGATGTGCGTCACGGGCTGGATCGCGCGTCGCTGGTCGAGCTATTCGGCTGGAGCGCGAGCGACTTCGACACGCGCATGCAGGGCAGCGCGATCCGCCGGATCGGCTACGAATGCTGGCTGCGCAATCTCGCCGTCGGCATGGGCAACGCGCTGCGCGCCGCGCGCGATACGCTTTCCGCCGATGCCCGCGCGGCCATCGTCGACGCGCTGCGCCAGCGTGCCGGCGATCCCTCGCCGCTCGTGCGCGAGCATGTCGAGTGGGCGCTGGAAGCGGCGTGAGCGCGCCGTTCGAATGAGAGGAGTGAACACATCATGTTCAACGCAGTGATCGATGCACCGTTCGGCAAGATCGGTGTGCGCCTGGAAGGCGAGGCGGTGCGCGAGATCGTCTATCTGCCCGATTCGGTCGCGAACGTCGAGCCGGATTCGGCGCTCGCGAAGCAGGCCGTCGAGCAGATCGAACAGTACCTGCAGCACGCGTCCGCCAGCTTCGATCTGCCGCTCGCCGACGTCGGCACGCCGTTCCAGCGGCGCGTCTGGCAAGCGATCAGCGAGATTCCGCCCGGCGTCGTGATGACCTACGGGCAACTGGCGAAGCAGATCGGCAGCGTGCCGCGCGCGGTCGGCCAGGCGTGCGGATCGAACTTCTTTCCGATCGTGATTCCGTGTCATCGCGTGGTCGGCGCGGGTGGCATCGGCGGCTTTGCGCATACGGGCGGCGACGGCTACTATCGCAACGTCAAACGCTGGCTACTCAAACACGAGGGCGTACCCTACGCATGACTGATGTGCTGACCGAAGACGCGCAGCCCGCGTCGCCTTTGCTGCTGACGAGCGGCGCGTCGATCGACGCCTTCTGCGACGCGCTGTGGCTCGAACATGGCCTCGCGCGCAACACGCTCGACGCGTACCGGCGTGACTTGCGGCTGTTCTCCGAATGGCTCTCGAGCGCGCGCGACTCGTCGCTCGACACGGCGAGCGAAGCCGATCTGACGGCATACAGCGCCGCGCGCTCGGCCGACAAGTCGACCTCGGCGAACCGGCGTCTGTCGGTGTTTCGCCGCTATTACGCGTGGGCCGTGCGCGAGCATCGGGCATCGGCGGACCCGACATTGCGTATCCGCTCGGCCAAACAGCCGCCGCGTTTTCCGTCGACGCTGACGGAGGCGCAGGTCGAAGCGCTGCTCGGCGCGCCCGACGTGACGACACCATTGGGCCTGCGCGATCGCACGATGCTGGAGCTGATGTACGCAAGCGGCTTGCGCGTCAGCGAGCTGGTCACGCTGAAGACGGTGGAAGTGGGCCTGAACGAAGGTGTCGTGCGCGTGATGGGCAAGGGCTCGAAAGAACGACTGATTCCGTTCGGCGAAGAGGCGCATGGCTGGATCGAGCGCTATCTGCGCGAGTCGCGCCCCGCGTTGCTCGGCCAGCGTGCCGCCGACGCGCTGTTCGTCACCGCGCGCGCCGAAGGCATGACGCGCCAGCAGTTCTGGAACATCATCAAGCGCCACGCGATGACGGCGCACGTGCACGCGCCGCTGTCGCCGCATACGCTGCGTCACGCGTTCGCGACGCATCTGCTGAACCACGGCGCGGACCTGCGCGTCGTGCAACTGCTGCTCGGCCACACCGATATCTCGACGACGCAGATCTACACGCACGTCGCGCGCGAGCGGCTCAGGACGCTGCACGCCGCGCATCACCCACGCGGCTGAGTTTCAGGCGCGTTCGTGCGCGGCTCAGATCAGGTCGCGCAAGCGGTGCTTGAGAATCTTGCCCGTCGATGCCGCCGGCAATGCCGGGAGCACCTTGATGTCGGCGGGCCGCTTGTACGGCGCGAGGCGCGCTTCGCACCATGCGGCGAGATCGGCGGGCGTGACCTTGGCGCCGCCCGTCAGTTCGACGAACGCGACGACTTCCTCGTTACCCTCGACCGCCCGCCCGATCACCGCCGACTGCACGACATCGGGATGCGCATTCAGCACATGCTCGACCTCGGCCGGGTACACGTTGAAACCCGAGCGGATGATCAGTTCCTTGCTGCGTCCGGCGATATGCAGCGCGCCGTCCGCGTCCTGGCGCGCGAGATCGCCTGTCTTGAGCCAGCCGTCCACGGTGACGGCCGCCTGCGTCTGCTGCGGATTGCGGTAATAGCCGAGCATCACGTTCGGCCCGCGCACCCACAGTTCGCCGACTTCGCCTTGCGCGACGTCGGCGCCGTCCAGTCCGACAAAGCGCACTTCGATGCCAGGAATTGCCTGGCCGACAGAACAGTCGGTGCGCGGCGCTTCGATCATCGTTTGGGAAACGGTCGGACTGCTTTCCGTCATCCCGTAGCCGTTGTGCAGCGTGACGCCATACACGCTTTCGACGCGAGACTTCAGTGCGGCGTCGAGCGGCGAGCCGCCGGAGTAGGCAAAGCGCAGGCGCGGCGCGGACCACGGCAAGCCTTTCGCGTGCAGGTATTCGAGCAGCTTCGCGTGCATCGCTGGCACGCCCTGGAAGATCGACACCCGTTCTTGGGCCAGCGCGTGGCGCACGGCGTCCGGCACGAAGCGCGGCGCGAGCCGGAGCGTGGCGCCCGCGTACAGGCTGCCGAGGCACACCGACGCCAGGCCGTACACGTGAGAGATAGGCAGTACCGCATAGACGACGTCGTCAGCATTGACGCGCCGCAACGTGCTCGACATCGCCGCGATGAACAGCAGATTGCGGTGCGACAGCATCACGCCTTTGGGTGAGCCCGTCGTTCCCGTCGTGTAGATCAGCGCGGCGCATTGGCGGTCGCTGGCGATTTCGACGGGTTCCACTTGCGCTTTTTCGTCGAGCGCGTACGACCACCCGCCGATGTCCACCGCGATCCGGCGGGCAGGCTGCGCGCCGTGGCGCTCGGCGTGCTGCCGCGCATCGGGCGATGCATCGACGGCATATGCGACCAGACGCGGCTGCGCGTGCGCGCGGATCGCGTCGAGTTCCGCCGCCGACAGCCGCGCGTTCGACACCAGCGCCCATGCATCGAGCTTGGCGGTCGCGAACAGCAGCACGATCTGCACGACGCTGTTCTCGGCGACGATCATCACGCGGTCGCCGGCGCGCACGCCTTGTTCGGCGAGCAGGGCGGCGACGGCATCGACGGCTTCGGCGAGTTGGGCACGCGTCAGCAGGCGGTCGTCTTCGATCAGCGCGGCATGCTGCGGATCGCGCCCCGCAATGCGTTGCGGGATATCGGCGATGCGTTCGGGAAGCGCGGCCAGTAGCGTCGCAACATCGACATGCTGCGCGCCGGCCGGCGAGTGTTGGGCTGAATTCAACGATGTCTCCTTTGTCGAGCGCATTAGCGCTTACTCCCGTCCCATGCAAAGCACGCGATCTCGACGCGAGTGGCTGTTGCATTCCATTGCGCCAGAACAGTTCCGAACGATCGTGCCATAGCCTTGGTGCCCGCACAATTGGCCGTTCGGCCAATGGTCGACGTGTCGCGCGGCCATTACAATGCGCCGATGAGCAAATCCAGACACGTTTCCGAGACCCCCGCGACGCAGTTGCTGCGCCGTCACAAGGTCGAGTTCGGCGAGCATCCGTACGACTACGTGGACCACGGCGGCACTGCCGAATCGGCGCGGCAGTTGGGTGTCGACGAGCATCAGGTCGTCAAGACGCTGGTGATGGAAGACGAAAACGCAAAGCCGCTGATCGTGCTGATGCACGGCGACCGCACCGTGTCGACCAAGAACCTCGCGCGGCAGATCGGCGCAAAGCGTGTCGAGCCGTGCAAGCCGGAAGTGGCGAGCCGTCATTCGGGTTACATGATCGGCGGCACGTCGCCGTTCGGCACAAAGAAGGCGATGCCCGTGTACGTCGAATCGACCATACTCGAACTCGACAGGATCTTCATCAACGGCGGTCGGCGCGGCTTTCTGGTCAGCATCGCGCCTGCCGTGGTGACGTCGTTGCTGGCCGCGAAGCCGGTGCAATGCGCGATCGTCGAATGACGCGCGCTGTCGTTGCATTGGCTTGTGGAAGCAACTGAAGGGTTCGGTAGAATGTGCGCCGTTGCGCCGGCGCGTCTTGCGCATGCGGCGCATGGAGACCGGCGTCGCCTGGTACGCTTTCCGACACTGATAAGAGTTTGAACATGGAAAACCTGATTGTCGCCGTGGTGGCCTATCTGATCGGCTCGGTGTCGTTTGCGGTGATCGTCAGCGCCGCGATGGGACTCTCCGATCCGCGCTCGTACGGCTCGAAGAACCCCGGCGCGACCAACGTGCTGCGCAGCGGCAACAAGAAGGCCGCGATTCTCACGCTGCTCGGCGATGCGTTCAAAGGCTGGCTCGCCGTGTGGCTCACGGGGCATTTCTCGGCGCACTTCGGACTCGACGACACGTCCGTCGCGATTGCCGCAATCGCGGTGTTCGTCGGCCACCTGTATCCCGTCTTCTTCCGCTTCAAGGGCGGCAAGGGCGTTGCGACGGCAGCGGGCGTGCTGCTTGCAATCAATCCCATCCTCGGCATTGCGACGCTGGCGACCTGGCTGATCGTCGCGTTCTTCACGCGCTATTCGTCGCTGGCCGCGCTGTGCGCGGCGATCTTCGCGCCGTTGTTCGACGGCTTTCTGTTCGGCGCGAACGTGATCGCGGTGGCGATCGTCGCGATGAGCGCGCTGCTGATCTGGCGTCACCGCGCGAACATCGCGAAGCTGGTCGCCGGGCAGGAGAGCCGCATCGGCGACAAGAAGAAAGCGGAAGCGGCGGCGCGGGCGGCTTCGAACAAGCACTGAGCCCGCAGGGAGCGGGGCGGCGAAGCCGCTTTGCTGCCGCCCGTCATCGTCAGCGCTGCTCGACGGGCAGCGCCTGAGCGCGAGGATCAGTCGCGGAAGTTGTTGAAATCGAGCGGCGTATCGGTCACGTCCTTGCGCAGCATCGCGATCACGCTTTGCAGATCGTCGCGCTTGGTGCCCGTCACGCGCACCGCGTCGCCCTGAATGCTCGCCTGAACCTTGATCTTGCTGTCCTTCACGAGCTTGACGATCTTTTTCGCGAGATCGCCGGACACCCCCTTCTTCACGGTGACGACCTGCTTGACCTTGTCGCCGCCGATCTTCTCGATCTTGCCGTACTCGAGGAAGCGCACGTCCACGTTGCGCTTGGCCATTTTCGACACCAGCACGTCCTTCACCTGGCCGAGCTTGAACTCGTCGTCGGCGAACGCGGTCAGTTCGCGTTCCTTCTGCTCGACGCGGGCGTCCGAGCCCTTGAAGTCGAAGCGCGTCGAGATTTCCTTGTTGGATTGCTCGATGGCGTTCTTCACCTCGATCATGTTGGCTTCGCAGACGACGTCAAACGATGGCATTGCTTTCTCCCATTTGTTTCAAAGCGCGCGGCGCGCAAGGCTGCGCGCGATGCACTCGCTATAATCACGGACCGGTGTCATTTTACCGACGCCTTCCCTATTTGCCCAAGGCTCGCGCGGGTCGTGTCCATGCCGCGCGGGTTTCGTGAGCGCTTGCCAGAACTTCTGATGTCCCAGTCCGATCCCCTTTCGTTCATCGCCGACTTCCCGCTGAAGCCGCACAACACGTTCGGTTTCGACGTGCGCGCGCGGCTTGCATGCCATATCGAAAGCGAGGCGCAACTGTTTGCCGCCGTGCGCGATCCGCGCGCTGCGGGCTTGCGGAGGCTCGTGCTGGGCGGCGGCAGCAACGTCGTGTTGACGGGCGATTTCGACGGCCTCGTGCTGCTGGTCGGTTTGCGCGGCCGCAAGGTGATCCGCGAAGACGACGACGCATGGTACGTGGAAGCGGCCGCGGGTGAGAACTGGCACGAGTTCGTGTCGTGGACGCTCGCAGAGGGCATGCCCGGCCTCGAAAATCTCGCGCTGATTCCCGGCACGGTAGGCGCGGCGCCGATCCAGAACATCGGCGCGTACGGGCTGGAGATGTGCGAGCGCTTCGTGTCGCTGCGCGCCATCGAGCTGGCGACGGGTGAAACCATCGAACTCGATGCCGGCGCTTGCCGCTTCGGCTATCGCGACAGCTTCTTCAAGCAGGAAGGGCGCGAACGCTTCGTGATCGTGTCGGTGATGTTCAGGCTGCCGAAGGCGTGGGTGCCGCGCGCAGGTTACGCGGACATCGCACGCGAGCTTGCCGCCGTCGGTCTCGGCGATTCGACGCCGTCACCTCAGGCGATCTTCGATGCCGTCGTCGCGGTGCGTCGCGCGAAGCTGCCCGATCCGCTCGCGCTCGGCAACGCGGGGAGCTTCTTCAAGAATCCCGTCGTGGAGGCGGCGCAGTTCGACGCGTTGCGCGCGAAGGAGCCGGAGGTTGTTTCGTATCGTCAGGCGGATGGGCGCGTGAAGCTCGCGGCTGGCTGGCTGATCGACCGGTGCGGCTGGAAAGGCCGCACGATGGGCGCGGCGGGCGTGCATGAGCGGCAGGCGCTCGTGCTCGTGAATCGCGGTGGCGCGAGCGGGGCAGAGGTGCTGGCGCTCGCGAAGGCCATTCAGCAGGATGTCGCACAGCGGTTCGGCGTCGAGCTGGAGGCCGAGCCGGTTTGTCTGTGAACGGTCTGCGCCGCGTCTGAAACGAAAATCGCCGGCTTCGAGCCGGCGATTTCGTTTGATCTGCTTGTCGGAATGCTCAGTGATTCAGCTTGCCGAGCAGCAGGAATTCCATCAGCGCCTTCTGCACGTGCAGACGGTTTTCCGCTTCGTCCCACACGACGCTCTGCGGCCCGTCGATCACCTCCGCGCTCACTTCCTCGCCGCGATGCGCGGGCAAACAGTGCATGAAGAGGGCGTCCTTGTTCGCGCGCGCCATCATGTCGGCATCGACGCACCAGTCCGCGAACGCCTTCTTGCGTGCCTCGTTTTCCGCTTCGAAGCCCATGCTGGTCCAGACGTCGGTGGTGACGAGGTCGGCGCCCTTGCAGGCTTCGTTCGGATCGTCGAATTCTTCGTAGAACGGCGCGCTTTCGGCCGCGACCAGCGCGCGGTCGAGCTTGTAGCCCGGCGGCGTGGACAGGCGCAGCTTGAAGCCGAGAATCTGCGCGGCTTCGATCCACGTGTACAGCATGTTGTTCGCGTCGCCGACCCACGCGACTGTCTTGCCGCGAATCGGCCCGCGGTGCTCGTAGAACGTGAAGATGTCGGCCAGCACCTGGCAGGGGTGATATTCGTTCGTCAGCCCGTTGATGACGGGCACGCGCGAATTTTCCGCAAAGCGCTGAATGATGTCCTGGCCGAACGTGCGGATCATGATGATGTCGACCATCCGCGAGATGACCTGTGCCGCGTCTTCGATCGGCTCGCCGCGGCCGAGCTGCGTGTCGCGCGTGCTCATGAAGACGGCATGACCGCCCAACTGGAAGATGCCCGCTTCGAACGACAGGCGCGTACGCGTCGAGTTCTTCTCGAAGATCATCGCGAGCGTGCGGTCGTGCAGCGGATGATACGTCTCGTAGTTCTTGAACTTGCGCTTCAGGATGCGCGCGCGTTCGAGCACGTACTCGTAGTCATCCAGCGAGAAATCGTTGAACTGCAGATAGTGGCGGATTTTCTTGGCGTTCATGAAACAAATACGGCGGATTCAGCCGGGCGAAATTGCCGGATTGGGCCGCCGTTGTTTGTGGTAACTCGGTCCAGCATAAAGGATTTTGAATGTTTTGACGAGTCAGCCAGAAGGCGTGTCCCACTTATCGGAGGCTGCAAAGGACTGTTCCAGGGTGCCTGGGTGCGGTGCGGAAAAACCCTCGCTGCGCTATAATCTCGGAGTTTTCTCAAAGCCCGGCGGGCAGGCTCCACGCTTGCAGGACACGGCTTTCGCGCACTCGCTGGCGTACCTCTGGTATGCGCCGCGCAGTGTGCCTTCATGGCTGCTGCCCAAGGTGCCCTCGCTGGCTTTCCGCGACAAACGAACAACAGGCTTGCTGCTGGTTCGCGTGATCGCGAAACGTATTCCGACAGCGTTTTCTGGCAACATCCTTCGCGGGCTCTTTACCGGCAGATCGCTGGGCAGTCACTCAGGGTTTCGTACATGGCCGACACACCCCCAACCGAATATTTCATTCAAGGCATCACGTCGAATGGGCGAAAGTTTCGTCCAAGCGACTGGTCGGAGCGGCTGGCAGGCGTGATGTCGTGTTACGGTCCGGGCGCGAAAGGGCCGAATGCCCGTCTCCAGTATTCTCATTACGTTCGCCCTACGCTGATCGGCGACGTGAAGGTCGTGATTCTGGATTCGCGGTTGCGGGACATCGAGCCGATGGCTTTCGACTTCGTGATGAACTTCGCGAAAGACAACGATCTGCTCGTCACCGAGGCTTGCGAGCTTCCGCCGGAGCATGAAGCGCGTAAGGCGCCGTAGTGTTTGAGCGTTGAGGCAGAGACAATGGAACCCGCATCGGCGGGTTTTTTTGTGTCCGCGCGCGCCTGAGGCTCCGCTCAGAAAACAAAAAAGCCCGCAAAAGCGGGCTTTCATGACGCAGCGGAAACAGGAAGCGGCTCGCGTGAGCGAGCCACCGGATTCGTTAATTTACTGCGCTGCGGGCGCTTGCAGACCCTTGACGGCTGCAGCGAGGCGGCTCTTATGGCGAGCTGCCTTGTTCTTGTGAACAATTTTCTTGTCGGCAATGATGTCCAGCGTCTTTGCCGATGCCTTGAAGATTTCAGCGGCTTGCGCTGCGTCGCCGGCTTCGATTGCCTTGCGGACAGCCTTGACAGCCGTGCGGTACTTCGAGCGCAGCGCCGAGTTGTGCGAGTTTGCCTTGGCGGCTTGACGGGCGCGCTTGCGTGCTTGTGCGGAGTTAGCCATGACGGTTCCTTATCCTGTTCCTGTTTCCAGTGCCCGCTTTCATACGAAGGCAGGCGCTGCTTTTAGATCGTACCCCTGAGAGCGATTGCTCAAGGGCGCAAAATAGACAAACGACTGAGAACTACTTCAAATGCCGCTCTTTCCGGCTCGGATTGCCCTGAATTTGAACAAGGCAGGCGAGGCAAAAGGCTGAGCGAGCTTCGAAACCGGCGATTATAGCAACAAAATCAGGCACGTGGCAACCGCGCGGCGTGCCGGCCTTCCAGGCGAGTTCGCGCGAGGCGGCGTGGAGGGCGTGCGTTTGCGTTAGCGCAGCGGCGCGAAGGCAAGGCATTGCGTACACGAGAGACCCGTCGGGCGAGACATTTCCCCACAAATTCGTCGTCAAATCGAACGTCTTTGCTGCAAATCGGTCCCAAACGCTTCGAATTGCCACGAATCATGCCCCTGACATGCTGACCGCCCTGGACGCACCCGTATAATAAGCGCCCCATGAATCTATTCCGTGCCCTGCTGACGGTCAGCGGCTTCACGTTGCTTTCGCGCGTGACCGGACTGGCCCGCGAGACTCTGATCGCCCGTGCATTCGGGGCGAGCCAATACACCGACGCGTTCTACGTCGCATTCCGCATTCCGAACCTGCTGCGCCGCATTTCCGCGGAAGGCGCGTTTTCGCAAGCCTTCGTGCCGATCCTTGCTGAGTTCAAGAACCAGCAAGGTCACGACGCGACGAAGGCGCTCGTCGACGCGACCTCGACCGTGCTTGCCTGGGCGCTCGCCGTGCTGTCGCTGCTCGGCGTGGCGGGCGCGACCTGGGTCGTGCTGGTGGTCGCGTCCGGCCTGCGCAGCGACGGCCAGGCGTTCACGCTCGCCGTGTCGATGACGCGGATCATGTTCCCTTACATCGTGTTCATCTCGCTGACGTCGCTGGCGTCGGGCGTGCTGAATACGTACAAGAATTTCTCGCTGCCCGCGTTCGCGCCCGTGCTGCTGAACGTCGCGTTCATCATAGCGGCCGTATTCTTCGCGCCGCTGATGAAGGTGCCCGTGTACGCGCTCGCGTGGGCGGTGATCGCGGGCGGTATCGCGCAGTTCGTCGTACAGTTGCCGGGCCTGAAACGGATCGACATGATCCCGCGCATCGGGCTCAATCCGCTCAAGGCGCTCGCGCATCGCGGCGTCAAACGCGTGCTCGCGAAGATGCTGCCGGCGATGTTCGCCGTCTCCGTCGCGCAGATCAGCCTGATCATCAACACGAACATCGCGTCGCACATCGGGCCGGGCGCCGTGTCGTGGATCAATTACGCCGACCGTCTGATGGAATTCCCGACGGCGCTGCTCGGCGTCGCGCTCGGCACGATCCTGCTGCCCAGCCTGTCGAAAGCGCACGTCGACGCCGACACGCACGAATACTCAGCGCTGCTCGACTGGGGCTTGCGCGTGACGTTCCTGCTCGCCGCGCCGAGCGCCGTCGCGCTGTTCTTCTTCGCCGAGCCGCTCACGGCGACGCTGTTCCACTACGGCAAGTTCGACGGCAATGCCGTGGTGATGGTGGGGCGCGCGCTGTCCGCGTACGGCATTGGGCTGATCGGCATCATCCTGATCAAGATTCTCGCGCCAGGTTTCTACGCGAAGCAGGACATCAAGACGCCCGTGAAGATCGGCGTTGGCGTGCTGATCGTCACGCAGTTGAGCAACTACGTGTTCGTGCCGATCTTCTCGCATGCGGGGCTGACGCTGTCGATCGGGCTTGGCGCCTGTGTCAACGCGCTGTGTCTGTTCATTGGCTTGCGGCGGCGCGGCATCTACATGCCGTCGCGAGGCTGGTCGGTGTTTTTCGTCCAACTGGTCGGCGCGTGCCTCGTGCTGGCGGGCGTGATGCACTGGTTCGCCATCAGCTTCGATTGGATCGGCATGCATGCCGAGCCGTTGCGGCGCATGGTGTTGCTTGCAGCGTGCCTCGTGCTGTTCGCGGCGTTATATTTCGGTATGCTTTGGGCGATGGGCTTCAAATACGCGTATTTCAGAAGGCGAGCGAAGTGATCACGATGACCCGGGTTCTCGACTATTTCAGCGCGCTTGTCGCCGAGGACGATGGCCTTCCACTAACGGAAGCGGCGCTCTCGCTCGCGCAAGACGCTTACCCCGACCTCGATCTGCAAGCCGTGCTCGCCGAGATCGACGAACTCACCTTGCGCGTCAAACGCCGCATTTCCGACGACGCCGACATCCAGCAGCGCGTCGGCATTCTGAACCGCTACTTCTTTCGCGAGCTGGGTTTCGCGGCGAACGTCAACGACTATTACGACCCGGACAACAGCCATCTGAACATGGTGCTCAAGCGCCGGCGTGGCATTCCGATTTCGCTGGCGGTGCTCTATCTGGAGATGGCGTCGCAGGTGGATATCCCCGTGCGCGGCGTATCGTTCCCGGGGCACTTCCTGCTGCGCGTCACGCTGCCCGAAGGCGACGCGATGATCGATCCGACCACGGGTCATCCGCTGTCGGAAGCGGAGATGGTCGAGATGCTCGAGCCTTATGTGGCGAAAGCGGGGGAATCGGTGAGCCGCGCGCTGCGCATGCTGCTGCAACCGGCGACACGCCGCGAGATCATCGCGCGCATGCTGCGCAACCTGAAGGCGACGTATCTGCAAACCGAGCGCTGGCAGCGGCTGCTTGCCGTGCAGCAGCGTCTCGTGATCCTGCTGCCAGAGAGCATCGAGGAAGTGCGCGATCGCGGCTTCGCGTATGCGCGGCTCGATTACCTGCGGCCTGCGCTCGAAGATCTCGAACGCTATCTCGGCGACCGCCCGGATGCGGACGACGCGACCGTCGTCGAATCGCAATTGCACGAGTTGCGGCAGCGCACGCAACACGACGATCACGACTGACGCGCGTTCGAAAGGCTGCTTCAGACAAAAACGCCTGCGTAGTTTGAATACGCAGGCGTTTTTCATTTCAGCGGCATGCCTTCGCGCGACGCGACGTAACGCGCGGCAAAAACGTTCATTTCGGCGCTTACTTCGGCTGCATGCGGATCGCGCCGTCCAGACGGATCACTTCGCCGTTGAGCATCGGGTTATCGAAGATCTGCTTGACGAGCATCGCGTACTCGTTGGGTTTGCCGAGGCGCGGCGGGAACGGCACCATTGCGCCGAGCGCGTCCTGCACTTCTTGCGGCATGCCGAGCAGCATCGGCGTTTCGAAGATGCCTGGCGCAATCGTCATCACGCGAATCGCGCTGCGCGACAGGTCGCGCGCGATCGGCAGCGTCATGCCCGCGACGCCCGCCTTCGACGCCGCATACGCGGCCTGGCCGATCTGTCCGTCGAACGCCGCGACGGAAGCCGTATTGACGATCACGCCGCGCTCGCCGAGCGCATTGGGTTCGAGTTTCGCCATTTCAGCGGCCGCGAGGCGAATCATGTTGAACGTGCCGACGAGGTTGATCGACACCGTGCGCGCGAACGAGTGCAGCGGATGCGGGCCGTCCTTGCCGACCGTCTTCATCGCCGGCGCGACGCCCGCGCAATTGACCAGGCCGCGCAGTGCGCCGAGCTTCGTCGCGGCCTCGACGGCGAGCACGGCATCGTCTTCGCGGCTGACGTCGCACTTGACGAACACGCCGCCGAGTTCCTGCGCGAGCGCGGTGCCCGTTTCGTGGTTCAGATCCGCGAGCACGACCTTGCCGCCGTTCTGCGCGAACAGGCGCGCCGTCGCGGCGCCCAGACCGGACGCGCCGCCCGTGATCAGAAACACGTTGTCCTTGATGTCCATGTCTTCTCCTTGATGGATGCGTTGATCGCGTGATTGGAATAGTTGTCGCTGGACGATTTTAACGGGTCGCTCTTGTGCGTCAAACCGCGCGGGTGGTTGGGGTTTGCTAGTGTTTTGTTTTCGCTGGCATCCGCGATTCGTTAGCGTACTTCACGCGTTGCCCCTGTGCGGGGCGGCACCTACTTTTCTTTGCCGCCGCAAAGAAAAGTAGGCAAAAGAAAGCGGCTCACACCGCCAGTTCTTGTATTTGCCTGAGGGCCCCCAGCGGTTCTTATCCTTCACACGGCAACTTCTCAGTTCCCGCTCGTTGCCAACGCTGCGAATTAACGCCTCACCCGCTTCAATCACCCGTAGCACAGCAGGAGGCAGCGAATCGTATGCGCCGCCCAGGTGGTGTACTGTGTGTTGGTTGTCGCGTCGTATGCGTTAGCGTTCTTGCAGGGTGGGGCGCATGCGCGATCGGTCTGGAGTGGTGCGTGTGAAGTACAGGAAACCTGCACACAGTACACCACCTGGGCGGCGGTGGGCTGTCTGGCGCGGCATGCTGTTATGAGGGAGTGTGAAACGGGTGAGGCGCACATTCAGAGCGCTGGCAACGAGCACGAATGACGTGATTGCCGTGTGAAGCGTAAGAACCTGTGGGGGCCCTCAGGCAGTAACAAGAGTTGGCGGTGTGAGCCGCTTTCTTTTGCCTACTTTTCTTTGCGGCGGCAAAGAAAAGTAGGTGCCGCCCCGCACAGGGGCGACGCGTGAAGTACGCTAACAAATCGCGGATGCCGGCGAAAACAAAAGCAAACCACCCAGCATCGCAAGACAAAAAAGCTTACTTCAGCGCCTCAAACACGCGCGCACGGATTTCGTCGACGGAACCTAGGCCCGAGATACGCCGATATTGCGGCGCTGTCAGCGGCGACGACGGATCGCCCTTTTGCGCCCAGCCGTTGTAGTACTCGATCAGCGGCTTGGTCTGCGCAACATACACGTCGAGGCGCTTCTTCACCGTCTCTTCCTTATCGTCGTCACGCTGGATCAGCGGCTCGCCCGTCACGTCGTCGATGCCTTCGACCTTCGGCGGATTGAACTTCACGTGATACGTGCGGCCCGACGCCGGATGCATGCGGCGGCCGCTCATACGCGTGATGATCTCGTCGAACGGCACGTCGATCTCCAGCACGTAGTCGATCGCCACGCCCGCGTTCTTCATCGCTTCCGCTTGCGGAATGGTGCGCGGGAAGCCGTCGAACAGGTAACCGTTTTCGCAGTCGCAGTCTTGCAGGCGTTCCTTCACGAGATTGATGATGAGTTCATCCGTGACGAGTTCGCCCGCATCCATGTAGCGCTTCGCTTCAATGCCGAGCGGTGTGCCTGCCTTGACCGCGGCGCGCAGCATGTCGCCCGTCGAGATTTGCGGAATGCCGAACTTTTCCTTGATGAAGTTGGCTTGGGTGCCCTTGCCCGCGCCAGGTGCGCCCAACAGGATCAAACGCATTTGATATCTCCAGATCTATGTCAATTCTGTGTGGCGCGCCGCGAGTCATTGCATGCTGCGGTCGACGCTCTTGATTCTTCGTTGCCGCTGTAATGGCCGGGCAGCTTTTCGCTGCCGACTTCGCGCTGCACGCAATGAGCGGCGCTGCGAAGCAAACGGCAAAACAGGCGGATAAAAAAACGGGCGAATGGTGATATCGATCAACGCGCATCGATATCGGGTGAATCGCGCGAACGATCGATTATGCCATGGCTTTTTACGCCGACGACCCGAAAAACGCCTGTACACGGGCCAGATCGTCAGGCGTGTCGACGCCCGGCAGCGGCGCGTCATGCGTGACGAGCACCGCAATACGCTCGCCGTGCCACATTGCACGCAGCTGTTCGAGTGCTTCGGCCTGCTCGATTGGCGAGATCGACAGACTCGGGTAAGTACGGAGGAACTTCGCGCGATACGCATACAGTCCGATATGCCGGTACACAGCAGCGGGTGCAGGCGGAGCGGGCATCTGCGCGACATTCGGCCAATGCGGCTGGTAGGCGTCGCGAGCCCATGGAATCGGCGCGCGCGAGAAGTACAGCGCGACACCGCGCGCATCGAGTACGACCTTGACGACGTTCGGATTGAATATCTCAGCGGGCTCGTGGATCGGATGCGCGGCTGTCGCGATCGCGCAGCCATCTGTGGTTGCGAGGTGCGACGCTACGCCGCGCACCAGTGCCGGATCGATCAGCGGCTCGTCGCCCTGCACGTTGACGACGATCGTGTCGTCGCTCCAGCCGTAATGCGCCGCCACTTCCGCGAGACGGTCCGTGCCCGACGGATGATCGGCGCGCGTCATCATCGCGTCGATGCCATGCGCGCGCGCGACGTCGAATACCGATTGCGCGTCGGTCGCGACCAGCACCTGCTGCGCGCCCGACTCGAGCGCGCGTTCCGCGACACGCACGACCATCGGTTTGCCGCCGATATCGGCCAGCGGCTTGTTCGGCAGACGCGTCGAAGCGAGGCGCGCCGGGACGACGGCGATGAAGGGCGGAGTGTGCAGGGTGTCGTTCATCGGAAGCGTGACGTCAGGCCGTGTGCGGGCCGAGAAAGACGCGCCGCCTGATCGGCGGCGCGGGATAGGTGTTCAGTGGCAGCGTGCGACGCGCGGTTCGCTGCACGGCTTGACATGCCTGGCCTTCAGGCGACGGAGCCAGGGTTCAGATCGACGGGCGTGCCTTCGACTGTTTGCCGCGCTTCGTCGACGAGCATCACGGGAATGCCGTCGCGGATCGGATAGGCGAGCTTGTCTGCGTTGCAGATCAGCTCCTGCGCGGCACGGTCGTAGCTGAGCGGGCCCTTGCAGATCGGGCAAACGAGAATTTCAAGCAGGCGAGCGTCCACGGACTTTCTCCACAACGAGTGCAATGAGGCGATGATCGAGCGTGGCTTCGACGGGGACGACCCAGAGCCGCGCATCATGCCAGGACCCCAATTTTACCGCATCCTTTTCAGTGATCAGGATCGCATCGGCGTCCACGTCGACGAACGGATTCGTGCTGAACGCGTAATGATCGGGCAGCGCGCGCGTCTGCGGCGAGAGGCCCGCCGCGCGCAGCGTCGCGAAGAAACGCTCGGGCGCGCCGATGCCCGCCGCCGCGAGCACGCGCTCCCCGGCGAACTGCGCGAGCGGGCGGCGCAGGCGCGGATTGTCGAGATGCCACGCGTCGCCGGGCGCGAGTTCCAGCGAGAACGTGTTGGGCCACGGCGGCAGCGCGCGGTCGTACGGATTGTTGATCAACGTCGCGTCGCGCTCGCGCGACAGCGGTTCGCGCAACGGGCCGGCGGGCAGCAGGAAGCCGTTGCCGCCTAGCCGGTGATCGAACACGACGATCTCGGCGTCGCGCTCCAGACGGTAGTGCTGCAGGCCGTCGTCGCTGACGATCACGTCGACATTGCGGTGAGCCTTGCACAGCGCCTCGGCGGCGGCGACGCGATCCGGGCAGACGAACACGGGCGCACCCGTGCGGCGCGCGATCAGGAGCGGCTCGTCGCCCGCCTGCGATGCCTTCGAAGTCGGCGTGACCAGCGTCGGCAGCGTAATCTTCACGCCGTAGCCGCGCGACACGACGCCCGGCGTGAAGCCCGCGCTGCGCAGCGCCTGCACGAGCGCGATTACCGTCGGCGTTTTGCCCGTGCCGCCGACCGTCACGTTGCCGACCACCACAACGGGCACGCGAACGCGCACCGACTTCAGCCAGCCGAGCCTGAACGCCGCGCGGCGCGTGAGCGCGACCGCGCCGAACACACAGGCGAGCGGCGTCATCGCCCACGCGAGCGGGCCGCGCTGCTGCCACTCGCGCGCGATGCGCGCTTCGAGGCGGGAAGCGAGTTCGCTCATCGGCAGGCGGCCGGCTTGCGCGGCGCGTCAGACAGGACGGACAGGGCGAGCATCAGCAGGCATCTCCGGGCGGTCGGTTGCACCGACAGTTGAAAGACCAAGGGAACTACGAAACGCAGACGACGGCGGAACAGCAACAGGACGACGAGGGCGACGAAAATCCTTCGCACCCGTTCGCGCAGGGGCGCTCGCCGCGTCCGACAGCTTCCGCCAGAACCCGGCACTCTAGCGCGCGGGCGGCGTTAGCTGCAAGTCGGAGAGGCCACCACACGCGGGACTCGCACGAGCGATGCGTTATCCATAGTCTGTGGATAACTTTGTGGAGAACGTGCCTTGCAATTTGTCGGGAAGGCCGTCGCGCAAGCATCGGCTCGGTAATGGGGAACTTTTATCGAGAGAAAATATGATAAAAATCAGTGAGTTAGATGGTATTAAGTGGGCTCTGGGGCCGTTTTGAGTCGACGCTCGGCGGCGCTCCCGACATGTGGACACTTTTAACAATCCGGCTAAAGACGTTTAGAACGCGCTGGACCTGACTGGCCGATCAGTCTATCGTCTGTCCGGCCTGTTTAAACCATTCCTCGCATGAATTCCGAAAGTCCTTTCTCGTCGTCCGCTGGCGCGGGCGGCGATGTCGTCGTTCCCGTCTCGGTGCTCAACCGCGCGATCGGCACGATGCTCGAACGCTCGTTTCCGCTCGTCTGGGTTTCCGGCGAAGTGTCGAACTTCACGCGTGCCGCAAGCGGGCACTGGTATTTCTCGATCAAGGACGCGCAGGCGCAGATGCGCTGCGTGATGTTCCGCGGCCGCGCGCAATATGCGGAGTTCACGCCGCGTGAAGGCGACAAGATCGAAGTGCGCGCGCTTGTCACGATGTACGAGCCGCGTGGCGAACTGCAACTGAATGTCGAGGCTGTGCGCCGTACGGGTCAAGGCCGTTTGTACGAAGCGTTCCTGCGGCTGAAGGCGCAACTCGAATCAGAAGGCCTGTTCGACGCGGAGCGCAAGCGCGCGCTGCCCGCGCATCCGCGCGCGATCGGCATTGTCACGTCGTTGCAGGCGGCCGCATTGCGCGACGTGCTGACAACCCTGGCGCGCCGCGCGCCTCACATTCCCGTGATCGTCTATCCCGCGCCCGTGCAGGGTGCGGGCGTCAGCGCGAAGCTGGCCGCGATGGTCGAGACGGCAAGCCGGCGCGGCGAAGTGGACGTGCTGATCGTGTGCCGCGGTGGCGGCTCGATCGAAGACCTGTGGGCGTTCAACGAAGAAGTGCTGGCCCGCGCGATTGCGGAAAGCAAGATGCCCGTCGTGAGCGGCGTCGGTCACGAAACCGACTTCACGATCGCCGACTTCGCCGCCGATGTCCGCGCGCCCACGCCCACGGGCGCCGCCGAACTCGTCAGCCCGCAGCGCGTGCTGCTCTTGCGCGACCTCGATCATCGTCATGCGACGCTCGCGCGCGGCTTCGGCCGCATGATGGAGCGGCGCGCGCAACAACTCGACTGGCTCGCGCGGCGTCTCGTGTCGCCGGCCGAAAGGCTCGCGCGGCAACGCACGCATCTGCAGCAACTGAGCGTTCGGCTCGCGTCGGCAGGTGCACGGCCCGTGCGTGATGCGCGCGCGCGTTTCGCCCTCGTGCAGATGCGCTGGCAGCGCTGGCGCCCCGATCTCTCGCTGCAACGTTCGCAAGTGAACGGTCTTGCCGAGCGGCTCGAGCGCGCATTGTTGCGTCAACATGAAAGACACATTGCGCGCGTGGAAACGCTTGCCGCGCGGCTCGAAGTACTGAGCCCGCAACGCACGCTCGAACGTGGCTACGCAGCCTTGCTCGATGCGCAAAACGGCCGGGCAGTGCGCGCGCCATCGGCACTGAAGCCGGGCCGCCGCATGACCGTTCACCTCGCCGAAGGCTCGGCGGATATCGCGCTGTCGGATGTTCAGCCGCGTCTTACGGATGGCTTTTAATCGCGCTTGGAAGCGCCATTGGGCACAGTAGTTTTGACCTTCATATGACAGGCGAAAAGCCGCTGCGCGAGCATTAATTACGCTGCCCGCGCAGCGCGTTTTCGCAATGCGCGCCATAAAGGGCTTGCGTTTGCGGGGTTATTCCAACTCGCCTACAATCGAGTGCTCCCGCAGCGTTATCCGCAGACTCCCCATAAACAGATACAAAGGAATAGCACCATGGAACATACGCTCCCGCCGCTGCCGTTCGCGAAGAACGCGCTCGCTCCGCACATGTCGGAAGAGACGCTCGAGTTTCACTACGGCAAGCACCATCAGACCTATGTGACCAACCTGAACAATCTGATCAAGGGCACTGAGTTCGAGAACCTGTCGCTGGAAGAGATCGTCAAGAAGTCGTCGGGCGGTATCTTCAACAACTCCGCGCAAATCTGGAATCACACGTTCTTCTGGAACAGCCTGTCGCCGCAAGGTGGTGGCGCGCCGAAGGGCAAGGTCGCCGACGCGATCAACGCGAAGTGGGGTTCATTCGACAAATTCAAGGAAGAATTCACGAAGACGGCAGTCGGCACGTTCGGCTCGGGCTGGGCATGGCTCGTGAAGAAGGCAGACGGTTCGCTGGATCTGGTGTCGACCAGCAACGCCGCCACGCCTCTGACCACGGACGCAAAGGCGCTCCTCACGATCGACGTGTGGGAACACGCGTACTACATCGACTACCGCAATGCGCGTCCGAAGTTCGTCGAAGCATTCTGGAACATCGTGAACTGGGACTTCGCGGAAAAGAACTTCGCGTAAGTCTTTGCTTGATCCGGTAAGCGTTTGAAAAACCGGCAAGCGGGGAATCAATGAAAAGCCCTCATTTGTGAGGGCTTTTTCTTTTTTGGCATCTATTAATTCGCCATCCGAATCAATAGGTGAATTGCGGTAATGCTCGCACTTGCCAGCATCCGTCGAAGCAAAACGCCTACTCCCTTCGCCACCCGTCCGGGGTGGTCCTGTCCGCTGCCCGTCAGGGCTTACTACGATCAAGGGGCATTCTGTCGCCCCGACACTCACAACCGACAGCAAGGCCCGGTTGGCACTCGTCAGCGGGGCCGCAATTCCATGGAGACAGGTGACGATGGGTGTTTTGAACGAAATCAGAGTGCTGGAATTCGAGGCGATCGGTCCCGGGCGCCTTCGGCGCGATGCTGCTCGCCGATATGGGCGCGGACGTGCTGCGCATCGAGAGGCCGGCTGCGCCCGACGATCTCGGGCCGAAAACCAACGGCAAGCGCATCGACATCACGGGTCGCGGACGCCGCTCGGTCACGCTCGATCTGAAGCAGCCTTCATCGGCGGAAGCGGCGCTGGATCTGATGGCGCGCGCGGATGTCGTGATCGAAGGCTATCGGCCCGGCACGATGGAGCGTCTCGGACTCGGCCCGAACGAGGCGTTCGTGCGCAATCCGAAGCTCGTCTACGGACGCATGACGGGCTGGGGTCAAACAGGCCCGCTCGCGGCGCGCGCCGGCCACGATCTGAACTACATCGCGCTGTCCGGCGTGTTGTCCGGCATCGGACCTGCCGATGGCGCACCCGTCGTGCCGCTGAACCTGGTCGGCGATTACGGCGAATCACGGCAACTATGTGATCAGTCTCGCGAACGTCACGCGCTGGCTGGGCCAGCAGGCCGAAGCGGCGGGCGTCGAGATTTTTCCGGGTTTCTCTGCCGCTGAAGTGCCGTACAACGAAGATGGCTCGGTCAAAGGCGTCGCGACGTGCAATCTCGGCATCGGCAAGGACGGCGAGCCGACCGAAAACTTCCAGCTCGGCATGGAACTGCACGCGAAATACACGCTGTTCTGCGAAGGCGCGCGTGGGCATCTCGGACGCCAACTGTCGGACAAATTCAAGCTGCGCGACGGCGCCGATCCGCAGGTCTACGGCATCGGCATCAAGGAACTGTGGGAAATCGATCCGGCGAAGCACGAGCCCGGACTCGTGATCCACACTGCCGGCTGGCCGCTCGATACGCAGACTTACGGCGGCTCGTTCCTCTATCACATCGACAATAACCAGGTGATGGTGGGCTTTGTCGTCGGCCTGGGTTATTCGAATCCGTATCTGTCGCCGTTCGAAGAGTTCCAGCGCTACAAGACGCATCCGTCGATTCGCGCGTTCCTTGAAGGTGGCAAGCGTGTGTCATATGGCGCTCGCGCAATTACGGCGGGCGGCCTGCTGTCACTGCCGAAGCTCGCTTTCCCAGGCGGCGCCCTCGTGGGCGACGATGCAGGCTTCCTGAACGCGTCGCGGATCAAGGGTTCGCACGCGGCAATCAAGACAGGCATGCTCGCCGCCGACGCTGCCTTTGACGCCGTACAAGCCGGTCGTCACAACGACGAACTGGTTGCGTATCCGGAGTCGTTCAAGACTTCATGGCTGCACACGGAGTTGCATAAGGCACGCAACTTCAAGCAGTGGATGAGCAAGGGCCTATCTCGGCACGTTGATGGTCGGCATCGAACAGAAGCTGCTGGGCGGCAACGTGCCATGGACGCTGCATCACCAGCACTGGGATCACGAGATGCTGAAACCGGCCTCGCAGTGCACGCCGATCGAGTATCCCAAGCCTGACGGCAAGCTGACGTTCGACCGCCTCTCGTCGGTGTTCATCTCGAACACGAATCACGAAGAGAATCAGCCGACGCATCTGACGCTCAAAGACGCAAGCATTCCCATCAAGCTGAATCTGCAAACCTACGCGGGTCCTGAAGCGCGCTTCTGCCCGGCGGGCGTTTACGAGTTCATCAAAACCGGAGAAGGCGAAGACCGCCTGCAGATCAATGCGCAGAACTGCTTGCACTGCAAAACCTGCGATATCAAGGACCCGACGCAGAACATCGTGTGGGTGACGCCCGAGGGTGGCGGCGGTCCGAATTATCCGAACTTGTGAAGCGCGCTGCGTGGTCCGCAAAGCAAAACGCCGCTCGAACGAGCGGCGTTTTCACCTAAAGCCTCATTCACTCCGCGTCGTTGGCCGACTCGGTCTTGCGCGGACGGCGGCTGCGCGCCGTCGATTTGCGCGAGGGCTTCTTCTTCGCAGCGGGCGCTTCCGTTGCGGGATGTTCCGCTTCGAGCACAGGCGCGTGAGCCTCCGATACCGCGACGGGTTCCGCCACATGCTGCGTTTCCGCAGCCAGCGACGAATCCGTTTCGCCTTCAGCCGCTTCGACGCGTTCAGTCTTCTTCGCTCTCTTTGCAGCGGGCTTGCGGGTGCCGCGTCCCTTGCGGCGCGGCTCGCTCTTGCCGTTGTCGGCGTGACCGGTCGATACAGCATGCGCCGCAACCTCGACTGCTTCATCAACGGGCACATCTGCTTCGACATCGGCTGTGACAGTCGCTTCTTCCAGATCCACGATCTCGGCGGCGGCAGGCATCGCTGCCCATTCATCGCCTGTCTCGCGCGGGCTCGCGACTTCGACCGACGCAGCCGCACCGGACGACCCGCTGCGATATACGAACGTGCCCGACTTCTCGTCGCGGCCCACTTCGAGCAGCCCGCGCGACTGCGCTTCTTCGAGCAGATTGCCGAATGCGCGGAAACCGTAGTACGTCTCGTTGAAATCGGGCTTGCGGCGCTTGATCGCGTTCTTCAGCACCGACGCCCAGATTTTGCCGCTATCGCCACGCTCCGACGCGAGTGCATCGAAAGTCTGCACGGCCAGTTCGACCGCTTTCGTCTTGCGCGTTTCCAGGTCTTCCTTTCGCTTCTCGCCGTCGGATGCGCGTTTCGTGGCCTGTTGCGCTGCCTGCTGCGCGGCTTTCGCGCTGTCGCGTTTCGCAGCGGCGCGCTGGTTCTCGCGCACCAGATCGTCGTAGAAAATGAATTCGTCGCAATTGGCCGTCAGCAGATCCGACGTCGAGCGTTGCACGCCGACGCCGATCACCTGTTTCGCGTTTTCACGCAGCTTCGACACGAGCGGCGAAAAATCCGAATCGCCGCTGATGATGACGAACGTATTGACGTGCGACTTCGTATAGCAGAGGTCGAGTGCATCGACGACGAGGCGAATGTCTGCGGAATTCTTGCCTGATTGCCGCACATGCGGAATTTCGATCAGCTCGAAGTTCGCTTCGTGCATTGCGGCCTTGAAGCCCTTGTAGCGGTCCCAGTCGCAGTACGCCTTCTTCACGACGATGCTGCCTTTGAGCAGCAGCCGTTCGAGCACGAGCTTGATGTCGAATTTTTCGTATTTCGCGTCGCGCACGCCGAGCGCGACATTTTCGAAATCACAGAACAGCGCCATGCTGACGGTATCCTGGGATGACGCCATATGCTTCTCCAATGAAGTGCAGGCTCGATCGTCTCACACAACGCGGTATCGATCGAGGTTTTGCATGACGATCGGCCTGCAACACGCTCACGCGCCGCCGAACGTCCCTGTTTCGGCAACGGCGCTGATGAATTCCTCTGTCGAGCGCACGAAGCCCATGCGCGGAAAGATATGGTCGATCGGAAAGGCATGCGTGTCGCCCGACAGGCCCGACATCGCATCTTCGATGAAGATCAGCTCATAGCCCTGGTCGAACGCCGCGCGCGCCGTCGACTCGACGCCGAAGTTCGTCGCAATGCCCGTCAGCGCGATAGTGCGGATGTGACGGCGTCGCAATTGCTGTTCCAGATCGGTGCCGTAAAACGCGCCCCACTGGCGCTTCGTCACGACGAGATCGCCGGCCTGCATATTGCACTCGGGCACGAGGTCCGATGCGTGCGGCGGCGGAGCGGGCGCATCGCGCGGACGCAGCGGCGCATCGGCGGGCAACGACAGCAGTTGCGCGACATCGACGCGTACGAACACGACCGTGCCGCCCGCCGCGCGCAATGCGTCGGCGGCGCGTACGGAACGCGCGACGACATCAGCGGCGGAATGCGGTGCCAGTTGCCGGCCGACATTGCTGTGCTGCAGATCGATCAGCACGATGGCCGTGCTGCGCGGATCGATGGAAAGCGCTTGCGCCATATGTCACCTATATGTGAGGATGTCCTCATGTCATGATAAGCGATAAACATGAGTCTCGCCTCAGATAATCCAAAAGTGCGGCGCATTCCCCAGCAGGAACGCGCGGCAAAGCGTGTCGATGCGCTGCTCGACGCCGCCGGCGACGTGATCGCGGAGCGCGGTTTCGACGCCGCGACAATGACGGCGATCGCCGAACGCGCGGGCGCGTCGATTGGTGCCGTCTATCAATACTTTCCCAATAAGGATGCGCTCGTTTTCGCGCTGCGCACGCGCTACGGCGACGAAATGGACGCGCAATGGAGCGCGCTGGGCGAAGCAGCGCACGAATGGAGCGTTGATAAACTGGTCGAGCGCCTTTTCGCGCTGATGATCGACTTCATCGCGGCGCGGCCCGCGTATCTGCCGCTGCTGTCGGTGACGCTGAATTTCCGGCGCGACGCGGCCGCGCGCAACCGCTTGCGCGGCCGGTTCGCCGAACTGTTTCAGCGCTACAGCCCGGCGTTATCGGACGACGAGGCGTTTCGCGTCGCCGAGGTCGCGTTGCAGGTCGTGAAAAGCCTGAATCCGCTGTACGCAGCCGCGAAACCGAAAGATCGCAAGGCGCTGGTCGACGAGTACAGGCTGGTCGTTTCGTCGTATCTCGCCGCGCGCCTGCGTTGAGCGCGAGAAGAAAACGCTACATCGCGCTGTGCGCCGCTTCGGTAATAGCGGGCACGCGCGTCGTCAACACGTCGTCGACGAGGCCGTAGGCTTTCGCCGCATCCGCTGACATGAAGTTGTCACGATCCGTGTCCTTCTCGATCTGCGCGATGCTCTGGCCCGTTCTTTCCGCGAGCACGCTGTTCAGGCGCTCGCGTAGATACAGCACTTCCTTCGCTTGTATCTCGACGTCCGACGCCGTGCCCTGGCCGCCGCCCGAAGGCTGATGGATCATGATGCGCGCGTTCGGCAACGCAAAGCGCTTGCCGGGTGCGCCCGCCGCGAGCAGGAAGGTGCCCATGCTGGCCGCAAAGCCCGTGCAGAGCGTCGATACGTCAGGCTTGATGAACTGCATCGTGTCGAAGATCGCGAGGCCGTCGTAGACCGAGCCGCCCGGCGAGTTGATGTAAAAAGAAATATCCTTGTCAGGGTTCTCCGATTCGAGAAACAGCAACTGCGCGACGATCAGGCTCGCCGACTGGTCGTTGACGGGGCCGACCAGAAACACGATCCGCTCGCGCAGCAGGCGCGAATAGATGTCGTAGGCGCGTTCGCCGCGGCCCGATTGCTCGATGACGGTCGGCACGAAATTGAAGCCGGACGCGGCCGGGTAAGTGAAATGTCGATGCATGCGTTCCTCGCTGATTGACTGAAAGACCCGTGAAAGACCGTGAAAGGCCCGCACGAGGCGGGTTTCAGTCGCATGACGCGAACACGCGGCACGGTGTGACAAAAGAATTTTTGCGTCGACGTGTCACATCGGGGGCGGCTGGCCCGTCAACCCGGAGACAACGCCACAGGAGCGGCTTGCATGGAAATGAACGGAGAGAAGGCGGCGGATTTCGAGGCGATGCGCGCGAGGCTCTTCGCGCTCGCATACCGGATGCTCGGCAGCCGCGCGGAAGCGGAAGACATCGTGCAGGACGCGTGGCTCAAATGGCATGCCGCCGACGCGAGCGAACTGCGTTCGTCGGCCGCATGGCTCACGACGATTGCGACACACCTCGCGATCGACCGGCTGCGCCATCTGCAGATCGAGCGCGCGACGCGTTCGGGCGGCTGGATGCCGGAACCGTGGATCGAGAGCCTTGCGCCTTCGGCGGAAGACCTCGCGTTGCAGGCCGTGCAGATGTCGTATGGCGTGATGCTGCTGCTCGAACGGCTGAAGCCTGAAGAACGCGCGGCATTCGTGCTGCATGAGGCATTCGATTGCGACTACGCGGAGATCGCGAAGATTCTTGCGAAGACGCCCGCAAATTGCCGGCAGATGGTGCATCGCGCGAGGGCGCGTTTGCAGCGCGAAGGCGTGCCGGCAAAGCGCGCCGATCCCGCTGCGCATGCGCGCATCGTCGAGCGTTTGCGGGCGGCGATGGAAGCGCAGGATCGCGCGGGGCTGGTGCGGCTCTTCTGCGAGGTGCCGAGCGTAATGAGCGACGCACCCGAAACGGTCGATGCCGTCGCGACGGCTGAACAGGCGGCGACCGCGCTGTCGATGCGCAGCCGTGGCGACCAGATGGAGACGGTGACGATGAACGGCATGCGCGCCGTAGCGTTGATGCGCGACGGCGAAATCGACGCGCTGCTTGACATTTCGATCGGCGAGGACGAGCGCATCGTCGCGTTGCGCATCGTGACGGGTGCGTTGCGGCTGGCGAGCGCAACGCGCGTGTTCGGGCGCGCGGCCGTCCTGCAACTTCTGCGGCCCGTCAGCAGTCAGGCCGCATCAATTACGATGCGCGGCCACTTCCCAGTTGATATCGACGCATAGCACCTGCATGCCGCGCGCGGTTTCCGCCGCGATCGACGCCGTCACGCAAAGGTGCGCCTCGTTGATCGACAGATAGGGCGGTGTCAGATGCACCTGGCCGGGCGCGCGCACGGCCTGGATAAAATACGGACGACGTTCCCAGCTCGCGCCTTCCGAATGCAACAGTGGCCGGAAGCGTTTCGCACGCTGCGACGCGCGGCCCTGCGGCAGCACGTTGTCGCCGATCTGGCGGCCCGAGCCGTCGAGCAGGAAACAGCGCGCCGTTTCGCGCAGTTCGAGCAGCGGCGCGGTCGCCTCGGCCATCGGCTGGCCTTCGATCAGCTGCGCGCTCGCGGCTTCCAGCGCCGTCACAAACGGCGCGAGCCGCTCGGATTGCGCACGCTCGCGTGCGGCCACGCGTTCGCGCAGCGCCGCCGACAGCTTGTCCATCAGACTCACCGTCGCCTGACGCGCGACGGGTTCGACGCTCGGCGCGGCGAAGAACGTGCCTTGCACGAAATCGACATTGCATTCGAGCGCGATCAGCGCGTCGCGCTCGGTCGTCAGGCCGCCCATCAGCACCAGTTGCCCCGATTCATGCAGCATCGACACGATGCCGGGCAGCACGCGCTCGATATGCGAATGCTCGCTGGCCTGCGCGAGGATGCAGCGGTCGAGCGTGACGATGTCGGGCCGCAGATTCCACACGCGGTCGATGTTCGAATGCTTCGCGCCGAAGCCGTCGAGCGCGATCAGAAAGCCGGACTTGCGCAGCGCGTCGATGATCTCCGCGAAACGCGTCGTTTCGCCGCCCGCCTGCTCGGATACTTCGAGCACCACGCGCTGCGGCGGCAGACCGAGCGCCTTGAGGCCCGCGAGGAGCGCGTCGCCGTAGCTCGTATCCATCAGCGCGGCGGGATGCAGGCTCAGGAAGAGCCATTCGTCGTGACTGTCGAACGCGTTGAAGTTACCCAGATGCAGCGATTCGGCGAGCCGCCCGAGTTCCAGCAGATCGCCGCGCCGTGCGGCCTGGGTGAAGACTTCGGCTGACGGCACCTGCTTTTCGTTCTCGTCGTGCGCGCGCAGCGACGCGTGATAGCCAATCGCGCGACGGTGCGATACCGAGAAAACCGGCTGGAATACGCTGAAAACCGTGTAGCCGCCATACCGGACGGTGCGGCGGGAGCCTTCGTCGCCCGCTACGGGGCGCGGAGGCTGGAAGCCGGGAGGATCGAGTTCGATCATGCTCATCGTGTCGGTCATCGGTTGAGAAGCGAGGCGGGCCGCGCGAAAGATACAAGTTTACAGGATAGGGCAGCAAGAAACATGCGCATGACGATGCGCTACGGCTTTAGCCCTGTGTCGCGCGGATTAGGCTGTGTTTTGCGCCGTTCCCTCCGCCGTTGCGTCGATTTTGCGCCGGGACGGCCGATGCTGTCATGCGCGCAGTGAGCGAAGCGCACATCGATGGTGCGGCGCGCGCCCCGTTAAGGTTCCGCGTTTGCTGCTCGGCGAGCTTTCCATGTCACGTGCGTTCCTGCGGATCGGCGCGCCTCACCGGCTGCCGGATATCGGCCGACAGCTGCGCGAAGATCCACGACGTTGCCGCCGTGATCAGGCCGACACACAGGAAAGTCGCGTGAAAGGCGGGCAGCGAGTTGGCCGCCGTGACGCGTGGCATGAGACCCGTGAATGTGGTCAGCAACGCGCCCGCGACGGTGACGCCGAGGCTCATCGCGAGCATCTGCACCAGCGAGAACAGGCTGTTGCCGCTGCTCGCGCCACCCGTGCCGAGGTCTTTCAGCGTCAGCGTGTTCATCGCGGTGAACTGCATCGAGTTGACGCCGCCGAAGACGGCGAGCTGCACGAGGCGCAGCCACAGCGGCTGATGCACGCTCGTCAGCGAGAAGCTCGCCATCGCGAGGCCGACCAGTACCGTGTTCGACACGAGCACGCGCCGGTAGCCGTACTTCATGATGAGCCGCGTGACGAGGCGCTTCGACGACATGCCCGCCGCGGCGACGGGCAGCATCATCAGGCCGGCTTCGAACGCGCTGTAGCCGAGGCTCACCTGCAGCAGCAGCGGAATCAGATACGGCATCGCGCCGCTGCCGATCCGCGCGAACAGGTTGCCAAGCAGGCCGACGCTGAACGTGTGGATCTTGAACAGATCGAGCGAGAAAATCGGGTTGGCCGCGCGCGTCGCATGCAAACCGTAGGCAACGAAACAGCCTAGCGAAAGGATCAGCAGCATCAGCATGGTCGCGTGCTGGATCGAGAATTCGGTTTGTCCGTCGAGCGCCATCGAAATCGACACCATGCCGACGATCAGCAGCACATAGCCTTTGATGTCGAACTTCGCGGTATCGGGGTTGCGGCTGTCGGGCATGAAGATGAACGTCGCGATCACGCCGGCGATGCCGACGGGCACGTTGATCAGAAAGATCCAGTGCCACGATGCGATCTTGACGAGCCAGCCGCCGAGCGTCGGGCCGATCAGCGGACCGATCAGCCCTGGAATCGCGACGAACGACAGCGCGGGCAGATAGCGTTCGGCGGGAAACACGCGCAGCACGGCGAGGCGGCCGACGGGCAGCAGCATGGCGCCGCCCACGCCTTGCAGCACGCGATAAGCCACCAGTTGCGTGAGCGTTTGCGCGTTCGCGCACAACAGCGAGCCGATCGTGAAGACGAGGATCGCGCTCATGAACACGCGCCGCGTGCCGAGCTTGTCGGCGAGCCAGCCGGACACGGGAATCATGACGGCCATCGTCAGCGAATAGGCAATCACGACTGATTGCATGCGCAACGGCAATTCGCCGAGGCTTTTCGCCATCGCGGGAAGCGCGGTGTTGACGATCGTCGAATCGAGCGTCTGCATGAAGAAGCCCGTCGCGACGATCCACAGCATCACCGTCAACGAGCGGGCAGTCGGCGCGGTGTTCGCGGTGCGGTTGCTCGCGGCGGGCGATGCGGATTCGGTCGATTCGGACATGAAGGCAGGGCAGGGCGGCTGGGCGGAGAGCCCACATTCTAAGGAAAATGCGTGACGGACGGCATCGCCGCCGGCATGGGCAGCAATCGTTGCGCCCGACGTCCACGCTACGGCTTCAATTGCACCGCCGCCTCAAAAAACGCCCGCGCGCGCGGATCGTTCGCAAACGCGGCGTTGACGCGTATCCACGGGCTCGGCTCCGCATTTGGCCGGAAATAGCTGCCGGGCGCGACCGTCACGCCGAGCGGCGCGCCGCACTCGACGAGCCGCTCCGCATCCTCGACATGCGGCACGCGCGCCCACACGAACTTGCCGCCCAGCGGATTCTCGAACACTTGCCAGCCGCTCATTTCGAGCGTCTGCACGGTCGCGCCGAGCGCATCGCGCATGCGCCGCCGCAATCTTTCCAGATGCTTGCGATACATCCCGCGTTCGAGCAATGCGACGGTCACGGCTTCCGCAAAGCGCGAGCCGCCGATGCTCGTCAGCATCTTGATGTCGGCGAGATCCTTGATGGTCGGGTGATCCGCGATCACATAGCCGATGCGCAGCGACGACGACAGGGTCTTCGACAGCCCGCCGATGTAGATCACATGTTCGAGCTGATCGAGCGTGGCGAGGCGGTCGGTGGGATCGGTCTGGAAGTCGGCGTAGATATCGTCTTCGATGATCTTGAAGTTGTGCTCGCGCGCGAGTTGCAGCAGGCGGAACGCGATGGGCGGCGCGATCGTCGTGCCTGTCGGATTGTGAAACACCGAGTTGATGAAGAAGAGCTTCGGCCGATGCTGTTGCAACTGCGCTTGCATCGCGTCGAGGTCGGGGCCCGTGCGCGTGCGCGGAATGCCGACGAGGTTCACGCCATGCAGCTTCAGCAGACCGTTGAAGTTGTAGTAGCCCGGGTCCTCGACAAAGATCGTGTCGCCGGGCTTGAGCAGGTAGCGCATCAGCAGGTCCATCGCCTGGCTCGCGCCGAACGTGATCAGGATCTGCGACGCCTCCGCTTCGATGCCGAGCTGCTCGATGCGTCCTTGCAGAAGTTCGCGCAGGGTCGCGTTGCCGAGCGGCGTCGCGTAATCGATCATGCTCGCGCCGTCGGTGCGCGACACGTGGCGGATCGCCTGCGCGAGGCTGTCCATGTCGCGCCATGCCTCGGGAATGAAGCCGCTGCCGAGCTTTAGCGATTCGCCGGGATGATTGAACTGTTGCAGGATGTGGGTCGATTCGTCTTCGGCGCGGCGCGGGTCGGACGCACCCTGGCAACTCATCGCGGCGCGGTGCCGCTCGGCCACGTAGAAGCCGGAACCCGGCCGCGAATCCAGATAACCGAGCGACACGAGCCGGTCGTAAGCCTCGATCACGGGGAAGCGGCTGATGTCATTGTCGGTGGCGAACTGGCGGATCGACGGCAGCTTCGCGCCGGGATGCGCGGTGCGCGAGCGTATCCAGTCCTGAACGCCGCTGACGATCTGCTCGGTGAGCGGCACGCCGTTTTCGCGGTTCAGTTCGATATCGAGCTTCATGGCTTGCTTTCCTTAGCGCTTGCTTCGCGCTTCTTTCGAGCGCTCCGCCAGCCGTCCGTCACGGTCTGTCATGGTCGAAGCGCCGACAACTGTCAGGTTTTCTGACTGTACAGTTCTTTTGAAACTGTTCAGCACTGTGCATGTGACAGTCATCATCGCACGACAATAATGGATGCAAGCGAAAAAGCACTTCAAGGAGCACAGCGATGCGTGAAATCCGTACTTTCGAACTTGAGCATAGCGAGCCGGCAAGCGCCTGGCGGGTCGCGCAGCCGCTTGCCGTGAACGTGCTGGCGGGCCAACTCTGGCTGACCGTCGAGGGCGACGCGGAGGATTACTGGCTGGAAGCAGGCGAGTCGTTCGAACTGAAGCGCGGCGCCGTCGCATGGCTGAGCGCAGGGCACAACGGCGTACGGCTCTCGCTGACGGTCACGAGCGGCGCAGGCGATACCGTGCGCGTCGAACGGCGGCGTGCACCGCGCTGGACGTGGATGCCGCGCTGGTTCCTCACGGCCTGAAGCGCGGGTCTTTGAATCAATCCACTTCGTACGCGCCGATGTACCTGGCGCGCGGACGGATCAGCCGCCCGTCGATGGTCTGCTCCATCGCGTGCGCGATCCAGCCCGTCACGCGGCCTACCGCGAAGAGCGTGAAAGCCGCGCCGGCGGGCAGGCCGAGCACCCGTTCGATGGCTGTGAGCGCGTAGTCGACGGTCGGTTCAGCGCCCGTCGTGTCCCGCACGACGCGCGCGAGCCGCTGCACGTCGGCGAACGGCGAGCGGGCGGGCGCGCATTCATCGAGCAGTTCCAGCAGCAGACGTGCACGCGGATCGCCGTCCGGATACAGCGGATGACCAAACCCGGAGATCACGGGCCCCGGCGCGCTTTGCTCGTGCTGCGCGAGCCGCGTGGCCAGATATCGGTCGAGATCGGCGGCGCGCGCGGCTTCGTCGAACAATGCGGCGACGCGCGCCGTTTCCCCGCCGTGCCTCGGTCCCGATAACGCAGCGAGCCCGCCCACGACGGCGCCGAACAGATGCGTACCCGTCGACGTGATACACCGCACCGTGAATGTCGACGCATTCAGCTCGTGATCTGCGCACGCGACGAGCGCGGCACGCAGCAGATTGACCTGCGCGCGGTTGCGCACGCCCCACGCATTGGCGAGCTGTTTATGCAGCGGTTCGTTCGACGGCGCCGCCGAAATCATCGCACCCGCCAGCAGCCGGATCAGCGCGCAGGCATTGTCGAGTTGCGCATCGCGGCCGAGCGCCCAGACACGCGGCATCTGCGCGGCGGCGGCCGGCAACAGCACGAGCGCGCGATCGAGCGGCGCGCTGTCGCTCCACAGCTTGAGCCACGCCGACCATTGCGCAGCACCCAGCGGCGGCGCAGGCGCATCGGCGATACGCCGCGCGCTGCATTCCCACAGCAAGCCCGCTACTTCCTCCAATGTCGCGATGCGCGCGAGTTCGATCGCATCGCGGCCGCGATACAGCAGTTTGCCGTCCGTGATCAGCGTAATCGACGATTCGAGGACGGGCACGCCCCAATCCAGCACCTTTTGCGCGACTTTGCCCGCGCGCTTGCCATCTTCCTTGCGGCGCGCGAGGCGGCGCACTTCGTCCGCGTCGTAGAGCCGACGCTTGGTATTCGCGTCCGGCGCGGAGCGCAGCATGCCGCGGCTCACATACGCGTAGAGCGTCGTGACGCTGATGCCGAGCATCGCGGCGGCTTCGTCGGCGGACAGATAGCGTGGCGCGGACATCGCATTGGACATATCGGCGCGGGAAAGCCAAAGAAATGAATATATATTGATTATATGAATCAAGATTGATCGTGGCGAGACGCAAATCTAGACTGAATCACGTCCTTCTTCTTCAGGAAGCCAGCCCATCATGACGCCCCAGCTCGCTCTCGATCATCTGTGGTCCGTTGCCGGTTGCGATCCCGCCTTGCTCGACTATGTGTCGATCGACGGCAACGATCCGGCGTTGCCCTCCGTGTTTCGTGTCGGGACGCTTGCGAGCGCATCGATCGCCGCGCAGGCACTGGCCGCCGCCGATTGCTTCAGGCTGCGCACGGGCCGCATGCAGCGTGTCGATGTGAGCGTGCGGCGCGCGTTGATCGCGTTTCGCAGCGAACGCTATCTGCGCGTGAACGATGGCTTGCCGCCGGAACTGCGCCACCCCGTCACCGGCTTCTACGCGACGCGCGACGGTCGCTGGATCCAGTTGCACACGAACTTTCCGCATCATCTGCAAGGCGTGTTGAAGGTGCTCGGCTGCGACGCCGATCCTGGCGCGGTCGCTGAGGCGATTCGCGGGTGGGACGGCGCGCAGCTCGATCAGACACTCGCCGACGCCGGCCTGTGCGCCGCGCTGATCCGCTCGTCGCGCGAATGGGCTGCGCTCGATCAGGCGAAGGCGATTGCGAATCTGCCGCTGCTCGAGATCGAGCGGATCGGCGATGCGCTGCCTGAAGCGCCGGGCCGCGGTGATGCGCAGAGACCGCTGTCAGGCACGCGCGTACTCGATCTGTCGCGCATCATCGCGGGCCCAGTGGCAGGGCGCGCGCTCGCGCAGCATGGCGCCGACGTGATGCTGATCAACGGCCCGCATCTGCCAAATATCGCGCCGCTCGTCGTCGACAACGGGCGTGGCAAACGCTCCGCGACCCTCGATCTGCGCGAGGCTACGGCGCGCGAGCAATTGCAGGCGCTGGCCGCGCAAGCGGATGTGTTCATGCAGGCTTATCGTCCCGGCTCGCTTGCCGCGCGCGGCTTCGATCCTGAAGCGCTGACACGGCTGCGGCCCGGCATCGTCTGCGTGTCGATTTCGGCGTATGGGCACGCGGGGCCGTGGGCGACGCGGCGCGGTTTCGACAGCCTCGTGCAGTCGGCAAGTGGCATCGCATACACGGAGAGCCGCGCGGCGGGCGTCGACGGGCCGAAGCATCTGCCGTGTCAGGCACTCGATCACGCAACGGGCTATCTCGCCGCATTCGGCGCGATGGTCGCGCTCGCGCGGCGCGCGCAGGAGGGCGGCAGCTGGCATGTGCGGTTGTCGCTGGCGCAGACGGGCGGCTGGCTGCAATCGATGGGACAGATCGAAGCGGGCTGGCGCATTCCCGATGTCACCTACGACGACGTGCAGGACGGTCTGCACGAAGTCGATTCGCCGTTTGGCCGCGTGCGGGCGGCGGCGCCTGCCGAGCGGATGTCGGAGACACCCGCGTTCTATGCGCGGCCGCCCGTGCCCATCGGCTCCGACGCGCCGCGCTGGGAGGACTGAACCTAGCGCCTACTTGCGCAGTTCGGCGACGAAGTCGTAGTAGTCGTTGCGGCAGTAGGTGTCGGTGAGTTCGATTGCGCGCTGGTCGGCCGTGTAGCCGACGCGCGTGATCAGCAGCAGCGCGTCGTTCGGCGCGATGCTCATCTGCTGTGCGATCTCGTCGCTCGCGTTGACCGCGCGAAAGTGCTGCAACGCGCGCACGATCGTCAGGCCGCGCTGTTCGAGATACGTGTACAGCGAATCGCCGATGGCCTGTGGGTCGGGAATGACGGAAGCGGGGAACGTCGAGTTTTCGACGGCCATCACGATGCCGTCCGCGAGACGCAGGCGGCGCAATCGCGTGACGGCAGCAGCGGGCGACAGCCCGAGCTGGATCACTTCATCGCGATTGGCGGGCACGATCTCGCGTGACAGCCATTGCGAGCTTGGCGTAAAGCCGCGCCGACGCAGCATTTCGCTGAAGCTCGACAGACGCGACAGCGGATCTTCATAGCGCGGCGTGATGAAACTGCCCGCGCCCTGCGAGCGGCGAATCAAGCCCTGTTCGACGAGCAACGCGATCGCCTTGCGTGCCGTGATGCGCGACACGCCGAGCGCATCCGACAGCACGCGCTCCGATGGCAGCGCTTCGCCTGCGTTCCAGCGGTTCTCGTGGATCGCACTGCCGAGCTTGCGGGCGAGCTGAAGATACAGCGGCGTATCGTTTTCCGGGTCCGGGCGCAAATCGCGCCAACGGTCTTCCGAGGCTGGGTTCATGTGACGGACGCAAGTAGGGCAAGCGGCAATTCTATGTCATCGGCGCCCCGCGTTATAGCGGGGTTTTGCCGGGACGCCGATGCGCGTCGCGACGAAGCGCTACACTCGTCGCGTTGGCCGCCGCGACGCGGCGCTTCTTCACGACATCATCTGCGAGGACGCAATCATGACGAAGGACATCGCCAGCGTGACGCTGCCCGACGGCGAACCCATTCCGAAACTCGGGCAGGGCACGTGGGAGATGGGCGAGCATCCGTCGCGCCGCAAGGCCGAAATCGAGGCGCTGCGCGGCGGTATCGAACTCGGCATGACGCTGATCGACACGGCGGAAATGTACGGCGAAGGCGCGACGGAATCGCTATTGGGCGAAGCGTTGCAGGGCCTGCGCGACGACGTGTTTCTGGTCAGCAAGGTCTACCCGCACAACGCTAGCAGGCGCGGCGTGCAACATGCATGCGAACAGTCGTTGAAGCGCTTGAAAACCGATCGTATCGATCTGTATCTGTTGCACTGGCGCGGCTCGGTGCCGCTCGAAGAGACGGTCGCGGGCTTCGAGGCGCTGCGCCGCGACGGCAAGATACGCCACTGGGGCGTCAGCAATTTCGACGTCGACGATATGGAAGAACTCGTCGGCGTGCCGCACGGCGATGCATGCGCGACGAACCAGATTCTCTACAACATCGCGCGACGTGGGCCGGAGTTCGATCTGCTGCCGTGGCTCGCGGGCCGCAAGATGCCCGCGATGGCATACAGCCCCGTCGATCATGCGCGCCTGCCCAAGCGCTCGCCGCTCGACGATATCGCCGACAGGCATGGCGTATCGGCGTTTCAGGTCGCGCTGGCGTGGGTGCTGCGGCAGCCCGATGTGTTCGCGATTCCCAAGTCAGGGCGCATCGAGCACGTGCGCGACAACCGCCGCGCACTTGACCTGCAGCTTTCCGCCGACGACCTCGCCGCTATCGATGCGCACTTTCGTCCGCCCCGCAGCAAGCGGCCGCTCGAGATGCTTTGAGCAGGCGGCGCTTGTGCGGTTGTATCGCTTGATCAGTCGCACGCGTGGTGCATGTGCACGGAGCCGAGCACGGCGACTTCGGCGGGTGTGCGCTTGAGCGAATCCGCGCTGACCTGGCTCGCGTCCTGCACGAATTCGTCGACGAGCGTCGAGACGGGCACGTCGCGCAGACACAATGACACGCGCTGCGTTTCCTTCGCCGCGAGCGACGTGCGCTGGCTGAGGAACAGCACGCCGTACTGGTAGCCGTGGATGATGCCGCGGATCGCGCCGACACATTGGCCGTGGGCGACGTTATCGGATTTCTGCTGGCAGGATTGCGCAAGCGACCATGCGGAGAAGGTGGGATCGACGGGAGGCGAGGCTTGGGTTTGCGCGGTGGTTTGCGTTGCGTTTTGCGCCGCATTTTGCGCATACGCCAGCGATGCGCCAGCGATCAGCGAAGCCAGCAGCAAGCCCGAAGCGATGCGTGCAACGGGGCGGGGGAAGTGTCGTTGCATGTAGAAGGCCTCATATCGAACGTTAAATAGATATGAGGCGAGCAGGGCGGTTTGGTTCCGATGCGTTGTTCCCGACTGCTTTGCCGGACCGCTCTTGTCGTTTCCGCTGTGAACCCAGCTTTGTGTCGGCTCGTGTTGCCGGAGCCTTCCCGGTAATACCGCCGACGGCGCTCCCGGCCCGGCGGTGACGTTCGACCTGGGGATCGGAACGTCACCGCCAATGCCGGCCAGGAAGCGTCTGCGCGTTGCGTGGTTGTCGTCGGATGGAGACGGCGCGGGGGCGCCGTCCGCTCGATCTCAGTGTCCGTTGCCGCCACCATGACCGCCGCTTGAGCCTGAGCCACCGCCGTACCCGCCACCTTTGCCGAAGCCGCCGGCGCCGAAACCACCGGCGCCGAAGCCACCGGCGCCGAAGCCACCGGCGCCGAAGCCACCGGCGCCGAAACCACCACCGAAGCCGCCGCCGAAGCCGCCACCAGGGCCACCGGCGCTGCCACCACCGCCACCACAGCCGCAGCCGCCACCACCGCCACCACCGCCACCACCGCCACCACCGCCACCACCGCCACCACCGCCACCACCGCCACCGCCACCGCCACCGCCACCGCCACCGCCACCACCACCACCACCACCACCACCACCACCACCACCATTCCCGCTACCACCACCAAACCCACCGCCGCTCGAATTGCCGCTCGGGCCCGCCGCACCCCCAAACCCGCCACCGCCGCTCGAAGCCGCGCCCGACGAACCCGAAGATCCAGCGCCAGCGGCACCCGCGCTCGCGCCGGCGCCGCTGCCGCGTCCGCCGTTGGGCGCGCAATTGCCGGCGTTGCCGATACAAGTCTTGAGGAGAAAAACTGACGCCGCATCGTCGGCTGCCGTGGTCGTGCCGGACTCCGCGCCCGTCGATGCCGTATCGTTCTGTGCAGGTTGCATCGCAGCCGACGCTCCGCTGGCAGGCAGCGGCGCATCGGCTGTGATGATCCACTTCGGAATCACATCGTCAGTGGATGCGGCCTGAACGAACTGGGCCGCCATGAAAGTCCCCGCGCCAACCACTAAGGTTGCCGTACCCCGTATGACATTGTAGTAGTACGTATCAATTGTTCTGGTCTTCATCGCACCTCTCCCGAGGAAACGACGACCCCCGCAAGCCGTCATTCCTTATTCACTGCTTGTCGCCTTGTCCCGTTTGTTCGTATTGCACGCGCTGAGCCGTTCAGCGGCGGGTGGAGCTTTCTCGCTCTTCAGCTTCGCAACGCGTGCCGTTTTCGACGGCACGTCGCGTGCGACGCTCCCTGCCTGCCATCCCGCTGCCTGCGGCTTCTGACGTGTGCCAGGCGCCTGTTGTCGTTGGCAGTCGGCGCCGGGCCGCGTGCGAGCCCCACATGGCCCGGCGGATGCGATGACGCATCATCCGTCCGACGCGGGATCGACTGTCCTTTCTGCGCGCCGTTGCGCCGTTCGTCGTGACGGCGCGAATTAGCGTTGCCGAGCACTTGTCGATCCCGACGCAACCCCGTGCGTGAGCGTCATTTAGCGATAAACATGCCATTGGGCGCGAACGCCCGTCGCGCGTGGCATTCGCGTGACGGCTCGGTTGCACGCGCATCGAAACGCACGAAAAACGTTTCGGACCTGAAACGCAGGCCTCGAATGACGCGGTTTTTCGTTTCAGCGCGCGACGAGGCGGCGCGGGGGCAGGGGATCAGTTGCGGCGTTGGAGCACGCGCAATTCGTCGACGGGAATATGGCAGCGGATGCGATGCGTGTCGCCGGCATCGACGTAAGGCGGGTCCTGCTGCTCGCAAATCGCACCCAGCTTGCGCGGACAGCGCGTATGAAACACGCAGCCGGACGGCGGTGCGGCAGGGCTCGGCAGTTCGCCGGCAAGGCGGATGCGCTGCGGTTTCGCGTCGGGAGAGGCTTCGCCGTCACGCTGATCGAGCGCGGGCACCGACGACAACAACGCTTCCGTATAAGGATGATGCGGACCGTCGAACACGGCCGACGCGGGCCCGATCTCCAGCAGGCGGCCGACGTACAGCACTGCGATGCGATCGGACAGGTAGCGCACGACATTCAGATCGTGCGAGATAAACACATAGCTCACGCTGCGATCGCGCTGCAGATCGGCGAGCAGATTGAGGATCGCGGCCTGCACGGACACGTCGAGCGCGGAAGTCGGCTCGTCGCACACGACAATGCGCGGATCGCCCGCGAACGCGCGCGCAATCGCGACGCGCTGCTTCAACCCGCCCGACAGTTGCCGTGTGCGCGAACTCAGATAACGGTCGGGCAGCCTGACAGCCTGTGCCAGCGACGCGAGCCTTTCCTCTCGCGCGTCGCCGTGCAGCGCGGACAGGCGCGACAACGCGCGCCCGATCAGCCGCCTGACCGAGTGCGCGCGATTGAGCGCCGAGTCGGGATTCTGGAACACGATCTGCAGCGACTTCACCTGTTCGTCGTTGCGGTTCGTGACGCGGGGCGGCAAAGGCGTGCCGTCGAGTTCGATCACGCTGCCCGCATCGGGCGATACGAGGCCGAGCAGCAACTTCGCGAGCGTCGTCTTGCCGCTGCCCGATTCGCCGACGAGACCAAGCGTCTCGCCCTTCGCGAGTTCGAGCGATACATCGTCGACGGCGCGCAGCGCCGCGCCCGCGACGTGGAATGTCTTTGAGACGCTTTCCGCGCGCAGCACGGGTGAGGCGCCGCGGGTTTCGTGCGCGTTTCCGGAAGCATCAGCGGGCGCATCAGCGGGCGTTGCGCGCGGCAGTTCCATGGCGCGCTCGTGGTAATGGCAACGCGACATCTGATCGCCATGCCGTGCACCTACACGATACGGCGGCGGCGCTTCGCGCCGGCAGCGGTCGTCGGCGAGACGGCAGCGCTCTGCATAGACGCAGCCCTGCGCGATGGAACCCGGCTGCGGCAGGCTGCCTGCAATCGTGTCGAGCCGGTCGGTGTCCTTGCTGCGGCCGACCGTCGGCAGACAGCGCAACAGGCCGACCGTGTACGGATGACGCGGCCGCGCGAACACGTCCTGCGTCGCGCCCTCTTCGACGAGCTTGCCCGCGTACAGCACGCCGACGCGCTCGCACATCCTGCCGATCACCGCCAGGTTGTGGCTGATGAACAGCACGGCCGTGTGAAACTCGTCGCGCAGTTGCGCGACGAGATCGAGCACTTCGGCTTCGACGGTGGCGTCGAGACCGGTGGTCGGTTCGTCGAGAATCAGCAACTCGGGTTCCGACGCGAGCGCCATTGCGATCACGACGCGCTGCTGCATGCCGCCCGACAATTGATGCGGATAACTGTCCATCACGCGCTCGGGCTCGGCGATGCGGACCTTGCGCAGCATGTCCGTAGTTTGCTTCAGCGCATCTTCATGCGTCGCGCCGGATGCCTCGAACGCTTCGGCCACCTGGCGCGCGATCGTCAGTGATGGGTTGAGTGCGCGCGACGGGTCCTGATACACCATCGATATTCTGTTCGCGCGCAGCTCGCGCAATGCGGCGGCGTCGAGCGAATGCACTTCCTTGCCGGCAATCGAAATGCGTCCTGCCTTTACGCGTCCATTGCGCGCCAGATAGCGCAGCGTCGCCATCGCGACCGTCGACTTGCCGCAGCCCGATTCGCCGACGAGCCCATACGATTCGCCGCGCCTGATGCGAAACGACACATCTTGCAGCACGTCGCGCTCCCGTCCGCGCGTGCGATACGCGACCGTCAGGCCGACGATCGTGAGCGCGTCGGACTGCTCGCTCTTCGACACATCGAAGGCGGGAAACGAGGCGGGCGGCGGAGGAGGAGATGGGCCGTTCATCCGTCGACGGCTCCTTGCACGGCGTCCGCAATCAGGTTCACGCCGACCACGAGCGACGCAATCGCAGCCGCGTCGAACACGACGGTCCACCATGCGCCGCCCGCCATCAGCGTGTACGACTCCGAGAGCGCGAGGCCCCAGTCGGCGGAAGGCGGCTGGATGCCGAAGCCGAGAAACGACAGCGTGGCGACCGCGAAGATCGCGTAGCCGAGACGCACCGTCGCTTCGACGATGATGGGCGGCAGCACGTTCGGCAGGATCTCCGCGAACATGATGTAGAACGCGTTCTCGCCGCGCAGTTGGGCCGCGGCGACGTAGTCGAGATGGCGTTCGGCGAACACGGCGGCGCGCACCGTACGAGCCGTGATGGGCGTGAACGTGATGCCGATTACGAGGATCACCGTGAGGTTCGAGGCACCCACGGCGGCCAGCGCGAGCAGCGCGACGATCACGAGCGGGAGCGCGAGCACGGCATCGATCGCGCGCCCGATCACGTTGTCGACCCAGCCGTCGAAGTAGCCGACCGTGAGGCCGAGTGCTGTACCCGCGAGCGTGCCGAGCAGCGTCGCGAGCGGCGCGATGGTCAGGATGTCGCGCGCGCCGACGATCACGCGCGACAGCACGTCGCGGCCCAGTTGATCGGTGCCGAACCAGTGGCCTGCCGCGGGCGGCGTGAGCGAGTTCAAGGGATCGGACGCGTAGGGATCGAGCGGCGCAACCCACGTTCCTGCAATCGCGCAGACGATCCACCACAGCAAGATCACCGCGCCGACGATGAAGGTCGGCGAGCGCAGCAGCATGCGCAGCGTGTCGTAGCGCGTGTCTCTCGCGCGAGGCGCCGCGGGCGCGGGCGCCGGTGTGTTCGACGAGGGCGGAGGTGAAGCCATCGTGCTCATTCGGCGCTCCTTACGCGCAAGCGCGGATTGAGCAGCACGTATAGCGCATCGGCGACGAGATTGGCGACCGTGTAGACCACGCCGATGGTCAGCACGCCGCCTTCGAGCATCGGGAAGTCTTTGGCTTTTGCTGCGTTGTAGATCAGCGAGCCGATGCCCTGATAGTGGAACAGCGTCTCCACGACGACCAGTCCGCCGATCATGTAGCCGAGCTGCGTCGCCGCGACGGTGATGGTCGGCAGCAAGGCGTTGCGCAGCACGTGCCGGCCGATCACGATATGCGGCGGCAATCCCTTGAGGATCGCGGTGCGTGTGTAGTCGGCGTCGAGCGCTTCAACCGTGCCCGCGCGCGCCATCCGTGCGATATAGCCGAAGAACACGAACACGAGCGGCAGGACGGGCAGCACGAGATGCTTCAGTTGCGTGAAGATGCCTGCGTCGGGCGGATACGTTGCGTCGATGGGCAGCCATTGCAGCCACACGCCGAACACGAGTATCAGCACGATCGACGACACGAACTCAGGCACGACGGTCGCCGACAGACCGACGATGCTGATCGTGCGGTCGAGCCAGTGTCCCGCGTGCATCGCCGCCCATACGCCGCCCGCGATGCCGAGCGGCACCACCACGATGAACGCCAGAAAACCGAGCTTCGCCGAGTTCGCCAGCGCACTGCCGACGAACGACGCAACCGGCTCGCGATAGGTGTACGACAAGCCCATGTCGCCTTGCACGAAGTGTGTGATCCACTGCGTGTATTGCGTCAGGAGAGGGCGGTCCGCGCCGAGCTGGTGATTGAGCGCGGCAACGGCGCGTGGATCGGCGAGCGGGCCGAGTATCGCGCGGCCGATATCGCCGGGCAGCAGCTGACCGCCCGCGAACACGATCACCGATAGCAGCCACAGCGTGATCAGCGACAGCCCGACCCGCGTGCCGATGAAGCTCAAGACGCGCATCGCGCTGCCGCGCGGGCTACGAGCGACGGAAGCGGAAACCGTGGTCGACATCGATATCCCTTGCTCGCAGCGTTGCGCGCAATCAGGCCGCGAGCGTCGCGCGATCGAAATACAGCTGCGCGATTGCCGTGAAGCGCACGCCGTTCAGCTGCTTGCGCGCGGCGATCAGCTGGTCGTAGAAGAACGGGAAGATCACGGGTGTCTCGTCGAGCAGCAGCGTCTGGATCTGCGCGGACACTTTTTTCTGCGCGGCGATATCGAGCGCGGCGACGTAATCGGCGACCAGCTTGTCGTACTGCGGGTTCTTGAAGTGCGCGGCGTTCCACGTGCCCGTGCTCGTCAACGGCGCGTTGAGGAATACGTTCGGCACGCCGCGGCTGCCGTAATCGGTGATGCCGAGCGGCGAATCGAGCCAGTCCGATTTACCCGGCGCACCCGAGCCGTAATACTGCGACTGGCTCTCGACCTTCAGATTGATGCGGATGCCCACAGCCTTCGCATAGTTCTGCGCGACGACGGCGAGATCGGGAATCTCCATGAACTTCTCGGTTGTGAGCGTCACGTCGAAACCGTTCGGCACGCCCGCCTGCGCGAGCAATTGCTTCGCCTTCGCGACATCGATCTTGCGCTGCGGCACGCCCGCATCCGAAGAAGGAAACACGGGTGCGAACGGACTGTCGTTGCCGACCTGCGCGCGGCCCTTGAAGAGACCCTTGACGATCACTTCGCGATCGAGCGATAGCGCGAGCGCCTGGCGCACGCGCTTGTCCTTGAACTGCGGGCTGTCGACGCGCATGTGAATCTGCCGGTGCGCGCTCGACTTCACGCCGACCACCTTGAACTCGGGGTTGTTGATCAGCCCCTGGCCGCCCTGCACGGTGAACGTGGGCATGACGTCGGCCTGATGGCCTTGCAGCGCGAGAATCTGCGCCTGCTGGTCCGCGTAGAAGGTGAACTGCACGCGCTGCGGCAGCGCCTTTTCGCCCCAATAGTCGGGATTGCGCACGAACGACACGCCCACCTTCGCCTGGTACTTCTCGAGCTTGAACGGTCCCGTGCCGATGAAGGTTTTTTCGTAGTTGCCCGCGTAGTTCGCGGGGAGAATCACCGCGTTGTAGTTGTCCGACGAAACGTAGTACGGGAAGTTGCCGTTGGGCGCGTCGAGATGGAATGCGACGGTGTGATCGTCGACGACCTTCGTGCCGCCCTTCGACAGCACGCCCTTCAATGTCGAGAGCGCAGCCGAGCCGGCGGCAGGATCGGCGAGGCGGTCGAAGGTCGCGGCGACGTCCTTCGCGGTGAAGGGTTGGCCGTCGTGGAACTTCACGTTCTCGCGCAGCTTGAAGGTCCACACGTCGCCTTTGTCGTTCGGCTTCCACGACAGCGCGAGCACGGGTTTGAGCGTCTGTTTTTCGCCGTCGTCGTCGATCAGGAATTCGCCCGTCTGATTGAGCAGGCAGAGGCTCGCGGAGTCGGTGACCGTCATCGGATCGACGGCGCCCGTGGGCGTCAGGTGCGCGACGCGGATCGTCGCGTTCGCGCCCGCCGCACCTTGCGCGCGGGCGCTGCGCGGTACCAGCAGCGCGCCGCCCGCAAGCGACATGCCGATCACGCTCGCATACCGCAGCAATTCGCGGCGCGTGAGGCGGCCGGCGAGAAATTCGTCGATGGCGTGATTGCCGTGGGCGTCGGCGCTGCGGCGCGCCGCTTCCAGGTCAATTGATTCTGCCGGGCGAGGCGCAAAACGCGGGTCCGCGGATTTCTTCATCGATGGTGGTCCGATCCGTTCTGTTGGGACGCCACGCGTGCTGTTGCGAGGCGCTGCGGTGGTAGTGCGACGATGATGCGGGTTCAGTGTAAGCGATTGACTCTGGATTGGGAGCATTCGCGGCCACGCGCGGTTCCCTTCATACGATTCCCGGCGGCAGTTGTGTCGTGCGCACAACGGCGCGGCGCATCGCCGCAACGGGCGGCGCGCTGGGGCGACCGTTCCGGCGCTTAGGCGGCGCTCTGTTCGTGGCGGTGTTATCGGCCGAGCGGCGCGGGCTTGCGCCAGCGATGAAACAGGATCGAGCCGATCCAGCACAGCATGAAGAGGCTCACGATGCCGTAGCCCAGCATGCCGAAGCGTTCGTTGACGGCTGCCACCGCGTCCCACGCGCCGCCGCTGAGTCCGAGCTTGTCCGATAGCAAGCCGAGTGCCTCGATGCCGCCGATCGCGATCGCGACCACGGCGGACACGAACGTGATGCTCGCGTTGTAGTAGAGCTTGCGCTTCGGGTCGTCCATGGCCCAGCTGTAAGCGTGGACCATCAGCACGTTATCGGTCGAATCGACGAGCGTCATGCCCGCCGTGAAGAGCGCAGGAAACACGAGGATCGAGTAGAGCGGCAGGCCTTTGCCCGCTTCGGCGGCGGCGATGGCGAGCAGGCCGATTTCCGTCGCCGTGTCGAAGCCGAGGCCGAACAGCACGCCGACGGGGTACATGTGCCAGCTTTTCGTGACGAGCCGGAAGAGGGGCTTCAGCGCCCGCGACAGCAGACCGGCGGGCGCGCCACGTGCGGCGTCCTCGTGCGTCAGTTCTCCGCCTTGCTGCACGTGTCGGTATCGACGCCACACATCGCGCAGGATCACGAGGTTGACGCCGGCCAGCACCAGCAGAAACACCGACGATACCAACGTGCCGATCGTGCCACCCACGGCATGAAAGGCCTCGAAGCGCCCGTGCAGCGACAGCGCCGTCAACGCGATGCCGATGGTGGCGGCAACCACGATGGTCGAATGTCCGAGCGAGAACGCCAGTCCGACGCCGAGCGGCCGCTTGCCTTCCTGCATCAGCTTGCGCGTGACGGTGTCGATTGCGGCGATGTGGTCGGCGTCGACGGCATGCCGCAGGCCGAAGCCGTAGGCGAGCAACGCGGTGCCGAGCAGCAGCGGATAGTCGCGAAACGCGATCAGCGCCCACGCCCACGCCGCGAGATTGGCGGGATCAGGCCGGCATACAGTGTGACGAGGCGGGGGCGCAGCGAAGGGGGCGGCGTCATACGGGCGTTGGACCTGGTTTGCGATTGGTCAATGATCGTGTGGGTGCTTGTGGATCGGGTCGACCCAGTAGACGGTTTCGGGTTGCTCGACGGCGTCGATGTTCAGGTTGACGACGACGGCTTCGTTGTCGCTGCGGACGAGCACGCATTCGAGGGGATCGTCGGTGCTGGCGTTGATTTCCTGATGTGGCACATACGGCGGCACGAAGATGAAGTCGCCGGGGCCCGCTTCGGCAGTGAATTCCAGATGCTCGCCCCAGCGCATGCGGGCATGGCCGCGCACGACGTAGATCACGCTTTCTAGTGCGCCATGGTGATGCGCGCCTGTCTTTGCGTTCGGGTGGATTGTGACGGTGCCCGCCCATAGCTTCTGCGCGCCGGCGCGCGCGGCGTTGATTGCGGCGGCGCGGTTCATGCCGGGGGTTTGTGGTGTGTTCGTGTCGAGCTGGTCGCCCTTGATGACTTTGACGCCGTGTTCGCGCCAGTCAATCTGGGGTTGGGGGGGCTGCTCGTGATCGTGGGTCATGTCTTGTCTCCTTGCCGGGCGACTTGATTGGGTATTCTGGCATGGACAAAAGTTTGAGGGTGGTTTGGGGTTGGGGTTGGGTTTGGGGTTGTCTGCGACGCTGGGTGGTTCGCTTGTGTTTGCGCTGGCATCCGCGGTTTGGCTTCGTGGCGCGGCCGGGTTGCTTTGCTTGTGTTTTCGCTGGCATCCGCGATTCGTTAGCGTGCTTCAGGCGTCGCCCCTGTGCGGGGCGGCACCTACTTTTCTTTGCCGCCGCGTAACTATTCAGCGCTTGTAAACTGCTACCAGGCTGTGCATAGTGAGGGACATGACGAAGATGCCCGACCTCAAGGACCTGACACCGGAGCAGAAGGACGCACTCATCGTTGATCTGGTGAGGCGTCTGAACGAGCTCGAGGCAAAGCTTGAGAAGGACAGTCATAACTCCAGCAAGCCGCCGTCAAGCGATGGTCCAAGGCGCAAGCCGAAGTCATTGCGCGGCACGAGCGGGGCCAGGCCTGGCGCGCAACCGGGGCACAAGGGCAAGACGCTCAAACGCGTCGCGCAACCCGATCACATCGAGATTCACCCGGTGGCGCTGGTGTGCGATGCATGTGGCCAACGCATCGCAGCAGCCCGCGTGGCCGTGTTGCCCGAAGGCCGTCAGGTGATCGATTTGCCACCCACGCGCTTTGAGGTGACCGAGCATCGCGTGCAGATCGCGCAGTGCCGCTGCGGCAAGCATCACTCGGGCGCATTTCCCAAGGGCGTGAGCCAGGCGGTTCAGTACGGCCCCCAGATTCGCGCCGCAGCCGTCTATCTGACGCAATACCAGCAGTTGCCGGTTGCGCGCACCGCCCAGGCGCTGAAGGACCTGTTTGGTCTGCATGTGGTTACGGGAACCGTCCAGCACAGCATTGATCAGGCCGCGCAGTTACTGGTGCCAGCCGTTGAGCAGATCCGGCAGGCGCTACGCGGGCAACCCGTGGTGCATTTCGATGAGAGCTGCATGCGCGTGGGGCGCGAGTCCCGCTGGCTGCATGTCGCCTCGACGCACGCGTTGAGCTGGTATGGCGCGCACCGCAAGCGCGGCAGCGAGGCGCTGGACAGCTTCGGCATTCTTCCCGGCTTTAGGGGAGTCGCGGTCCATGACGGCTGGCGGCCGTATGCCGGCTATGAGTGTGAGCATGCGCTGTGCAATGCTCATCATCTGCGCGAACTGGCGTTTGTCCTGGAGTCCACGCAGCAACGCTGGGCCCAGCAGATGATTGACCTGCTTTGCCAGGCAAAGCGCGAGGTCGACCTCAGTCAGGCTGCAGGAAACACCTCGCTGAGTCAGGCGCGCCAACGCTATTACACACGGCGCAGCCGCGCCCTGATCGCCCAGGCACGCAAGCTCAATCCGCAGCAGGCACGTGAGTCCGGGCGCCGGGAACGCCGCGGCAGGATCAGGCAAAGCTTTACCTGCAACCTGCTCACACGGCTTCACAAGTATGCCGATGAGGTGTGGCGTTTCATTGCCGATCACCGCGTACCGTTCGACAACAACCAGGCCGAACGCGATATCCGCATGCCCAAACTCAAACAGAAGATCTCCGGGTGCTTCCGCTCGGAATCGGGTATGGAGGCGTTCTGCACGATCCGCTCCTACCTTGCCACCTTACGCAAGCAGAGCCGTTCGCTGATCGACGCGCTCGCCCTGGCCTTTACAGGAGTCGTCGTTTCGCCTCTGGTTACCGCTGAATAGTTACGCCGCCGCAAAGAAAAGTAGGCAAAAGAAAGCGGCTAACACCGCCAACATTTCTTCATGCCTGAGGGCCCCCAACGGGTCTTACGCGTCACACGGCAACGTATCTGTTCGCCTGCGTTGCCAACGCGCTGAATGAGCGCCTCACCCGCGTCGATTACCCGTACATAGGCTAACGGCAGCGAATGGTTTGTGCCGCCCAGGTGGCAAACTGTGTGTAGGTTGTCGCGTCGTATAAGGGTAGCGCTCTTACAAAGTGGGACGCGTGCGCTATCGGTCCGAAGTGAGGCGTGCGAGGCACTACGGCCTACACACAGTTTGCCACCTGGGCGGCAGAGGACTGTCCGGCGCGGCATGTGGCGACGCGGGCGCGTGAAGCGGGTGAGGCGCACCGCAAGAGCGTTGGCAACGAACATGGGTCACGTGATTGCCGTGTGAAGCGTAGGAACCTCTGGGGGCCCTCAGGCAAGAACTAGAACTGGCGGTGTTAGCCGCTTTCTTTTGCCTCTACTTTTCTTTGCGGCGGCAGAGAAAAGTAGGTGCCGCCCCGCACAGGGGCGACGCGTGAAGCAGGCTAACGCATCGCGGATGCCAGCGCAAACACAAGCAAACCAACCCGGCCACGCCACGAAGCCAACCCGCGGACGCCAGCGCAAACACAAGCAGCCCACCCAGCGCCGCAAACAGCAAAAAAAAAGGCCCATCCCCACAGGAACAGGCCTTCGCCCCAAGCAAACCAAACCGGCCTACTTGGACTTCGAATTAATAATGGCCTCCGACACATTATTCGGTGTCTCAGCGTAATGCTTGAACTCCATCGTATAGGTAGCACGCCCTTGCGTAAGCGACCGCAACGACGTCGAATACCCAAACATCTCTGAAAGCGGCACCTCAGCCCGCACGAGCTTACCCCCACCGCCGGCAATATCCTCCATGCCCTGCACGATGCCGCGCCGGCCAGAAAGATCGCCCATCACGTTACCCATGAAGTCCTCAGGCGTCTCCACTTCAACAGCCATCATCGGCTCAAGAAGCACAGGCTTAGCCTTGCGCATCGCATCCTTGAACGCCATCGAACCAGCCATGCGGAACGCGTTTTCATTCGAGTCGACGTCATGGTACGAACCAAAGGTCAGCGTCACCTTCACATCCACAACGGGATAACCCGCCAGTACGCCAGCCTTGAGCGTTTCCTGAATCCCCTTGTCGACAGCCGGAATGAATTCGCGCGGAATCACGCCGCCCTTGATCGCATCGACGAACTCATAGCCCTTGCCCGGATCAGGCTCGAGCGTGATGACGGCATGACCATACTGCCCGCGTCCGCCCGACTGCTTGACGAACTTGCCTTCCACACCTTCAACCTTGCTGCGCACCGTCTCACGATACGCGACCTGCGGCTTGCCGACCGTCGCCTCGACGCCGAACTCGCGCTTCATCCGGTCGACGAGAATTTCCAGGTGCAATTCGCCCATGCCCGAAATAATCGTCTGTCCGGACTCTTCGTCCGTTTGCACGCGGAACGACGGGTCTTCCTGCGCGAGACGGTTCAGCGCAATGCCCATCTTTTCCTGGTCGACCTTCGTCTTCGGCTCGACGGCCTGCGAGATCACCGGCTCTGGGAAGATCATCCGTTCGAGAATGATGATGTTGTTCGGGTCGCACAGCGTGTCGCCCGTCGTCGCTTCCTTCAGACCGACAGCCGCCGCGATGTCGCCCGCGCGCACTTCCTTGATTTCCTTGCGCTCGTTCGCGTGCATCTGAAGAATACGACCGAGGCGTTCCTTCTTTTCCTTCACCGGGTTGTAGACAGTGTCGCCCGAATTCACTACGCCCGAATACACGCGGAAGAAGATCAACTGACCGACGAACGGGTCCGTCATGATCTTGAACGCGAGCGCGGAGAACGGCTCGTCGTCGCTCGGATGACGCTCCGCTTCCTTGTCGTCTTCCGTGTGGCCGAGAATCGCGGGCACGTCGACAGGCGAGGGCAGATAGTCGATCACGGCATCGAGCATCGCCTGCACGCCCTTGTTCTTGAACGCGCTGCCGCACAGCATCGGCACGATCTCGTTGGCGATCGTGCGTTTGCGCAAGCCGGCCTTGATCTCGTCTTCCGTCAGGCTCTCGTGATCGGTCAGGTACTTTTCGAGCAGCTCTTCGCTCGACTCCGCCGCCGCCTCGACCATCTTTTCACGCCACTCATGCGCGAGGTCCTTGAGGTTGTCGGGGATCTCTTCGTACGTGAACTTGATGCCCTGGCTCTCGTCGTCCCAGACGATCGCCTTCATCTTGACCAGATCGACGACGCCCTGGAAATGCTCTTCCGCGCCGATGGGAATCTGGATCGGCACCGCGACGCCCTTCAGGCGCTCGCCGATCTGACGCTGCACGCGGAAGAAGTCGGCGCCCACGCGGTCCATCTTGTTGACGAACGCAATGCGCGGCACCTTGTACTTGTTCGCCTGGCGCCACACGGTTTCAGACTGCGGCTGCACGCCGCCAACCGAGTCGTACACCATGCACGCGCCGTCGAGCACGCGCATCGAGCGTTCGACTTCGATCGTGAAGTCGACGTGGCCCGGCGTGTCGATGATGTTGATCCGATGCTCCGGATAATTGCCCGCCATGCCTTTCCAGAAGGCTGTCGTGGCCGCCGAGGTAATCGTGATGCCGCGCTCCTGCTCCTGTTCCATCCAGTCCATCGTCGCCGCGCCGTCGTGAACCTCGCCGATCTTGTGAGTCACGCCAGTGTAGAAAAGAATGCGTTCGGTGGTGGTGGTCTTGCCGGCATCGATGTGAGCACTGATACCGATGTTCCGGTATCGCTCGATAGGAGTCTTGCGGGGCACGTGAACCTCCATGTGTTGGCGCGCCGGTGGCTGGCGCCGGGCCTTCTGCTGGCATTTGCTGCGCGGCCCGGACGATCTCGGTGCTGCTGGTGAGACTATAAGAATAGCGTGTCGCCCCGGCTTTTGCAGGAATCCTGCCAGAAGCCGCCGGAGCTGGCGCCCGCCATACATTGCGTCGCGGCGGATAAAAAACAAGCCGGCGCGCCTTGCGGCTGCGCCGGCTTCCGTCCGGTTCGTGTGCAGGGGAGGGTTCGCTTATTGCGGCGCCGGCAGCCCTTGCATCTTCATACCGGGCTTGATGCCCTTCGACGTGAACCACCCCTTGCTCATCTCCAGCGCGTAGACGCCGTTGTTCTTCGGGCAATGGTTGTTGGTGGTTTCGGCCTGCATTTCGTCGATGTCGGTGATCGTGCCGTCCGCGCGCATGAATGCGATCGACAGCGGGATCAGCGTGTTCTTCATCCAGAAGCAATGCACGGCGTTCTCGCCGAATACGAACAGCATGCCTTCGTTCGGTGCGAGTTGCGTGCGGTACATCAAACCTTGCTCGCGGTCCGCATCGTTCGCGGCGACGGCGGCGTCGATGACGAACATGCCTGCCGTGAGCTTGGTGCGTGGAAAGTCGCCGGGTTGTTTTGCGCCCTGGGGCATCTGCTGCGCATACGCATCTTGCGCGGACATCGCCGTCAGCGACACGGCCGACAATGCGGCAACAGGCAATGCAACTGCAATCGCGAAGCGCGCGATCAACGAGCGCAATGAAAATCGCACGACATAGCTCCTTGCTGAATATGATCCGCGCATGTTACGCGAGCGCGTCAAAAACAAAAAGGCAGAGGGCCTTGTGGCCATCTGCCTTTCAACGCCGTAAGAACGGCAAAACTGCTTGATTCTTGACTGCGTTATTGCAACAAACTTATTCCGAAGCTGCCGAAGCTGCTGCCGGAGCTGCTGCCTTCTTGTGCGACTTCTTGTGCGAAACCTTCTTCGTTGCCTTGTGCGACGAAGCTGCTGCTGCCGGAGCTGCCGAAGCTGCTTCCGGTGCCGAAGCTTGTGCGAATGCTGCCGTTGCGAAGAGGCCAGCGACCAGAGCGGCGATCAGTTTGTTCATTTTGCAAATCCTCAGCTTTAGTTAATTAACCCAATGACCCGATCAGGTTGAGTCATGTCGTTAAACGTGCCGTCCACCTTTCGGTTGACATCCGCATCGAAGAAATTTTTCTTTGCGGCTGCGAGCGTTCAGACACCTTCATGCAGCTCGTTGGAGCGGCGTGCACAAAGGCTCTTGAGGCTGAATGCCGGACAGCTTTATCGGCATCTGCGTCGAGTAACGCATGAACGCGCGACGCGGTTGACGAAAATTTTCAGGAATTTTTGTGAGTGTGATAACGCCTCGCAGATTGGTACTTTTTAACGCTTTTCGCGCGCATTTTTCAAATGACGCAATCGAATAAAAAACGCATGTCGATACAACGGCTTAGCGGAATATCGACCGGTTTTTCGTGGGCGTATTGACGACTATGCGAAGCCTTCCCAGGGCGCGCGCGACGGAAGTTCGATGCTCTCGCCTGGCTGCAGTCCAAGCAAAAAAATATCGAGCGCGCCGACGCCGACCCGCACGAGACGCAACGTCGGATAGCCAACGGCCGCCGTCATGCGGCGCACCTGGCGATTTTTGCCTTCGGTGATCGACAGTTCGATCCATGTGGTGGGAATCGCCGCGCGGTATCGAATGGGCGGCGTGCGGGCCCATAGCGCTTCGCCGGGTTCGACGAATTCCGCGCGGCAGGGGCGCGTCACATAGTCGCCGAGATCGACGCCGCGCGCGAGCGCCTTCAGATCGCCGTCTGTCGGCGCGCCTTCCACTTGCGCCCAATATCGCTTCACGAGCTTGTGCCGAGGCTCGGCGATGCGCGCCTGCAGCGCGCCGTCGTCGGTGAGCAGCAGCAGACCTTCGCTATCGGAGTCGAGTCGCCCTGCGGGATAGATGCCGGGCATCTTTACCCAATCGGCCAGCGACGCACGCGTTTCGTGCGCCGAAAACTGGCAGATCGTGCCGAACGGTTTGTTGAGAGCGAGCAGAGTCATGCGTGAACGAGGCGAAGGGCGAATGCGTCAACCGCGCGATCGCAGCCATGGCGTCGAAGCGCGCTGCGAATCTCGACGGCTGTGTCGGGTAGCGAATGGCGAGATCTTAATGCATAATGCGCTGATACAAGTCTTATGTCTTATATAAGACATAAGACAGTGCGATCTTTCTCATGCAGTCCCGCCGGTGCGCCGGCATACGTGCACGTCCCGAGCGCGGCCTTGTGCCGACGTGGGCTAGAATAGCCGCCTGGCCGCTTGCTGCATCGGTATCTGGCATCAGCACTCGAATCGGCGCGGCACCGCGTCGCGCGCAAGAGGGGCGCCCCGGTTTCGCATTTCCAACCTGTTCTCACAGTACAGCTATCACTGGAGTCCGATCATGGCGTATCAGCACATCACGGTTCCGGCTGACGGTGACAAGATCACTGTCAATCCGGATTTCTCGCTCAACGTTTCCGATCAGCCGATCATTCCGTACATCGAAGGTGACGGCACGGGCGTCGACATTACGCCCGTGATGATCAAGGTCGTCGATGCGGCCGTCGCCAAGGCCTACGGCGGCAAGAAGAAGATCCACTGGATGGAAATCTTCGCGGGCGAGAAGGCGACCAAGGTCTATGGTCCCGACGTGTGGCTGCCGGAAGAAACGATGCAGGTGGTGAAGGACTACATCGTGTCGATCAAGGGGCCGCTCACGACGCCCGTCGGCGGCGGCATCCGCTCGCTGAACGTCGCGCTGCGCCAGGAACTGGACCTCTATGTGTGCCTGCGCCCCGTGCAGTACTTCAAAGGCGTGCCGTCGCCGCTGCGCGAGCCGGAGAAGGTCAACATGGTGATCTTCCGCGAGAACTCGGAAGACATCTACGCGGGCATCGAATGGCCGGCGGGTTCGCCCGAGGCGAAAAAGGTCATCCAGTTCCTGCGCGAAGAAATGGGCGTGAAGAAGATCCGTTTCCCGGACTCGTCGGGTATCGGCGTGAAGCCGGTGTCGCGCGAAGGCACCGAGCGTCTGGTGCGCAAGGCGATCCAGTACGCGCTCGACCACGATCGCCGCACGGTCACGCTGGTGCACAAGGGCAACATCATGAAGTACACGGAAGGTGCGTTCCGTGACTATGGCTATGCGCTCGCGCAAAAAGAGTTCGGCGCGGAGCTGATCGATGGCGGCCCGTGGATGAAGGTGAAGAATCCGAAGACGGGCAACGATGTCGTCGTGAAGGACGTGATCGCCGATGCGTTCCTTCAGCAGATCCTGCTGCGTCCCGCCGAATACGACGTGATCGCGACGCTGAACCTGAACGGCGACTACATCTCCGACGCACTGGCTGCGCAGGTTGGCGGCATCGGCATTGCGCCGGGCGCGAACATGTCGGACTCCGTCGCGATGTTCGAAGCGACGCACGGCACGGCACCGAAGTACGCGGGCAAGGATTATGTGAATCCGGGTTCGGAGATTCTGTCGGCGGAGATGATGCTGCGTCATCTGGGCTGGACGGAAGCGGCGGATGCGATTCTGAAGTCGATGGAAAAGTCGATTCTGTCGAAGCGCGTGACTTATGACTTCGCGCGCCTGATGGAAGGCGCGACGCAGGTGTCGTGCTCGGGCTTTGGTCAGGTGATGATCGACAACATGTGAGCGCGGCGTAGCGCTTTCATCTTCAACGAAAACCCCGGCGCGCGAAAGCATGCCGGGGTTTTGTTTTGAGCTTTCGTCATCTGCACGGCAGCGTGGCTGCGTTATGATCGGTTCACTTCCTTTGCATCTCGCACTCGTTCGCATCGACAGACCGGCATGAAATCGTTGTGGCGCATTTTTATCGTGTTGACGTTCGCCTTGCTCGGCATGCAGGGCGTGTCGGCGTGCGAGCATCATCACGATGCCGCGCTGCAAGCGATAAGCATGCATACGAATGCGGTTCACCTCGACACGTCAACGAACACGAGCGATTCAAACTCGTCTTGCCATCGCACGCATTCTCTTTGCTGCATGACGGCGTGCGGTGCCCATTGTGGCGCACTGCTGTCGAGCATCGGCATGGCGACGCGGATTGCGTCGTCGGATGTGCCGGGTGCCGATAGCGACCCTGCGCGCGCGAGCGTCACGCGCGCACCGCCCGTGCGTCCACCGATCGTGTGACGGTTTCATGTCGGCGCTCATTCGAATAGCGCACAAGAAACCGATGCGTGACTGAAGCCGTCACGCTCGCTTCCGTCATATGTTCAATGCGTTGCGTGCAACCGCATTGCCGCGCCGCATCAGCAAGGAATCGATCCATGATCCGCAGGGATTTTCTCGCCCGCACATTGAGCGTTGCCGTCGCATCGCTCTTCGCGCGCAACGTCTTCGCGCAGCACTCGATGCACGGCATGTCCGGCATGAGCGATATGGGCGACATGCCTGGCATGTCGTCGCCACATGCCGACAACTCGCACGCTGGCCACGCATCCCCGAAGCTCGCGCCTGAAACGGCGCTGCCCGCCGGCGCGCCGCTTGCCGCATTGCGCAAGCTCGCGAATGAGAGCAGCGAGCCGGGCGTCTTTCGCGCGACGCTCGTCGCGCAACCCGTGCGCCGCCAGTTGATGCCGGGACATGCGACGTCGCTATGGCTGTACGGCGACGCCGCGCAAGGGCCGATCGTCGGTCCGCTCATCGACGTGCGCGAAGGCGACACCGTCGAAATCCGCTTCGTCAACCGTCTGCCGCAGCCGTCGACGATCCACTGGCACGGTCTGCCCGTGCCGCCCGATCAGGACGGCAATCCGATGAGCCCCGTCGCGCCGGGGGCGTCGCACGTCTATCGCTTCACGCTGCCGCCCGGCAGCGCCGGCACATATTGGTATCACCCGCATCCGCACATGATGTCGGCGGAACAGGTGTTTCGCGGCCTGGCCGGGCCGATCGTCGTGCGCGCCGCCGACGACCCGCTCGCCGCGTTTCCCGAGCGGCATCTGTTCTTCTCGGACCTGAAACTGGCAAGCGACGCGTCGATCGCGCCGAACGACATGATGGACTGGATGAACGGTCGTGAAGGCCAGTTCGTGCTGGTGAACGGAGCGCGCCGTCCGCGCATCGATGTCGCGCAGGATGAGCGCTGGCGTCTGTGGAATGGATGTAATGCCCGCTATCTGAGCGTGTCGCTGGGCGGTGAACATACCTTCACGCAAGTCGGCACCGATGGCGGTCTGCTCGACAAACCGCGCGACGGCTTGACGGAATTGCTGCTCGCGCCGGGCGAGCGCGCCGAGATCATCGTGCGCGCAGGTGCGCGGGCGTCGGCGGCGATCCTCACCGCTGCCGCATACGACCGCCGGAAGATGACGATGACGGAGGGCGAAAGCCTGCCCGCCGACCCTGCCAAACCGCTCGCCGACGTGCGCTTCGTGCCGGGCTCGTCCACTGCGGCGCGCGCCGTGCCGCCGACGCTGCGTCCAATCGCGCCGCTGCTGTCAGCCACTGACAACGCAGCCGACAAAGCCCCGCAAAAATCCGTCGTTTTCACCGAGGCGATGGACATGGCCGCCATGCACCGTCCCGGCGCAGCGATGTCGGCGCTGCCGCCCGGCATGCAGTTCATGATCAACGGCGCAAGCTTCGATCCGTCGCGCGTCGCGCTGACCAGCCGGCGCGGTGAAGCCGAAGTCTGGTCGATCGAGAACCGCACCGACATGGATCATCCGTTCCATCTGCACGGCACGCAGTTTCAGGTGATCGGGCGGGAGCGGGGCGGAGCGAACACGCGCGAGCCGTTTCTCGCATGGCGGGATACCGTCAACGTGCAGCCCGGCGAGACGGTGCGCATCGCGACGGTGCAGCGCGACGCGGGCGAGCGGATGTTCCATTGCCACATACTGGAACACGAGGATCTCGGCATGATGGCAACCCTCAAGGTTGTCTGATTGCTGCCGTAGTTATCGTTAGAGGCATTGCAGCCGCCAGAAACGAAAAAACCCGGCAGAAGCCGGGTTTTCAAGGCTGCGGACCGAACGTATCAGGCTGCGGACTGAATGTTCGATGCCTGTTTGCCCTTCGGGCCTTGAACGACCTCGAAGCTAACTTTCTGGCCTTCCTTGAGGGTCTTGAAACCGTTCATCTGGATAGCCGAAAAGTGTGCAAACAGATCCTCACCGCCTTCGTCGGGCGTAATGAATCCGAAACCTTTCGCGTCGTTGAACCACTTGACCGTACCAGTTGCCATACCAACTTCCCCTGTAACTCAAAAGCTGCCACGAGCCCTCGAAAAGCTCAACGACCACGGAATGCAGTCGTCCCTCCTCACAAGCTCACCAACGGCATTTTTTCGTATAAACGGCTTGTTGAAAAAAGTGCCAGCTTGATTGTTGAGGCTCTTTATTCGAGTGTCAAGAAAATTTTGAGACGCCCATTTCTTCGTTGTAAAGAACCAATTTCCAGGGTTTTTCCCGCTTTTCTTATGTGCGGTGGCGCAAGCGGCGCGTCTTGAAAAGTCGCATAATCGACTCACATGCAGTTCAGCGGTGAGAGGCGATTTGGCGGGTTGGCGTGTCATCAGCTTGCTGGCCCGGGTTGTGCGATACTCGATCCGACTGCAGTCATCAAGATGCAACACGGATATACCGGAGGGCCGCTACCGCATGCGGCCCGGCGCAGAGCGCACCCGCGAGAGGCTGCTCCACAGGGCCGGAGGGAACAGATGTCCGGCCAGCCGGTCGGGTTTTGACAGGATTGCGGGCCTGTCCGAGTTGTTTAGAATGGGTGTATGGCGATTATCCCGGACAAGCAGGACAACACCGTACTGGAGCGGCAGGATCAAAAGCTGAAACCGCCTGCCATGTTCAAGGTGGTGTTGTTGAATGACGATTTCACGCCGATGGAATTCGTCGTGATGGTCGTGCAGGAATATTTCAATAAAGATCGTGAGACCGCAACGCAGATCATGTTGAAGGTCCATCGCGAGGGCAGGGGAGTTTGTGGGGTCTACACGCGGGACATCGCGTCGACCAAAGTCGAGCAAGTCGTTACCCACGCGCGGCAGGCAGGGCATCCGCTGCAGTGCGTGATGGAGGAAGCATGATTGCCCAGGAACTGGAAGTCAGCCTGCACATGGCGTTCATGGAAGCGCGCCAGGCGCGGCATGAGTTCATTACGGTCGAACATCTTTTGCTGGCGCTGTTGGACAACCCGACGGCGGCCGAAGTGCTGCGCGCGTGCGCGGCCAATATTGAAGACCTGCGTCAGAACCTGCGCAACTTCATTCACGACAATACGCCGACCGTTCCGGGCACCGACGACGTCGATACGCAGCCCACGCTGGGTTTCCAGCGTGTGATCCAGCGCGCGATCATGCACGTCCAGTCCACGTCGAACGGCAAGAAGGAAGTGACGGGCGCGAACGTGCTCGTGGCGATCTTCGGCGAGAAGGACTCCCACGCGGTGTATTACCTGCAGCAGCAGGGCGTGACGCGTCTGGACGTCGTCAATTTCATTTCGCATGGCATCGCGAAGACGAACAGCTCCGAAGCTGCGAAGTCGACGGATGCAAATGCGGAATCGGACGAAGCCGCTGCGCAAAAGGAAACGCCGCTTGCGCAATTCACGCAGAACCTGAACCAGATGGCGAAGGACGGCCGGATCGATCCGTTGATCGGACGCGAGCCGGAAGTCGAACGCGTCGTTCAGGTGCTGTGCCGTCGCCGCAAGAACAATCCGCTGCTGGTCGGTGAGGCCGGCGTCGGCAAGACGGCGATCGCCGAAGGTCTCGCTTGGCGCATCACGCGCGGCGAAGTGCCCGACATTCTGGTGGATGCGCAGGTCTATTCGCTGGACATGGGCGCGTTGCTCGCGGGCACCAAGTATCGCGGCGATTTCGAACAGCGCCTGAAGACGGTTCTGAAGGAACTGAAGGAACGTCCGAACGCGATTCTGTTCATCGACGAAATTCATACGCTGATCGGCGCGGGCGCCGCGTCGGGCGGCACGCTGGACGCGTCGAATCTGCTGAAGCCGGCGCTGTCGTCGGGCACGCTCAAGTGCATCGGCGCGACGACGTTCACGGAATTCCGCGGCATCTTCGAAAAAGACGCGGCATTGTCGCGTCGTTTCCAGAAGATCGACGTGACCGAGCCGACCGTCGAGCAGACGGTGGCGATTCTGCGCGGCCTGAAGTCGCGCTTCGAAGAGCATCACGGCGTGAAGTATTCGTCGGGTGCGCTGTCGGCGGCAGCTGAGCTGTCTGCGCGCTTCATCACGGATCGTCATTTGCCCGACAAGGCTATCGACGTGATCGACGAAGCGGGCGCGGCGCAACGCATCCTGCCGAAGTCGAAGCAGAAGAAGACCATCGGCAAGAGCGAGATCGAGGAAATCATTTCGAAGATCGCGCGCGTGCCACCGCAAAGCGTGTCGCAAGACGATCGCAGCAAGCTGCAAACGCTCGACCGCGATCTGAAGGCCGTCGTGTTCGGTCAAGACCCCGCTATCGACGCGCTGTCCGCTTCGATCAAGATGGCGCGCGCAGGTCTCGGCAAGACGGACAAGCCGATCGGCGCGTTCCTGTTCTCGGGCCCGACGGGCGTTGGCAAGACGGAAGTCGCGCGACAACTGGCGTTCACGCTGGGTATCGAGCTGATCCGCTTCGACATGTCGGAATACATGGAGCGTCATGCGGTGAGCCGTCTGATCGGCGCGCCGCCGGGATACGTCGGTTTCGACCAGGGTGGTCTGCTGACGGAAGCCGTGACGATGAAGCCGCACTGCGTGCTGCTGCTCGACGAAATCGAGAAGGCGCATCCCGATATCTACAACGTGCTGCTGCAGGTGATGGACCACGGCACGCTGACGGATAACAACGGCCGCAAGGCGGACTTCCGCAACGTCATCATCATCATGACGACGAACGCGGGCGCCGAAGCGATGGGCAAGTCGGTGATCGGCTTTACGACGCGCCGCGAGTCAGGCGACGAAATGGCCGACATCAAGCGCATGTTCACGCCGGAGTTCCGTAACCGTCTGGATGCGACGATCAGCTTCCGCTCGCTCGATGAAGAAATCATCATGCGCGTGGTCGACAAGTTCCTGATGCAGCTGGAAGATCAACTGCATGAGAAGAAGGTCGACGCGCTCTTCACCGACGCGCTGCGTAAGCATCTCGCGAAGCACGGTTTCGATCCGCTGATGGGCGCGCGTCCAATGCAGCGTCTGATCCAGGACACGATCCGTCGCGCGCTGGCCGACGAACTGCTGTTTGGCAAGCTGATGAGCGGTGGCCGTGTGACGGTCGACGTCGATGCGGACGACAAGGTCCAGTTGACGTTCGACGAGAACTCGACGCCGCCGCGCAATCCGAATCCGGAAGCGGTGGAAGTCGACTAAGCGTCGAACTGTCCGATGCAATAAAGAACGGCGTGGGTTTCAAAACCCACGCCGTTTTTGTTTTGTTGCTCGCGCAACAGAAACTGAGCGCTGCCTCAGTGTTTGCCGGTGCTGCCGAAGCCGCCCTCACCACGATCGCTTGTCTCGAACTCCTCGACGATATTGAACGTCGCCTGCACGACAGGCACGATCACCAGCTGCGCGAGGCGTTCCATCGGATTCAGCGTGAACGTGGTCGTGCCGCGGTTCCACGTCGAGATCATCAGCTGGCCCTGGTAGTCCGAGTCGATCAGGCCGACCAGATTGCCGAGCACGATGCCGTGCTTGTGACCCAAGCCCGAGCGCGGCAGGATCAGCGCTGCATAGCCGGGATCGGCGACGTGGATCGCGAGGCCCGTCGGCACGAGCGCCGTTTGACCGGGTTCGAGCGTCAGCGGCGCATCGAGGCACGCGCGCAGGTCGAGGCCGGCGCTGCCCGTCGTGGCGTAGGCGGGAAGTTGTTCGCGCATGCGCGCGTCGAGAATCTTCAGGTCGAGTTTCATGCAGTTCAGTGAGAGGTTGAAGAAGTGGCGGCGCGCGTCATTGCGACGGACCGCCGTGATCGATTCATGACTTGCCGAGTTCAAACGCGTCGGCAAGCAGTTCATACGAGCGCAGCCGCGCGCGATAGCTGCCTGTGACCGACAGCACGATCAGTTCATCGGCATCGAACTGTTCCTGCAATGCGTGCAGCCGTTCCGTGACGGACTCCGGCGTGCCGATGATGCTGCGCGGCTTTTCCCGGTCGATGATCAGCCGTTCGCGCTCGCCGTATTCCTGCGCGAGTCCCCGCGCGATGGAAGGGACATACTCGTTCAGTCCATAGGCCATCTGTACGCGGCGCAGATCGACGGCTTTTTCGAGGTCAACGGCTTCCTGTTCCGTGTCCGCGCAGATCACGAACACAGCGGCTGCGAGATACGGCTTCTGCTCGTGGCCCGGCTTGAAGCGCTCGCGATAGGCGTGCGCGACAGCATGCCCGAAATGCGCATTGATGAAATGCGCGAATGAAAAGCGGATGCCCAGTTGCGCGGCCAGCATGCCGCCGAAATCGCTGGAGCCCAGCACCCACAGTTGCGGACGCGTTTCCACTTGCGGCTGCAGCAGCACGCCGTGCGCGAGATGATCGGACGGCAACGTGCCGCTCATCAGCGCGACGAGATCGGCGACCTGCTGCGGAAACAGTTCGCCGCGATTGTAGTCGCCTGCCGCGACCGCCTGCGCGGTGCGCATGTCGCCGCCCGGCGCGCGCCCGACGCCCAGATCGACGCGGTTTGGAAACAGCGCCTCGAGCATCAGGAATTGCTCGGCGACCTTGAACGGGCTGTAGTACGGCAGCATGATGCCGCCCGAGCCGATGCGGATGCGTTTCGTCACGCTGCCGAGGCGGGCGAGCATCACTTCCGGGCAGGGGTTCGACACGCCGTACAGCCCGTGATGTTCGGCGCACCAGTAGCGCGTGTAGCCGAGGTCGTCGGCGAGTTGCGCGAGTTCGACCGTCGCGGCGATTGCGTCGGCCACCGTATGCCCGTCGATCACAGGTGTCTGGTCGAGGACGGAGAGCAGGGTCATGACAGCACCATGGCGTTAGCTGAAAGATTGCATTCGAGCGTGGCGATTCACTGTGACGAGGCGCGCGGCAACCCGCGCGCCACAGTCAACCGATCACGCTCGCATCCGGCAGGCGCTTTGCGATTTCCGCGATCAGCGCGCGCGCGAGCGTCTGCTTGTCCGCGCGCGGAAGCTTTGTCGTGCCGGCGGCTTCGAACAGCACGACTTCGTTATCGTCCAGCCCGAACGTCTGTGGGCCGAGGTTGCCGATCAGCAGCGGCACCTTCTTGCGTTTGCGTTTCTCTTCGCCGTGCACGTCGAGATCGCCGCTTTCCGCCGCGAATCCGACGCAGAACGGCGGATGCGGCAGCTTCGCGACGGAAGCCAGAATGTCCGGATTCTCGACGAACGCGAACGACGGAATCGCGTGATCGGCTGTCTTCTTGATCTTGTGCTCGGCGACGTGATCGACGCGCCAGTCGGCGACGGCTGCCACGCCGATGAAGATGTCGTAGTCGGGCACCGCGCGCATCACGGCGTCGTGCATCTGCTGCGCCGTCTGCACGTCCTCGCGATAGACACCCCACGGCGTGTCCAGACCGACCGGGCCCGCGACGAGGTGCACATCCGCGCCGGCTTGCTGCGCCGCGCGCGCGAGCGCGAAGCCCATCTTGCCGCTCGAACGGTTCGTGATGCCGCGTACGGGATCGAGCGGCTCGAAGGTCGGGCCTGCCGTCAGCAGCACGCGGCGGCCGGCCAGCACCTTCGGTGTGAAGAACGAGGCGATCGCCTCATAGACGGCTTCCGGTTCGAGCATGCGCCCGTCGCCGACTTCGCCGCACGCCTGCGCGCCCGAGTCCGGGCCGAGGAGTTCGATGCCGTCCGCGCGCAACTGCGCGACGTTGCGCTGCGTGGCCGGGTTCATCCACATCTGGCGGTTCATGGCGGGCACGACGAGCAGCGGACAGTCGCGCGCGATGCATAACGTGGACAGCAGGTCGTCGCACAGGCCGTGCGCAAGCTTGGCGAGGAAATCGGTGGAGGCGGGGGCGATCACGATCGCGTCGGCTTCGCGCGACAGATCGATGTGCGGCATGTTGTTCGCGATGCGCGCGTCCCACTGGCTCGTGTAGACCGGGCGACCGGAGAGCGCCTGCATCGTGACGGGGGTGATGAACTGCGTCGCTGCTTCCGTCATCGCGATCTGGACGGTCGCACCCGCCTTGACCAGCAGACGCGTGAGTTCAGCGATCTTGTAGCAGGCGATCCCGCCTGTCATGCCGAGGACGATGTGTTTTCCGGCGAGTTCTGTGGCCAACTGATGCCTCCGACAAGACGTGATGGCCGGCGCATCGGTGAAGCGCGCCGGCTTCGTACTGCAAGACTGCGTGAGCGGCGTAGGCGGCCATCGCTGCGCCGCACACCGCCCGTGGTTATGTCAGCGCCCGCCGCGCACGCGCCGCAGCTCGTCGAACACCAGCAGCGCGGCGCCGATCGTGATGGCGCTGTCCGCGAGGTTGAACGCCGGCCAGTGCCACGTGCCGACATGGAAATCGAGGAAGTCGATCACGTGTCCGTACACAAGGCGGTCGATCACGTTGCCGATCGCGCCGCCCATGATCAGCGCGAGCGCCGTGCAGAACAGCCGCTGCGTGCCGTGGCGCTTGAGCAGATAGCAGATCAGCAGCGCCGCCGCGACGCCGAGCGCCGTGAATGCCCAGCGCTGCCAGCCGCCCGCCATCGCGAGAAAGCTGAACGCTGCGCCGCGGTTGTAGACGAGCACGAGGTTGAAGAACGGCGTGACTGCATGCGACGAGCCGTACGCGAACACCTTCGCCACCGCGATCTTCGTCAACTGGTCGAACAGGATCACTATCACCGCGACGCCCAGCCACGGCGCGAGCGATCCGCCCGCCGGTTTCGACAGCGTTCTGGACATTATGCCGCGCTCCTCGTTTCGCCGTTGCCGAACAGATTGCTGATGCAGCGGCCGCAGAGCGTGGGATGCTCGGCGTTTTCGCCAACTTCCTTGCGATAGTGCCAGCAGCGTTCGCACTTCAGATACTTCGACGTGATCACGTCGACACCTTCTTCCGCTTCGCTGTCGACCTTCACGACCGTCGCGCCCGATGTGATCAGCACGAACTTCAGGTCGGCGCCGAGGCTCGCGAGCGCATCGTGACGCGCGCCGCTCGCGCGGATTTCGACTTCCGCCTGCAGCGACGAACCGATCTGGTTCGCGACGCGCGCTTCTTCCAGCGCCTTCGTCACGTCACTGCGCACCGCGCGCAGCAGCGTCCACTTGTCGAGCAGCGTCGATGCATCGGGCACTTCCGGATAAGCGTGGTACGTCTCCGTGAAGATCGTCTCGCTTTGCGGCTGGAACACCTTCCACGCTTCCTCGGCCGTGAACGACATGAACGGCGCCATCAGGCGCAGCAGGCCGTGCGCGATGTGATACAGCGCGGTCTGCGCCGAGCGGCGCGCGTTCGAATCGGGCGCCGTCGTGTACAGGCGGTCCTTCAGCACGTCGAGATAGAAGCCGCCCAGGTCTTCCGAGCAGAACGTCTGCAGCTTGGCGACGACCGGGTGGAACTCGTACTTGTCGTAGTTCGACAGGATGTCCGCTTGCAGATTGGCCGTGAGCGCCACGGCATAACGATCGATCTCCAGCCACTCGCTAACCGGGCGCGCGTTCTTCTCGAAGTCGAAGTCCGACAGGTTCGCGAGCAGGAAGCGCAGCGTGTTGCGGATGCGTCGATAGCTTTCCGTCACGCGCTTCAGGATTTCTTCGGAGATCGCGAGTTCGCCCGAATAATCGGTCGATGCGATCCACAGGCGGATGATTTCCGCGCCCAGACGGTTCGCGACCTCATGCGGATCGATACCGTTGCCGAGCGACTTCGACATCTTGCGGCCTTCGCCGTCGACGGTGAAGCCGTGCGTGAGGAGCGCGTTGTACGGCGGACGGCCATCGAGCATCGACGCCGTCAGCAGCGACGAGTGGAACCAGCCGCGATGCTGGTCCGAGCCTTCGAGGTACAGATCCGCCGGGAACTGCAGTTCGTCCTTGTGCGAGCCGCGCAGCACATGCCAGTGCGTCGTGCCCGAATCGAACCAGACGTCGAGCGTGTCGCGGTTCTTTTCGTACATGTTCGCGTCGTCGCCGATCAGCTCGCGCGGATCGAGCGTTTGCCACGCTTCAATACCCGACTGCTCGACGCGCTTCGCGACTTCTTCGAGCAGCTCCAGCGTGCGCGGATGCAGTTCACCCGTTTCCTTGTGCACGAAGAACGCCATCGGCACGCCCCATTGGCGCTGACGCGACAGCGTCCAGTCGGGACGGTTCGCGATCATGGCGAACAGGCGCTGCTTGCCCCACGACGGATAGAACGCCGTCGCTTCGATGCCTTCGAGCGCCGTTTCGCGCAGCGTCTTGTCGGTGTCGTTCGGCTTGATGTCCATGCCGGCGAACCACTGCGACGTGGCGCGATAGATGATCGGCGTCTTGTGGCGCCAGCAGTGCATGTAGCTGTGCAGGTACTTTTCGGTGCGCAGCAGCGTGTCCGCTTCGTCGAGCACTTCGACGATCTTCGGGTTCGCGTCCCAGATCGACAGGCCGCCGAACAGCGCGAGCGATTCGATATACCGGCCATCGCCCATCACGGGGCTGATGATGTCCGAGTCGGCCATGCCGTGCGCCTTGCACGAGATGAAGTCTTCGACGCCGTACGCGGGCGACGAGTGGACGATGCCCGTGCCCGTTTCCGTCGTCACGTAGTCGCCGAGATAGACGGGTGACGTGCGCTTGTACGACGGATGCGCTGACGCGAGCGGATGCGTGAAGCGCACGTTCGCGAGCTTCGCGCCCGGCGCCGTCGCGATGACCTTGCCTTCGACACCGTACGACTTCAGGCAGTCTTCGACGCGCTCCTCAGCGAGGATCAGCAGGCCGCGCGGCGTATCGACGAGCGCGTACACGATCTCCGGGTGCACGTTGAGCGCCTGGTTCGCGGGGATCGTCCACGGCGTGGTCGTCCAGATCACGATGCCGCCTTCGTTGCGCGGCAGCGACGCGAGGCCGAACGCCTGCGCCGTCTTTTCGGGCTCGGCGAACGTGAACAGCACGTCGATGGTCGGGTCGGTCTTGTCCTTGTACTCGACTTCCGCTTCCGCCAGCGCCGAGCCGCAGTCGAAGCACCAGTTCACCGGCTTCAGGCCGCGGAATACATAGCCCTTTTCGATGATCTTCGCGAGTGCGCGGATTTCGCCCGCTTCGTTCGCGAAGTTCATCGTCTTGTACGGGTTGTCCCAGTCGCCGAGCACGCCCAGACGGCGGAAGCCGGCCTTCTGCTTTTCGATCTGCTCGGTCGCGTAGGCGCGCGCCTTCTGCATCACTTCGGCAGCGGGCAGCGACTTGCCAAACTGCTTTTCGATCTGGATTTCGATCGGCATGCCGTGACAGTCCCAGCCAGGCACGTAGACAGCGTCGAAGCCCGCCATGTTGCGCGCCTTGACGATCATGTCCTTCAGGATCTTGTTCACCGCGTGGCCGAGGTGGATGTCGCCGTTCGCATACGGCGGGCCGTCGTGCAGGATGAACTTCTTGCGGCCTTTGGAGGCGGCGCGGATCTGCTCGTAGACCTTGCGCTCCTGCCAGTCCTTCACCCATTGCGGCTCGCGCTTGGGCAGATCGCCGCGCATCGGGAAGGGCGTGTCCAGCAGGTTGACGGGATATCGGGCCTGCGGTTTCGAATCGGCTTTCTTGTTGCTCATGGTGAGGTAGCGGTGAATACGGTGTTAGGGCGCGGCATGCGCGAGGACCTGAGTGGCGCCGTGCGGCGCCCTGCGTCGCGCACGACGCGGGCCGTTGCACATGCTGCGTGCGGCACCCGTCGATGCGCGGCGGACGGTACGTGGTTCGCGCAAGCGCTGCGCACGTACCGCGACGGTCATCTAATTCGATCGGTGGCCGACGTGGCGAAACCAGTGGAACGGCTGCCCGGCGTGTCGCCGATTGCCTCGAACCATGCGCGGGCGTTCGTGACGTCGCGCGCGATCGCGGCCGTCAGCGTTTCGAGATCGACGAACTTTTCTTCGTCGCGCAGCTTCTTCAGAAACTCGACGCGCACGAGCTTGCCGTACGCGTCGCCATGCCAGTCGAGCAGATGCACTTCGAGCAGCACGCGGCCGGAGTCGTCCACCGTGGGCCGCAAGCCGAGGCTCGCGACGCCCGGCAGCGGCTGGTCCGCAATGCCATGCACACGCACGATGAAAATGCCCGACAGCGCGGGACGCTTGTGCGCGATAGGCAGGTTCAGTGTGGGAAAACCGAGGTCGCGGCCGAGCTTCAGGCCATGCACGACGTGACCGCTGATCAGATAGTCGCGGCCGAGCGCGGCGCGCGCCGAATCGAGGTCGCCCGAGATCAGCGACGTGCGCACGCCGGAACTGGAAATGCGCGCGCCAGACGGATCGGCGACGGTCGCCATCTGCTCGACTTCGAAGCCGTATTGCTCGCCCGCCGCCTTCAGCGACGCGAAATCGCCTGCGCGCTTCGCGCCGTAGCGGAAGTCGTCGCCGATCATCACCCAGCGCGCGTGCAGGCCGTTGACGATGATCCGTTCGACGAACGAATCCGGCGACTGGCCTGCGAAGGTCTGGTTGAAATGCTCGACGACCACGCGGTCCACGCCGTTCATGCGCAGCGCTTCGAGCTTGTCGCGGAGCATTGCGATGCGCGGCGGCGCGCTGGCGGGATTGAAGAACTCGCGCGGATGCGGCTCGAAGGTCATCACGCAGACGGGCAGGCCGCGCGCGTCAGCGGCCGCGCGGACGCGGGCGAGCAACGCCTGATGCCCGCGGTGGACACCGTCGAAGTTGCCGATGGTCAGTGCGCACGGCGCACGGCTCTCGGCATTGGGAAGACCGCGGAAGACTCTCACGATAGAGGCGAAGGATTTGAGCGGGCCGGATGCCGCAAAACAATCGATTATAAACGCACAGGGCGCCACACGGCGCCGGCGCGCGGATCGGGGCCTGGCCGAATGATAAAATCCGCAAATGAAAAATCTCGTCATTCTGATTTCCGGACGGGGCAGCAACATGGAAGCCATCGTGCGCGCCTGCGCGAACGAAGGCTGGCCGGCACGTGTCGCCGCCGTGATTGCCAACCGTCCTGATGCCGCGGGGCTTGAATTCGCGGCGTCGCAAGGTATTGCCACGAAGGTCGTCGACCACCGCCAGTTTCCCGACCGCGACAGCTTCGACGCTGCGCTCGCGCGCGAAATCGACGGCTTTGCGGCCGACCTCGTCGTGCTCGCCGGCTTCATGCGCGTGCTGACGGACGCCTTCGTCAACCGTTACGCGGGGCGCATGATCAACGTGCATCCGTCGCTGCTGCCGAGCTTTCCGGGCCTCAAGACACACCAGCAGGCGCTCGACGCCGGCGTGCGGCTGCACGGCGCGTCGGTGCATTTCGTCACGCCGACGCTCGATCACGGGCCGATCGTGCTGCAATCGGCCGTACCCGTGCTGGCCGGCGACGATGCCGCGACGCTCGCCGCGCGCGTGCTCGGCACCGAACATGTTATTTATCCGCGCGCAGTGCGCTGGTTCGTCGAAGGGCGTATTGCCGTCGACGGCCTGCACGTCACCGTGACGCCACCTGAGCCTCAATGGCTCTTCCTTGACACAACAAGCCAGAACACCGCCAGGGAGGGCGAATGAAACTGCATGGATTTCTGATTGGACAAACCGAGACACTGCTCGCCGAGGTCCTCAAGTTCACCGGCCCCGCCGATGCCGCGACCAGCCGCTTTTTCCGCGCGCATCCGAAGCTCGGCCACGGCGAGCGCGGCGTGATCGCGGAAGCGGTATTTGCCGTGCTGCGCCGCCGGATGGAGTTTGCGCATCTGGCCGAAGGCGGCACGGGCAGTCCTGCCCGGCGCCTCACGCTGCTCGGATTGATGCAGACGGCCGGCCGCACGGCATTGAAGCCGTTCATGTCGGACGCGGAAAACGCGTGGCTCGAGCACGTGGCGAAGATCGATCCGCAGAGCTTGCCGCTGCGTACCCGTCTGAATCTTCCCGACTGGATCTACCAGGCGCTCAGCAAGCGCTTCGAAGCCGAAGAACTCGCGCACCTGGCCGCCTCGTTGAACTACCCGGCGCCGCTCGACCTGCGCGCGAACCCGATCAAGGCGAGCCGCGACGAAGTGCTGTCGGCGCTGTCGAAGGCGGGTATCGAGGCGGGCGCGACGCCGTTCGCGCCGTTTGGCGTTCGTGTTGTCGGCAAGCCGCCGCTCACCAAGCTCGACGCGTTCCAGGACGGCTGGCTCGAAGTGCAGGACGAGGGCAGCCAGTTGCTGTGCTCGCTGGTCGCGCCCAAGCGCGGCGAGATGATCGTCGACTTCTGCGCGGGCGCGGGCGGCAAGACATTGGCGCTCGGCGCGATGATGCGCTCGACGGGCCGTCTCTACGCCTTCGACATCTCCGACCGCCGGCTCGCGAAGCTCAAGCCACGCCTCGCGCGCAGCGGGCTGTCGAACGTGAACCCGGTGCTGATCGACAGCGAACACGACGCGAAGATCAAGCGGCTTGCGGGCAAGATCGACCGCGTGCTGGTCGATGCGCCGTGCAGCGGCCTCGGCACGCTGCGCCGCAATCCTGATCTGAAATGGCGCCAGTCGCCGGAGTCGATCGCCGAACTGACGCCGAAGCAGTTGTCCATCCTGACGAGCGCCGCGCGTCTCGTGAAGAAGGGCGGCCGCCTCGTCTACGCGACGTGCAGTATCCTCGATGCGGAAAACGAAGGCGTCGTGCAGCAGTTTCTCGCCGATCACCCGGATTTCGTGCTCGTGCCCGCGCGCGACGTGCTCGCCGAGCAGCGCATCGAACTGGAAATGGGCGATTACCTGTCGCTCTGGCCGCATCGTCATGCGACGGACGGCTTCTTCGCGGCCGTGCTGGAACGCCGCGGCTAAGGCCTGCCACGCGAACGGCCGGGCTTGACCGGTCTGGCCGGCGCGCGCTGTGTGAGCGCCGCGCCGCCGCTGGAAACGCCAGCCGCTGGAAACATCATGCAAAACCATCTCTTCTTCCACATGCTGGGCGACGTCGTGCGCGACTTTGGCCAGCCTGTCATTTTGTGGCAGGTCGGCGTGCTGATCGGCACGCTGGCGCTCGCGTATCTGCTCGCGCGACTGATGCGCCGCGCGCTCGATGCGCAGCGCGAAACCCGCTACGGCGCGCTGCGTTTCGGCGCCGAGGCGCTCAACCGCGCGCTCTTTCCGCTGCTGGGCGGCGTGCTCGTGTGGATCGCGCGGGCCATCGCCGGGCAGTTCATTCATACGTCGCTGCTCGATCTCGCGCTGGTGCCGCTGTTCGGCATCGGGCTGATTTACATCGTGTTCTATCTCGCGCGGCGCGTGTTCGGCCGCGACGGCAACGCGCACACGTGGGTGTCGCTGGTCGAGAAGGTCGTGTCGCTGATCGTCTGGGTCGGCATGGTGCTGACCGTGATGGGCATCCAGAACGACGTGCTCAAGTGGATGGCGAGCGTGCAGTTCAGGATCGCCAACACGCATGTGACGCTGTTGTCGCTGCTGTCGGGGCTGCTGTGGGTCTGCGTGACGATGATCGTCGCGATGTGGCTCGGCGCGGCGCTCGAAGACCGGCTGATGCGCTCGGGCGCACTCGATGCGAACCTGAAAGTGGTGCTGTCGCGCGTCGGCCGGGCGCTGCTGATACTCGGCGCTGTGCTGATCAGCCTGTCGCTGGTGGGCATCGACATCACGGTGCTCGGCGTGTTCGGCGGCGCGCTCGGCGTGGGCCTCGGTTTCGGCTTGCAGAAGATCGCGAGCAACTATGTGTCGGGCTTCATCATCCTGATCGACCGGTCGCTGCGGATCGGCGACACGATCAACGTGAGCGGGCTGCAAGGCATGGTCACGCAGATCCGCACGCGCTATACGGTGGTGCGCGGGCTCGACGGCATCGAAACACTGGTTCCGAACGAAAAGCTCATCACCGACGTCGTGCAGAACCAATCGTCATACCTGACGCGCGGCAACGCCAAGGCGACGCTCCAGATCTCGTATTCGACCGATGTCGAAAAGGCGATGGCGCTGCTCGTCGAGGCCACGCACGGGGTTGACCGGGTGCTACAGGACCCGGCGCCCACGCCTTATCTGGCGGGCTTCGGGCCGGATGGCATCAATCTCGAACTCGGCTACTGGATTCAGGACGCAGCGACGGGCACGTCCGGCGTGCGCTCGAACGTGAACCGCAATATCTGGCGGCTCTTTTCGGAGAACGGCATCGCGATTCCGTATGCGCAACGCGAAGTGCGCATCGTCGCCGGCTCTAGCGACATCATGTCGCAGGCGGTAACAATGACCGGACACGCCGCGAGCGAATCCGGCAGTGCCGCCTGAAACGGGTCTTTGCGACGGTATTTACGCGGATTTCGACCCTTTATCAGCGGCAACCGGTTGATGCAGCACAACAATTTCCTTATTTGTTACAGATACTTGGAACGGTTCGCGTAGAATATCGTCGTAAATAACTCGTTGCTTTCACTTTCTTGACATCCGCCGTTGTATCCTTCTGCGAATGTCTTCCGTTCCTAGGTAAATGGCCTTGTTGAATTCCTTGCTTGATTTCCTTGCCCACGGCGCACTGCGTTTCTCGTGGTGGCAAATCGTGTTGTGGACGCTCGCCGTCACGCACGTCACGATCATTGGCGTCACTGTCTATCTGCACCGCTGCCAGGCGCACCGCGCGCTGGATCTGCATCCCGTTGCCGCCCACTTCTTCCGCTTCTGGCTGTGGATGACCACGGGCATGCTGACGGGTCAATGGGCTGCGATTCACCGCAAGCACCACGCGAAGTGCGAGACGGAAGAAGATCCGCACAGCCCGCAGACGCGCGGCATCTGGAAGGTGCTGCTCGAAGGTGCAGAGCTGTATCGCACCGAAGCGAAGAACGAAGAAACGATGCGCAAGTTCAGCCACGGCACGCCGAATGACTGGATCGAGCGCAACGTCTACACGAAGTACCCGATCCTCGGCGTGAGCATCATGATGGTCGTCGACGTCGCGCTGTTCGGCATCGTCGGTCTGAGCGTGTGGGCCGTGCAGATGATCTGGATTCCGTTCTGGGCGGCGGGCGTCGTCAACGGTCTCGGACACTTCTGGGGTTATCGCAACTTCAACTCGTCGGATGCGAGCACGAATCTGATCCCGTGGGGCATCATCATCGGCGGCGAAGAACTGCACAACAATCACCACACGTACGCGACGTCCGCGAAGCTGTCGAACAAGTGGTACGAGTTCGATATCGGCTGGATGTATATCCGCATCATGTCGGCGTTCCGTCTGGCCAAGGTGAAGAAGATCGCACCGACGCCGCGTCTGACCACGGGCAAGCTCGTGCTGGATCAGGACACCCTGCAAGCCGTGCTCGCGAACCGCTATGAAGTGATGGCGACTTACGCGAAGGCGATCAAGCGCGCTTACCGTCAGGAACTGGCACATCTGAAGGAAGTGGGCGCGCGCGAAAAGTATCAAGTTATGCGCGGCGCGCGTGGCTGGTTCCACAAGGAAGAGGCGGGTCTGGACGAGCCGCAGCGTCGTCAGTTGCCGCAGATTTTCGCCAACAGTCAAAAATTGCGCACCTATATCGAGTTGCGCAATGAACTCGCTGCGATGTGGGAGCGTTCTAACGCATCGCGCGAACAGCTGCTGGTGCAATTGCAAGATTGGTGTCATCGCGCTGAACAAAGCGGCATCAAGGCCTTGCAGGAATTTGCGATGCGCCTGCGGCGCTATGCCTGATACGCGACGAAATCTATTAAACTTTCGTTACGTCACAAAACCCCGCGTTGGCGGGGTTTTTCTTTTTGGGCCGCCGAAATGGCAGTCGGCGGCGGAATCAGCAGGGCAGAGGAGATCATGAATCAGGCGATCAGGAGCGTCGAGTACGACCGTCCGCAAGGCGCAGCGTGCGGTGTTGGCCAAGCTTGGGCGAAGGTGCCCGACGCACCGTCGACGCAGGAGCGGCTCGCGCTGAAGGAGCGTATTCGCGGCTTGCTCAGGCGTGAAAAGGCGGTGCTCGTCGCGCACTACTACGTCGATCCGGAACTGCAGGAACTCGCGGATGAGACAGGCGGTTGCGTGGCCGATTCGCTTGAAATGGCGCGCTTCGGACGCGATCACGACGCGCAGACGCTGGTCGTAGCCGGCGTGCGATTCATGGGCGAAACCGCGAAGATTCTCAGCCCGAACAAGCGCATTCTGATGCCCGATCTGGACGCGACCTGTTCGCTCGATCTAGGCTGTCCTGTCGACGAGTTTTCCGCTTTCTGCGATGCGCATCCGGACCGCACTGTCGTCGTCTACGCCAATACGAGTGCCGCGGTGAAGGCGCGAGCCGACTGGATGGTGACGTCGTCGATCGGACTGGAAATCGTCGCTGATCTTCACGCTCGCGGCGAAAAGATCATCTGGGCGCCGGACCGCCATCTAGGCAGCTATATCCAGAAGAAGACGGGCGCCGACATGCTGCTGTGGCAAGGCTCGTGTCTGGTGCATGACGAATTCAAGGGCGTCGAGCTCGATCTGTTGCGCGCCGAATATCCGGACGCGAAAGTGCTCGTGCATCCGGAGTCGCCGGAAAGCGTGGTTGCGCAGGCAGATGTGGTCGGCTCGACGACGCAACTGATCGACGCGGCGAAGAACAGCAACGCGACGCACTTCATTGTCGCGACGGACCTCGGTATCTTGCACAAGATGCGGCTCGCGGCGCCTGGCAAGACCTTCATCGAAGCGCCCACGGCCGGCAACAGCGCGACGTGCAAGAGCTGCGCGCATTGCCCGTGGATGGCGATGAACGGCTTGCGCAATCTCGCGGATGTGCTGGAGCGCGGCCACAACGAAATCTTTGTCGACCCGTCGCTCGGCGAGCGCGCCCGTCTGCCGATCGACCGGATGCTCGATTTCGCCGCGCGTCACAAGAAGCGCGTACAGGCGAGTGGCGATCTCGCACGCGATATGGCGCTGTTCTCTAACGTTGGAGCCGCTTGATGGGCGCGAATGACCAACTGGAGTTGAAGGACGCGGTATCGCCGCTCTTCGCGGAAATCGCGGCGCAGTACGGTGAAGCGTTTGCTGCCGCGATCGCGCGCAACGTCAGCGATGCGCTTGCGGAAGACGTCGGCAGTGGCGATTTGACGGGCCTGCTCGTGCCCGCCGATGAAATGCGCGATGCGCGCATCATCGTGCGCGAGGCGGCTGTGCTGTGCGGTGTGCCGTGGTTCAACGAAGTGATGCGACGCGTCGATCCACGCATCGAAGTGCAATGGCGTTATCGCGAAGGCGACAGCATGTCGGCGGATTCCGTGGTATGCACGCTGCGCGGCCCGGCGCGCTCGCTGCTGACGGCTGAACGCAACGGCCTCAACTTCCTGCAGATGCTGTCCGGCGTGGCGAGCGCGACGCGCAAGTTCGCTGATGCGATCGCGCATACCCGCGCACGCGTGCTCGATACGCGCAAGACACTCCCCGGCCTGCGTCTCGCGCAGAAGTACGCGGTGCGCGTCGGCGGCGGCGCGAACCAGCGTCTCGCGCTCTACGACGGCATTCTGATCAAGGAGAATCACATCGCGGCGGCGGGCGGCGTCGGCGCGGCGATGCAGGCGGCGCTCGCGCTGAATGCAGGCGTGTCGATCCAGATCGAAGTCGAAACGCTCGAACAACTGGAATCCGCGCTCGCCCATGGCGCGCAGTCGATTCTGCTCGACAACTTCTCGTTCGACATGATGCGTGACGCCGTGCGCATCACGGCAGGACGCGCGGTGCTCGAAGTGTCGGGCGGCGTGAACTTCGACACGATCCGGCAGATTGCCGAGACGGGCGTCGATCGCGTGTCGGTTGGGTCGTTGACCAAGGACGTGCGGGCAACGGATTTCTCGATGCGTATCGTTTGATACGCGGCGGTTAAACGACTCAAGCAAAAGGCCATCGCCAGTCATTCAGACTGGCGATGGCTTTTTTTTTGCGCACGCGACGGCTACACGTTGCGATTCGGCACGCGCTCCGGCGAAAGCACGGTGGGCAGCGCCTTGGGCAGCGCGTTCGGCCAGTCGCGGCTGTAGTGCAGCCCGCGGCTCTCGCGCCGCGAACGCGCGCCTTCGACGATCAGCGACGCCACATCGACCAGATTGCGCAGTTCGAGCAAATCGCGGCTCACCTTGAAGTTCGCGTAGTACTCATGGATTTCGTCGCGCAGCAACGTCAGCCGGTGTTTCGCGCGCGCGAGCCGCTTGTCCGTGCGTACGATGCCGACGTAATTCCACATCAGGCGGCGCAGTTCGTCCCAGTTGTGCGCGACGACCACTTCTTCGTCGGGATCGGACACGCGGCTCTCGTCCCAATCGGGTAGCGGCGCATGCACGGCCGCGCCGAAGCCTTCTTCTTCGATCGCTTGCGCAGCCGAGCGGCCGATTACGAGGCACTCCAGCAGCGAATTGCTCGCGAGCCGGTTCGCGCCGTGCAGGCCGGTGCACGACGTTTCACCGACAGCGTAAAGCCCGGCCAGATCCGTGCGCCCGGCGAGATCTGTGACGACGCCGCCGCACGTGTAGTGCGCCGCGGGCACGACGGGAATCGGCTCTTTCGTGATGTCGATACCGAACTCGAGGCAGCGCGCAAGAATGGTCGGGAAGTGTTCGCGCAGGAATTCCGGTGGTTGATGGCTGATGTCGAGATACACGCAGTCGATACCGCGCTTTTTGATCTCGAAGTCGATCGCGCGCGCGACGATATCGCGTGGCGCCAGTTCTGCACGTTCGTCGTGAGCAGGCATGAAGCGGGTGCCGTCGGGCAGCTTAAGAATGCCGCCTTCTCCTCTCACAGCCTCTGAGATCAGGAAGGACTTGGCATAAGGGTGAAACAGACAGGTTGGATGAAACTGGATGAACTCCATGTTCGACACGCGACAACCGGCCCGCCAGGCCATTGCAATGCCGTCTCCCGTCGCGGTGTCGGGGTTCGTCGTGTACAGATAGACCTTGCCTGCGCCGCCCGTAGCGAGCACGGTATGTGGCGCCTCGATGGTGACGGTGCGGCCGCTTGCGAGATCGAGCGCGTACAGGCCGTGACAGCGGCGTCCCGGCAGGCCGAGGCGGTCCGAGGTGATCAGGTCGATCGCGTAGTGGTCTTCGAGCAGCGTGATGTTCGGATGCTGCCGCACGCGCTCGCTCAGCGTCGCGACGACGGCGTGGCCCGTCGCATCGGCGGCGTGGATGATGCGCCGATGGCTGTGGCCGCCTTCGCGCGTCAGGTGGAAGCCGAGTTCCGCAGCGTCGTCCTTGGTGAACGGCACGCCCTGGTCGATCAGCCACTGGATCGCCTCGCGGCCATGCTCGACGATGAAGCGCGTCGCGGCTTCATCGCACAAGCCGCCGCCGGCGATCAACGTGTCGTCGACGTGATTCTCGACGCTATCGGCCGAATCGAGCACGGCGGCGATGCCGCCTTGCGCCCAGTCGCTGGCGCCATCCGTCAGCGAACGCTTGGCGATCACGGCGACGCGCCGCGTCTGCGCGAGATTCAGCGCGACACTCAATCCGGCCAGTCCGCTGCCGACAATCGCTACATCGAAATTCATCTCCTCTCTCCGTCGTATTGCGCGGCCGGTGCGGCATGCGCCGCCAAGACCGTTCGATTGGGAAACCGAACAGCATACGCGTTGAGACCGCCGAGGAAAAGCTGACCGCACGGCGTAGGCTATTGCGCGCGCCGGAAGAGGAAAGGATTACGAACAGGGCCGGTCCAATGCCGGTGACCAGAAAACAAAAAGCCCCGCAAAGTGCGGGGCTTTTTCGGCAGGAAGAAGACCAGATTACTTGATCTTCGTTTCCTTGTACGCCACATGCTTGCGGACGACGGGATCGAACTTCATGATCTCCATCTTTTCCGGCATGTTGCGCTTGTTCTTCGTGGTCGTGTAGAAGTGACCCGTACCAGCGGTCGATTCCAGCTTGATCTTGTCGCGTGCGCCCTTGGCCATGATTTACTCCTTAGGCTTCGCCACGTGCGCGCAGGTCAGCGAGCACCGTGTCGATACCGTTCTTGTCGATCAGGCGCAGGCCCGCGTTCGAAACGCGCAGGCGCACCCAACGGTTTTCGCTTTCAACCCAGAAACGGCGGTTCTGCAGGTTCGGGAGAAAACGACGCTTGGTCTTGTTGTTCGCGTGGGAAACGTTGTTGCCGCTCATCGGCGCTTTCCCAGTTACTTGGCATACGCGTGCCATGAGAGCACTCCTAATACGCTAATTCTGAGTTCGGAACGCCGTGAAGTTTCCCGGGAAAACATAAGAACCAAGCCGTAGCCGACTTAGTCTCTCGCTTTCCGGAAAGGCCTTGAGGCTTCGGAACAGGGGTTGGAAAGAGGCAAACCGAAATTCTAGCAGAAAAAAAGCCGAAATATCAAACCTTATTTGCGACGGGGAGGACAGATGCGCAACGCTATCGCCCGCGCCTTTCCCCCTGTGTGCTCATTGCGCTACGACTCATGGCCAGCCGGCGCGGGCGAACGAAAACGTCTCGTTCACGCCGATTACCAGATGGTCGATCAGTTGCACGTCGATCAGTGCGAGGGTGTCGCGCAGCACGCGCGTGAGCTGGCGGTCGCTGGCGCTCGGCTTGACGGCGCCGGACGGGTGATTATGCGCGACGATCAGGCTTGCCGCATTGACCGACAGCGTGCGCCGAACGATCTCGCGCGGGTACACGGCCATGCGCGTGAGCGAACCGCGCGAGTTTTCTTCGGAGCGGATCAACCGGTGCCGCGTGTCGAGAAAGAGGCAGATGAACACCTCGTAAGGCCGCGAGCCGATCAACAGCCGCAAATAGTCCTCGACGGCTTCGGGAGAATCGATCAGCGGACGCTCGCGCATCTTTTCCACGAGCGCGCGCCGCGCCATCTCCATGATCGCCAGCAGTTGAGCGCGCTTGGCGGGCCCTACGCCGCGCACGCCGTCGAAGTCTTCGGGCGTCGCATCGAGCATCGCGCGCAACGAACCGAAACGCTCCAGCAGCGAGCGCACGACATCGAAGACATTGTGGCCGGGCAGCCCGGAGCCGAGCACGAGCGCAACGAGTTCGGTTTCGGAGAGCGCTGCCGGACCGGCCTCGAGCAGCCGCTCGCGCGGCATGTCGCGCGTCGGCCACGTGGGCTGCGGACGGCGTATCGGAGGTTTTTCTGCCGCAGGGCGCGGCATGACTATCGTATCGTTCATGGCAATGTCCTTCGAAATTCAGATGACGCGGCGACGACGCGCCGCGCAGCAACGTTCCAGCCGGCTCGGGATATGTGGCTTACAATAGATCCTTTGCGCACGGCGCCCCCGGCATGGCTCGGGCACGCCATGCGCGCGACCCGCGCCGCTGCGTTTGTGCGCCGCGCGCCACGACCGAACGAGTACCGCATGAGCATCATCGACATCTCCGAAGTGAAACCCGGTTCGCACGTCACACTTCACTACCGGCTTTCGCTCGCCGATGGCGCCGAGATCGTCAGCACCTTTAACGACAAACCCGCTACGCTGCTGCTGGGCGCGGGCCAGTTGGCGCCGCCGCTGGAAGACATTCTGCTGGGATTGAAGGTGGGCCACCATTCGACCTTTCAGCTAGAGCCGGGTCAGGGTTTCGGCCCGCGCAACCCGGAGCTGATCCAGCGCGTGTCGCTGGCCACGTTGCGCGAAAACGCGATGATCGGCGAGGATTTTTCTCCCGGCGATCTCGTCGAATTCAATGCGCCGGGCGGCGGTCGCTACGCTGGCGTGCTGAAGGAAGTGGGTGAAACCTCGGCTCTCTTCGATTTCAACCATCCGCTCGCCGGCCAGGCGCTGACGTTCGAAGTCAAAATCATCGGGATCCTGTAAATATGAGCATCACGGACACGACTCTCGCCGAAGCTGAAATCCTGCTCGCGCAGCCGCGCGGATTCTGCGCCGGCGTCGATCGGGCGATCGAGATCGTCGAACGCGCCATCAAGCTGTACGGTTCGCCGATCTACGTGCGTCACGAAATCGTTCATAACGCGTATGTCGTCGAAGACCTGCGCAAGAAGGGCGCGATCTTCATCGAGCAACTGGAAGAAGTGCCGTCGGGCAGTACGGTGATCTTCAGCGCGCACGGCGTTTCGAAGGCCGTGCGGGCCGAAGCCGACGAGCGCGGCCTGCGCGTGTACGACGCGACCTGTCCGCTCGTCACCAAGGTGCACATCGAAGTCGCGAAGATGCGCGCCGAAGGCTTCGACATCATCATGATCGGCCACAAGGGTCACCCCGAAGTGGAAGGCACGATGGGACAGACGGCCGAGGGCATGTATCTCGTCGAAGATATCGAGGACGTGCAGGCGCTGCAGCTCGCCGACCCCGACCGCATCGCGTACGTGACACAAACCACGCTGTCCGTGGATGACGCCGCGCAGATCATTGCCGCGCTGAAGGCGAAGTACCCCAACGTCAAGGAACCGAAGAAGCAGGACATCTGCTACGCGACGCAAAACCGCCAGGACGCCGTCAAGTTCATGGCCCCTCAGTGCGATGTGGTGATCGTCGTCGGCAGCCCGAACAGCTCGAACTCCAACCGGCTGCGCGAACTGGCCGAAAAGCTCGGCGTACCTTCGTATATGGTTGACTCGCCGGATCAGATCGATCCCGCGTGGGTCGCCGACAAGCGCCGCATCGGCGTGACGGCGGGCGCGTCGGCGCCGGAAGCGCTGGCTCAGGCCGTGATCGGCCGTCTGCGCGATCTGGGCGTGCGCAATGTGCGCGCGCTGGAAGGCATCGAGGAAAACATCGCGTTTCCGTTGCCGCGCGGGCTCGGTTTGCCCGCCTGAAGACCCTGTCCCCAACCAAAAAAGCGCGCCGCGGGCGCGCTTTTTTGTTGCCTTCGCACATTCGAAATCGTCATAGAAACGGTGCCACATCACCGAAAAACAAACCAGGGACGGTGTCGAGGCGAACATTCTTTTTGTTTTTCGGGGCGTAATTTGGGTGCATGAGGCCGATCGCGCCCCGTTTTTCACCAGACAATTGCGTTGGTCCGCGGACCAGCGCACAAATACGGTGCATTTGAGGATTAACATAATACTGAGACGGATAGATGTGCCGAAGTCCGCAGCATCGGGCTCGCAGCGAAATCTCTGCAACATCTGATGCTGCAAGCCGTCAGCAGTGGTGCAACTGATGCACGAAAAACTGGCGCAACCAGGTTGCGATGATCGGCTGGTGAGGGCCTCGCAGCACGGTTGCAATGCAGGAAAACCCTGCGCCTCCAACAATATTGCCCGTCGCAAAATTGGAGTTACAATGCGCGCGTTCTCAGGGCTCAAGCGCCTCGGAACGCCAGATTTAGCAAGGCGCAGGAGACCTATTTAATGCGAGTCAAGTTTGCTTGTGCCGTGTCCATCGCGGCCGCGGTTGCGATGTTGACCGCGTGCAGCAAAAAGAACGAAGGCGAAGCGGACAAGAGTGCGTCGGCAGCGGTGGCAGTGTCGGCGGCTAGCGCAAGCGAAGTGACTGTCGTGAAGATCGGTCATGCGGCCCCATTGACGGGCGGCATTGCACATCTGGGTAAGGACAATGAAAACGGGGCGCGTCTCGCTATTGAAGAGATCAACGCGCAGGGATTGACCATCGACGGCCGCAAGATCCAGCTGCAACTCGACGCGCAGGACGATGCGGGCGATCCGAAAACGGGCACGCAGGTCGCGCAGAAGCTGGTGGACGATCATGTAGTTGCCGTAGTCGGGCACCTGAATTCGGGTGTGTCGATTCCGGCCTCGAAGATATATAGCGACGCGGGCATTGTGCAGATATCGCCATCCTCGACGAATCCGGCCTATACGCAGCAAGGCTTCAAGACGACCTACCGGGTCGTCGCGACCGATGCGCAGCAAGGTCCGGCGCTGGCGAACTACGCGACGAAGTCACTCGGCGCGAAGCGGATCGCCGTGGTCGACGACGCGACTGCGTATGGCAAGGGTCTTGCTGACGAATTCGCGAAGACGGCGGAAGCGGGCGGCGCAAAGATCGTCGCGCGCGAGGCGACCAATGACCGGGCCACGGATTTCCGGGCCATCCTCACAAAGATTAAAAGTGCCCAGCCGGACGCCATCATGTTCGGCGGCATGGATGCAACGGGCGGGCCGTTCACGAAACAGGCAGCGGCGCTCGGAATCAGGGCAAAAATCCTTGGCGGCGACGGCGTGTGCACCGACAAGGTGGGGGAACTGGCGGGCAGTGCCGTTCAGAACCTCGTGTGTTCGGAAGCAGGACTTGCGCTTTCGAAGATGGAAAGGGGAGCGGACTTCGAAAAGAAGTACGACGCACGCTTCCACACGCCGGTGCAGATTTACGCGCCGTTCACGTATGACGCTGTATACGTGATCGTCGATGCAATGAAGCGTGCCAATTCGATCGAGCCGCCCAAGGTGCTCGCTGCGATGCCCTCGACTGACTACACAGGTGTAATCGGTCACATCGCATTCGACAACAAGGGCGACCTGAAAGAAGGCGCGATTACGCTTTATGACTTCAAGGACGGCAAGAAAGCGGTCCTCGACGTCGTGAAGATGTAATGACGGGACGTACAGCCTGACGGCACCGGACCATCCGACGGTGCCGTTTTTGCATCCGCGTCGAGCGCGCGGGCCGCTGCAACCCAGTGGCTACAGACGCTCGACGAAGATAACCCTTACCGGTCTTTTACATCAGTACCCGCAGTGCCGTTGCGATTTGCGTGAAGCATCCGTGCCAACCGCAGATGAAGAGCGCGAATCCAGTCGCACGGGCTAAGGAGCATTAAATGGATATTTTCATCCAGCAGGTTCTCAACGGACTGGTGCTTGGCAGCGTCTACGCCATCATCGCACTGGGCTACACGATGGTGTACGGCATTCTCGGCATCATCAACTTTGCGCACGGCGACGTGCTGATGGTGGGCGCGATGGTCGCGCTCTCGGCCATCGGCGTGTTGCAGAACCACTTCCCCGGTCTCGGCAACATACCGACGCTGTGCATCGCGCTGGTCATAGCGGCCGTCGTCTGCGCGGTGGTGGGCTACACGATCGAGCGGGTTGCGTACCGGCCGCTGCGCAAGGCGCCGCGCCTCGCCCCGCTGATCACCGCGATCGGCGTGTCGATCCTGCTGCAGACGCTCGCGATGATGATCTGGTCGCGCAACCCGCTGCCGTTCCCGCAGCTCCTGCCGACCGATCCGCTGAACGTGATCAAGGCCACCGATACGACGCCGGGCGCCGTGATCTCGATGACTGAAATCGTGATCATCGTCGTTGCGGTCCTCGTGATGGCAGGCCTGCTGCTCCTCGTGCACAAGACGAAGCTCGGCCGCGCGATGCGCGCGATCGCCGAGAACCCGGGCGTTGCCTCGCTGATGGGCGTGAACCCGAACTTCGTGATCTCGGCGACCTTCATGATCGGCTCGGCGCTCGCAGCGCTGGCGGGCGTGATGATCGCGTCGGAATACGGCAACGCGCACTTCTATATGGGCTTCATTCCCGGCCTCAAGGCATTTACGGCGGCGGTGCTCGGCGGTATCGGCAACCTCGGGGGCGCAATGGTCGGCGGCGTGATTCTCGGTCTGATCGAACAGCTGGGTGCCGGCTACATCGGCAACCTCACGGGTGGCGTGTTCGGCAGTAACTATCAGGACGTGTTCGCGTTCATCGTGCTGATCATCGTGCTGGTGTTCCGTCCGTCGGGCCTGCTTGGCGAACGTGTCGCGGATCGTGCCTAAGGGAAAGGAGCAAACACAATGACCTCAATTCAACCGATCGAGCCGTCCACGACGCTCATCCCTGAACGGAATATGACGAAGACGCTGGTGGTGGGCATCATCACCGCCGTGTTCGTGATCGCCGCGCCGATGATCATCGGGACCGCTGGCGGCAACTACTGGGTCCGCGTTCTGGACTTCGCGATGCTGTATGTGATGCTCGCGCTAGGCCTGAACGTAGTGGTCGGCTTCGCCGGCCTGCTGGACCTGGGCTACATCGCGTTCTACGCGGTGGGCGCGTACACGGCCGCATTGTTGAGTTCGCCGCACCTGTCGTCGCAATTCGAATGGATCGCGCATCTCGCGCCGGGCGGGCTGCACGTGCCGTTCTGGATCATCGTGCCGTGCGCAATGGCAGTCGCTGCGTTCTTCGGTGTGATTCTCGGTGCGCCGACGCTGCGTCTGCGTGGCGACTACCTTGCCATTGTGACGTTGGGCTTCGGGGAAATCGTCCGGATCTTCCTGAACAACCTCGATCGTCCGGCCAACATCACCAACGGTCCGAAGGGCATCACGGGCATCGACCCGATCCACGTCGGCGACTTCAGTCTCTCGCAGACGCACTCGCTGTTCGGCCTGACGTTCCCGTCGGTGTACTCGTACTACTACGTGTTCGTGCTGTGCGCGCTGTTCGTGATCTGGGTGTGTACGCGTCTGCAGCACTCGCGCATCGGCCGCGCCTGGGCCGCCATCCGCGAAGACGAAATTGCCGCGAAGGCGATGGGCATCAACACCCGTGACGTGAAGCTGCTTGCGTTCGCGATGGGCGCGTCGTTTGGCGGCCTGTCGGGCTCGATGTTCGGCATGTTCCAGGGCTTCGTGTCGCCGGAATCGTTCACGCTGCCGGAATCGATCGTCGTGCTGGCGGCCGTGGTGCTGGGCGGCATGGGCCACATTCCGGGCGTGATTCTCGGCGCGGTGCTGCTCGCCGTGCTGCCGGAGTTCCTGCGCTCCACGATGGGTCCGCTGCAACACCTGATCTTCGGTCACGAAGTCGTCGACACGGAAGTGATCCGTCAGCTCGTCTACGCACTCGCGATGGTGCTGATCATGCTGTACCGCTCGGAAGGCCTGTGGCCGTCACCGAAGCACGAGGACAAGATCGCGAAGATTGCCAAGCGCAGCAACAAGAAGCCGGTGCGTGCTTAAGGACAGGGAGCAGAGAACATGAGTGACAAGCAAATCCGTCTGTCCGTGAAGGGCGTGAACAAGCGCTTTGGTGGCTTGCAGGCGCTGTCGGACGTGGGCCTTCAGATCGAGGAAGGCACGATCTACGGTCTGATCGGCCCGAACGGCGCTGGCAAGACCACGTTCTTCAACGTGATTACTGGTCTCTACACGCCGGACTCGGGCGAATTCAAGCTCGACGGCACGCCGTACACGCCGACGGCTGTGTATCAGGTGGCGAAGGCAGGCATTGCGCGGACGTTCCAGAACATCCGTCTGTTCGGCGGCATGACTGCGCTGGAAAACGTGATGGTCGGCCGCCACGTGCGCACGAAGCACGGTCTGCTGGGCGCTGTGTTCCAGACACCGGCTGAGCGCAAGGAAGAGCGCGAGATCAAGGAACGCGCGCTGGAACTGCTCGAATACGTCGGCGTGCTGCAATACGCGGACTACACGTCGCGCAACCTGTCGTACGGTCACCAGCGCCGTCTGGAAATCGCCCGCGCACTGGCGACCGATCCGAAGCTGCTCGCACTGGACGAACCGGCTGCCGGCATGAACGCAACGGAGAAGGTCGAGCTGACGAAACTGCTCGACAAGATCCGCGCGGACGGCAAGACGATCCTGCTGATCGAGCACGACGTGAAACTGGTGATGGGCCTGTGCAACCGGATGACAGTGCTCGACTATGGCAAGGTGATCGCTGAAGGTCTGCCGCACGACGTGCAGAAGGACCCGAAGGTGATCGAGGCTTATCTGGGTGCGGGGGTCCACTGATGGCTACGGCAATGTTGAAAATCAAGGGCCTGCAGGTCAACTACGGCGGCATTCAGGCCGTCAAGGGTGTTGACCTGGAGATCGCGCAGGGCGAACTCGTCACGCTGATCGGCGCCAATGGCGCGGGCAAGACGACGACCATGAAGGCTATTACTGGCCTGAAGCCTTATTCGGCTGGTGATATCGAGTACATGGGCCAGTCGATCAAGGGCGTGCCGCCGCATGAGCTTTTGAAGCGCGGCCTCGCGATGGTGCCGGAAGGGCGCGGGATCTTCGCGCGCATGTCGATCGTCGAGAACATGCAGATGGGTGCTTATCTGCGTAGCGATACGGAAGGCATCAAGAAGGACGTCGAGCGGATGTTCGGGTTCTTTCCGCGTCTGAAGGAACGTGCGACGCAGTTGGCCGGTACGTTGTCTGGCGGTGAACAGCAGATGCTGGCGATGGCGCGTGCCGTTATCTCGAAGCCGAAGCTGCTGCTGCTCGACGAGCCGTCGATGGGTCTGTCGCCGATCATGGTCGAGAAGATCTTTGAAGTCGTGCGCGAGATTTCCAAGGAAGGCATCACTGTCATGCTGGTTGAGCAGAATGCTCGGCTTGCACTGCAGGCCGCGGATCGCGGGTATGTGATGGATTCCGGGACGGTCACCATGTCTGGCGACGCCAAGCAGATGCTTGATGATCCTAAGGTGCGGGCCGCGTATCTCGGCGAGTGATTCTCGCGGTTGGGTTTTTCTTTTTAAAGGGCTGCACGTTCAGGCGTGTGGCCTTTTTTGTTTTGTCGGGTTTTTTGGTTTTTGGCTTCGCCTTTGCGCTGGCATTGGCGTTTTGGCATCACGGTGCGGCCGGTTTGGTGTTTTGGCGTTTTCGCTGGCATCCGCGATTTGTTATCTAGCTTCACGCGTCGCCCCGCACAGGGGCGACGCGTGAAGCACGCTAACGAATCGCGGATGCCAGCGAAAACACCAGCAACCCAACCCAACCGTACCACGAAGCCAAAACGCGAAAATGCCAGCGCAAAGGCTAAGCCAAAAAAACCAAAACTACGCCACTGCCCCCAACCGCTTCCCAAGACTAATCACAGCATCAGCAACATACCCAAGCGACTCATAAAAAGCCTGCACATCCGCTTTAGCGCTAAGCACTTGCAGATTCACCTTAGGACACCCGCGCGCGGCAAGCGCCGCTTCAGCATACCGCACGAGCAAAGTCCCAATCCCAAGGCGCCTCGACGCCGCCTCGACAGCAAGCGAATACAGCCAGCCCCGATGCCCATCATACCCAGCCATCACAGTTCCAACGATGCCCCCATCCTTCACGGCAACGAAGAACAGTTCAGGCTGCGTCGCAAGCTTGTTAGCGATCGACAGATGCGGATCACGCTGCGGCCGGCTCGCATCCTTATACTCAGGAAACGCTTCGAGCCACAGCGCAATCACGGCATCCGTATCGGCCGCATCAAACACGCGGATCGACAGGGAAGCCGCGCCAATCACAGCGTATCCAGAATCGACCGCAGCATGGCCATCATCTGATCGATCTCTTCCGTCGTCACATTCAAAGCGGGCATGAAACGCAGCAAATTGGGACGCGCGGCATTGAGCAACAACCCATCCGGCTGCATCAAACGCGCCTTCTCGACGATCTGGTTGCCGATATCCTTCCCAAGCAGCAATGCACGCAGCAGACCTTCGCCACGCTCGCCCTCGAAGCCGCGCTCGGCAGACAGTTCGAGCAGCTTCGTACGCAGATATTCGCCGCGCGCCTTCACGCCATCGAGAAAGCCAGGCGCCGTCAACTGCGAGATCACCGAATAGCCGGCTGCCGTCATCAACGGATTGCCGTTGTACGTGCCGCCCTGGTCGCCCGCTTCGAACACCTCGACATGCTTCTTGCACAACAGCGCACCAAGTGGCACGCCGCTGCCGATGCCCTTCGCCAGCGTCATCACGTCCGGCTCGATACCCGAGAGCTCATAGGCGAACAGCGTGCCCGCACGGCCGCAGCCGCTCTGCACTTCATCGACGATCAACAGCAGGTTGTGCTTCTTCGTCAGCTCGCGCAGCTGCTGCATGAACTCGCGCGACGCCGGAAGCACACCGCCTTCGCCCTGAATCGGTTCGAGCATCACGGCGACGGTCTTGTCGGTGATCAGCTTTTCGACCGACGCGATGTCGTTCAGATCAGCCTTCGGAAAGCCCGGCACCTGCGGCGCATAGATCGTGTCCCAGCCCGGCTTGCCGCTCGCTGACATTGTCGCGATCGTGCGGCCGTGGAAGCTGTGATCGAACGTGATGATTTCGTACGCTCCATTCTTGAACTTCTTGCCGTACTTGCGCGCGAGCTTGATCGCGCCTTCATTCGCTTCGGCGCCGCTGTTCGTGAAGAACACCTTGTCGAAGCAGCTATGCTGCGTGAGCAGGCCCGCGAGCTTCGCCATCGGTTCGTTGTAGAACGCGGGCGACGGGTTGATCAGCGTGCGCGCCTGTTGCGTGAGCGCTTCGATCACGCCGTCGTTGCAATGGCCGAGGCTGTTGACGGCCCAGCCCTGAATGAAATCCAGATATCGCTTGCCGGTGTTGTCGTAGAGCCACGAGCCCTTGCCGTGCGTGAAAACGATTTCGGGCCGGTTCGTGATGTACATCAGCGAATCGATCGGATACTCATTGAAGTTCATGGCTACAGGCTCCAGGCAAACAGGGATGAAAAACCGCCTCGGACAACATGGCCCAGCAACGGAAAGAAAAAAGCGCGACAGGTAAGGCAGAAATACAAAAAGCCACGGCATGCCGTGGCTTTCATGATTCGAACTGCTTGCGCGTTGTTCGCGCGAATCCGTGACGAAGCCAGCGGCGCCCCTAAGGGAGCAGCGAGCGGCGACGTCGAAGTTCGGACTGGATGCGGTTCATGCGCGAAAGAATACGACAATGCCGGCGCCCGTGTAAACCTGCAATTTGCATGTTTTTACGCACTGCCGGCCGTTTCTCAGAGCTGAAGCGTGCTTGCGCAACGATCAGACGGGGTTCGCGAGATCGGCTGCGCTCGTGAACGAATCCGCGTAGAACTCGTCTTCCGGCAGGCGATGATGCTGCGTGAAATCGCGCTGTGCCGACTCGACCATCACAGGTGCGCCGCACGCATACACCTGATACGCCGACAAGTCTGGCAGATCTTCGATGACGGCCCGATGAACGAAGCCCACGCGGCCCGTCCATGCGTCGTCCGCATCCGGTTCCGAGAGAACCGGCACGAACTTGAAGTTCGGAATCTCGCGCGCCCATTGCTCGGCAAGTTCCATCATGTACAGGTCTTTCTTGCGGCGCGCGCCCCAATAGAGTGTCATCGGACGCGTGATGTTCTTGAACACGGCATGCTCGACGATCGCCTTCAGCGGCGCGAAGCCCGTGCCCGACGCGAGCAGCACGATCGGCTTGTCCGACTCTTCGCGCAGGAAGAACGTGCCGAGCGGCGCCTCGAAGCGCAGGATGTCGCGCTCCTTCATCGTGTTGAAGACGTGATCCGTGAACGCGCCGCCCGGCATGTGGCGGATATGCAGTTCGACGGGACCGTCCGCATGCGGCGCGCTCGCCATCGAATAGCTGCGGCGCTTGCCGTCCTTCAGGATGAATTCGAGGTACTGGCCCGCCATATATTGCAGGCGCTCATTCGCGGGCAGTTGCAGCTTCAGCACGACGACGTCGTCGGCCTTGCGCTCGATCGCGTTCACGCGGCACGGCAGCTTCTTGATCTGCACGTCGCCGATGCCCGTCACTTCGCGGATGTCGATCTCGAGGTCCGTGCACGCAGTTGCGCAACACAACAGCGCCAGGCCGCGTGTCTTCTCGTCGTTCGACAGCGCCGACGACGAATGCGCGCGCTGCTCGACCTCGCCGCCGACGACCGCGCCCTTGCACGAGCCGCATGCGCCGTTCTTGCAGCCGTACGGCAGGCCGATGCCCTGGCGAAGGGCGGCTGTCAGCACGGGTTCATCGGGTTCCACCTGAAACTGCCGGCCGCTTTGCCGGAGCGTTACGTTGAATGCCATAAGTCGTTCAGTCTTCGAATACAGAAAGTCGGTAACCAATGCGTGTCGTGGATCGCGGCTACAATGCGTCCACGATGAAAGCGACACGAAAATTGCGCAGACCGCGCGTGCTGATCGTCGGTTGCGGCGATGTCGGCATGCGCTGCGTGCGGCAACTGCAGGGACGCGCGCGTCTTTATGCGCTCACCAGCCACGCGGAGCGCCGCGACGAACTGCGCGCGGCGGGCGTCACGCCCATCGTCGGCGATCTCGACGTGCGCGCGAGCCTTGCTCGTCTTGCCCATCTCGCGCCGACTGTCCTGCATCTCGCGCCTCCGCAACGAACAGGCGAGGCCGACACGCGCACGCGCGCGCTGATCGCCACGCTGACTGCGCCGCGTGTCCGGCGTGCCCGTCATCTTGCGACGGGGCGCCTGCGGCGCGCACAGCACGGCATTCGTGCACGCAAAACATCCAGTATTGTACCCGACGGGGGGTACCCGGCTTCGCGGGCCGGGCATCGGCCGAGCCGGCGTTCGCGTGTCGTCTATGCGAGCACGACCGGCGTCTACGGCGACTGCGGCGGCGCGTGGCTCGACGAAACGCGTCCTGTCGCGCCCGCCAACGAGCGCGCGAAGCGCCGCGTGTCGGCGGAGACGCAATTGCGGCGCGCGGCTGCGCGGCGTGTGATCACGGCGAGCATCGCACGTATCCCGGGCATCTACGCGGGCAACCGGCTGCCGCTCGCGCGGCTGGAAAAACGCACCCCGGCGCTCGTCGATGCCGACGACGTCTACACCAATCACATCCACGCCGACGATCTCGCCGCGATCCTGCTGCGCATGTCGACGCACGGTCGTCCGTCACGCGTGATCCACGCATCCGACGACACGACGCTGAAAATGGGTGAGTACTTCGACCGCGTGGCGGACGCATTCGGCATCGAGCGTGCGCCGCGTATCGCGCGCGACGAAGCGGAACAGCAGCTCGGCGAGATGATGCTGTCGTTCATGCGCGAGTCGCGGCGGCTCGTCAACACGCGTCTGAAGCGCGAGTTGCGCTTCAGACTGCGCTATCCGAGCGTCGACGACCTTCTCGACACGGTCGCGAGCCATAGCCGCACGCAACCGCGCACAGACAAGCCGTGACGGAAAGCGCAGCGATCAGGTGAGGGCAGGTAGCGCTTCCAGCAACAGGAAGCAGCAGAACGCGCCGATCAGCGCGGCGAGCAGATTCGGCTCGTACCTGTGCCGACGATGCATGACGGCCAGCACGCCGCCAATCAGCAAAAGTCCGAGCGCGATGAACGCGATCATCGCGTATGAAACCGGCAGGTTGCCGTAAATGACCATGGCGCCTCCTTGCCAGCTTTGTAATCGTTGTTGATCCGAGTATAGGACGGGCGTTCGGAGCAAGCATGCTGCGTCGCAGCGCTCTGCAAGGTTTTTGTAGCGGTTTTGTTCGGAATCCCACGTAGTCTCAATGACTTGAAACGATGCGGGCGGGCATTGATCGTTTACCCGTTCCGTAGTGCGCCCAGGTCGGCTTCATCGAGCCATTGCCACGCGCCTTCGGCCAGCGAAGCGGGCAACGCCAGCCCGCCGACCCGCTCGCGATGCAGCGCCTCCACACGGTTGCCCGCCGCCGCGACCATCCGCTTCACCTGATGGTATTTGCCTTCCAGCACGGTGAGTTCCAGCGCGTGGTCACCGCGCGCATGAGCGGCGACGGCCGCGATCGGCTTCGCTTCGCCGTGCAGCAGCACGCCTTCGCGCAACGCGGCGAGTTGCGCGTCGTCGAGTGGATGACGGGTCGTCGCGAGATAGATCTTCGGCACCTTGCGTTTCGGCGACGTGTACGCGTGAACGAACTGGCCATCGTCGGAGAGCAGCAGCAGGCCCGTCGTGTCCTGATCGAGCCGTCCAACGCACTGGACGCCGCGCGTCGCGAACTGCGCGGGCAACAGATTGAACACGCTCAGATGATGCTGCGGGTCGCGCGAGCATTCATATCCCGCAGGCTTGTTGAGCGCGATGTAAGCGCGCTCCCGGTAAGGCCACGCCGTGCCGTCGACTTCGAACGCCAGCGCATTCGTATCGACGTTGGCGTCGGGATCGGCGAGCGTCGTGCCGCCGACCGACACGCGGCCATCCGCGATCATCGCGCGGCACTGGCGGCGCGAACCGAAACCTTGGGAAAAGAGAACGCTTTCGAGATTCATTGGAGCGGGCAGAAGGGCACAGACGACTAGCGATGCATCAAACGTCGACGGCGTCCTTCGTGATGAAGGACGCCGTCATCGCCTGCATTTTACCCGCCGCCTTGCGTTGCTCCGCCCGTGTCAGCGCAAGAGCGCTTAGTGCGCGCCCGAGCGCCGCTCGACGAACCGCGCAACGTAGTCGTCGGCGGGCTTCGTGAGGATTTCGTTCGGCGTGCCTTCCTGCACCAGCGTGCCGTCGCGCAGAATCGCGATGCGGTTGCCGATGCGCAGCGCTTCGTCCAGATCGTGCGTGATGAACACGATGGTCTTGTTGAGCGTCGCTTGCAGTTGCAGAAGCTGGTCCTGCATTTCCGTGCGGATCAGCGGATCGAGCGCGGAGAACGCTTCATCCATCAGCAGCACGTCGGTATCGGCGGCGAGCGCGCGTGCGAGACCCACGCGCTGACGCATGCCACCCGACAGTTCATCCGGATAGTGATCGCCGTACCCGTCGAGCCCGACCTTGCCGAGCCACATGCGCGCCTTCTCGTTCGCTTCCGCCTTGCTTTCGCCGCGCGTGCGCAGCGCATACGCGGTGTTGTCGAGCACGGTCTGATGCGGCAGCAGGCCGAAGTTCTGGAACACCATGCTCACCTTGTAGCGGCGCAGCTCGCGCAGCCCATGCGGATCGAGCTTGATGACGTCCGAACCGTCGATCACGATCTCGCCCGCCGTCGGCTCGATCAGCCGGTTGAAGTGGCGCACGAGCGTCGATTTGCCCGAGCCCGACAGCCCCATGATCACGTAGATTTCACCCGAGCCGATATGCAGGCTCACGTTGTTCAGGCCGACGTTGCAGCCCGTTTGTACGAGTACTTCGGCCTTGCTCCTGCCGCTTTTCAAAAGTTCGAGCACGCGCCGATGACCGGCTTCCGGGCCAAAGAGCTTGTACACGTTCTTCACTTCGATCGATGACATGTCCGTGCCCTCCGTCAATCCGCCGTGCGGGTTTCGAGGCCGCTCTGCGTTGCGTTTTCGTTGCCCGTTGCCGTTGCTTCGTCGTCACGCGGGGCGCCTGCATTCCGATACGGCACGCGTGACGCCGCCTTCGCCCTGCGGCGCTGCGCGACGAGCTTGCGCGTGCGGCGGTCCTGCCCGTAGCCCTGGCTGATACGGTCGATCACGATGGCCAGAATCACGATCGCGATGCCCGCCTGCATGCCCTTGCCGATATCGAGCGTCTGGATGCCGGCGAGCACGTCTTCGCCGAGTCCGCGCGAACCGATCATCGACGCGATCACGACCATCGACAGCGCCATCATCGTCGTCTGGTTGATACCCGCCATGATGCTGGGCCGCGCGAGCGGCAACTGCACGTTGACGAGCAACTGCCAGCGCGTCGTACCGAACGCGCGCGCCGCTTCGACGACATCCGCATCCACATGCCGGATGCCGAGATCGGTCAGGCGGATCAGCGGCGGCAGCGCGTAGATGATCGTCGCGAGAATCGCGGGCACCTTGCCGAGGCCGAACAGCATCAGCACGGGGATCAGATACACGAAACTCGGCAGCGTCTGCATGATGTCGAGCACGGGCAGCAGCACGCGCCGCATCCACGGGCTGCGCGACGCCCAGATGCCGAGCGGCACGCCGAGCACGACGGACAGGACGGTCGCGACCAGCATCAGCGCGAGCGTCTGCATCAGCTTGTCCCACAGACCGAAGCAGCCGATCACATACAGCAGCAGCACGAAGAAGCCCGCGATGCCGATGCGCCGCGTCGCGTTCAGCGTCAGCAGTCCGACGGCGATCAGGATCGCCCATGGCGGTGTCGCGCGCAGCACGCCTTCAAGTGGGACCAGCACGTAGCGCAAGAGCGCGGTGCTGAAGTCGTGAAAGCTGTCGCCGTACGCGGCGACGAACGATTGCACATGGTCGTTCACCCAGTCGGCAATCGACAGATGCAGAAAGATCGAATTCATGTTGAAACCCTCCGGTGCGTCATGACGCGTCGGTGTCGAGATCAGGTCGCCAGCGCGGCTTGAACCTTTTGCGCGACGTCGGTCGGCACCCATGCCTTCCACATGTCCGGGTGATCGCGCAGGAACTGTTTCGCCATCGTCGGGCCGTCGATTTTCTTGCTCGTCATTTCGAGGATGGTCTTGTTGAGGAAGTCCATCGGGAAGCTGACCTTCGAATAGGTGTCCATCAACTGCGGCTCGGCCTGATAGAACGGCGTCGATACGCCAACCTTCAGATGCGACACGAGATACGACGACGCGCATTGCGATGTGCTGTTATCCGCGCGCAGTGTGTCCCAGCACTTCTGGTTGAACGCAGGCATCTTCAGCTGGACGAACTTGTACTTCGCCATCAGCGCTGCGGGTTCCCAGTAGTAGAAAAGGATAGGCTTGCCGCGCTGATACGCCGATTCGATTGCGGCATCGAGCGCCGCGCCCGTGCCGGGGCGGAAGTCGGTGTACGAATCGTCGAGATTCAGCGTCTTCAACAGACGCCGGTTCACGCGCTCGCAGTCCCAGCCCGACGGGCAGTTGAGGAAGCGGCCTTTGCCCGGCTCTTCGTCGTCTTCGAACACGCCTTTGTACTTCGGCAGATCGGTCACGGACACGAGGTTCGGCGCGACGGGTTTGATGTTGCGCTTCGCGTCACCCTTCACCACGTACTCGGGCACGAACCAGCCTTCATTCGTGCCGCCCGGCAGCGTGTCGCCGAGCAGCTTCACGTGGCCGTCGGCGACCGCTTTCGCGATGATCTCCGAGCGGCCCGTCCACTGTTCGGACCACACTTGCAGATCGTCGCGCGACAGCGCCGTTTCCGTTGCGGCCGTGTTGCCGGGAATCGTGTCCGTCTTGCAGCCGTAGCCTTTTTCGGTGATGAAGCGCAGCACTTCCGACGTGAACGAGCCGCTTTCCCACGTGACGCCCGCAAAGCGCACGGGTTTCCCCGCCGAGCACCAGGTGCCGGCGTGAGCGGCGGCGGGCCATAACGCGCTGGCGGCGAGCGCGACCGTGGCGGCGCGCATCAGGGATCTGATCTGCATGGTGTGTCTCCGATTGTGATTGGATAGTTGGCGCTGTCGTCGAGCGCCTTTCGGGCCGAGGCGTCAGCCGTATGTGCTACTGGAACTGAGCGTCGCGGCGAGGATGTCTTCGTCGATCGAAAGACCGAGGCCCGGCGAATCGGACAGCGTGATCCAGCCTTCGCTGTCGATATCGATCGGGTTCTTCAGCATGAAGTCGCGGCGCTCGATCGACCATTCGGGCGGGTCGTACGGAAATTCGATGAACGGCGCGCTCGCGGCGCCCGCCGTCAGATGCAGGTTCGCGGCGAGGCCGATGCCGTTGCCCCACGTGTGCGGCGTGAAAACCTTGCCGTGCGCCTCGACGGCTTGCGCGAGCTTGCGCAGCCCTTCCATGCCGAGCGAGCACGCGACGTCCGGCTGGAACACATCGAGGCAATCGCCTGCGAGCAGTTGATCGAACTCGTAGCGCTCGCGCGTCATCTCGCCGCCGGCGATGCGCAATGCCGGCGATACCGCCTCGCGCAGCCGCGCCATGCCGTCGTAATCGCCGCGATGCAGCGGCTCTTCCATCCAGTAGACGCGGTGTTTTTCCAGTTGGCGGGCGACGGCGAGCGCTTCGTCGAAAGTCCACGGCGCGGCCGTGTCCCACGGCATGCGCCAGCCCTGATTGCAATCGACCATCAGTTCGAGCCGGTCGGCGACGGCTTCGCGCACGGCGGCGAGCACAGCGAAATCGTCTTGCAGTTGCGGACGTCCGAAGCGGATCTTGAGCGCCGGAAAGCCGCGTTCGGCGACATGCAGCGCCATGCGGGCCATCTCGTCGGGGCGGCGGTGCACGCCGCTCGATGCGTACGCGCGAATCCGGTTGCTGCGTCCGCCGGCCATCCGCCAGCACGCTTCGCCGCGGATTTTCCCGGCGAGATCCCACAGCGCGATATCGAGCGGCCACGGACGGCCAGCGTGAAAACCGATGTTGTCGAGCACGGCGCTGTGGCGCGCGAGGTCGAGCGGATCGGTGCCGATGAACAGATGCTGATAGTCGGCGAAGCCGTACATCGCGTCGCCGGAGCCGATGCCGACGCGGCCGGCGTCGTCGTGAACGCGCACGATCGTCGCGGGAAATTTGCGGCGCGGCTGGCTATCCCAAGAGGCGGGGAAGGGCGGGTCGAGCACCAGTTGATGGTGCGTTACTTCGATCCGGGTGATGCGGGCCGTTTGCGCGGTCCGGCTCACGGCCTCGCTTGTTTCAGGATCCATCAGGCGTCTCCTCCTGAATTGATGCAGTGCGGCATTCAATGTGATGCGCAATGCGTTTCGAATGGGATAAGAATGACGCCATGCTATGAAGGTGACGCAGGCAACTCAATCGCTTCAATTAAAGTAAATGACTGCATCCAATTTTGGGATATGCGTTGCGTATCATCCGAATGACACAACTCAACGAATTTCCGGAGACCGTCGCATCATGGCGATGAATGCCTGGCTGCCAAGAATCGAGGCGGGCAGCGAACCGAAATATCAGGTGATTGCGCGTGCTTTCGCGCAGGCCATCCTCAACGGGCAGTTGCCCGCCGGCGAGAAGCTGCCACCGCATCGTTCGCTTGCCAGCGAGCTGAAGGTGACGACGGGCACGATCAGCCGCGCCTACGCCGAACTGGAGCGCCAGGGCCTCGCGAATGCGCGCGTCGGCGACGGCACGTATGTGGCGCAGGCGCGCTCGCGCGAGTTGCCGCCTGCTTCCAATGGCTACGCGGCGCTGCGTCCCGGCGCGGCCAGCGCGCCGCCACTGATCGATCTCGGCCAGAACGTGCCGCAATCGACGGAAGAGGCGGCTGCGCTCTCCACCACGCTCGCCGAGATCGCCACCGACCAGCGCCTCGCGGCGGAACTGCTGCAATACGCGCCCGAAGCCGGTTCGATGCGCCATCGGCTGGCGGGCGCCGCGTGGCTTGGCCGCGCGGGCAGTCCGGCGAGCGCCGCGCGCGTGCTCGTCACGCAGGGCGCGCAGCATGCGCTCGCGTCGGTGCTGCGTGCCGTCACGCGTCCCGGAGACACCGTGCTGGCTGAGGTGGTCAGCTATCCGGGCATCATCGCGCTCGCGCGGCAACTCCGGCTGCACCTGGTGGGCGTGGAAATCGATCAGGAAGGGCTGGTGCCCGCCGCGCTGGAACTCGCGTGCAAGTCGCTGCATCCGCGCGCGATCTTCTGCGTGCCGACCATCCACAATCCGACCACGGCGACCATGTCGGAGCAACGGCGCGACGCCGTCGCGGAAATCCTGCTGCGTCACAGCGTGCTGCTGATCGAGGACATCGTTCCCGCGATGCTGATGGAAGCGCCGCCCGAGCCACTCGCCGTGCGCATGCCGGAACAGGCGTTCCTGATCGCAGGGCTGTCGAAGTCGGTTGCGCCGGGCTTGCGGGTCGGCTATCTGCAGGCGCCGAGCGCGTGGTGCTCGAAGATCGCCGCCGTGATCCGCAGCGACTGCTGGATGACGGCGCCGCTGATGGCCGAGATCGTGTCGCGCTGGATCGAAAGCGGCGAGATGGACCGGCTCAACGCATTGCAGCGCGCGCGCATCGATGCCGAACACGCGACCGCGAACGAAGCGCTCGAAGGCGTCACGTACCGGCACGCGCCAACCAGCTCGCACCTGTGGCTGCCGCTGCCCGAGCCGTGGCGCGCGGCGGAATTCGCGGCGGCGCTGCGCCAGGAAGGCGTGCTCGTGAAAACGGCCGACAGCTTCGTGATCGGCCGCAACGCGGCGCCGCACGCGATCCGCGTGTGCATGAGCGGCGCTGTCTCGCTCGATGCGCTCGCGCGCGGCCTTGCGCTGATCCGCACGACGCTCGATCACGGGCTGGAAAGCGGAATGGCGTCGTCGTATGCGCCTTGACGCGCGTGTGCTTCACGTCGTTGTCTGATGAAATCACAGAGCAAGAAGCGGAGCGTAACGACGGGCTGAAACCGTGACGATGGGTTTTTCGTCATCGCGTCACGGAGGCTGCCGATGCGCTTTCCCTTGCCGTTTTCCACGTCCCGCGCGCCATTGCCCGCGCCGTTCCAGCAACTTGCGTGGTCGAACCTGATCGCGCAATCCGCCGAGCAGATCAGCCTTGCCGCCGCGCCGCTCGTCGCCGTATTCACGCTCGGCGCGACCGCGCGCGATACCGGGCTGCTGCAAACCGCGCAGACCTTGCCGTTCCTGCTGCTGTCGATACCGCTCGGCGTCTACGCCGACCGCCGCTCGCGCCGCGCGCTGATGGCGGTTTCGGAAGGCGTGCGCGCGCTGGCGATGGCGAGCGTGCTGCTGCTCGTGCTGGCGCATGCGTTGACGCTGCCGTTGCTCGCTGTGCTCGGCTTTCTCGGCGCGACGGGCACGGTGGCGTACAGCGTTGCCGCTCCGGCGCTCGTGCCTTCGCTGGTTTCGCGCGCTGTGCTTCCCGTCGCGAATGGACGCATCGAGCTGGCGCGCAGCGTCGCGTATTCGGCGGGGCCGGCGCTCGGCGGGCTGCTGGTCGGCTGGATCGGCGCGGGTTGGGCTTACGGATGCGCGGCGGCGCTGTCGACGCTCGCGGCCGCGTTGCTGGCCGGCCTGCGCGAACCGCCGCGCGCGACGACGGCGACGCGCCATTTCATGGTCGAACTGCGCGACGGCGCGCGCTTCGTGTTCGGCGACGCATTGCTACGCCCGATGCTCGCGACGGCCGTATTCTTCAACATCGGCTTTTTCACGCTGCAAGCCGTGTACGTGCCTTATGCGGTGCATCGGCTGGGTTTGAGCGCGTCGGCCATTGGCGCGACGTTGGGCGCGTTCGGCATCGGCATGGTGTGCGGCGCGCTCGCGGCGTCTTCCGTCGCGCGGCGGATGACGTTCGGGCGCATGTTGCTCGTCGGGCCGTTTTGCGGACTGGCCGCTTCGCTTGTGATGGTGGCGACGCTTGCCGTGCCGTCGTTCTGGCTCGCGGCGGCGAGCTTCTTCCTGATGGGCGCGGGGCCGATTCTCTGGACGGTCGGCTCGACGACGCTGCGTCAGGCGATCACGCCCGCCGGCATGATGGGCCGCGTGTCGGCGCTCAACAGCACGGCGACCTATGGCGCGCGGCCCGTGGGCGCGCTGCTCGGCGCGGCGATCAGCGCGCGCTTCGGCATGGATGCCTGTCTCGTCGCGGCCGCGCTCGGCTTTGCGGTGCAGGCGTGGATCATCGTGATTTCACCGGCGGCGCGGCTCGCGCGGATTCCGGACGGCGGCGCGGCGCTGTCGCCGTGAAGCCGCACGCACCGCCCGCCCGGCACGGCCGTCATTCCTTGCCGAACTCCTTCGCTGCGCGGTCGATCGCATCCGCCGTCGCACCGGCATGCGCGACGGGCACCAGATGGCTCGAAGGCGTCTCGACGATCGTCGCGCCGATCCGATGCGCCATCCAGCGCTGGATTTCCGGCGACACGGCGCGGTCGCGCGACGTCACGATGTAAAACGACGGCTTGTAGCGCCACGCGGCTTGCGTCGCGTGTTCCTCGAAGGCTTTGGCCGCGATCGGCTGCTGCGCGGCGACGAGCACGCGGGTCAGGGTTTCGGGCACGTCGGCGGCGAAATCGCTGTGGTAGCGCGCGGGATCGAGCCACAGAAAGCCGGTGCTGTCCTGGACCATTGCCGAGCCGGCAGGCATCTGCGGGCCGCGCTTGAGAATATCGACGGCGGACTCCCCGACGTCCGGCGCGATCGCCGCGACGTAGACGAGGCCAACCACCTTCGACGCGTCCGGTCCCGAGCCGGCCTCCGTAATCACGACGCCGCCCCACGAATGCCCGACCAGCACGGTCGGACCGGATAGTTGAGCGAGCACCCGTTTCGTCGCGGCGAGGTCGTCGGCCAGCGACGTCAGCGGAATCTGCACCGACGCGACCCGATAGCCTTTCTTCTGCAATCGCTCAATCACGCCGTTCCAGCTCGATCCGTCGACGAACGCGCCGTGCACGAGCACGATGTTCCGCACCGGGCCGCTCGGCGGCGCGGCAGCGGCAGCGGCGGCGGGGCGGGGAGCGGGCGCTGGAGCCGCTGCTGGCGGCGGTGCGGGCTCGGCGGCGGCAGGCTCAGGCGGAGGCGGCGGTGCATCCGCCGGTTCTGCCGCTGGCGCAGGCTGTGGCGCGGGTTGTCCCGTCTGCGCGAACACGCCGGTTGTGGCGACGCAGGCGCCAAGGAGAACGGCATAGAGCAGATGTTTCGGCGACATGGCGACTCCATCGGCTGGACGGGATTCTGCGAACATACCGAACGCGGGCCAGGGTGACAACCGCTATCCCACGGAGTTTTCGGACACGTTGCGCAACGGTTTGGCGGTTGCGTGGAAATCTATTGCGACGGTGCCGATGCAGGCACGACGCGCCAGCCCAATAGGTGGTCACTACGTCGAAGGGTACAATTTACGGTTTTTCCGGGCGGGTTTTGCCCGGGCAGTGCGTATTCAATGCAGTGGAGTGAGACATCTTGAGCAACGGACAGCAGCATGACGGCCTGAAGCGCGGCCTGAAGAACCGGCATATCCAGCTGATCGCGCTGGGCGGCGCAATCGGCACGGGCCTTTTTCTCGGATCGGCGGGCGTATTGAAGTCGGCGGGACCGTCGATGATTCTGGGCTACGCGATTGGCGGTTTCATCGCGTTTCTGATCATGCGGCAGCTCGGCGAAATGGTGGCGCAGGAACCCGTTGCTGGCTCGTTCAGCCACTTCGCGTACAAGTACTGGGGTGATTTCCCCGGCTTCCTTTCAGGCTGGAACTACTGGGTGCTGTATGTGCTCGTCAGCATGGCCGAACTGACGGCCGTCGGCACCTATGTGCACTTCTGGTGGCCGGAGGTGCCGGCGTGGGTGTCGGCGCTCGTGTGCTTCGTCATCGTCAACGCGATCAACCTCACGAACGTGAAGGCGTACGGCGAGACCGAGTTCTGGTTCGCGATCATCAAGGTCGTGGCCGTGATCGGCATGATCGTATTCGGCGGCTATCTGCTGGTGAGCGGGCATGGCGGTCCGCAGGCGTCGATCTCGAACTTGTGGAGCAAGGGAGGTTTCTTCCCGTACGGTTTCCACGGCCTGTTCATGATGCTTGCCGTGATCATGTTCTCGTTCGGCGGGCTGGAACTGATCGGCATCACGGCCGCCGAAGCGGACAATCCGCAGAAAAGCATTCCGAAGGCCGTGAATCAGGTGATCTACCGGATTCTGATTTTCTACATCTGCTCGCTGGTCGTGCTGCTGTCGCTGTATCCGTGGAATCAGGTGGCGGAAGGCGGCAGCCCGTTCGTGATGATCTTTTCGCAGATCGGCGCGGGTTTGACGGCGAATGTGCTTAATGTGGTCGTGTTGACGGCGGCATTGTCGGTGTACAACAGCGGCGTCTATGCGAATAGCCGCATGCTGTACGGCCTCGCCGAGCAGGGCAATGCGCCGCGCGCGTTGCTCAGGGTCGACCGACGCGGCGTGCCGTACATGGCGATCGGCCTGTCGGCGGTTGCGACGTTCGCTTGCGTGATCATCAATTACCTGATTCCCGCGAAGGCGCTCGACGTGCTGATGGCGCTGGTGGTCGCCGCGCTGGTGCTGAACTGGTCGCTGATCAGCCTCACACATCTGAAGTCGCGTCGCGCGATGCTTGCGCAGGGTGAGACGCTTGTATTCAAGTCGCTGTGGTTCCCGGTCGGCAACTGGATCTGTCTTGCGTTCATGGCAATGATCCTCGTCATTCTCGCGATGACGCCAGGACTCAACGTGTCGGTGCTGCTGGTGCCCGTGTGGCTCTTCGTGATGTGGGTTGGCTATGTCGTGAAGCGCCGGCGCGCGGCTGCGCATCAGTTGGCTGGGGTGGCGGGCGGGCGCTGAAGCGCGCCGCATTTCTGACACTGTCGATGGAACAGACGCCGGATTGGCCGTAAGGCGATCCGGCTTTTTTACGCGCATGGTGCGCGGCCAGAAAACACAAAACCCGCGGCATCTAACGATGAACGCGGGTTCGTGTGAAGCTGAATTCTGGTGCCCAGGGCCGGACTCGAACCGGCACGCCTTGCGGCGGGGGATTTTGAGTCCCCTGCGTCTACCTGTTTCACCACCTGGGCTTGCGTTGCGGCCTTTGCAGGCTGTCTCGTCCGGCTTTGACGCCAGGCGAAGACGCAGATTATGGCGGAAAACCTCCCGACGGGCAAGTTGGCCCGTCGTTGCGGCTAGACCGTCCGCGAAAAGCGTTGCATCGCCTGCTGGCCGAGATAGCGGTCGAACACCATCGCGATGTTGCGCACGAGCATCCGCCCGGCAAGCTGCACATCGAGCCGCCCTGCGCCGATTTTCACTAGCCCGTCGTCCTCGAAGGCGCGCAGGCGCTCCAGTTCCGGCGCAAATGCGTCAGGAAAGCGGATGCCGTATGCCGCTTCGAACTCGTCGAAGCGCAGTTCGAGATTGCACATCAGTTGCGTGATGATGTCGCGGCGCAGCCGGTCGTCGGCGGTGAGGCGCACGCCACGTTTGATCGCCAGTTCGCCTTTGTCGATTGCTGACGCGTAGCCCGTCAGGTCTTTCGCGTTTTGCGCGTAGACATCGCCGACTTTGCCGATCGACGACGCCCCGAAGCCGATCAGATCGCATTCGGCCCGCGTGCTGTAGCCCTGGAAATTCCGATGCAGCGTGCGCCTCGCCTGAGCGCGCGCGAGCTCATCGGTGGGCAGCGCGAAGTGGTCCATGCCGATGTAGACATAACCCGCGCCCGTCAGACGCTCGACCACGAGCCGCAGCAGCGCAAGCCGCTCGGCAGGCGAGGGCAGCGTGGATGCATCCATCTGCCGCTGCATCTTGAAGAGCTGCGGCATGTGCGCGTAGCCGAACACCGAGATCCGATCGGGCGCAAGTTCGAGCATCGTGTCGAGCGTCCTGCTGAAGCTCCTGACCGTCTGATACGGCAGCCCGTAGATCAGATCGACGCCGATCGAATGAAAGCCCGTTGCGCGCGCGGCGCAAATCACGCTGGCTGTCATCTCGAGCGGCTGGATGCGGTTGATCGCGCGCTGCACGACGGGGTCGAAGTCCTGCACGCCCAGGCTCAGCCGGTTGAAGCCGAGATTGCGCAAATGCACGATGGTTTTCGGCGATGCTTCGCGCGGATCGACTTCGATCGAGAACTCGCCTTCGGCGTCGCTGCGCAGCAGGAAGTGCTCGTGCGTCGTGGCCATCAGCTCGGTCATTTCGTCGTGCGACAGAAACGTCGGCGTGCCGCCGCCCCAATGCAGTTGCGACACGGGCCGCGCGGTATCGAACAGCGACGCCTGCAACGCGATCTCGCGCTTGAGGCGCGCGAGATACGGCGCCGAGCGCGCGCGGTTCTTCGTCACGACCTTGTTGCAGCCGCAGTAGAAGCAGACGGTGTCGCAAAACGGAATGTGGAAGTACAGCGACAGGTCAGTTTCCGTCGCGCCTTTGTCGGCGGCGGCGCGGCGATAGTCGTCGAGCGGGAAGTCGTCGCGGAACTGAAGGGCGGTCGGATAGGACGTGTAGCGCGGGCCGTTTGCGCTGTATTTGGCGAGCAGGTCAGGGCGGAACAGCGAATCCGCCGAAGGGAAGAATGGGCCGGAAGGAGCGGTGTTCATCGGATGGTCTCCAGACGCCCGCCGGACGATGCGCAAGCCGCTTCGGATGCGGCTCGCGGTGACGCTCGGATGAACCGGGCAGGCGCCGCGCGAGCGTGGGTTGAGCTCGAACGAGTGTACGGGAGCACGTGCGCGAGAGATCGGGTAAAAAGGTCGCACTCGGCAGATGGCACAATGCTGGTTGATCGGTGTCAAGGTTTCGAACGATTTTTCCGCCGTTTAGCGTGTTCGTGTTTCAGGAAGTGCGTAGTGTCCGTCCATTTGTCTCAACCACCGTCCGCGAGCGCCGATCACGCGTGCCGCCCCGATTGCGGCGCGTGCTGTATCGCGCCGTCGATCACCAGCCCGATTCCGGGCATGCCGAACGGCAAGCCCGCAGGCGTGCGCTGCGTGCAGCTCGGCGACGATCTGCGCTGCGCGATTTTCGGCAAGCCGGAACGTCCGGCCTGTTGCTCGGGTCTACAGCCGCAGGCGGAAATGTGCGGCAGCTCGCGCGATGAAGCGCTCGTCTGGCTCGCGCGTCTGGAGGCCGACACGCGGCCGTGACCGTGGCGCAGGTTTGTGTTCAGCGCATCCGCCGGAAAGCAGTCACTCGAATCCGCGCGCCGATCAAGTCCGGAAATCGACCAATACCGACGCGGCGCGCGCCGTTTCATAGCGGCCATCGTGCATGGCCGACAGGAGAATCCGCATGACCCAATCCGCTGCGCCCGCACGGCGCCGCTTTCTGATTTCCGCGCTGTCCCTCTGCGCGGCCGCGAGCGTCACGGCGCCGCTCGCCGCGTGCGCAACGTCGACGTTTCCGTTTATTCCGGATCACTACACGTTTTCGCAAAAGCAGGTTCAGGACGCCGTTCAGCGCAAGTTTCCGTATCAACGCACGGTGTCGCAGGTGCTCGATGTCGCGTTGACCAATCCTGTCGTCGGCTTGCTGGCCGATACGAACCGCGTGTCGGTGCGGGTCGATGCGCGGCTCGCCAGTCCGTTCCTTCAGCAGCCCGTGAACGGCGTGCTCACGCTGTCGAGCCAGCTCGAATACGATCCGCAGAGCCGCTCCGTCGTGCTGCGCTCGCCCAATGTCGACAACGTCAGCGTCGACGGCAACGCGCAAGCCTACGCGCAGCAGATCAACGCGGCCGCCGCGCTGATGGCCACCCAGCTGCTGGCCAACTATCCCGTCTACACATTCAAGCCTGAGCAACTGCAATTTGCCGGAGTGAACTACGAACCCGGTACAATCACGGTCCTTACAAACGGCATACGCGTGCAGATCGTCGAAAAGTGACGCATGCGCGGCCGGGTGGCCGCGCGATCCTGTCTGACGTGGCCGCGCATCGCCTACCAACTCCAAGCTAAAAGGCCACGGATGGACTGGATACTCACGTTGAAGGCGCTGATTCTCGGCGTCGTGGAAGGCTTGACCGAATTTTTGCCGGTCTCGAGCACGGGTCACCTGATCGTCGCGGGCAGTGTGCTGAACTTCGATGTGCCGCAGGAAAAGACTTTCGATGTCGTGATCCAGCTCGGCGCGATTCTCGCCGTGTGCTGGGAGTTCCGGCAGCGCATCGTCGACGTCGTGTCGGGGCTCGGGACACGGCCTGAGGCGCGCCGTTTCACGCTGAATGTGATCATCGCGACGATTCCGGCGATCGTGCTGGGCCTGCTGTTCGAAAAATCGATCAAGGCAGTGCTGTTTTCGCCCGTGCCCGTCGCGCTTGCGCTGGTGGTGGGCGGCGTGCTGATTCTCTGGGTCGAGTCGCGGCAGCGCAACCGGCCGGACGTCCATGCACGCGTGCATTCGGTGGACGACATGAGCCCGCTCGACGCCCTCAAGGTCGGCCTCGCGCAATGCTGCGCGCTGATTCCGGGCATGTCGCGCTCGGGTTCGACGATTATCGGCGGCATGCTGTTCGGGCTCGACCGGCGCGTCGCGACTGAATTCTCGTTCTTCCTCGCGATCCCAATCATTTTCGGCGCGACCGTTTACGAGCTGCACAAAGGCTGGCACGAACTGTCGACGGATGCGCTCGGGCTGTTCTCGATCGGCTTTCTCGCGGCGTTCGTCAGCGCGTTTGCGTGCGTGCGCTGGCTGCTGCGCTATATCGCGGCGCACGATTTCAGCGCGTTTGCCTGGTATCGGATCGGCTTCGGTCTGTTGATCCTGCTGATCGGCTATAGCGGCGGGTTGAGCTGGGCGGATTGAGATTTACGGCGTCGGATGGATGCAAAAACGGCCTGCGGTTTGCGAACCGCAGGCCGTTTCTGTTTCTGAAGCCGATTTTGCGTGTCAGCTATTCGGACGACGTTTGTAAATCAGATCCCACACGCCATGTCCCAGGCGCAGGCCGCGCTTCTCGAACTTCGTCACGGGACGATAATCGGGGCGCGGCGCGTAACCGTCGGCGGTGTTCTCCAGGGCAGGCTCCGCGCCGAGCACTTCGAGCATCTGCTCCGCATAGTTCTGCCAGTCGGTCGCGCAATGGATATACGCGCCCGGCTTCATGCGCGACACCAGCAGCGCGACGAACTTCGGCTGGATCAGGCGACGCTTGTGATGGCGCGCCTTGTGCCACGGATCGGGAAAGAAGATGTGCACGCCGTCCAGGCTCTGCGGCGCGATCATGTTTTCGAGCACCTCGACGGCGTCGTGCTGGATGATGCGGATATTCGACAGGTTCTGGTCGCCCATCAGCTTCAGCAGCGCGCCGACCCCCGGCTCATGCACTTCGACGCCGAGAAAGTCGTCGTCGGTGCGATGCGACGCGATCTCGGCCGTGGTCGCGCCCATGCCGAACCCGATCTCCAGAATGCGCGGCGCGCGGCGGCCGAAGACGGCGTCCCAGTCCGGCTGCCCGGGCGTGTAGGGCACGACGAAGCGCGGGCCGAGTTCGTCCATCGCGCGGCGCTGTCCCGTCGATACGCGGCCCGCGCGCGTCACGAAGCTGCGGATGCGGCGCAGGTGCAGCGCGTTGTCCGGCGCGGTGGCGTCGGTGGTTTCGGCCGGTTGGGGCAGTTCGGTCGGGTTGTCGCTGGAAAGCTCGGAAGGATCGCGCGGCTGACCGGCTTCGTTCGGATCGTGAATCATCGTGATGAAGACAAGGGTGGCGGCGGGAAACGGCTGCGCGTGAGGGCGCGTCGTTCGAGCGTCGTTTGACATTCGCGGCAGGACGCACGCTATAAAAAAGCCGCCTTCAGGGAGGCGGCTCTCACGCTGGCTTCTCCGCCTGATCGCTCCGCCAGTGCGTGCTGCGGCAGAGGGAGCGGCTGAAATTGGAGCGGGCGATGGGAATCGAACCCACGGCTCTAGCTTGGGAAGCTAGGGTATTACCATTATACGACGCCCGCAGAGCGCGCTATTTTACGCGGTTTCGGCGGCTTTGGGCAAATCGCCGGATGCGCAGCGCACCCGGCGCGCACCAACCCGTTCAGATGCCGAACAGCGTCAGCGACACGGCGGCGCGCGTGACGACCATCAGCAGCACCTGGACAATCACGAACAAAAGGATCGGCGAAAGGTCGATGCCGCCCAGGCGCGGCATGATCTTGCGCAGCGGATCGAGAAACGGCGCCGTCAGCTGATACAGGATCGGCATGGCGGGCGAACGCGGGTTGAGCCACGACAGCAATGCCATCAGGATGGTCAGCCAGATCAGCAGGTTCAGCGCCCATTTGATCACGGTCAGCAGCGCGACGATCAGCAGCGACGGCATCAGCCCAAGCGGATCGACGCCGACGATCGCCACCATCAGCACGACATACACGAGCGACGTGAGCAGCGTGGCGACGATGCTCGCCCAGTCGATCCCGCGCGTGCTGGGAATGATCTTGCGCAGCGGCAGCACGAGCCAGTTGGTCGCCTGCATCACCGCGCTCGACACCGGGTTGTACGGCTGCATGCGGATGAACTGGAGCCAGGCGCGCAGCAGCAGCGCCGCACCGAACAGCGTGAAGATGGTATTGAGCAGAAAACGGGCGATATCGCCGAACATCGTGGGTCCTTTCCTTCAGAAAACGTCCCGTCAAGCGGGACGCATGGCGCCGGCGGGCCGGCGGACGGCTGAAAACATCGAGCGCGCGACGTGCATTGCGCGTCTCACCAGATTGGTGGTGCGCGCCCGTCGCGGCGCTAGACCGCGACCTTGACTTCGCTAATCAGGATCTTGCCGTTGCCGCCGTCCGTGTAATTCGGAATGTCGGCGAGCAATGTGTCGCTGGCGGGTTTGAAGACTTCATAAAACGCGTCGGCGGTATCGAACAGGAAATGCCCGGCCGCGACGAACGGCGGCGGTGAGCCGGGCGGCCCGGCGTTGATGCCGACGTCGACCGACCAGCCCTTCAGCGCCGCGCCGAACAGCTTCGCGGCGAGCGGCATGTGCGTGCCGCTGTAATAGTCGACGTCGAAACGTCCGCCTTCTCGATATGGATAGAGGATGCTGACCTTGATCATTGTGCGTTCTCGTCGATTGGTCGCGATGCGCAGGAAGGCGTCGTGCGCCTGCTGCGTACCGTTGCCCGCGTGGTGGTCCAGCGTTGCCGGCGGGCCGTCCGTGCCGCCGCGCCCCGTAAGGGACGGCAGTCATGAAGGCCCGCTCATGCCGGACGTCACATTATCACGGCTTACTCGGCGCTTGCACCTTTCGCCGCGCCTTTGAGCGTGCGGCTCAGCGAGCGCTCGACTGCCGCGCCGATGGCGTCGACGGCGGCGGGCGGCGTCGCGCGCTGGCGCGCGAGCGCGACCGCCCGCCGCGACATCAATCCGAACAGCGCGCCATGATCGCCGCCCATTTCCTCCATCAGCGACAGTTGCTTTTCCGCCACGCAAAGGTCACCCCGCGAAACCGGTCCCGCTAGCGCGTTGGCGAGCCCCCGGTCGCGTGCGGTTTCGAGCGTGCCTGCCATCATCGGGAGTAGCGCGCGCAGCGCGTCGTGTTCGTCAAAGCCGAGCTTGCGCCATAGATTCACATTCTCAGCCAGACTGCATAAGGCAAAACTCGCCGCATAGTGGGCCGCCGCGTGGTACAGAAGTCGCCCGCCGGCGGGAATCGACAGCGGATGGCAGCGCAATGCGCCGGCGAGCGCCATCAGCGTGCCCTTGAGCGCGCCGTCGGCTTCGATCGTCACCGAGCAGCCGGCGATGCGATCGACATCTGTCAAATCGCCGCTGAACAGGTAAAGTGGATGAAAACCACCGATCGACGCGCCCTGGTCCCGAGCCGGGGCAAGCAGTTCGACGGGCGACGCACCGCTGCAATGCACGACGGCCCAGGCTTCCTTGCCGGGCGCCGCGCGGGCGGGAAACGCGAGTGTGTTCGCTGTCGAACCGATACTGTCATCGGGGACGGTTAAAAAGAGTAGGTCCGCCGACTCGACGATCCGCTGGGGGTCGTCATACGCGGCGCAGGATTCGATCTGACTGGCGAGCTGCCGTGCCGATTCCGGCGAGCGGCTCGCGATGGCCGTGACGGGATACCCGGCGCGTGCGAAGCCGAGCGCAAGACAGCGCGCAATCCGGCCCGCGCCGACGAATCCGAGGCGCGGCAAGGAGGGCTGGGACATGGTTCCTGCTCCCGACGGGACTGAGGACGGAAGCTGGAGTATCGCGCTCCAATAAATCCTGGACGCGAACTGGCGGTTTCCGCAGGTGGTTTGGGCGCATGCAGACGCGCGTTTCGCGGTCAACTGATGCTTTCAGGGCAGCTCGCGAACGCACGGTTGTGACAGCACGGGCAAACAGGCGCGAAAACTGCTTCAGGATTTCCGTAGGAGTGGATTGGCAGTCACCTTGGGTTTCAATGTCTCGCAGTCAGAATCGGGAGGTCACGATGAGCATCTTTGCTTACCGAAAGCACTTGCGGTTCCTCACGCATTCCCAACGCCGTCGCTGGTGGGACCAGAAGAAGCGTCTTACGCCACGGGTCAAGATCAGCGGCGCTTATGTGCCGCCCAACGTCACGCGCGAGTTCACATACGTGAAAGTCGGTTGACGCTCATTCCATTTCCGATCGTGCGAAACGCCCGGCCACGCGCCGGGCGTTTTTCTTTGACGGGCGTTTTACCGCTTCGCGGTTGCTGATGCGAGCCCGCAACACCCGTCGGTGAATTTGTAAATAAACATTACCGAAGCGCGCCAGGCGGGACGTGCAAAGGCGGTCAGGATGCCCGGTTTGCCTTCAATCGACGGGCAAGCCCTTGATTTGCGCGATGATCTGCATCATCTGATCAATATAGAAAGAGCGCTGACTGACGAACCGCTTTACGGTAATTGCAATTTGCAACAAATGCAGACAACGGCATGCAGGCTTTTTCGATACATTGAATTCAGAGCATGTCCGTCATGCGACCCGGTCGTGGTGGCCGAGCCGCCAGGAGAAATACAAGTGAAGAAGATCGTTCCGTTCATCGCTGCAGCCGCACTCGGGGTGGGTATGGCCACTGCGGCGCAGGCTCATGTGTCCGTTGGTATCGGCATCGGTATACCCGTGGCGCCCGCTTATCCCGTCTATGCCGCGCCGCCGCCCGCGTATTACGCGCCGCCGCCTCCGCCCGTGGTGTATGCACCGCCGCCCGTGGTCTATGCGCCGCCTGTCGTCGTTGGCGGGTATTACGGCTATCACCGGCCTTATTACCATCACGGCTACTACGGTCGTCCGTACTATCGCTATTGATGTTCTGGCTGCGTAGCGCGTCGGCGCTACGCAGGCCGAATGGAAAAACGGCGCAACGCCGGCTGATCGCCGCGTTGCGCCGTTTGCATTTCACGGGCCGATCGCGTGGCCACGACGCTTCATATCAGCTTGCCGCTTGCGCCGTCTGGACGATCAGGTCGTGGTAGCCGTTGACGATCACGCTGTACGAGAAATAAGCGAACAGCAGCGCGGATAACACGTGGCAGATGCGCAGCAGGCCCGTGCCCGCGCGTTTGCGCCCGTGGCTCGCCAGTCCGCAGATGAAGAGCGTCCAGCACAGTCCGCCGAGAAAAAAGCCGCCGAGAAACACAGGCGCAGTCGTCACCGTCGTCGCGCCGGCTTTGGCGATCAGCGCGCCGCCGACGGCTGCGAACCACAGGATCGCGCTCGGCGACGAGACGGCGAGCAGCACGCCGCGCAGGAAGCCGCGCGCCGGATCGAGATGCGGCGTCGACGCGTCGGCTTGACCTTCGACGGGCGGCGCCGAGGCCGGAACCAGCGCCTCGCGCGCCATCTTCCATGTCAGAAAAAGCAGGATCGCCGCGCCGCCGATCCATACGACCCAGCGCACCGATTCGAACTGCAGCAGCGCAGCCATGCCCGCAAGCGCGAGCGCGGCGTAGATGAGATCGCCGAAACAGGAACCGAGGCCGAGCCAGAAGCCGGGCCTGAAGCCGTGCGACAACGTCAGCGAGATGATCGCGACGTTGACGAGACCGATATCGAGGCACAACGACAATGACAGAAAAAAACCGTCCGACAACATCGACAAGCTATGCATCCGTCCAACCGTGTTGATGATTTGTTGTTATTGAAACCTTGCGCGACTCACAGGCCGAGTTCGTTCCACAAGCCGTCGATGCGCGCCTTGACGGCATCGTCCATCACGATCGGCTGGCCCCATTCGCGGTCGGTTTCGCCGGGCCACTTATTGGTCGCGTCGAGCCCCATCTTCGAACCAAGACCCGCGACGGGCGACGCGAAATCGAGATAGTCGATCGGCGTGCGATCGACCAGCACAGTGTCGCGCGTCGGGTCGATGCGCGTCGTGATTGCCCAGATCACTTCCTTCCAGTCGCGGATGTTCACGTCCTCATCGACGACGACGATGAACTTCGTGTACATGAACTGACGCAGGAAGCTCCACACGCCGAACATCACGCGCTTCGCGTGGCCCGGATAGCTCTTCTTCATCTGCACGATGGCCATCCGGTAGCTGCAGCCTTCGGGTGGCAGATAGAAGTCGGTGATCTCGGTGAACTGCTTCTGCAGCAGCGGCACGAACACCTCGTTCAGCGCGACGCCGAGCACGGCGGGTTCGTCGGGCGGCTTGCCGGTGTAGGTGGAGTGATAGATCGCGTCGCGGCGCATCGTGATGCGCTCGATCGTGAAGACGGGGAACCACTCCTGCTCGTTGTAGTAGCCGGTGTGATCGCCATACGGACCTTCGAGCGCATGTTCGTACGCGGCGCTCGCGCCTTTCGAAGGACGCGGCGGTGCGCCTTCGGGCGCCGGCGCCGGCGCGCCTTCCTGCGGGTAGATGAAGCCCTCCAGCACGATCTCCGCGCGCGCGGGCACCTGCAGCGTGTCGACGCCGGGCGTGATGCACTTCGCCAGTTCGGTGCGTCCGCCGCGCAGCAGGCCGGCGAACTGGTATTCGGACAGCGTGTCGGGCACGGGCGTCACTGCGCCGAGGATCGTCGCGGGATCGGCGCCGAGCACCACGGCAACGGGATACGGCTTGCCCGGGTTCTTCAGCGCGAACTCGCGGAAGTCGAGCGCGCCGCCGCGATGCGCGAGCCAGCGCATGATGACCTTGTTCCGCCCGATCACTTGCTGACGATAGATGCCGAGGTTCTGCCGCGTCTTGTTCGGCCCGCGCGTGACGGTCAGCCCCCAGGTGATCAGCGGCCCAGCGTCGCCGGGCCAGCAGGTCTGAACAGGCAGCTTCGCGAGATCGACGTCGCTGCCTTCCCAGACGATTTCCTGGCAGGGTGGGGCGCTCACCGTCTTCGGCGCCATGTCCCACACCGCCTTCGCGAGCGACAGCAGCTTCCCTGCGTCCTTGAGGCCCTTGGGCGGCTCCGGCTCCTTCAGCGCGGACAGCAGCCGCCCGACGTCGCGCAGCGACTCCAGCGCCGCGCTGTCGCTGTCCGCGGCGCCTTGCGCGGAAGTATCGATGCCCATGCCGAGCGCGACGCGCCGCGGCGTGCCGAACAGATTGCCGAGCACCGGGAACGCATGAGTCTGCTTCGACTCGAACAGCAGCGCGGGGCCGCGCGCGCGCAGCACGCGATCGCATAGCTCGGTCATTTCCAGGATAGGCGACACGTTTTGCGAGATACGGCGCAGTTCGCCAAGCGATTCGAGGCGGCTCGCGAAGTCGCGCAGGTCTTTGTATTTCATCGGGGCGGTCTGGCAGCCGCGAAGCGGCCGTGCAAGGGCTGAAAACGGTGGCGAAGCGGGCGGCGCGGTGACGATCAACCGACCACCAAGCGGCCCGAACGGATTGTCGATTTTACCTGCGTTAGGAAGCGCACGTTGAATACCGAAATTGCCAATCGGCTGGAAAGGCCCTTGTGCAGGGGGATCCGGCAAACTGAACACTGTTCATTATTACAATTAGTTATAGTTTTGACATCCTATAGTGTTGACGATCTATAAAACCCTGCTAGAATCCGGTCACATTGGTTGCAGGGAATTGATAGTTTTTACCACCGTCCCCCGGTCCTTCAGACGCTACGCGTCGCTCTTACCGCCCCTGCTCGGTATTGACGGTCAAATGTAGTCTCCACCAGCGCATTTCGACGCTGGTATTTCGCGTGGGAGCCATCGTGTGCGTGCTTTTTTGGCATGCAGGCGGCCCTTTTTGAGATTTTGGCTCCCCAACGGTACTTTTTGCCGTTTCCCGACGCCGTTGTCGCCTTAACCAGAGCAGGCGGCGTCTTGGTTCTTCCGAACAGCAGTCCAGCCGGTCATTCTTACGGTGTTCGCGAAAGCCAGCAACATGGGAGATCTGAATGAACGCCTGGTTATCGTGGCGTCCCAACGAGCGGATCGCGCAAGTCATGCGCGGCGCGCTGCGTCAAGGGACGCGTGTTAGTCATCATCTATTCAGCGTGGTCGGCGGCTTTGCTGTCCTGTTCGCGCTTACGCTGTGGCTGATGCCGAGCTGGCGCCTGACGCTGGCAACGCGGCTGATGCCCTTCATCACGGCCGCCGTGCAGGCTGGCCCCGCCCGTCTGCTGCAGGGCAACCCGCTGCCGTCGTTCGCGCCTCAACAGCGTAGCAACGCGGCGCCCCAAGACGATACGCTGTCGACCTCGTCCATCTCGTCGAGCCCGACGGACAACCCCAACACGGCGGCTGCCGCCGCTGACGCCGGCTACAACGTCGCCAGCGACAACAGCAGCTTTACGGCTCCTTCCGGCTCGGGCGTGAGCACTGGCCTTTCGTCAGCTGCGCTCAACGGCCTCGATCCACGCACGCTGCCCAGCGTCGGCACGATCGCTTCGATGATTCCGTCGCAACGCGTGTCGCCTGACGCCCGTGACGACCGCGTGCTGGTTTCCACCCGTGAGCAGGACCTCGTCGCGACGTTCATCGCGCGGCGCTACCGCGTCGCTCAGGAGCCCGTCAGCGAGCTCGTGAGGGCGGCGTTCGACACCGGCCGCGAAGTCGGCCTCGACCCGTTGCTGCTGCTCGCCGTGATGGCGATCGAGTCGGGCTTCAACCCGTACGCGGAAAGCGGCGTCGGCGCGAAGGGCCTGATGCAGGTGATGTCGACGGTTCATTCGGACAAGTTCCGGTACTTCGGCGGCCAGAGCGCAGCGCTCGAACCGCTCGCGAACATCAAGGTCGGCGCGATCGTGCTGAAGGATTGCATCGCGCGTGGCGGCTCGTTGCCGGGCGGTCTGCGCCTGTACGTTGGCTCGACGTCGCAGGACGACGGCGGTTACGGCGCGAAGGTGATGGCCGAGCGCACGCGCTTGCGTGATATCGCGCGCGGCCGCAAGGTGCCGATCAACTCGCCTCAGTCACCGTCGACGGTGACGGCTTCGACGTCCACAGCAGCGGCGTCGAATGGTGCGAACAAGCGTGTACAGATGACGCTCGACGGCCACCCTTTGAGCGCCGCAGCGCCGGTGAAGGGCGCGGAGCAGGATGACGCGAGCGCGAACGCAGCGAAGCATGTGGCGCAGCAGCCTGAACTGGGCGCCTGATCGCGTTCGGACACACTGATTGCGTAAAAGAAAAAGGGCACCTTCGGGTGCCCTTTTTTCGTTGGATGGCGAGCTTTCTTACGCCTTGAGGCTGGTTTTTGGCGGTGCGACGGCACGCCGCCGCGTACGTACCTACCCGCCGAACAGCTTCCGCAGACGCTCGACGGCCTCTTCGAGCTTCGAATACGCAGTCGCATACGACAGTCGGATGTACTCGCGCGGCTGATACGAGCCGAAGTCCATGCCCGGCACGAGCACGATGCCCGCGTCGTGCAGCATCGCGCTCGTCAGCGCGGCGCTGTCGCCGGCGGCCGGGTGCGCGACGCTGCGGCAGTCCGCGTAGACATAGAACGCGCCGTCCGGCATGACGGGCACCGTGAACCCCAGCGATTCCAGCGCGGGTGCGATGAAATCGCGGCGGCGCTTGAACTCCAGCCGGCGCGCTTCGTAGATCGCGAGCGTATCCGGCTCGAAGCAGGCGAGCGCCGCGTGCTGCGCGAGTGCTGACGCGCAAATGAACAGATTCTGCGCGAGCTTTTCGAACGCGCCGACGAGGGCAGGCGGCACCACGAGCCAGCCCAGACGCCAACCCGTCATGTTGAAGTACTTCGAAAAGCTGTTGACGGTGACGACATCCTCGCCGAACGACAGCGCCGACACGGGCGGCGCGTCATAACTCAAGCCCTGATAAATCTCGTCGACGATCGTGAAGCCGCCGCGCGCGCGGACCGCTTCGACGATGCGCTTCAGCTCGGCCGGCTCGATCGACGTGCCCGTTGGATTCGACGGCGAGGCCAGCAGCACGCCGCGCGTGCGCGCATTCCACAGGCGCTCGACATCATTGGCCGTCAACTGGAAGCGCTCGACCGGGCCGCTTGGCACCAGCACGGGCTTGCCCTCGGCGGCGGCGACGAAATGGCGGTTGCACGGATAGCTCGGGTCGGGCATCAGCACTTCGTCGTCGCGATCGACGAGCGCCGCGCACGCCAGCAACAGTGCCGCCGAGGCACCCGCCGTCACGACGATTCGCGCCGGATCGATGTCCAGACCATACGCGTGCTTGTAATGACCCGCGATGGCCTCGCGCAGCGGGTGAATGCCGAGCGCGCTCGTGTACTGCGTGACGCCGCTCCGCAGCGCTCGCGTCGCGGCTTCGATCACGGGTTCCGGCGCGGTGAAATCGGGTTCGCCGATTCCCATATGGATGATGTCGCGCCCGGCGCGCTCCAGCAGCGCCGCTTCCTTCGCCAGTTCCATCACATAGAAAGGCTGGATGGCGTCGACGCGGGCGGCCAGTTTCACGAGGGGTTCGGTCACGCTGTTCATTCGATGAGTCCAGTTCAATACAAAGCCCGCACACAGTGGTGCAAAAAACAAAGGCGGGCCCGCGTAACGCCGGACCCGCCTGCATCGCCAACATCTGAAGCCCGCTACGCGCGTCGCGCGTGCTTACTGCTTGCGGCCGGCCGCCTGCGTTTCCGCTTCGCGCAGTTTCACCGACAGCTTGTCGAGCACGCCATTCACGTACTTGTAGCCGTCCGAGCCGCCGAAGGTCTTCGCGAGTTCGACCGCCTCGTTGATGACGACGCGATACGGAATGTCGACGTGATTCTTCAGCTCGTACGCGGCCACCAGCAGCACCGCGCGCTCGACGGGCGACAACTGGTCGATCGGGCGGTCGAGGCAGGGCGTGAGGTCGGCGGACAATGCCTCCGAATCGCGGATCACGCCATGCAGGATCGCGTCCAGATGTTCGTGGTCGGCCTTGTCGTAACCTTGGGCGCCGCGCAACTGCGCGTCGATCTCACCTGCCGGCGAACCCGACAGCAACCACTGATAAAGCCCCTGCGTGGCCAGTTCGCGGGAGCGTCGGCGTGCGCTCTTCATGCCCGTTCCTCTTCGTCGTCCTCGTCTTCGTCTTCCTCGTCGTCGCCGCCGTCCAACTGTTCGAGCGCGACTGCGAGATTTGCCATTTCGACAGCGGTGCGCGCCGCGTCACGACCTTTTTCGGTCATGCGGGCAACGGCCTGCTCGTCGTTTTCGGTGGTCAGCACGGCGTTTGCGATGGGCGTGCCGAAGTCGAGCGCAATACGCGAGATGCCCGAGCCGCTTTCGTTCGACACGAGTTCGAAGTGATATGTCTCGCCGCGGATGACTGCGCCGAGCGCGATCAGCGCGTCGAACTGGCCGCTTTCAGCGAGCTTTTGCAGTGCGAGCGGGATTTCCAGCGCGCCCGGCACGGTGACGAGCAGCACGTCTTCGCCCGTCACGCCGAGGCGTTCGAGTTCTTCGATGCATGCGTCCGCGAGGCCGTTGCAAACGGGTTCGTTAAAGCGCGATTGGACGATGCCGATGCGCAGACCGTCGCCATCGAGATTCGGTTGGTATTGTCCGATTTCCATTTGAGATCCGTAGTGTGTTGGTTGAGCGCAGATACGCGGAAACTGGGCGAAAACTGGTCGTGAAAACAGTTGATGCGTTCAGCAGTTCTGCGGCTTTTCGGCCGCGCTGCCCGGCATCGGCACGAAGCCGGTGACTTCGAGCCCATAGCCGGACATGCTGCCCAGCTTGCGCGGGTTCGACAGCACCTGCATCTTGCCGACACCGAGTTCGCGCAAAATCTGCGCGCCGATGCCATACGTCTTGAAGTCCACCGGGCGGCGCTTGAGCGCCTCGGCCCGGCTCTTTTCGTCGAATGCCTTGAACACGTCGATCATGTGTTCTTTCGAGTCGCCGCAGTTCAGCAGCACGATCACGCCGTGATCGCGCGCGGCAATTTCCTTCATGGCGGCGTCGAGCGTCCACGAGTGCGTGGACGTGCCGACTTCCAGCAGATCCAGCACAGAGAGCGGCTCGTGCACGCGCACCATGGTTTCGCGCTCCGGCGTAGGCGTGCCGCGCACCAGCGCCATGTGCGGCTGGCCGCTCGGCTGGTCCAGATACATCACCGCGCGGAACGGGCCGTGCACGGTTTGCATCGTGCGTTCGCAGACGCGCTCGACGATCGATTCCGTGCGGCTGCGATAGTGGATCAGGTCGGCGATCGTGCCGATCTTCAGGCCATGTTCTTCGGCGAACGTCAGCAGGTCGGGCAGGCGCGCCATCGTGCCGTCGTCCTTGATGATTTCGCAGATCACGGCAGCGGGCGTGAGGCCCGCGAGCGCCGTGAAATCGCAACCGGCTTCCGTGTGGCCCGCGCGCACCAGCACGCCGCCCGGCTGCGCCATGATCGGGAACACGTGGCCCGGCTGAACGATGTCCTCGGTGCGCGCGTTTGCCGCGACGGCCGTGGCGATGGTATGCGCGCGGTCCGCCGCCGAAATGCCCGTGGTGACGCCTTCAGCCGCCTCGATGCTGACGGTGAACGCCGTGCCGTACTGCGTGCCGTTGCGGTGCGTCATCAGCGGCAGGTTCAGCAGCCTGCAGCGTTCCTGCGTGAGCGTCAGACAGATCAGGCCGCGGCCATAGCGCGCCATGAAGTTGATCGCTTCGGGCGTGATGAACTCCGCTGCGATGACGAGGTCGCCCTCGTTTTCGCGGTCTTCTTCGTCGACAAGAATCACCATCCGGCCCGCTTTGAGCTCGGCGATGATTTCAAGGGTGGAGGCGAGTGTCATGTTGGCGAGAAGTTTGGGAAAGCGCGTATTTTACGCCACGCCGCCCGGCAAGTCGCCCGTCCGAATGGCATATGCCGTCCGGACGAATATTCAGCCGCGAAGAGACGCGCGAGACTACTTCGGTGCGTTGAGCATCCGCTCGACGTAACGCGCAATCAGGTCGATCTCCAGATTGACCCTCGTCCCGTCATTCAAGGCCTTGAGCGTGGTGACTTCAACCGTATGCGGAATCAGATTGATCGAAAACTCGCAACCGTCGTCGCGGTCTGTCACCGAGTTCACGGTGAGGCTCACGCCGTTCACGGTGATCGAGCCCTTGTACGCCAGATACTTGCCGATCTCGCGCGGCGCCAGCACGCGCAGTTCGTGCGATTCGCCCACGCGCGCAAAGCGCGTCACCGTGCCGAGCCCGTCCACGTGGCCCGAGACGATATGGCCGCCGAGGCGATCGTGGGAGCGCAGCGCCTTTTCGAGGTTCACTTCGCCTGTGTCGCCGAGGCCCACCGTGCGGTTCAGGCTTTCGCGTGACACGTCGACGTCGAACGAAGCCGGCGTTTTTTCGATCACGGTCATGCACGCACCCTGGATCGCGATGCTGTCGCCCAGTTGCACGTCGTCGAGATCGAGGCCGCCCGCTTCGACGGTCAGGCGGACGCCCGCGTCCGGCTCGTTGCCGAGCGGCTTGATCGCTGCAATGCGGCCTACTGCCGCGACGATTCCCGTAAACATCGTGTCGTGTCCTCTATCTATCTGTCAGAGCGCGGGCGGGTTCGGCAACAGGCGCGCAAGAATCCGCACGTCACTGCCAATCCGGTCCACGGCATGAAATTCGAGTTGCGTGCGCGCATCCAGCGAGCCGGGTGCGGCGAGATTGAACATGCTCATCGAGTCGTTGCCGAGCAGGCTCGGCGCGAGATAAACCAGCAGTTCGTCGACGCAGCCTTCGCGCAACAGCGAACCGTTCAGCTTGTAGCCCGCTTCCACGTGCAGTTCGTTGACCTCGCGCTTCGCGAGTTCTTCGAGCATGCGCGGCAGATCGACCTTGCCTTGCTCGTTCGCGAGCGGCACGATCTCGGCGCCGCGGTCATGCAGCACGGCGGCGCGTTCTTCGAGCAGCGGCGTGAGCGTGCTGCAGAAAATCAGCGTCGGCGCGCCCGCGAGAATTTGCGCTTCGGGCGGCACTTCCAGCTGGCTGTCGATCAGCACGCGGTGCGGCTGGCGTGGGGTATCGACGGCGCGCACGGTCATGCGCGGATTGTCTTCCTTCACGGTGCCGATGCCCGTCAGGATCGCCGACGCGCGGGCGCGCCACGCGTGCCCGTCGTTGCGCGCCGCTTCGCCCGTGATCCATTGGCTTTCGCCCGACGGCAAGCCCGTGCGGCCATCCAGCGACGCCGCCACCTTCATTCGCACCCACGGCCGGCCGCGCATCATTCGCGACACGAAGCCGATGTTCAGTTCGCGCGCTTCCGTTTCGAGCAGGCCGCAGCGCACTTCGATGCCCGCGTCGCGCAGCATCGACAAGCCGCGTCCCGACACGCGCGGATTCGGGTCTTCCATCGCGGCGACCACGCGCGCGACCTTAGCCTCGATCAGCGCGTTCGCGCACGGCGGAGTGCGGCCGAAGTGGCTGCACGGCTCGAGCGTTACATAGGCCGTCGCGCCACGCGTATCGTTGCCGCGGCTGCGCGCGTCCTTGAGCGCCTGGATTTCCGCGTGATCGTGCCCGGCGGGCTGCGTGAAGCCTTCGCCGATCACCTCGCCGTTCTTCACCAGCACGCAACCGACGCGCGGATTGGGGTCGGTCGTGTACAGGCCGCGCCAGGCGAGGGCCAGCGCGCGTTCCATGTGGACGAAATCGTTCTGCGAGAACATCGGCTTCGGGTTATCCGTTCAGTGTTTCGTCGTGGTGGATCAGGCGAGCGACTTGAATGCGCCGCGCGCGGCTTCGATGGTGGCGTCGACGATCGCGTCGTCGTGCGCGCTCGACACGAAGCCGGCTTCATACGCCGACGGCGCGAAGTACACGCCCGCATCCAGCATCTTGTGGAAGAACGTGTTGAAGCGCGGCACGTCGCAGCGCGAGATTTCCGCGAAGCTGCCCGGCACCGATTCCGAGAAATACAGGCCGAACATACCGCCCACGGAATCCGCCGCGAACGGCACCTTTGCTTCGCGCGCCGCTTCCTTGAGACCTTCGACGAGGCGGGTGGTCTGACGCGACAGCGCGTCATAGAAGCCCGGCGCCTGGATCAATTGCAGCGTCTTGAGGCCAGCCGCGACCGCAATCGGATTGCCCGACAGCGTGCCCGCCTGATACACGCCGCCCAGCGGTGCGAGATGGGCCATGATGTCGCGCCGTCCGCCGAAGGCCGCCGCCGGCATGCCGCCGCCGATCACCTTGCCGAGACACGTGAGGTCCGGTGTGATGCCATACAGTTCTTGCGCGCCGCCCAGCGCGACGCGGAAACCGCACATCACTTCGTCGAAGATCAGCACTGCGCCGTACTCGGTGCACAGGCGCCGCAGCGCGCCGAGGAACTCCGGCGTCGCGCGCACGAGGTTCATGTTGCCCGCCACCGGCTCGACGATCACGGAAGCGATTTCGTCGCCGAACGCCTTGAACGCTTCTTCGAGCGCCGCGACGTTGTTGTATTCGAGCACGGTGGTGTGCTTCGCGATATCGACAGGCACGCCCGCCGAGGTCGGGTTGCCAAATGTGAGCAATCCCGAGCCTGCCTTGACGAGCAGGCTGTCCGCGTGACCGTGATAGCAGCCCTCGAACTTGACGATGCGGCTGCGGTTCGTGAAGCCGCGCGCAAGGCGCAGCGCGCTCATCGTCGCTTCCGTGCCGCTCGACACCATCCGCACCTGTTCCATCGAAGGCACCAGCTTGCAGATTTCCTCGGCGATCTCGATCTCAGCCTCAGTCGGCGCGCCGAACGAGAAGCCGTTCACCAGTACGCGCTGCACGGCTTCGAGCACTTCGGGATGCACATGGCCGACGATCATCGGTCCCCAGGAGCCGATGTAGTCGATGTAGCGCTTGCCCTCGGCGTCCCAGAAGTACGCGCCTTGTGCGCGCTCGATGAAACGCGGCGTGCCGCCGACCGAACGGAAGGCTCGCACGGGCGAGTTGACGCCGCCCGGAATGGTTTTCTGGGCGCGGTCGAAGAGTTCTTGATTGCTGGACATGAGCGTTGGACCTGCTTGGGTTGGGATCGCGCGTCGGACGGCTGTGACTGGCGCGAATGCAGTACAAGGGCGGTATCGATGCGGTGCAAAGGCTTGCCGCGAAGCGCGCAGCGTTCGCACGAGCCTGAAATGACCTCACGAAATTGTACCGGAGTCGTGTGCGGTCGGCCGCGAGCCGTGCCGGTCCGGCGACGCGCCGGGTATTGCGCTCAGGTGTCGCCGGCGTCGCCCCCGCCATTGCCTTCGCCGTCGCCGGGCGTGCTATTTGGGCGTTTGGGCGAACTGAAGTACATCGCGACGCGTGCCGCGCGCTTGCCGGCAGCGGCCTTGTTCGCCGCGCTCCACACTTGCGAGGCGTGCTCTTTGGTCGATTTGGCGGGCGCGTCCGCAACCGGCGCGACAACGGGCCGCGCGCGCTTACCCGTGCGTTCGATCCAGAGCTTTTCGAGGGCGCCTTCGGCCATCGGCTTGATCGAGATGCCAGAGGTTTGGGCGTCCCACGTCTGCACGGAGAACGGATGCTTGCGCAATTCGTCGCGTGTGATCACGACCTCATGATGCGCGTCGACCAGATAGTCGTAGACGAAATCGACGCACAGCCGGTAGCCGCGCTTTTTGGTCGCGTCGGGCACCTCGTACGGCGCGCGCGTCACGTAGCCCGACGCGAACACGCCCTTTGGCTCGAGCGTCACACGATGGATGAACACGCGGTCGCCCGGCAGGATGCTGCGCGAGAAGCCGCAGCCCCAGACATCAGTTACGGCTTCGCCGGCCGCGACGCGTTTTGCCACGTCCGGCAATTCGGGCCACGGCCACTTCTTCGGGCTCCAGATCAGCAAAAAGGCAGTCATCTGGGTCGGAAATCGGTATCGAAGGAACGGACGGTCAGCTTAACCGATAAGGCGAGGAAAGCCCGGCGAGTGCTGACACCGGGCAGGGCGATGGCGGGCGTCGGGTACAATCGGGGGCCGTATCCGCAGCGCGGCACGGTCCGCTGGGCCCAGCATCGACCGGTCTTCGCGCGCTGCTTCTCAATGGAATTCCATGTCTCACGACGTCAGATCCCGGCCAGATGCCCGGCTGATTCTGCTGCTCGGCGCGCTTGCCGCGTGCGGGCCGATTTCGATCGATATGTACCTGCCCAGCCTGCCGTCGATCACGCAGGCGTTCAGCGTCAGCGTCGGCGCCGCGCAGAGCACGTTGACCAGCTTCATGCTCGGGTTTTCGATTGGCATGCTGCTGTATGGCCCGATGTCTGATGCTTACGGACGCCGTCCCGTGCTGCTCGGTGGCATCATCATGTACACGCTGGCGACGATTGCCTGCACGCTGTCGTTTTCGATTGGCGCGCTCATTACGTTTCGCTTCCTTCAGGCGCTTGGCGCGGGCGCGGCATCGGTGCTGGCGCGCGCGATTGCCCGCGATGCGCACGGGCCAAGCGACGCGGCTCGCGTTTTGTCTATGCTCGCTATTGTCACGTCGATTGGGCCGTTGCTTGCGCCTTTGATTGGCGGGCAATTGTTGTTGCTTGGTGGCTGGCGCGTCGTGTTCATCGCGCTGACGATTTTCGGTGCGGTCTGCGCTGTTACCGCGTTCTTGCGTGTTCCTGAGACCTGGCCTCGTGAGAAGCGCGCACACGGCGCGGTGCTGCAGTCATTTGCCGCGTACGGCACGCTGTTGAAAGACCCCGTCACGTGGGGGCACATGCTATGCGGCGGCATGGCGTTCGCGTCGATGTTCGCTTATATCACCGCTACGCCGTTCGTTTACATCGAGTACTTTCATGTGTCCGCGCAGCATTATGGGTTTCTGTTCGGGCTGAATATTGTCGGCATCATGCTTGGCAACTTTATCAACACGCGCGTTGTTGGGCGCACCGGGCCGCTGCCTATCATTTCTGCTGCTGCGACTATCAGCTTCGTTGCGTCGCTGTTCGTTGCTCTGATGTGTCTGACAGGGTGGGGCGGGTTGTGGTCGATCGTTGCTGGGCTGTTCTTCGTCGTGGGCGTGGTTGGCTTGCTGTCGGCCAATTGCACGACCGACCTCATGCATCGCTATCCGCGTAATGCCGGCGCGGCGGCGGCTGTGTTCGGGGCTATGCAGCTTGCGCTTGGGGCTTTGTCGAGTTTTGCCGTTGGGCTCTGGCATGACGGGTCGCCCCAAGGGATGGGGGTGACGATTGCTGTCGCGGGGTCGTTGTGTTTTGTTGGGAGAGGGTTGGTTTTGAAGTGGCATCCGCGGAGTTGATGTGTTTGCTGCGCAAGCCTTGGCGGTGGGTGTTTTGGGCTTTGCGTTGGCATCCGCGATTTCGCTGGCATCCGCGATTCGTTAGCGTGCTTCAAGCGTCGCCCCTGTGCGGGGCGGCACCTACTTTTCTTTGCCGCCGCAAAGAAAAGTAGGCAAAAGAAAGCGGCTAACACCGCCAGCCTGTGTTCCTATCCACGGGCCCCCAACGTCCCCACGCTTCACATGACAGTGCCCTGGTCGGTGCTCGTTGCCAACGCTTCGAATGAACGCCTCACCCACTTCAGACACCCACACAAGAATTAGCGGCAGCGAATGGTATGTGCCACCTGGGCGGCCGTGGAATGTCTGGCACGGCGTGCGGCGACGCGGGTGCGTGAAGCGGGTGAGGCGCACCGCAAGAGCGCTGGCAACAAGCAAGGGTCACGTGATTGCCGTGTGAGGCGTAAGAACCTTTGGGGGCCCTCAGGCAGGAAGAAATGTTGGCGGTGTGAGCCGCTTTCTTTTGCCTACTTTTCTTTGCGGCGGCAAAGAAAAGTAGGTGCTGCCCCGCACAGGGGCGACGCTTGAAGCACGCTAACGAATCGCGGATGCCAGCGCATAAGCAATAAAACCAACTGCAACACCAACGTCGGCACGACAAACCGCGCATCGCGGACTGCCTGTGCTAAAGCAAACAACACCGATCGCCTGCGGCGCGAAAGCCCCAACAACAAACCCCAAGCGCCGCAGGCAAAAAAAACCTCAATCCCGCGGCGACGCCGCCGCCCCATGACTCAGCCAGTCGAGCACAGCCGACGTATCATCATCCGAGCCCTTGCGGGTCTTAGCGACGGCAGCACTAACCTCAGAAGCCGGCGCCGCCCGCCGAATCGCGACCCCAACAGCAAGAATATCGATCATCAACAGATGCAGCACCCGCGAGATCATCGACAGTTGCGACTCGCGAATCTCGATATGATCGGTTTCCAGCGCAACGGTCGCGCGCTTAGCCAAAGGCGTATTACTCGACGTAATCGCGATCACCTTGGCACCCGCCTGCATCGCCACTTCCAGAACACGCAGCAATTCGGGCGCACGTCCCGACTTCGAAACAGCGACGATCACGTCACCCTTACCGAGCAACGCAGCCGACGCCGCCTGCATATACAGATCGCCATAAGCAATAGTCGGAATGCCAAAACGGAAGAACTTGTAATGCGCATCCTGCGCGACGATGTTCGAATTACCGAGACCATAAAACTCGATACGCCGCGCACTGTTCAGCAGATCGATGGCCGCCTCGACGTGCTCGAAGTTCAGATGCTCGCGCAACTGCAAAATCGCCGACACCGTGTTGTCCAGCACCTTCGCGCCGAAGTCCGTCGCCGTATCGCCAAGATGAACCTGGCTATGCGAGACGGGAATGGTGCCCGTCAAACCCGTCGCAAGCTTCAGCTTGAAATCGGACAAGCCCTGGCAGCCAAGTGAACGGCAGAAGCGGATCACCGTCGGCTGGCTCACATCGGCCTTGCGCGCGATATCGACGATCGGGTCGTTGATGATCGAACGCGGGTGATTCAGCGCGAGATCCGCGACGCGCCGCTCGGCAGGCGTCAACGCATCACGCATCTGGCGAATGCGCTCGAATACCGCCGACGAACTGCCGCCCGCGCGGTTCGACAACTGCTCCGCGAGAATCGCCGATACACCGAGAAACGCCGGATATTCCGCCGTGATCACATAAGTCGGCACGTTCTTCAGATACGCCTCGAAGCGGCCCTTCGCCTCGAAACGCTGGCGGAACGACGAGCGCGCGAACACTTCGCCCAGACGCGGCACGACGCCGCCGCCGATATAGATGCCGCCCAGCGCGCCCAGCGTCACCGCGATATTGCCGGCGAAGGTGCCGAGAATGCCGCAGAACACATCGATGGTTTCCGCCGCGAGCGCGTCGCCATCAAGACCTTTCTTGACGATCTCCGATACTTCGAGCGTCGCGGGCACGCGCTTCTTGTCGCGTTGGGCCAGCGCGCGATAGATCACTTCGATGCCGGGCCCCGCCGCCACGCGTTCGAACGACACATGCGACCACTTCTTGCGTGCGTACTGCAGCACGAGGTCTTCGCGTTCGTCCATCGGTGCGAACGTCGCGTGGCCGCCTTCGCTGCCGAGCGCGATCCAGCGGTCATCAGCGGGAATCAAGCCCGACACGCCCATGCCCGTGCCCGGCCCGAGCAGGCCGATCACGCTGTTCTGACGACGCGAGCCGCCGCCCACCTGCACGCGCTGCGCATCGGTGAGACCCGGAAGCGCCATCGCCAGGGCGGTGAAGTCATTGACGACCAACAGCGTATCGAAGCCCAGCGCGCGGCGCGTCGCTTCGATCGAGAACGTCCAGTCGTGATTGGTCATGCTGACCTGATCTCCATCGACCGGGTTCGCAATCGCAATCGCCGCATGATTCACGCGGCCGATCTTGGTGTCTTTCAGATACTTCTTGATGACCTCTGCAACACCCGGATACTCCGCGCAGGGATAGACCAACACCTGCGTGATTTCGCCAGGACCCGTCTCAAGCGCAAAGCGCGCATTGGTGCCGCCGATGTCGGCGAGCAGCCTCGGTCCGTCGGCGTGCTGTCCCGCACCGGGGACAGTCTTAGTTTGCACACCAGTAGACATCGAGTCTCACTCCCTTGTCGTTCGCCAACGTCGAGATGGCATTTTTTTGTTGGGCGGCTGCGGCGGCATTGAGCACGTCGAGCTTTTTCTGACCGGCGATCAGCAGGAACACCCGGTCGATCTTCTTCAAGGCGGACATCGACCAGCTCACGCGCGCATGCGGCGCGGCGCCGGGATGCACGGCGACGAACGGATCGGCTGTCGAGATCGCATGGTCCCATTCGGGCGCGTCCGCGAAAATCGATGCCGTGTGGCCGTCTTCGCCCATGCCGAGCACGGCAATGTCGGGCAAATGACGATCGCCGCTCGCAACTTCGCCGTTCAGCGCGGCAATGTAGGCATCGAGCGATTGCGTCGTATCCACGAGCGGAAGGAAGGCGGCGTCACGCGCGGCATGCTGCAACAGCGTCTCGCGTGCAAGGCGCGCGTTGCTGGCGTCGTCGGTTTCGGGCACCCAGCGGTCGTCGACGAGCGTCACCGCGATGCGCTTCCAGTCGAACGGCTGCGTGGACAGGGTTTGCAGAAACGGACGCGGACTCGTGCCGCCGGACACGGCAAGCGTCGTTGCGCGGGCGCGGGTCGCGCTCGCACGGGCGGCGAGCGACGCATGTAACGCGTCGCCGACCGCCTTCGCCAGCGCGTCGGATTGGGCGCGCGGGTCGTCGAAAGCGTGAAGCTCGATCACTTCTCCTCCATGCTGCTTTCTTTGTTTGATCTGAATTGCTGCGGCGCGACGTCGGTTCCAGATAGGAGCCGCCGTCGACATGTCCCGCGGCTGCCGCTACCGGTCCTTTGTGATCCAGGTCCGGTCCGGCGATTCAAGCTGTGTTCAATCGATACTTCATACGGCGCGCCGCGAGACAAACATCGATCATCGCAGGACAAAACAAAACGCGCCGCTCAAACGTCCAATCGAGTCAGTTCAATTCTCTTCTTCGAGCCAGCAGGTGCCATGCTGCGCGAGCATCGCGCTCGCGGCGGCGGGACCCCACGTGCCCGACGCGTAAGGCTTCGGCTTGCCTGACGCGGCCCATTCGTTGAGGATCGGCTCGACCCACTTCCATGCCGCTTCCTGTTCGTCGCGACGCACGAAGAGGGCGAGGCGTCCGTTGATCACGTCTAGCAGCAGACGTTGATACGCCTCCATCTGGCCTTCCTTGAAGAACTGGTCGAAGGCGAGATCGAGGTGGACGCTCGACAGGTTCATCCCTTCGCCCGGCTTCTTCGCGAGGCAATAGAGGCGAATCGTTTCGTTCGGTTGCAGGCGGATCACGAGACGGTTCGCGCCCGCGCGCAGCGCCGACGCCCCGAGCGCCGAATGCGGCACCGCGCGGAAGTTGACCACGATTTCCGCGACGCGATCGGCGAGCCGCTTGCCCGTGCGCAGGAAGAACGGCACGCCCGCCCAGCGCCAGTTTTCGATCTCGACCTTCAGCGCGACGAACGTTTCCGTCGCGCTGTCCGTCTTCACGCCGGATTCCGTCGCATACGCGGGCACGGATGTGCCGCGAATGACGCCCGCGTGATACTGGCCGCGCACGGCGACCTTGCTGATATCGCGCGGATCGATCGGCTTCAAGGCGCGCAGCACGCGCAGCTTTTCATCGCGGACGGAATCCGAATCCATGGAATGCGGCGGTTCCATCGCGACGATCGAAAGCAGTTGCAGCAAATGGTTCTGCACCATGTCGCGCAACGCGCCCGTATTGTCGTAGAAGTCGCCGCGCGCTTCGACGCCGAGTTCTTCCGCAATCGTGATCTGGATGCTCTCGACCCACTCGCGCCGCCATAGCGGTTCGAACAGCGCATTGCCGAAACGCAGCGCCAGCAGGTTCTGCACGGGCTCTTTGCCGAGATAGTGGTCGATGCGGTAGATCTGCTCTTCGGCGAAGATCTCGCCGACAGCGTCGTTGATCGCATTCGACGAACGCAGGTCATAGCCAAGCGGCTTTTCCAGCACGATGCGCGCGTTCTCGTTCAAGCCCACGGACGCGAGCGCATGGCAGATCGGCACGAACAGCGACGGGCCTGTGGCCAGATAGAACACGCGCGTACCGGCGTGATCCTGCAAGGCATCGCGCAGCTTGACGAAGTCTTCGGCCTTGCCGAGATCGAGCTTCACATACTCGATACGGTCGACAAAGCCCGCCCACGCGTTTTCATCGATGCCGCTCTTCGCGACATGCGCCTTCACGTGCTCATTGACCCATTGCAGATAACCCGCACGGTCTTCCTCATGACGCGCGACAGCAACGATCTTGCCGCTCGCCGCGAGCATGCCTGCACGGTGCGCTTCATACAGAGCCGGGAGAATCTTGCGCATCGACAGATCGCCAGTTCCGCCGAAGAGAACGAAGGTGAAGCTAGAGTCGGTTTGCATGCGTCTCCGTGGGATGTCCGATGGGCCTGTAAGGCGCCCGTAGTCCAATAAAATATTTTTTGACACTGAATTGTAGTTTAACTACAATCCAAATCAAGAGGTAACGTGAATTCGATGAAAAAAGCGTGCGGGGCTTGTGAACAAGCGCCTTTTCGCGGGTGATCGTAGCTTCCCTGCATGTTAACGGACAACGCGTTCCGACATGCGCCAGCGTGCCCTTTGAGCGCGGCGCAGCATGACGGAGACAGGCGTTTTCATTGAACGACGTGCGCGGACCACCTCGAGTCTGCAACGCGCCGCAGTCAGAAGGCGGAGCAGGCAAAAATCAAAAGAGGAGACAGTTCTTGCATCGCAAATCACTCATCTCTTGAGCGTCACGCGGCCGAGCCTCGGCACGCTGGCACAACCACATCATCATGTGCCTGCCCGACGCTCGACCGTCCATCGCATTGCCTGTTTGACCAACCATCACACCCTGGTGACATCAGGGGCCACTCGTTTTTAAGTTCAGGTGTCTGGAGGAGATAAGCAATGAAATTCCGTGCGATCATGGGCGCCCTGTGCGCCGCAGGTCTGATGTGTGGCGTCGCCACGGCACAGGCGGCCGAATCGGTTGAAGTGCTGCACTGGTGGACCTCGGGCGGCGAATCGAAGGCTGTCGGCGTGTTGAAGGACGACCTGCAGAAGCAGGGATACACGTGGAAGGACTTCGCGGTGGCAGGCGGTGCGGGCGCAGCGGCCATGACGGCACTGAAGACCCAGGTGATCTCGGGTAACGCGCCGAGCGCGGCTCAGATCAAGGGTCCGCTGATCCAGGACTGGGCATCGCAAGGCGTGCTGGTGAACATCGACTCCGTCGCGGGTGACTGGAAGAAGAACCTGCCGCCCGAAATCGACAAGATCATCCACGCAGACGGCCACTATGTCGCCGCGCCGTTCTCGGTGCACCGCGTCAACTGGCTGTACATCAACAAGGAAGCGCTCGACAAGGCAGGCGGCAAGGTGCCGACCACGTGGCCTGAGTTCTTCGCTGTCGCCGACAAGATGAAGGCAGCCGGCATCCAGCCGATCGCCATGGGCGGCCAGCCGTGGCAAGACCTGACGCTGTGGGAAGACGTCGTGCTGTCGCAAGGCGCGGACTTCTACAAGAAGGCGCTGGTCGACCTCGACCAGAAGACGCTGACGTCGGAGAAGATGGTCGGCGTGTTCGACACGGTCCGCAAGATCCAGGGTTACTTCGACAGCGGCCGCACGGGCCGTGACTGGAACCTGGCAACGGCGATGGTCATCAACGGCAAGGCCGGCATGCAGTTCATGGGCGACTGGGCGAAGGGCGAGTTCGCGAACGCGAACAAGAAGTCCGGTTCCGACTACATCTGCGCAGCGGTTCCGGGCACGGAGAAGTCGTACACGTTCAACGTCGACTCGTTCGTGTTCTTCCAGCAGAAGGGCCAGAAGGCAGCGACGGCGGGTCAGCTCGCGCTCGCGAAGACCATCATGAGCCCGGACTTCCAGGAGCAGTTCAGCCTGTACAAGGGCTCGATCCCGGTCCGCCTGGGTGTGTCGATGGATAAATTCGACGACTGCGCGAAGAAGTCCTACGCTGATGAACAGACGGCCATCAAGTCGGGCGGCTATGTGCCGTCGCTGGCTCACGGCATGGCTCAGCCGGACGCAGCAGCAGGCGCAATCTCGGACGTCGTGACGAAGTTCATGAACTCGAATCAGGACTCCAAGACCGCCGTTGCTGCACTCGCGAAGGCTGCGAAGACCAAGTAAGGCAGTCGTAGCACAGTTGTAGCAGAACGCCCGGCGCGCATGGCCTTTAATAAACCATGCGTGCCGGACGACGATGGTGCAATGCATCACCGCGCCTCTGCCGTTCTGGTGTCTTCCCCTGATGCCTGACGGCACAGTTCCAGGAGTCAAGTTGTGACTGCTTCTATTAGCGGAAACGCAAAAGGCACGGCGTCAACCGCACGCGTGTCGCCGATGGCGGCATTGGCCGACCGCTGGATGCCGAAGCTGGTGTTGTCTCCCAGCATCGTAATCAGCCTTGTCTTTGTCTACGGTTTCATTCTCATCACGGGCTATCTGTCGCTGTCTACTTCGCGATTGATGCCGCGTTACGATTTCGCCGGTTTCGACCGGTACGTCGAACTGTTCGATAACGACGTATGGTGGACGTCGGCGGCGAACCTTGGCTGGTTCGGCATTCCGTTTATCGCGATCTGCGTCGGCTTGGGTCTGTTTCTCGCGATCCTGCTCGATCAGAAAATTCGCAATGAAGGCGCATTGCGTGCGGTGTTCCTGTATCCGATGGCGCTGTCGTTCATCGTGACGGGCACGGCATGGCAGTGGATTCTGAACCCCGATCTCGGCTTCCAGAAAGTGCTGAACGACTGGGGCTGGACGAGCTTCTCGTTCGGCTGGCTGGGCGACCCCGACAAGGCGATTTTCTGCGTCGTGATCGCGGCCGTGTGGCAATCGACGGGTTTCGTGATGGCGCTGTTCCTCGCGGGTTTGCGCGGTGTCGACAGCGAAATTTTCAAGGCTGCTCAAGTGGACGGCGCGACGCTGCCGACCATCTACCGCAAGATCGTGATTCCGAGCATGCGCCCCGTGTTCTTCTCGGTGCTGCTGATTCTCTGCCACATCACGATCAAGACCTTCGACCTCGTCGTCGCGTTGACGGCGGGCGGTCCGGGCACGTCGTCGTCGCTGCCCGCGATGTTCATGTACACGTTTTCGTTCAACCGTGGGCAACTGGGCGTCGGCGCTGCGTCGTCGATGATGATGCTCGCAACCGTCGTGGCCGTGCTCGTGCCGCTGATGTATCTCGAATCGAGGAGCACGCGCAATGCAGCCTAAGATGAACATCAGTCGCGTTGTCATCTATGCGGCGCTGATTCTGTTTGCGTTGTACTTCCTGTTCCCGCTGTACGTGATGCTGTCGACGTCGTTCAAGGACATCGACCAGCTGCGCAGCGGCAACCTGCTGACGCCGCCGACGCACTGGACCTTCGCGCCGTGGATCAAGGCATGGAGCGAAGCCTGTACGGGCGTGCGCTGCGAAGGCATGCAGCCGTTCTTCTTCAATTCGGTGAAGATGGTGATCCCGGCCGTGCTGTTGTCGTCGATCATCGGCGCGTTCAACGGTTATGTGCTGACGCACTGGCGCTTCCGTGGCGCGGATGCGTTCTTCACGATGCTGCTGGTCGGCTGCTTCATTCCGTTCCAGGCGATCCTGCTGCCGATGGCGCGCGTGCAAGGCTACTTCGGCCTGTCGAACACGATTGGCGGGCTGGTGCTGGTGCACGTGGTCTACGGTATCGCATTCACGACGATGTTCTTCCGCAACTTCTACGTGAGCGTGCCGGCAGAACTCGTTAAGGCGGCGCGTATCGACGGCGCCGGGTTCTTCATGATCTTCACGAAGATCATGATGCCGATCTCGCTGCCGATTTTCATGGTGTGCCTGATCTGGCAATTCACGCAGATCTGGAATGACTTCCTGTTCGGTATCGTGTTCTCCGGCGTCGATTCGATGCCGATCACCGTGGCGCTGAACAACCTCGTGAATACGTCGACGGGCGTGAAGGAATACAACGTCGACATGGCGGGCGCGATCATCGCGGCACTGCCGACGCTGCTCGTCTACGTGATCGCCGGCCGCTATTTCGTGCGCGGCCTGACGGCGGGCGCGGTGAAGGGTTAATTTTTGTGTAGACCGCTGCTTGCGCGTTGACGTGAGCGGCGGTGCTCAACGGTATTCGGCTCGCGTCGCCAGCTAGCGATGCATCCGCAGTACAGAGACTAGAGGATTCACAGCATGGCAAGCCTTTCCATCCGTGACGTGTACAAGACCTACCCGAACGGGGTGCCTGTCCTGAAGGGTGTCAATATCGACATCGAAGACGGTCAGTTCCTGATTCTCGTCGGCGGCTCGGGCTGCGGTAAGTCGACGCTGCTCAACATGATCGCCGGTCTCGAGACCGTGACGAAGGGCGATATTCAGATCGGCGGCAAGACGGTGAACAACCTGTCGCCGAAAGATCGCGATATCGCGATGGTGTTTCAGTCGTATGCGCTGTATCCGTCGATGACGGTGCGCGAGAATATTTCCTTCGGGTTGAATATCCGCAAGGTCGCGAAGGGCGAGCAGGATCAGATTGTCGCTCGCGTTTCGAAGCTGCTGCAGATCGAGCATTTGCTGGATCGGAAGCCTGGCCAACTGTCTGGTGGGCAGCGTCAGCGGGTGGCGATGGGGCGTGCTTTGGCGCGTGATCCGGCTATGTTCCTGTTTGACGAGCCGTTGTCGAACCTCGATGCGAAGCTGCGGATTGAGATGCGCTCGGAAATCAAGCTGCTGCATCAGCGCCTGGGTACGACTATCGTTTATGTGACGCATGATCAGATCGAGGCTATGACGCTCGGCGATCGTATCGCGGTTATGAAGGATGGCGTCGTTCAGCAGTTCGGTGCGCCGCAAGAGATTTATGATTCGCCTTCGAATCTGTTTGTGGCTGGGTTTATCGGCGCGCCGCCGATGAACTTCATTCAAGGTAAGGTTGTTGAGCAAGGTTCAGGCGTTGGGCTCGAGCTTGATACGGGTGTAAAGCGGTCGGTGCTGAATCTGCCTTTCGATGGGGCGGTAAAGGGGCATGTGGGGAAGGATGTGATTCTCGGTCTGCGTCCTGAGCGGATCACCGATGCGCGTAATGCTCATAATGCCGACGACGCTAAACTGCAAGCTATCGATGTTAAGGTCGATGTGATCGAGCCGACTGGGCCGGATACTTTGGTGTTCGCGCAGGTTAATGGGAAGCGCATCGTTAGCCGCGTTCACCCGAGTTCTAATCCGCTGCCTGATCAAAACATGGCGCTGATGTTTGATGTCTCTAAGGCGGTTCTGTTTGATCCTAAGACGGAAGAGCGGATTGCTTAAAGGCAGACGTTAGTAAATTAGCCTCAAGGAAAAGGTCCCGTGGATGATTCCCGGGGCCTTTTTTATTTCTGCAGCCGACCAGGGGAAGTTCAGTGTGGCAGTCTCACATCCAACTTGAACGTCACCAATCGAGCCACAAGAATGAACCCCGTAGCAATCAACACGCTGTAGACCGTATCAAAGTTGATGTAATCCAGCAGCAGATAAACCCAACACCCAACGAGTGCACAAGTCGCATACGGCCGCGAATCACGAAGGATGAGCGGCACCTCATTGCAAATCACATCCCGAATAATCCCGCCGAACACGCCGGTGGCGACGCCCATCATCGAAGCCACGAACCACGGCATCTGCGCATCGAGCGCGAGCGACGTCCCCGAGATGCTAAACAGCCCGAGCCCCACTGCATCCGCCACCAGCAGAGCCCGCTCGTTAAAAACCCGCGTATATGCCTTAAGCACAAACGGCGCAAAGAACGAGAGAACAAAGATCAGAATCGCGTACCACTGATGCTCGACCCAATAGAACGGCCTCCGATCGAGCAAAATATCTCTCACCGTCCCACCGCCGAAAGCCGTCGCCATCGCCACAAGAAAAGTCCCAACAGCATCGAGCCGTCTCGTACGAGCTTCGATGAACCCTGAGATTGCGTAGGCGAGAATAGCCAGCGCTTCCATGATTGAAAGCGCGAGAGTGAGACGAGGATGCATCGTTGAAAAGCCTTCTCAGACTTTGCCGGACGACGAAGAGGAGGACCCAGGACCAACCGACCCAGGCTGCAACAACACAAGCACAGCACCCGCGCCGCCATCATGCGCACGCGCTTGAGAAAACGCGATCACTTCTTCCTTCTGCACGAGCCACGCGCGAACCTTGCCCTTGAGCACAGGTTCTTTCCCAATCGATCCGAGCCCTTTCCCATGAATCACCCGCAAGCACCGCAATCCACGCTTGCTCGATTCACGAATAAACTCAGACAGCGCCTCACGCGCTTCTTCCCGACGCATCCCATGCAGATCAAGCTGCGCCTGGACAATCCAGGCACCGCGCCGGAGCTTCTTAACGATTTCCTGGCTCACACCCGGCCGACAATAGGAAAGCGACTCATCGGTATCGAGCAGGACTTCAGGATCGAACTCATCGGAGATCGCCTCATGCAGCACGGCTTCTTCATCGAGTTTCGTCTGAACGGGAACCGGCGCGGGCGGCGTGCGGGGCACAGCCGCGCGCGGTTTCGCGCCGAGCGGCGCGACTTCGCCAATCTCACGTCGAAACAGATCGGCATCCGCAGCAGCCTCGCGTGACGCCTGCGCTGCCGCAGCTTTCTGCCGTTGAGCGCGTTGAGTCGCGCCTTTCAACGCATCGCGCAGACCGCCAAGCCCAGCCAACCCAGCACCAGACTCGACCAACGGCTTTTTCGATGAAGCCGAAGACGAACCCGACCCAGCATCAGAGAATGCCGACGAATCCTCATCAGCAGGAGTAGCCGCCGCAATACGCGGCCGTTTCGGTTCGCTCGGATGGGGCAGATTCTTAGGCATAGCGATCAGACGATGATTCGAAGCGGACAACGGACAATCACCCACAGCAACCCGGGCGAAGAAAAAACAAAAAGGGCCGCCGACATTCGCCGCGGCCCTTCCTACAACGAGAATCTCAGCAACCGCGGCAAGCAGGTGTCTGCCGCTATTCTACCGATCCGCGTCCGCCGTTCTACTGAAACAACCCGGCAAACCCGGACGCGTCAACACCGATCAGCGCTCGGCTTCAGCGCTCATCGCGCGCTCGCCGATCGACTCATGGATGCTTTCCAGATAACGCTGCGCATCCAGCGCTGCCATACAGCCCGTGCCTGCGCTCGTGATCGCCTGACGGTACACGTGATCCTGCACGTCGCCCGCCGCGAACACGCCCGGCACGCTCGTACCCGTCGCGTTGCCCGTCAGCCCGCCGTTCGTGATGATGTAGCCGTTCTTCATCTCCAGCTGGCCTTCGAAGATATCCGTGTTCGGCTTGTGGCCGATCGCGACGAACAGACCTTGCAGTTCGATATCGGTGGTCGCGCCTGTCTTCACGTCCTTGATCCGCAGGCCGTTGACGCCGCCTTCATTGCCCTTCACTTCGTCGAGCGTGTGGTTCCACTTGATCTCGACGACGCCTTCCTTTTCCTTCTCCAGCAGACGGTCGATCAGGATCGGCTCGGCGCGGAACTTGTCGCGGCGATGGATCACGGTGACTTTCTTCGCGATGCCCGCCAGATACAGCGCTTCTTCAACGGCCGTATTGCCGCCGCCGACCACGGCGACGTGCTGCTGCTTGTAGAAGAAGCCGTCGCAGGTCGCGCATGCCGACACGCCGCGGCCCATGAACAGTTCTTCCGACGGCAGACCGAGATATTGCGCCGACGCGCCCGTCGCGATGATCAGCGAATCGCACGTGTACTCGCCCGAATCGCCGATCAGGCGGATCGGCTTCTCGTCGAGCTTGGCCGTGTGGATGTGGTCGAAGATGATTTCGGTGTTGAAGCGCTCGGCGTGTTCGAGGAAGCGCGTCATCAGCTCCGGACCTTGCACGCCGTTGGCGTCGGCGGGCCAGTTTTCGACGTCCGTCGTGGTCATCAGCTGGCCGCCTTGCGCGAGGCCCGTGACGAGCACGGGCGACAGGTTGGCGCGCGCCGCATAGACGGCCGCCGTGTAACCGGCGGGGCCGGAACCGAGAATCAGAACCTTCGCGTGTTTGGTCGGGGAAGCTGGCATGATCGAAATCCGTAAAAAGCGTCGGTCGGCGGCTGAATCACGGCTGCCATGACCGGCGGTACTGGCGTCGAGCCGGAAATCCTGCTTGACACGTTAGTTGGGTATCAGCGCCGTATTATAAAGGGCAGGGCAAGCGGCTGCTTCATGAAGCTTTACGATGAAACCGATAGCCGATGCCAAATGCCTAGCCCCTGCTTCACCCCGTTTCAGCGCCAAATCCAGCCGAAAACCCCCGAGTTTTGCCCCAAAACGTATGGGAATTACGACATTCCTGGCCGTTCGGCCAACGTTACTGTCATTTACAGCCTTGCACGCAACAGTGCGTTTACAATAGTCGCCGACGAACGACAGGCGGCTTGCCGGCAGGATTCGGCTCAACTCGTCGGCACCCGGATCGGTCCCGACGGTGAATTGAAGGGCAACGGGAACCGGAACCGAACCGGAACCCGAAACCGCTGCAAGCCGCACACGCAACAGGCTCAATGGCAAAAGCTACCTATTCCGCGAACGCGCAGGCATTGCCCCATCGCATGTCGCGCCTTTTCACCGAAATCCGCTGGATTCTTCAGGTGGCGCTCGGCGTTTTCCTCGTGATGGCGCTGATCAGTTACAGCCGCCGCGACCCAAGCTGGACGCACGCGGCGCAGGTCGATCACATCTCGAACTGGGCCGGCCGCGTCGGCGCCTGGACCTCCGACATTTTCCTTCTGCTCTTCGGCCTGTCCGCCTGGTGGTGGATCGTGCTGATCGCGCGCCGCATTTCGGCGAATTACAAGCGCATCACGCGTCACGAAGAACCGGACGAAGACGCGCCGCGTGACCATAGCTGGCTCGCGGACGTGTTCGCGTTCGTGCTGGTGCTGCTCGCTTGCGACGGCATCGAAGCGCTGCGCATGTGGTCGCTGAAAGTGCAGTTACCGCGCGCGCCCGGCGGCGTGGTCGGCGAGGCGGTCGCGAAGGGCGTCTCGCATGCGCTCGGCTTTACAGGCGGCACGCTGGCGCTGCTGATCGCGCTGGGTATCGGCTTGTCGCTGTACTTCCGTTTCTCGTGGCTTTCGGTGTGCGAGCGGGTCGGCGATTCGATCATCAACGGTGTCACGCTGGCCAAACTGCGCCGCGAAGCGGGCCGCGACCGCAAGCTCGGCGAAGCGGCGGCCGTGAAACGCGAGGGCAAGGTCGTACAGAGCCGCGTGAAGATCGAGGAGCACGAGCCCGTCGTGATCGTGCCGCCCGTGACGAAGCCGGAGAAATCGGAGCGCGTCGAGAAAGAACGCCAGGTGCCCCTGTTCGACAGCCTGCCTGGCGATTCCACGCTGCCTGCCATTTCGCTGCTCGATCCCGCGCCTGCATCGCAAGAAACCATTTCCGCCGATACGCTCGAATTCACCTCGCGTCTCATTGAGAAGAAGCTGAAGGATTTCGGCGTCGATGTGAGCGTGGTTGCGGCTTATCCTGGTCCGGTGGTCACGCGTTACGAAATCGAACCGGCTGTCGGCGTGAAGGGCAGCCAGATCGTGAATCTGGCGAAGGACCTGGCGCGCTCGCTGTCGCTGACGTCGATTCGCGTCGTCGAGACAATTCCGGGCAAGAACTTCATGGCGCTCGAACTGCCGAACCAGCGTCGTCAGACGGTGCGGCTGTCGGAGATTCTCGGCTCGGCCGTGTACGCCGACGCCGGCTCGCCGCTGACGATGGGCCTCGGCAAGGACATCGGCGGCAAGCCGGTGTGCGCGGACCTCGCGAAGATGCCGCACTTGCTGGTCGCGGGTACGACGGGTTCGGGCAAATCGGTCGGTATCAACGCGATGATTCTCTCGCTGCTCTATAAGGCGAGCGCGGATCAGGTGCGAATGATCCTGATCGATCCGAAGATGCTCGAAATGAGCGTCTATGAAGGCATTCCGCATCTGCTGTGTCCCGTCGTCACAGACATGCGTCAGGCCGGTCACGCGCTGAACTGGACCGTCGCCGAAATGGAACGCCGCTACAAGCTGATGAGCAAGCTTGGCGTGCGTAATCTCGCGGGCTTCAACAACAAGATCGACGAAGCGGCGAAGCGCGAAGAGAAGCTTCCCAATCCGTTCAGCTTGACACCGGACGAACCTGAACCGCTGTCGCGTCTGCCGCATATCGTCGTCGTGATCGACGAACTGGCTGACCTGATGATGGTGGTCGGCAAGAAGGTCGAAGAACTGATCGCGCGTATCGCACAGAAAGCGCGTGCGGCGGGTATCCATCTGATTCTCGCGACGCAGCGTCCGTCCGTCGACGTCATCACCGGCCTCATCAAGGCCAATGTGCCCACGCGGATGGCGTTCCAGGTGTCGTCGAAAATCGACTCGCGCACCATTCTCGATCAGCAGGGCGCTGAATCGCTACTCGGCATGGGCGACATGCTGTATCTGCCGCCGGGCTCCGGCTTGCCGGTCCGCGTGCACGGCGCGTTCGTGTCCGACGACGAAGTGCATCGCGTGGTCGAGAAGCTCAAGGAGCAGGGCGAGCCGAACTATATCGAAGGGCTGCTCGAAGGCGGCGTGTCGGGCGAAGGCGACGAAGGCTCGGCCGACGCGTCGGGAACCGGCGCGGGCGGCGGCGAGTCCGACCCTCTGTACGATCAGGCGGTCGAAATCGTCGTCAAGAACCGCCGCGCGTCGATCTCGCTCGTGCAGCGGCATCTGCGCATCGGCTACAATCGTGCCGCGCGTCTGCTCGAACAGATGGAGCAGTCGGGGCTGGTGTCGGCGATGTCGTCGAACGGCAACCGCGAAATTCTGGTGCCGGCGCGCGAGACGGATTGATCTCCGGCGCTTCATTCATGCGACTGATGACGGACAGCGGCACGCGTCGAGCGTAGCCGCTGTTTTGGCTCACACTCGCTTCGGTCTGGTTAAGGGAGAAAACAATATGTTGCAAATCGTTGGGTCTAAGACCCGTCTTGGCAGTCTGATGCGCACGCTGGCTTTCGGCGCATCGATGCTCGTCGCGTCGCATGCATTCGCAGGCGGCACGGATCAACTTAAGCAGTTCGTGTCGCAAGTGCATTCGGCGCGCGGCGAATTCGTGCAAACGGAAGTGCGCGCACCGAGCAACACGCAGCAACAGGCGAGCGGCGTGCTGTCGACGCAAAACGCGACGCAGAACAAGGTGTCGAGCGGCACGTTCACGTTCGCGCGTCCGGGCAAGTTCATCTGGGCGTATGAGAAGCCGTACGCGCAATTGCTCCAGGCCGACGGCGACAAGCTCTACGTCTACGACAAAGACCTGAATCAGGTGACCGTGCGCAAACTGGGCGGCGCGCTCGGTGCGAGCCCGGCCGCGATCCTGTTCGGCAGCAACGATCTCGACAAGAACTTCACGCTGAAGGACGCGGGCGTGAAGGCGGGCATCGACTGGCTCGAACTGATTCCGAAGTCGAAGGACACGCAGTTTCAGCGCGTCGGCATCGGCTTTCGTGATGGCAACCTCGAAGCAATGGAACTGCACGATGTGTTCGGCAACGTGACGCTGCTGAAATTCTCGAACATCCAGAAGAACCCGCCGCTGCCCGCCGACGCATTCAAGTTCACGGTGCCGAAGGGCGCCGACGTGATCAACGGCTAACCGCCTCGTTCACGCCTGAAGGCCGGGCGACGGATGCGCGGCCTTCATATCGTCGATAAACGCATCGACGATTTCCGTCCGATGCTGCCGCATGCGCGTGACCATGTGAAACGCGACGCGGTAGCCCATCTGCTGCGCGTTCAACGCGGCAAGCAAACCCTCCTTCACATACGGCGCGGCGAAGTGCCCCGGCAGATAGCCGAGGTGATGACCCGACAGCACGAGCATCGCGACGGCTTCCATGTTGTCGGCAACTGCGGTGACGTTGTGCGGCGTCGTCGACGCTTCGGCTTCGGGCAGCGGATAACTGCGCCACGCCCATTCATGCTGCGCCGCGTCGGCGGGTGAGACATTGCCTGCCTGGTCGAACAGCGGATGCCCCTTCGCGCAATACGCAAGCTGTTCCTCGGAAAAAATCTCCGTGTACTCAAGCGACGGAACGCGATGCCAGAAATATCCGATACCGATCTGAATCCGTCCGCTCAGCAGCAATTCTTCGAGTTCGCCCGGCGAGCGCACCAGAATTGAGAAGCGTACAGATTCGTCCCGGGCGCGAAAGCGGGCGATTGCATCGCTGATTCGCGCACTTTCCGACACGGGCGTGTGCCCGATCATCCCGATTCCGAGCGTCCCGACCAGTTTTCGTCCGACATTTCGCGCCTGCGCGCCGAACGCGTCGACGGCGGAAAGCAGCGCTCGCGCCGCTTCGACGAACTGCTCGCCTCGCGCGGTCAGGCTAAATCCGCTGCGGCCGCGCTCGCACAGCCGATAACCCAGACGGGTTTCGAGCGTCGATAGTTGGGTGCTGATCGTGGATTGACCTACATTCAAGGTAGCCTGTGCGGGCGAAACGCCGCCCGCGTCCACGATGGCGAGGAACACGCGGATCAGGCGAAGGTCTAGATCGGTGAGTTGCGAGAACATACGGCAGGATACATCGGTACGAATCGATGTGAAGTTTTTTCTGTTGGCATTTTATCTTCGCCGGAACTGCACAAAAATAAGAAATGCCCCGGCCTCGCGCGCCTTGCGGCGGCTGGATCTCAAGCTTTTATAAGACACGGCGCCTTTCATTGGCGAACCACGATGAATACTTCTTCGAATTTCATTTCCCCGGACCTGACGGAACGGCCCCAGCCGTTGTCGGGCAACGCGATGCCGCGCTCGGGCGGGATTGCCACGATGATGCGGCTGCCGAATGTCGGGTCGGCGGAAGGGCTCGACGTGTGTTTCGTCGGTGTGCCGTTCGATCTGGGGACGTCGAACCGCACGGGCGCACGCTTCGGGCCGCGCCAGATTCGGGCGGAATCGGTCCTGCTGCGCCCGTACAACATGGCGACGCGTGCCGCGCCGTTCGACTCGCTGCGCGTCGCCGATATCGGAGACGTTGCGATCAATCCGTATAACCTGCTGGATTCGATCGGCCGGATAGAGCGCGCTTACGACGAGATCCTCCAACACGGCGCGAAGCCGATCACGCTGGGCGGCGATCACACGATCGCGCTGCCAATCCTGCGCGCAATTCACCGCAAGCACGGCAAGGTCGGTCTGATTCACGTCGACGCGCACGCGGACGTCAACGACACGATGATGGGCGAGAAGATCGCGCACGGTACGCCGTTCCGCCGCGCGGTCGAAGAGGGCCTGCTGGATTGCGATCGTGTCGTGCAGATCGGTCTGCGCGGCACGGGTTACGCGGCGGAAGATTTCGACTGGTGTCGCGATCAGGGCTTCCAGGTCGTGCAGGCCGAGGCATGCTGGAACCAGTCGCTGGCGCCGCTGATGTCGCGCGTGCGCGAACAGATGGGCGACGGCCCCGTCTACATCACATTCGATATCGACGGGATCGATCCTGCTTTCGCGCCGGGCACGGGCACGCCGGAGATCGCGGGTCTGACGGTGCCGCAGGCGCTCGAAATCATTCGCGGCGCGCGTGGGTTGAATATCGTCGGCTGCGATCTGGTGGAAGTCGCGCCGCCGTACGATCCGTTCGGCACGACGGCGCTGCTCGGCGCGAATCTCGCGTTTGAGTTGCTGTGCGTGCTGCCGGGCGTCGAGTATCGGCCGGCGGGACGCTAAGTCTTACCGCGCTCGCGTCTGACGCGAATTAGATGAAGACGCCCCGTGACTTGTGTCGCGGGGCGTTTTTTTCGCGCTTTGTTACGCGTAAGCCTGCTTGCGCGTCGACACCAGCGCGAGATAGCACACCGCGCCGATGGCCAGCGCGGGCAGCGTCGCGCCGAGATTCGGCAGCCACTGGTTGATCGCCTGATACGCGGCGATGCCGACTGCCCACGCGATAAATGCGCTCACGTGCCAGCCGCCCGAGAAGCCGTAGCGGCCTTGCGTATCGGCGAGCGCGGCGGCTTCGATGCGCCGCTTGCGCACGATGAAGTGATCGACCAGCACTACGCCGAACAGCGGTGCAAACACCGAACCGATCAGCAGCAGGAAGTTCTGGTACTTCGCCATCGGCACGACCAGCGCGATCAGCGTGCACAGCGCGCCGAACCCGGCGGACAACAGCGGCACGCTCGCCCGCGTCCAGAACGTGCCCGTCGAGACAGCGGCCGAATGCACGTCGGCGAATGCGTTGTCGATTTCATCGATCAACACCAGCAGTAGCGCGAGGCCGCCGCCCGCTTGCGCGAGCGCCGTCGTCAGCAGCGCATCGCCGCCGCCCGCCGCAAGCCCGTACACCGCGCCGAGCGCGTAGAACCAGATATTCGCAATGCCGTAGCCGAGAATCGTGCCGCGGAACGTCTCGCCCGCCTTGCGGCCGAAGCGCGTGTAGTCCGCGATCAGCGGCAGCCACGACAACGGCATCGCGACAACCAGATCCACCGCGCCGCCGAACGACATCTCCCCAGTGCCCGGACGACGCATCAGCGCGCCGAGATCGTGCTGCGCAAGAACGGCGTAGGTAAGCCACGCGGCGCCCGCGAGCAGCAGCCAGATGCCCCACGAGCGCAGAAAGCGCCGCACGAACGAAAGCGGCCCGCTGATCGCGAGCAGCGTGGCCAGCACGCCGAAAATCAGCGTCCAGACAAGCGGCGCCGAGAAGCCGAACGCCTGTTTCGACAGCGCGTCGGCGGAATCGCGCATCACGATCACTTCGAACGAGCCCCAGCCGGCCAGCTGGATCATGTTCAGCACGGCGGGAATCGACGCGCCGCGCACGCCGAGCGTCGGGCGCAGCGACGACATCGCGGCTAGCCCCGTATCCGTGCCGATCACTCCCGCGAGCGCGAGCAGCACGACGCCGATCACGCTGCCGATCAGGATCGCCAGCAACGCATGCGGCAGCGACAGGCCGGGCACCAGCAGCGCGCCCGCCTGCGCGACCAGCAGCCCGATACCGAGCGAAAACCACAGCGCGAATGCGTCGCCCGTCTTGAACGCGCGGCGCGAGTCCGGCACCGGCTTGAGCGGCGCGTAGGTCGAACCGGACTCGCCGGCGATTGGATCCTGAACCATCGAAATTTTCCTGTCTGTCTGTCGTTGTCGTGTCGGCCGTGCGTTCGGCCTTCTTGTGCGGCTCGTGCGGTACGCGTCTTGCGGACCGCTCATCAGAAACAGCCTATAACGTTTGCCGCGGGCCTCGCCGCGCGGCGGCTGTCATAATGCACAACTCTGCATGCGCCGCAGCCCGCCGGATGACGGTTTCGCGCGGTTGCATGCCGTTCAGGGCCATGCCGTCGCGCGGCCGGTGCTGCATTCTGTGCATCGTGACGGTTTATACCCGAAAAGCCGAGATTATCCCCAAAACGCCATGTTCGAAGAAACCCGCGCCAATGTTCCGCTCGCCGAGCGCCTGCGGCCCCGCACCATCGACGATGTCATCGGGCAAAAGCATCTGCTCGGCCCGAACAAGCCGCTGCGCGTCGCGTTCGAGTCGGGCGAAGCGCACTCGATGATCCTCTGGGGTCCGCCGGGCGTCGGCAAGACCACGCTCGCGCGGCTGATGGCCGACGCGTTCGACGCACAGTTCATCGCGCTGTCGGCGGTGCTGTCGGGCGTGAAGGATATCCGCGAAGCCGTTGAAACGGCGCAGATCCATCGCGCGAATGGTCATCAGACGCTCGTGTTCGTCGACGAAGTGCATCGCTTCAACAAGAGCCAGCAAGACGCGTTCTTGCCGCACGTCGAGTCGGGGCTGTTCGTGTTTGTCGGTGCGACGACGGAAAATCCATCGTTCGAGGTGAACAGCGCGTTGCTGTCGCGGGCGGCCGTGTATGTTCTCAAGAGCCTCGATGCCGACGAGCAGCGCGAACTGCTGGACCGCGCCCAGAAGGAACTGGGCGGCTACACCTTCACTGACGAAGCGCGCGACGCCTTGGTCGGCTCCGCCGACGGCGACGGCCGCAAGCTGCTCAACAATATGGAAATTGTCGCTCGCGCGGCGGCGCAGCAGAAGAAAACGGACATCGACGGCGAACTGCTCGCCAGCGCGTTGTCCGAAAACCTGCGCCGATTCGACAAAGGCGGCGACGCGTTCTACGACCAGATCAGCGCCTTGCACAAGTCGGTGCGCGGCAGCAATCCGGACGGCGCGCTGTACTGGTTCTGCCGGATGCTCGACGGCGGTGCCGACGCGCGCTATCTGTCGCGGCGCCTCGTGCGGATGGCATGGGAAGACATCGGACTTGCCGACCCGCGCGCCGCGCGCATCGCGCTCGACGCCGCCGAAACCTACGAACGCCTCGGGACGCCCGAAGGCGAGCTGGCGCTCGCGCAGGCGGTGATCTATCTGGCCGTCGCGCCGAAGTCGAACGCGGGCTACAACGCGTACAACCAGGCGCGCAGCTTCGTCGGCAAGGATCAGTCGCGCGCCGTGCCCGTCCATCTGCGTAACGCGCCGACCAAACTGATGAAGGAACTCGGCTACGGCCACGAGTACCGCTACGCGCACGACGAACCCGATGCTTATGCCGCGGGCGAAACCTATCTGCCCGACGGCATGCGCGACCCGAACTGGTATCAGCCGACGCCGCGCGGGCTCGAAGGCAAGATCGGCGAGAAGCTGTCGCGTCTTGCCGACCTCGACGCCCAATGGCGCAGCGAGAACCGCAAGAAAAGCTGAGCCGCGCGTTGCGCCTGACCCGACAATGCCGCCGGCCAGCCGCGCCGGTGCGCTAAAATCGCCCATTCACACAACGAACTGTCGCCCCTTCCCATGCTTGACATCCAGCTGCTGCGCAAAGACATCGACGGCGTCGCGAAACGCCTCGCCGATCGCGGCTACACCCTCGACGTTGCGGCTTTCTCCGCGCTCGAAGCCGAACGCCGCGCCATCCAGACCCGTACCGAAGAGCTGCAGGCAAAGCGCAACAGTCTGTCGAAGCAGATCGGCGCGATGAAAGGGCGAGGCGAGGACACGTCGGCGGTGATGGCCGAAGTGGGCGGACTTGGCGACGAGATGAAGGCGTCGGCGGTGCAGCTCGAAGACATCCAGAAGCGTCTGTCCGACCTGCTGCTCGGCGTGCCGAACCTGCCGCACGAAAGCGTTCCCGTCGGCAACGACGAAGCAGGCAATGTCGAAGTGCGCCGCTGGGGCACGCCGCGTCAGTTCGACTTCGAGGTGAAGGATCACGTCGACGTCGGCACGCCGCTCGGCCTCGACTTCGAAACGGGCGCGAAGCTGTCGGGCGCGCGCTTCACGATGTTGCGCGGACAGATCGCGCGTCTGCATCGTGCGCTCGCGCAGTTCATGATCGACACGCACACGCAGCAGCACGGCTATACGGAAATCTACACGCCGTACATCGTCAATCCTGAAATCCTGTTCGGCACGGGCCAGTTGCCCAAGTTCGCCGACGACATGTTCCGCGTCGAAAAGGGCGGTGGTGAAAACACGGTCACGCAGTATCTGATCTCGACGTCGGAAATCTCGCTGACGAACACGGTGCGCGAGAGCATCGTCGATGCTAACGAACTGCCCATCAAGCTCACGGCGCATTCGCCGTGCTTTCGTTCGGAAGCAGGCTCGTACGGCCGCGACACGCGCGGCATGATCCGTCAGCATCAGTTCGACAAGGTCGAGATGGTGCAGGTCGTTGCGCCGGACACGTCGTATGACGCGCTCGAGCAGATGGTCACGCACGCGGAGACGATCCTGCAGAAGCTCGAACTGCCGTATCGCGTGATCACGCTGTGTACGGGCGACATGGGCTTTTCGGCGACGAAGACCTATGACCTCGAAGTGTGGCTGCCGGCGCAGAACACCTATCGCGAGATCTCGAGCTGCTCGAACACGGAAGCGTTCCAGGCGCGCCGGATGCAGGCCCGCTTCCGCAACGCGCAGAACAAGCCCGAGCTCGTGCATACGCTCAACGGTTCGGGTTTGGCGGTCGGCCGGACGCTCGTCGCGGTGCTGGAGAACTTCCAGAACGCTGATGGCTCTGTGACGGTGCCGGCGGCGTTGCGTCCGTATCTGGGTGGAATCGAACGCCTCGAAGTGAAGGCGGCGGCCTGAGCGAAGTGGTCTCTTCAGATCGATCCAAGTCCTCTTCAAGTTTCTGCGAAAAAGGGCTTGGAATTCAAAAACAGGTGTTCTATAATCTTCGTCTCACGCAAGCAGCGACCCGCTTAGTGTGACGCGACAAGACCACTTGCTGGTAAGTCAAAGAATCTGGAAAGGTGGCAGAGTGGTCGAATGCGCCGGACTCGAAATCCGGTGTACAGTTATGCTGTACCGTGGGTTCGAATCCCACCCTTTCCGCCAGATGCAAAGCGAAACAGGCCCTTCGGGGCCTGTTTTCGTTTGTGAGGCTTCTAAAGAGTCGGTATCGCTGACTTTGCCAATACGCGACGTGGGGCGTCGCAATTTACAACGCATTCGCCTTACACACCCGTCTTTCCGCCTTTTGCGCTTCGTTCTTTCCACACGGCGCTTTAGCGCATGTTCTCCCGCACATCGAATGTCACTCAGGTGTTGCGGGCGTCCGACTATTCTTCGAACGCTTGCCACCGTTCCATTGGTATGGTTGTTGCGTCGTAGAGGCCATCTAAACAGGATGGAGTCCACGATGACGAACCCCAAGGGAGAAGAGCACACCGAGCCGAGAGATCCGGCCGAAATTCCGCCGAACGAGCTCAACAAGCCGATCGGCGATGCCATCCCCACGCCCGTCGAGCCTGGCCTCGATCAGCCATTGCCCGAAAAGCCGAAGACGGATGATAAAGATCCGGCCGAGTCGATAGGCGACGATGATCCGCCGCCCGGCGTTCCGGCGCCAGGTCCGTCCGATTTTGCCTGACTCTCCAACCTCCCCGCGTGATCCCCAGCGGATCCCAAAGCAACCCGAGATATTCCAGTAAACCTTCGATTATTTCGGGTTGCGCATCAAACGCTGCCATTAAAACGCTTGCTTCAATAAGCATTGCCCTACGAAGCCAATGCGAAATCTGATGGCCGCATGTAGTTTTTCGTTAAGGGCTACCGTGATCCTTTACTAAGGCTTACTTTCTGCATAGGATGAAGTTGCATTTTTTTCCTCACATTGGTGCGGAAGAGTGAAGAATCGACCGCGATAATTGACCAAAAATGATATTGAATATTCGCAGTCCATATGAAGATTCGAGTGGTATATCAACGGCGATTTCACAGTTCTTTGTTTGCAGCAGATTATTAAACTCGTCGGTCGACGAGATGCATCACGACAAGACGTTGTCACGGTTTCATGCGTAAAGGCAGAGGCGTCGCGCGCCCGATTCCCGCGCCGTCGCCCGGTTGCGTTGCTAACAACAACGAAGGCGCGCGCACGTGGTCACGGCAGTTCGAGTGCGAACGTCTTGAGGAACGGTAAGCCATGCACATCGCTATTCCTGCTTTGACAGTCGCGGTGGCTGCAATCGTCGTCTGGTGGTCGCTGCATCCGCGCCGCATCGCGCCGGAACGCGCAGGGGCGTCCGTACATACGCGCAACGGCGTGTCCGTATCGATGATGCTCAATCGCGTGATGAATCCAATTGCGCACAGTAGAACCATGCAAGGCGCAAGCGCCTTTTTCACGTTCGCGCACCGACGACGCGGCGCGATGAACGAGCTCGCCGATGTAATCGAATGCCTGCCCGTGGCGTCCGTCGTGTTCGACGAACATGGCGTGATCGTCCTCGCCAACGCGCAGGCCGAACGTCTCTTCGACTATCCGCGCGGCGTGCTGGCGGGCGCATGTGTCGGCCTCGTTGCGCCGGCGCTTCCGCACGAGCACCGCGCGGGCGCCGCGCATCCGGGCCGCCCGGCCGGCACGAGCAGTCTGCGCGCCCGCCGCCGCGACGGCAGCGAGTTTCCCGCCGAAATTGCCACGAGCGCGATCCGTTATGAAGGGCGCGTCGCGACTGTCGCGTTCATCACCGACATGACGGAGCGCTTCGAACTCGAACGCAATCGCCGCGAGCTGGCGCACCTGACGCGCATATCGACGATGGGCGAACTCGCCGCATCGCTCGCGCACGAACTGAACCAGCCTCTGACGGCGATCCTCAGCAACGGTCAGGCTGCGCAGCGCTTCATGGATCAGACGCCGATCGACCTTGCCGAAGTGCGCGACATCCTGAAGGACATCGTCGACGACAGCGGCCGCGCGAGCGAAGTGATCCGCCGGATGCGCGCCTTCGTGAAAAAGGAAGAGCAGCCGCAACTGGCGAATCTCGATGTCGGCGGACTGCTGCGCGACGTCGCGCTGCTCGTGCATGGCGATGCCGTCGCGCGCGGCATCCACGTGTCGCACGTGATCGACGATGGCTTGCCTCCGGTGCGCGGCGACAGGGTGCAACTGCAGCAGGTGCTACTCAACCTGCTGCTCAACGCGTTCGATGCCGTCAGCGAGTGCGGCCCGTCTGATCGCGTGGTGGCGCTTTTTGCGCGAGCCGACAGCGAAGGCAGGGTGCGCATCGCCGTGCGCGACCGCGGGCATGGACAGACGGCGGACAAGCTCGAATGCATCTTCAAGCCGTTCGTCACGTCGAAGCCGCAAGGCCTGGGCCTCGGGCTGTCGATCAGCCGCTCGATCGTGCAGATTCACGGCGGCCGCCTGTGGGCCGAGAACAATTTCGACCACGGCATGACGTTCTATGTTGCGCTGCCCGCATCGCGCGATGTGAGCAACGCTGGCGTTGTGCAGGCGGCGTCATGAACGAAGCGGCCGCGCTCGTCTACGTCGTCGACGACGACCCGTCCGTGCGCCGCGCGCTCACGCGGCTCGTCCGGTCGGCAGGTCATGAGGTCGAGGCGTACGGTTCGGCGCGCGAATTCCTCGAGCATGCGCGTGGCGAGCGCACGCCGGCTTGCGTCGTGCTCGACGTGCAATTGCCCGATCTGAGCGGACTCGAGTTGCAGCGCGAGCTCGATGCGCGTCTGCCCATTGTTTTCCTGACGGGGCACGGCGACATCGCAATGACAGTCGGCGCGATCAAGGCCGGCGCGACCGATTTCCTCACCAAGCCCGTTCGCGACGACGACCTGTTACGCGCGATCGATCTGGCGCTGGCGAGTTCCGTCGAAGTGTCGAAGTCGATCCACGAAATGGAAGAATTGCGCAGCCGCGTCGGACGCCTGACGGTGCGCGAGCGCGAAGTGATGAATCTCGTCGTGCTCGGCCGCCTGAACAAGCAGGTGGCCTGCGAACTCGGCACGGTCGAGAAAACCGTCAAGGCGCATCGCGCGCGCGTGATGCAGAAGATGGAAGTGAGTTCGCTCGCCGAGCTGGTGCGCATCGCCGACAAGGTGGCCGTCACCAGCCACGCCAACCCCGCGAACCATTTACCCGCGCCGCCGCACACGGATTCCTCCGCCGATGCGCGCAGGCCGGCCTCCAGGCCGATACGGGACCAAGGTCCAATACCACCGACGCCCGCAGTCTCATAGTCTATTGCTGAGACGTCCGCGCACCGTTTGCGTGGACGTCGCGGCTCAATGGGCTAATCAGAATGGGCACAGACAAACCCTTCGTCGTCGTGGTCGACGACGATGCGTCGGTGAGCAGGGCGATCAGGCGTCTGTTGCGCTCCGTCGGGATCGCGGCCGATACGTACACGAGTGGGGACGAATTTCTCGATGTGCTGTCGGCCACGCCTTCGTACCATCCCGATTGCGCGATCCTCGACGTGCAGATGCCCGGCGCCAACGGGATCGAGGTGCAGCGCCGGCTGGCCGGCAGCGCCGTGCCCGTCATTTTCATCACCGCTCACGACGACGCCGGCGTGCGTGAAGCCGCGCTCGCGGCGGGCGCGAAGGCCTATCTGCGCAAGCCCTTCAACGATGTGCTTTTTATCAGGACAGTGTGTGCCGTGCTCGGCATCACTGCGCCGCTATGACTCAGCGACCGTTTAGCCAGCAGAACAGTCTGGCACAGGAGCGAGCCCATGTGCTTGCGCAAGATCATTGTCCCGAACGGCTTATTGGACCAAGGTCCAATTGTTTTCGACCTGGCCCGATTCCACACTGGACGCATCGGATTCGCCAGGCCGGGTGACGCTCATCTGGATTTGTTCGCCGCGCGATGTGCGCAATAGGCGCGGCGGACGCAACCGTATCGCTTGGGAAGCTTCAACATGAAACGAGTTCTTGGAACGACGCTGATATTCGCTACGACGTTGCTGCTGGCAGATGCAGCAGCGGCACAACAACCTATCTTCTATCCCGCCAAAGGCCAGAGCCAGCAGACGCAGTCCAACGACACGGCGCAGTGCCACAACTGGGCGACGCAGAACACGGGCGTCAATCCTGCCGCGCTTGCGCAGAACGCCGCGAATCAGCCGCCGCCGCCGGGACCGTCCGGACAGCGGCTGGGCGGCGCGGCGCGCGGTGCGGCCGGCGGCGCGGCGATCGGCGCGATCGCGGGCGACGCAGGTAAAGGCGCGGCGGCGGGCGCGATCGTGGGCACGATGGCGGGCGGCGCGCGGCAACGCCGTCAGACTGCCGCTGCTCAGGAGCAACAGCAGGCCACCCAACAGCAGACATCGCAGCAGATGGCTACCTGGAACCGCGCGGTCGCGGCCTGCATGACGGGACGCGGGTATACGGCGCAATGACATGTCGATCGAAGGGAGCCGCGCGATGAATTGTCGATCGTACGTGGGCATGTCAGGGACGGGGCCGGCTGCCATGCAGCATTGGGGCCGCGCTGCGGCACGTGCGTCACGCTGGCCGCTGGCGGCGCTCGTGTCCGTGCTGTGCCTCACCGCCTGCAAGAAAGCCCCCACCGAACCCCCACGCCCGAGCGTCGAAGTCACCGTCGTCACGGTGCGGCAGCAGGAAACGCCCGTCGATTTCGAGTTCACCGCGCAGACGCAGAGTTCACGCGAGGTGGAAATCCGTGCGCGCGTGGATGGTTTTCTGGAGCGGCGCATGTACACGGAAGGCGCGCTTGTCAAGGACGGCCAGGTGCTGTTCGTGATGGACAAGCAGCCCTTCGAGGCGGCACTGCAGTCCGCCAAGGGCGCGCTCGCGCAGCAGCAGGCCCGGTTACTCGTCACGAAGCAGAACCTCGCCCGCGTGATTCCGCTGGCTGCGCAGAACGCGTTGAGCAAGAAGGATCTCGACGATGCCACCGGCAACGAGAAACAGGCCGAAGCCGCTGTAATCGCCGCGCAGGGCGAAGTGCGCACGGCCGAGCTGAACCTGAGCTACTGCACGATCCGCTCGCCGCTGCAGGGGCTGTCGAGCTTCGCGCGTGTGCAGGACGGCAGCTATGTGACGCCGAACCAGTCGGGGCTGCTCACCTACGTCTACCAGCTCGATCCGATGTGGGTGAACTTCAGCATCTCCGAGAACGAACTGCTGCGCTATCGCGATCAGATCACCAAGGGCCTGCTGCGCTTTCCGGCCGACAACCAGTTCGACGTAACGATCATCCAGGCCGATGGCTCGGTCTATCCGCAGAAGGGCCGCATCGACTTCGCGAACCCCGCGTTCAGCCAGGAGACGGGCACCTTCCTCGTGCGCGCCACCTTCGCCAATCCGAAGGGCACGCTCAAGCCCGGCCAGTTCGTGCGCGCGATGGTCTCGGGCGCGGTACGGCCCAATGCCGTGCTGGTGCCGCAGCGCGCGGTGCTGCAGGGCGCGAAGAGCCACTTCGTGTGGGTGCTCGACCAGGACTCGAAGCCGCATCAGCGCGTGGTCGACGTCGGCGACTGGCACGGCGACGACTGGTTCGTCAACGAAGGGCTGAAGGCGGGCGAGCGGGTGGTGGTCGATGGCGCGATCCGTGTGTCGTCGGATGCGCAGATCAAGGTGGTGAGCGCGGCGCCTGGCAGTGCGCCTGCCACGCCGGCTTCCGCGCCGCCTGCGGCGAGCGCCGCCGCGGCGTCCGCACCCGCCGCCACGCTGGCGCAGACGCGCCCGGCCAGCGTGAGCCCTGACCCGATGACCCGATGACGACCGACGCCATCCGGCGCACCCCGACCCGATGAACATCTCCCACTTCTGCATCGACCGGCCGATCTTCGCCTCGGTCATCTCGATCGTCATCACGCTGGGCGGCGCGCTGTGCATGCTCGCGCTGCCCACCGCGCAGTACCCCGACATCACGCCGCCGCAGATCACGATCTCCGCGACCTACCCGGGCGCGAGCGCCGACGTGGTCGCCAACAACGTCGCCGCGCCGATCGAGCAGCAGGTCAACGGCGCCGACAACATGATCTACATGAGCTCGTCGAGCTCCTCGACGGGCAACCTGACGATCAACGCGTACTTCCAGATCGGCACCAACCCCGAACTCGCCCAGGTCGACGTGCAGAACCGCGTGAACCTCGCGCTGCCGCAACTGCCGCAGTCGGTCACCAACCAGGGCGTGCAGGTCCAGAAGAAGTCGCAGGCGTTCATGATGGTGATCGCGATCTACTCGCCCAGCGAGCGCTACGACGCCACCTATATCGCCAACTACGCGAACGTCTACGTGCTCGACGCCCTGAAGCGCATCCCGGGCGCCAACCAGTCGAGCATCTTCGGCACGCCCGACTACGCGATGCGCATCTGGCTGCGCCCTGACCGCATGGCGCAGCTGGGCATCACGGCCGCCGACGTGCAGCGCGCCGTCGCCAACCAGAACCAGCAGTTCGCCGTCGGCCGTCTGGGGCAATCGCCTACGGGCGCTCCCGTCGAACAGTCGTTCGCGGTCACGACCACCGGGCGCCTGACGGAGCCCAGCGAGTTCGAGAACATCATCATCCGCGCGCAGAGCGGCGGGGCGGCGATCGTGCGCCTGAAGGACATCGGCCGTGCCGAACTGGGCCAGAAGGACTACTCGATCCGCAGCCGCTTCCAGGGCAAGCCCGCCACCGTGATCGCCGTCTACCAGCAGCCGGGCGCCAACGCGCTCGATGTCTCCAAGCAGGTGCGCGCCACGCTCGCCGAGATGAAGAAGACGTTCCCCGAGGGCATCGACTACGAGATCGCGATGGACACCACCGAGTTCACGCGCGCCTCGATCTCGGACGTCGTGCACACGTTCTTCGAGGCCGTCGTGCTGGTGGTGATCGTCGTGTTCGTGTTCCTGCAGAGCCTGCGCGCGACGCTGATTCCCGTGCTCGCGGTGCCCGTGTCGATCGTCGGCACGTTCATGGGGATGGAGGCGCTTGGTTTCTCGATCAACATGCTCACGCTGTTCGGCATGGTGCTGGCCATCGGTATCGTGGTCGATGATGCGATCGTCGTGATCGAGAACGTCGAGCGCAACATGACCGTGCACAAGCTCGATCCGAAGGCGGCCGCCAAGCAGGCGATGGATGAAGTGGCCGGGCCCGTCGTCGCCATCGTGCTGGTGCTGTGTGCGGTGTTCGTGCCGGTGGCGTTTCTCGGCGGCATCACCGGGCAGATGTACAAGCAGTTCGCCATCACGATTGCGATTTCCGTGGTGATCTCGGGCATCGTCGCGCTGACGCTCTCGCCCGCGCTCGCGGCGCTGCTGCTCAAGCCCGGACATCACGAGAAGAAGGGCTTCTTCCGCTGGTTCGACAACCAGTTCGCGCGCATGACGGCGGGCTATACGCGTGCCGTGCGCCTCATCATCAAGCGCTTCGTGATCGCGCTGCTGCTGTTTGTCGGCATGATCGTGCTGGCCGTCGTGATGATGCGCGACATCCCCACCGCGTTCCTGCCGCCCGAGGACCAGGGCTATCTGCTGGGCGCCGTGATCATGCCCGATGCGGCGTCGCTGGACCGCACGGGGCAGGTGTCGGACCGCGTGTCCGAGTACTTCATGAAGCAGCCGGCCGTGGGCAGCATCACGACGGTCGACGGCTTCAGCATTCTCGACAGCCAGAACAAGAACAACTCGTCGACGTTCTTTGTCGGCTTCAAGAGCTTCGAGGACCGGTATTCGTCGGCCAATATCCGCACGCAGAATGCGCGCGCCGTGCTCATCGATGCCTACAAGACGCTCTCGCAGATCCGCGAGGGCATCGTCGTGCCCCTCAATCCGCCGTCGATTCCGGGGCTGGGCACCACAGGCGGCACGGAGATGTGGATCCAGAGCAAGGGTGACGCGACGATCGCGCAGTTCGCCGCCGTGGTGGACGACTTCGTCGCGAAGGCCAAGCAGCGCCCCGAACTGACGGGCGTCACCTCGACCTTCAACGCGAACTCGCAGCAGCTGCTGGTCGACGTGGACCGCGACAAGGCCGAGACGCTCGGCGTGCCCGTCCAGGACGTCTACAGCGCGATGCAGACGATGTTCGGCTCGCTGTACGTGTCGCAGTTCAACCGCTCGAGCCGGCTGTGGCAGGTGATTTTGCAGGCCGAGCCGTCGTACCGGCTGCGGCCCGACGACCTGACGCAGATCTTCGTGCGCAGCACGAACGGCAGCATGGTGCCGCTCAAATCCGTGGTGACCTCGCGCTACGTGACCGGGCCGGACCTGATCACGCGCTTCAACAACTTCCCGGCCGTGAAGATCACGGCGAACGCGGCGCCCGGCTACGCGTCGGGCCAGGTGATCACCGCGCTCGAGGAAGTGGGCGCGCAGATGCCGTCGGAGTACGGGATCGCGTGGAGCGGCGAGGCGTTCGAGGCGAAGCAGTCGGGCGGCACCTCGGGCCTGGTGTTCGTGTTCGGTCTGATCATGGTGTTCCTGATTCTCGCGGCGCAGTACGAGAAGTGGAGCCTGCCGTTCGGCGTGCTGATGGCGGTGCCGTTTGCGTTGTTTGGCGCGCTGCTGGCGATCCTGCTGCGCGGGCTGAACAACGACGTGTACTTCCAGATCGGTCTGACGATGCTGGTGGCGCTCGCGGCGAAGAACGCGATCCTGATCTTCGAGTTCGCGGTGCTCAACCGCGAGTCGGGCAAGTCGGTGTTCGACGCGACGATGACGGCGGCCGAGGAGCGGCTGCGGCCGATCGTGATGACCTCGCTCGCGTTCATCCTGGGTTGCGTGCCGCTCGCGATCGCGACGGGCGCGTCGGCCAACAGCCGGCATTCGATCGGCACGGGGGTGATCGGCGGGATGCTCGGGGCCACGGCGATCGCGGTGTTCTTCATTCCGATGTTCTTCTATGTGCTCGAAACGATGTCGGAGCGCTCGGAGAAGAAGAAGGCCAAGAAGGCGGGCGAGCCGCCAAAGGTGCCGCCTTCGGTGGGCGGCCCCAAGGTCGGCGGCGGCCCGACGACGAACCCGTCCGCACCGCGCGAGGGTGACTGACATGCGCCGCGCCCTCGTTCTCTGCGTGCCATGCGTCCTCGCCCTGAGCGGCTGCCTGCTCGGGCCGAACTACTCGCGCCCGCCGCTCGACGTGCCCGCGACGTACCGCTTCCCCGACAACTACGCGGCCGACATCGCGAACACTGAATGGTGGAAGCAGTTCGACGACCCGGTGCTCGATGAACTGATCACGACCGCGCTGGCGAACAACAACGACGTGAAGATCGCCGCGGCGCGCGTCGACCAGTTTCTCGGCCAGTTCGTGACGACGCGCGCGGCGCTGTTTCCGCAGGTCGGCGCTGGCTTCGATGCCGAACGCCAGCGCATCTCGACGTCTTCGTCGCCGCTGCTCGCGAACGTGCAGAACCCCGTGTTCAACACGTACACGGCGTCGCTCTCGGCATCGTGGGAGATCGATCTCTTCGGCCGCAATCGCCGCCTGACGGAATCGGCACGCGCAAGCCTGCTGTCGACGGAAGAAGCGAAGCGCGGCACGGTGCTGACGCTGGTGTCGTCGGTGGCGTCGTCGTATATCAACCTGCGCAGTCTCGACCGGCAGCTGGAGATCGCGAAGGCCACCACGGAGAGCCGCGCCGAATCCGTGCACGTGTTCGAACTGCGCTTCAAGGGCGGCGAGGTCTCGCAGATGGAACTCGCGCAGAGCCAGTCGGAATACGAGGCATCGCGCGCGGTGATTCCGCAGATCGAGGCGCAGATCGCGCAGCAGGAAGATGCGCTCTCGGTGCTGCTCGGGCGCAATCCGGGCGATATCCTGCGCGGGCGCGCGCTGGCCGAACTCGCGGCGCCTGCCGTACCGTCGGGGCTGCCGTCGGACCTGCTGGAGCGCCGTCCCGATCTGCGTCAGGCCGAGCAGGATCTGGTCGCGGCGAATGCGCAGATCGGCGCGGCCAAGGCGCTGTATTTCCCGCAGATTTCGCTGACGGGGCTGCTCGGCACGCAAAGCGGGCAGTTCTCGAAGCTCTTTACGGGGCCGGCGCGCGTGTGGTCGTTTGCGGGTTCGATCGCGCAGCCGATCTTCGAAGGCGGCGCGATCGTCGGCCAGGTGAAGCAGGCCGAGGCGGTGCAGCAACAGGCGCTGTACTCGTACCGCAAGGCGATCCAGGTCGCGTTCCAGGAAGTCGACGATGCGCTGATCTCGTCGCAGAAGGTGCGTGAACAGTTCGACGTGCAGGCACGCCAGGTGGACGCGCTGGCGACCTATGCACATCTGGCCCGGCTGCGGTACGAAGGCGGCTACACGAGCTATATCGAGGTGCTCGATGCCGAGCGCAGTCTCTTCAACGCGCAGCTGAACCAGACGCAGACCCAGGCGGGCGTGCTGGTGTCGTATGTGAACCTGTACAAGGCGATGGGCGGAGGCTGGGTCATCACGGCCGAAAGCATGACGACCCAGGCCGCGCAGCACAGCGGCGATCCAGCCGCGCAGAGCGCGAAATGAGCGAGACGGCGTCCGCGTATCTCGGCCACGCGACGCGCACGCCAGTGATCGCCTGTCACGAATGCGATCTGCTCCAGCGCGAAAGCACCGTGCCGCCCGAAGGCGTGCTGCGCTGCTGCCGCTGCCGCGCGACGCTATACCGGCGTCACGCGAACAGCCTCGACCGCACGCTCGCCTATGCGCTCGCCGCCTGCGTGCTGTGGATCGTGTCGAACGCGTTTCCTATCGTCGGTCTGTCGGTGAACGGCGATCTCGTCGAAACGACGATGTTTGGCGCGGTGCGCGTGCTATACCGGGATGGCATGTGGCCGCTGTCGGCGCTGATCTTCATCACGACGATACTGATGCCCGCGTGCCAGGCGCTCGGCCTCGTGTGGCTGCTGTTGCCGTTGCGGCTCGGGCGCACGCCGTATCGCGCGGATGCCGTGTTCCGCTCGCTGCGGGTCGCGCAGGAGTGGGGCATGACGGAAGTGCTGATCCTCGGTCTGCTCGTCGCGCTGGTGAAGCTCGCGCATATCGCGGCGGTGGTGACGGGGCCTGCGTTGTGGTCGTTCGGCGCGTTGATGCTGTTGCTCGCGGCCGCCGCCTCTGCGTTCGATACGCGCGATCTGTGGTCGCGCCTCCAGGGCGTGCCCGATGCCGGCCCCGCGTTCGACAGCGACACGCCATTTCCTGCCGAAACAGCGGCGGGCTGCGGCCTGTGTGTGTGCCACGACTGCGGCTTGCTGACTCGACCAGGGCCCGCGCAAACCAGTGACGAACGCGACTACGCGAACGTGCATGCCGCTGTCCACGTGCCGGCGCACTCCGCGCATTGCCCTCGTTGTGGCGCGCATCTGCATCTGCGCAAGCCCGACAGCCTCGCGCGTACCTGGGCCTGTCTGATCGCGGCTGTCATCCTCTACATCCCGGCGAACGTGCTTCCCGTGATGGACACGAGTTCGCTGTTCGGCGCGCAGAAGGACACGATCATGAGCGGCGTCGTCTATCTGTGGACCTCGGGTTCGTGGCCGCTTGCGGTGCTGGTCTTCATCGCGAGCATCGCAGTGCCGATGCTGAAGATTCTCGCGATCGGTTTTCTCGCGACCTCGGCCAATTTCCGCTCCACCTGGCAGCCGGACCAGCGCGCGCGCATCTACCGGCTCGTCGAACTGGTCGGGCGCTGGTCGATGCTCGATATCTACGTGATCGCCGTGCTCACGGCGCTCGTGCAGTTCAACGCGCTCGCCACCGTGCGCGCCGGTCCTGCTGCGATCGCGTTCGGCGCGGTCGTCGTGCTGACGATGTTCGCCGCGATGTCGTTCGATCCGCGGCTCATCTGGGATGCGAGGAAAACGGAATGAACCGCCCGCCCGAGCTACCTGAAGCCGTCGCCGTGCCGCGCAAGCGCTGGCGCATCCAGTGGATCTGGCTGGTGCCTGTCGTCGCCGTGCTGGTCGGCGTCTGGCTCGCTGTGCAGGCGGTGCTCTCGCAAGGGCCGACCATCACGATCAGCTTCAAGACAGGCGAAGGGCTCGAAGCGGGCAAGACCAAGATTAAGTTCAAGGACGTCGATATCGGCGTCGTAAAGAGTGTTGCGCTGTCGAAGGACTACAAGAGCGTCGTCGCCACGGCCGAACTCACGCGCGACGCCACCGACATGCTCGTCGACGACACGCGCTTCTGGGTCGTGCGGCCGCGCGTGACGGGCGGCAACGTGTCGGGCATCAGCACATTGTTGTCAGGCGCGTTCATCGGGATGGACATCGGCCGCGCGAAGAATGAGCGGCGCGACTACACGGGGCTGGAAGTGCCGCCCGTGTTCGCGAGCGACGTGCCGGGCCGCGAGTTCGTGCTGCACGCATCGAACCTGGCTTCGCTCGATGTCGGTTCGCCGGTCTATTTCCGGCGCTTGCGCGTCGGGCAGGTGACGTCGTACGAACTCGACAAGAACGGTGGCGGCATCACGTTGCATATCTTCGTGAACGCGCCGTACGACCGCTACGTGAAGAGCGATTCGCGCTTCTGGGAAGCAGGCGGTATCGATATCGCACTCGGCACGGATGGCGTGAAGATCAACACGCAGTCGCTGGTGTCGATCCTGATCGGCGGTCTGGCCTTCGAAACGCCCGCGGAGTCGCTGGCGGAGGCCGAAGCGCAGGTGCGCACACCGTTTACGCTGTTCGCGACGCGCGCCGATGCGATGAAGGTGCAGGACCGCATCGTCGATACCTATGTGCTCAACTTCAAGGAATCGGTGCGCGGCCTGACGGTGGGTGCGCCCGTCGATTTTCGCGGCATCGTGCTCGGCGAGGTGGCGGCGATCTATACGCGTTTTGATCCCGTCACGAAACAGATCAGCATTCCTGTCGAGATCAAGTTCTATCCGGAGCGCTTCACGTCGCGCTATGCGGGCGAACCAGGAGAAGGACGCGTGGTGCGCGATCCAAAGGAGATCGCAGATTTCCTCGTGTCGCGCGGCTTCCGCGGGCAACTGAAAACGGGCAGCCTGCTGACAGGCCAACTGTACGTCTCGTTCGATTTCTTCCCGCATGCGCAGAAGGCGAGCATTGACTGGAGCCGCACGCCCGCCGAGCTGCCGACCGAGCCGAGCGGCCTGCAATCGCTGCAGGAGTCGATCAACCGGATCGTCACGCGCATCGACAAGCTGCCGATCGAGGAGATCGGCAAGAACACACAGCAGGCGCTCGCCGATGCGGGTACGCTGATGCAGAGCCTCAATACCCAGGTGGTGCCGCAGGCGAAGAGCACGTTGTCGGCGGCGCAGGCCACGCTCAATTCGGCGAATAGCGCGCTGGCGCCTGATTCGACGCTGCAGCAGGATACGAGCGACGCGATCCGCGAACTCGCGCGCACGGCGGCGTCGTTCCGTGCGCTCTCGGATTATCTGCAACGCCATCCCGAAGCGCTGATACGAGGCAAACAGGAGGACGCAAAGTGAAGCGATCGATGCTCCCGCCCGGCGCATGCGTTTGCGTCGCCGCCGCCATTACCGTGCTGGCCGCGTGCAGCTCGCCGCGCTCGAACTTCTATACGCTGAGTCCCGACACGACGCTCGAAAGCGCGGGCGCGCCGCTGTCGGTGTCGGTGGTGGTCGGGCCCGTGACGGTCCCAGAACTGGTCGACCGGCCGCAGCTCGTGACTCGCGTGTCGGGCAACGAAGTGAAGCTCAACGAGTTCGCGCGCTGGGGCGAGCCGCTCAGGAGCGGCGTGGCCGATGTGATTGCTGCCGACCTGACGCGGCTGCTCGGCTCGCAGCGTGTGTCGGTGTCGTCGCAGACGGTGGCGGGCACGGAAGCGTACCGTGTGCGCGTCGATATCCTGCAGTTCGATTCGAGTCCCGGCGAGGCCGTCGCCGTCGACGCGCTGTGGACCGTGCGCGTGACGGGCCGCACGGCCTTGCTGACGGGCCGTTCGACGGTACGCGAGCCGGTGCAGGGCGCGGATGACACGGCGCTCGTTGCTGCGCACAGCCGGGCGCTCGCCACCGTGAGCCGCGACATCGCCGCGGCGATCCGGAGCGCGCCGCCGGGTTGAACCGTCTGGTCGAGCCGCAGATGCGCTGCGGATCTGGAGCGGCCGCCCGGGCAGACTCTGTACAATGGCCTGATCGACAACCGCACGCATGGCTGCATGGCTTGCGTTGCGGGCCATCCCGTGCCAGGCGAGCTGCGCCAGATGCGCGCGATGCCCGCCTGATCGCCCGTCGCACGACGATGTTGAACGCGACGCGCCATGCCTGCCGCCAACGCTTTACTGACATGGCCATCACCTACAAGACTCCCGAAGACGTCGCGCGCTTGCGCATCTCAGGCCGGCTCGCCGCCGACGTGCTCGCCATGATCGGCGAGCATGTGAAGCCCGGCATCTCCACGGGCGAACTCGACGCGATCTGCCACGACTACATCGTAGACACGCAGAAGGCGATTGCCGCGAACGTCGGCTACATGGGCTTTCCGAAGACGGTGTGCACGTCGGTGAACTCCGTCGTGTGCCACGGCATTCCCGATCGAAGCGAGATCCTCAAGGACGGCGACATCATCAACATCGACGTGGCCGTCATCAAGGACGGCTATTTCGGCGACACGAGCCGCATGTACACGGTCGGCGAGCCGAGCCCGGTCGCACAGCAGCTGATCGACACGACGTATGAGGCGATGCTCGCGGGCATCCGCCAGGTCAAGCCGGGCGCGACGCTCGGCGACGTCGGCCATGCGATCCAGAAGATCGCGCAGCGCGAAGGCTTTTCGATCGTGCGCGATTACTGCGGGCACGGCATCGGCAAGGTGTATCACGAGGACCCGCAGGTGCTGCACTACGGCCAGCCGGGGCAGGGCGTGCGCCTGAAGCCAGGCATGGTGTTCACGATCGAGCCGATGATCAACGCGGGCCGCGCCGGCACGTCGGTGATGCGCGACGGCTGGACGGTCGTCACCAAAGACCGCTCGCTGTCCGCGCAATGGGAGCACATGGTTGCCGTCACCGACGACGGCTACGAACTGCTCACGCCGTGGCCCGACGGCACGGGGCGCTACGAGGCGCCCTGATGCGCCCTGGAGCGCGGCGGCATGCCGGCGCGAGCTGCAAGCTGACGGCGCTGAAAGCGTTCGTGGCCACCCGCGCACGATGCGATGCAAAACGGCCTGGCCTCGCGTGTGCCGGTTTTGTAGCCGCGTGTCAACCCATGCGCGCTGGGTCGCACTGCACCGAATTAAAGATTTGACTCACGCGTCGGTTCGGTTAAAGCTACGCGCTAGCGCTTTACCCGGATGACACAAGGGATTTAAGGGATTTTCGAACGCATGAGTCCTTCACTGACCGTTCGCCGTATCGCAGCCGATCAGGGCGTCGTCTTCCGCGAGCTTCGTACCGCCTCGCTGCGCGAAGCGCCTTACGCATTCGGCGAGACGCAGGAAGAAGCGCTGTCGGCCGATGCGTCCACGTTCGAAGAAACGGCCGCGCGGCACGCCGCGTCGGCCACGTCGACATCGTTCATCCTGTACACGGAAGGGCATCCCGCCGGTCTGATCGGCGCGTGCTTCGAGGACGCGCCCTCGCATCGCGCGTTCGTCAGCGAGCTGTGGGTCGCGCCCGCCGTGCGGCATCTGCGCGGCGGCGAGTTGCTCGTCAACACGGCGAGCGGGTGGCTCGCAGGGGCGGGCGCCACCGAAATCTACGCGTGGATCCCCGACGCGAACCGCAACGCCATGCGTTTCTACGAGCGTCTCGGCTTCGGCCCGACGGGCGAGCACGAGCGCATAGCCCGCGCGCCGGACCAGTTTCAGACGCTGCTCGTGCGTCATGTGCCGCAAGAGACGGCACCAGACGATCCCGCTCACGGGCAGGCCGGTTAAACGCTTCTCTGCGCCGTTCACCGCTTTCGAGCGTTTCCTGGGCGCTCGTCTCGCGCGCATTCTTCCCACTTCCTGTCGATCCGTCCGGCCCGGACCAGCACGCACGCGGCATTTTCCTGTCGCGTGAAGACTTATTGGCAAAAATGCTCACCGTTCGCCAGGACGCCTGTAAAATACGCAAAATTTTTTGCCGAACGCTATGTCGCCGAAGAAATCGCCATTTTTTGAACTGCGCAGTGGCGCGGTCGACACATTGCTGTTTGTCGTCAAGACGACCAACCTCGATGAGATGCGTGCCGAGCTGACCCGGCGCTTCGAGGCGACGCCCGAATTCTTCGCGAACGACACCGTTGCCATCGACGTGCGCCGTCTTGCGGAAAATGAGCGCGTGCCGCTCGCGGACATCGCGAAGCTGCTGGACAGTGTGCGCATGCGTCCCATCGGCGTCGTCGCCGACAGCACGCAGCACGCGTGGGCGAACGACGCCGGTCTGCCGCTGCTCGATGCGCGCGACGCTCGGGACGCTCGCGTCAGCAAGAGCAATGTGGAAGCAGGCGGCGACGAAGCAAAGGCTGCCGCCACGGCGAAAACAGACACGGCACCCGCTGCGGAGCCTGCCGCGCAGGAGCCGGAGCAGGCCGGCTCGGCAGCCGCCGAACCCGTGCGCATCGGCACCTCGTCGCAGACGATGGTGGTCGACAAGCCGCTGCGTTCAGGCCAGCGCATCTACGCGAAGGGCGATCTCGTCGTGCTCGGCATGGTGAGCAACGGCGCCGAAGTGATCGCGGAAGGCAACATCCATATTTACGCGCCGTTGCGCGGCCGCGCTCTGGCGGGCGTGCACGGCAATCACGACGCGCGCATCTTCTGCACGTGTCTCGAACCCGAGCTGATCTCGATTGCGGGCATCTACCGGACGACCGAGAACCCGCTGCCTGCCGACGTGCTCGGCAAGGCGGTGCAGATCTGGCTCGATGAAGAAAAGCTGATGATCGAACCGCTGCGGCTCACCTGACGCGCGCGCCGCGCATGCAGTGCGCGTGCTGCGCGATGGAACTCCCGCCGGACTCAATAGACGAATTGACGAACACAAGGTAAAGGGTAATGGCAAAAATCATTGTGGTGACTTCGGGCAAGGGTGGCGTAGGCAAGACGACCACGAGCGCGAGTTTCGCATCCGCGCTCGCATTGCGTGGCGCGAAAACGGCAGTGATCGATTTCGACGTGGGCCTGCGCAATCTCGATCTCATCATGGGCTGCGAGCGTCGCGTGGTGTACGACCTGATCAACGTGATCCAGGGCGAAGCCAACCTGAATCAGGCGATGATCAAGGACAAGAAGTGCGAGAACCTGTTCATCCTGCCCGCGTCGCAGACGCGCGATAAAGACGCGCTGACGATGGAAGGCGTCGAGAAGGTCATCAACGACCTGATCGCGATGGACTTCGAATACATCGTGTGCGATTCGCCGGCGGGTATCGAATCGGGCGCGCTGCTCGCCATGCACTTCGCGGATGAAGCGCTGATCGTGACGAACCCGGAAGTGTCGTCGGTGCGCGACTCGGATCGCATTCTCGGCATTCTGTCGTCGAAGACCAAGCGCGCGATCGACGGCAAGGAGCCCATCAAGGAGCATCTGCTGATCACGCGCTACAACCCGAAGCGCGTGAGCGAAGGCGAGATGCTGTCGCTCACCGATATTCAGGAAATCCTGCGCATCGACCTGATTGGCGTGATTCCGGAATCGGAAGCCGTGCTGCATGCGTCGAACCAGGGCTTGCCCGCTGTGCACCTCGACGGCACGGATGTCGCCGAAGCGTACAAGGACGTCGTATCGCGTTTCCTCGGCGAGCAGAAGTCGCTTCGCTTTACCGATTACCAGAAGCCGGGCCTGCTGCAGCGCCTCTTCGGCACCAAGTAAGGGGGGCGCACGTGATGTCCATTCTTTCGTTTTTGCTGGGCGAGAAGAAGAAGTCTGCGTCGATAGCGAAGGAACGCCTGCAGTTGATCATCGCGCATGAGCGCGTAGGCGGCAAAGCGCCCGCCGATTATCTGCCCGCGTTGCAACGCGAACTCGTCGCCGTGATCTCGAAGTACGTGAAGATTTCCGACGACGATATCCGCGTCAATCTCGAGCGACACGACGACCTCGAAGTGCTCGAGGTCAAGATCGAGATTCCGCAGGCTTGAGCGGTCTGTAGCTCGTTTATCGCTTGACGCGCGTCACCGTCATCGGGTGACGCGCTTTGCTGTGCCATCGTTTTTTGCGCACATTTCGCTGCGCACGCTCTCCCGTCGATTCCCCCGAAATAATCCGTTGCACTTGAGGGCACGCGGTAACACGTCCGCTGTCAGCCCTTTCGTCACCTCGCGCATTGAACGGACAACGCCGTCATTCGGTGCTGACACAAGAGGTGAAAACATGAACAAGTCGATTCGTCTGCTCGCAGTTTCCGCTGTGCTCGCGGTGTCCGGTCTGTCTGCCGTTGCGTCGGCGTCGGCTGCGGAAGTGATCGTCGTGGCGCCGTCGGCGCCGCCCGTCGAGCGCTTCGAAGCCGTGCCTGCGCCGCGCACGGGCTATGTGTGGGACAAGGGCCACTGGCGCTGGGACCACGGCCGCTACGTGTGGGTGGCGGGACACTGGCAGGCCGAGCGCGTCGGCTATCACTGGGTGCCGGGCCACTGGGTCGCGCATGGTCCGAACTGGCGCTGGGTGCAAGGCCACTGGGCGTGATGCCCGGGTGAATCCAGCGGGCTGTGATGGCGCGTGTTGACGGCATCGCACGCGGCCATCTGCCCGTTCTCCGAACGCGCCCAAGAGCGCGCTCTATCGCAACCATCAAGGGAGTCGTCACATGAGAAAAAGGACCTTGCTCGCGATCGCCGTGCTGGCGGTCACGTTGGCCGGTTGCGTCGTCGTGCCGGCACGCCCGGTGTATTACCATCCGGTCGGCGTCGTCGTGTACTGACGATTGTGGGGAGGTCGGGCGCATCTCTGCGGGATGCGCCCGATTTTTTAACGGCCATGGCGAAAGCCGATCTGCCGCGAGTTCATTCTTTTGCTTCGTTGGGCGTGGACGGTTGTTCTTCGCCAGGGCTTTCTTCTTCGACGGGAGGCGTCGCAGCAGAAGCGGCGGGCGTCATGTACCGGTTCGCCAGCGCCTCATACAACGGCGGCGCAAACACGCTCGAAATCCGGCTCGACACGAGCGCCGTCGCCATCAGCGAAATCACGAGCGCGTGGCCGTTGATCATCTCCATCACGATCACGAACGACGTGATCGGCGACTGCGTGACGGCCGCAAGATAGCCGACCATCGCGAGCGCGATCAGCATCGGCAACTGCATGTCGCTGAAGGCCATGTGCAGCACATTGCCGAAGCCTGCGCCGATCGACAGCGACGGCGCGAAGATGCCACCGGGAATGCCCGGCAGATACGAGCCGATCATCGACGCCATCTTCAGCAGCGGATAGAACACCGACAGATGCTCCGTGCCGTAGAGCAGCCCGCGCGCTTCCGCGTAGCCGCTGCCGAAGGTCGTACCGCCCGACACGAGACCGATCACCGCAATGACCAGTCCGCACAGCGCGGCAAACGCGACGGGCCGCTCGTTGTTCAGGCTGAGCAACGGAGCGGGAAGCCAGCGCCGGGTGTTCAGCAGCAGCCAGCCGAACACGCCACCCGCGATGCCCGTGACGATGCCCGTGATGATGACGGCCACCGCGAGCGAATCGGGGAAATGCGTGCCGATGTCGATCGTGCCGAAGTACGTGTAGTTGCCGTTCAGGCCGAGCGCGATGATCCCGGCGATGATGATGGCCGTGATCAGCACGCCGCTGGTGCGCGCTTCGAAGCTGCGGGTGAGTTCCTCGATGGCGAACACGATGCCCGCGAGCGGCGTATTGAAGGCCGCCGACAGGCCGGCCGCCGCGCCCGCCAGCACCAGTTGCCGTTCGATCAGCGCATTCGAGCGCGGGTAGAGGCGGCGCAGGTTGAACATCAGCGCCGCGCCGACCTGTACGGTCGGCCCTTCGCGCCCGATCGTGAAGCCGCCGAGTATCGCGAGAAACGACACGAGAATCTTGCCGAGCAGAATCGGGAACGTGAGCAGCCGCGTGCCGGCGGCGCTGGTGTTCGAATGCAGCGTCGCGATGACCTGTGGGATGCCGCTGCCTTCGGCGCCGCGATAGAAGCGCCGCGTGAGCCAGACCGACGCCGCCGCGACGGTGGGCGTCAAAAACAACGTGAGCCACCGGTGCTCGTTCTGCAGATGGAGGAAAGCGTTGTAACCGAGGTCGATCAGCCGCGCATAGAAGACGGCCGTGAGGCCGACAGCGATCGCACCCAGCCAGAAAATGCCGTACTGACGCCACAGACGCCGTACGCGCCGGCCGATGCTCGAGGACAGCAGGGGTGTCCGTGACATGGGGAGTCGGGCTGAGAAATGGGCAAATTATAGTCGTCTCGCAGACGGCGGCGCGGCAAAAACGGGCCGGATGGTTGCCGGACTGACCCGGCTGGGGGCGGTAGCCTGTCAAGGAAAGTAACGTCTGGTAACGACGGAACAGGCCGGGCAAGATTGGCTGCTGCCCATTTTGCGGGCAATTGTCGGGCTGGTCAGCTAAAATTGCAGATTGCTAGCGAGCAGTTACAACAGCCACAACACGGGCCATCAATGAAGCGAATTCTCATCGTCAAAGTCACCTCCATGGGCGACGTGATACAGGCTCAGCCGATCGTATCGGATCTGAAGCGCGCGTTTCCCGGTGTCGAGGTCGACTGGGCAGTCGACGAATCGTTCGCCGAGATTGCCCGCTGGAATCCCGGCACCGACCGTGTGCTGGCCGCACCGCTGCGCCGCTTCAAGAAGGCGCGCCGCTGGTCGGATTTCAAGGCGATCTGGCAGTCGATCGCCGAACTGCGCGCGTATCGTTACGACTTCGCGCTGGACATTCACGGCGTCTACAAGAGCGCGATCATCTCGTTCCTGTCGCGTTCGCGAAAGCGCCTCGGTTATGGCAACGAGCATCTCGGCGAGCGCGGTGCGGCGTTCGCCTATACCGGCCGGTTCGCGCCGGCGCGCGATCGCAATGCATGGAGCGGCATGCGCGAGACCGTCAGCACGGCGCTCGGCTATCCGCTCGACAATCCGCCTGACTACAACCTGCATATTCCCGCGCCGTCCAGGCCGCTCGTCGATACGGGCGGACGCCCGCTGGCGATGCTGTTCCACGCGGCATCCAAGGACGACAAGAAGTGGCCGGCGGCGCACTGGATCGCCATCGCGCAAGAACTCGTGCGGCGCGGCTTTCATGTCGTCGTGCCGTGGGGGTCGCAGGCTGAGCGTAGCGAGGGGCTGGCGATCGTCGATCAGGTGGAGGGCGCGGAACTGCTGCCGCAACTGAGCGTGACCGAAATCGCCCAGGTGATCGCGGCGTCGGACTTCGTGATCGGCGTCGATACGGGCTTCGTCCATCTGGCGCACGCGCTCGGCAAGCGCACCGTGATGATCTTCATCGCGACGTCGCGGGAAACGTTTGAGAATAACGTGCCGTTCCGGTCGGTTTCGATTGGGGATGGCAATTCGGTGCCGCCCGTTGCCGAGGCGCTGGCCGCCATCGATCACGTTCACGCCGACCCGCTCGGTCTTGGCGGACAGGGCAAATCGGTCGCCGCGGCCTGAGGCTGGCTGGGGGAAAGCGGGCGGAGCGTGAGAAAAAAGAAAAGAGGCGCACGCGCAGTCGCCCAATTTCGGACGCCGTCGCGAGGCGCCTCTGAAAAGCCCGCGCCTGAAGCGCGCGGACCGAGAGGAAACCTGCAGAACAAACCTGTACAACATCCGTAGAGACCACGCGGGTGTGAACAAGTTCAACCATTTTTGATTTTTTTCGAATTTTGCGGCGACGCTTCGCGCGGGCTTGGCGTCTGTCGTTTCCCTTTGGCATGCGGCGATAGATTCGCTTGATGCGCTCGCAATCGTGATTGCGCCCATTACACGCCTGTTAAAACTGTCGCTTTTCTTTTGGCTTTCGGCCGCGCGTTTCGTTGACGCTGCGCGACGCAGCCCGCGCCCATTCTCTCTAAGCCGCGCCCGCGAAGGCTTTCCGGGCGGCCTTCATGCGCTTTGATTCGTGTCCTGCCGTGCCGAGCGCCTGTCATCGCGATGATTCGCCGCGCAGCGCGGCGCTCGCCGTCTGTAACACAAGCTCAGTCGATGCTTACAAATTGCAACGGTCGCCCCTGTTGGGTTCGTGTTCAATCGAGGTCATTCGGGGTTCGCTCGAATAAAACGATACTGACTCGAAAGGGAGAAACAACGTGAAACGCTTGATCTTGGCTTTGGTGACGGGCGCGCTGCTGGCGGCATCGCTGAGCGGCTGTATCGTGGTGCCGGACGGTGGCTATCATCATCACGGCTACTACTACCGCTGATATCGCTGATCGGGCAATGGATGCTGATGGCCGCTCAGGCCATTAGCATTTCGAAAGCGACGACGGCGGCGATCGCGGCCAGATTGGCGGCGAGGGCTTCGACGACGATCCCTTTCCAGCTCGCCGGCTTGAAGCGCAGCGCGAGCAGCAGCGAGCCAAGCAGCGCCAGCGCGATGATGACGACGATATCCGCGTTACCTAAATGAAAGCTCATCGATGCCTCCCCGTTCAGCATGACTACGTGACCGCTTGCTTTGATTCGAGTATAGGCATGTCAAAAGCGGCGGCAAGCGGGGGAGTTTCCCGGTTCTCGTTCGTACGGACTCAAGCTTCTTCGACAGGCTTACAAAACAAAAACGGCCCCGGCGCAGTGCATCGCGCCGGGGCCGCTTCGCTTTCGACTTACGTCGACAGCCGATGCATCACATCAACCGTGTATCGCGCGTTTCGCGCATGCACAGCACGCCGACCAGGCTCACCGCGGCTGCCGTCGACACGTACAGTCCCACCCACGACAGGCCGCCCTTCGCCGCCAGCATCTGCGCGATATACGGCGCCACCGATGCGCCCAGAATGCCGCCCAGGTTGTACGCGACGCCCGCGCCCGTGTAGCGCACGTTGGTCGGGAACAGTTCTGGCAGCAGCGCGCCCATCGGTGCAAAGGTGACGCCCATCAGGAACAGCTCGATGATGAGGAACAGCTGCACGAGCGGCATCGAGCCGCTGCCGAGCAACGGCGCCATCGTGAAGCCCGACAGGATCGCGGCGATGCAGCCGACGATCAGCACCGGCTTGCGGCCGAAGCGGTCGCTGGCCCATGCGGACAGCGGCGTCGCGAGCGCCATGAAGACGACGGCGACGCACAGCATGCCGAGGAAGCTCTGACGCGAGATGTGCAGCGCCGACACGCCATACGACAGCGAGAACACCGTCGAGATATAGAACAGCGTGTAGCAGACGACCATCGCGAACGCGCCGAGCAGTACCGGACCCAGATGGCGGCTGAGCAGCGTTGCGACGGGCACGCGCACGCACTCCTGGCGGTCGATCGCTGCCTGGAACGCCGGCGTTTCCGCGATTTTCAGGCGCACGTACAGGCCGAGCGCGACCAGCACCGCGCTGACGATGAACGGCACGCGCCAGCCCCAGCTGCGGAATTGCTCGTCGGACAGCGACAGCGCGAGGCCGAAGAACAGCCCGTTGGAGGCGAGAAAGCCGATCGACGGCCCGAGTTGCGGGAACATGCCGAACCAGCCGCGCTTGCCGGCGGGTGCGTTCTCGGTTGCGAGCAGGGCGGCGCCGCCCCATTCGCCGCCGAGGCCGATGCCCTGGCCGAAGCGCAACACGCACAGCAGGATCGGCGCGAGGCTGCCGATCGAGTCGTAGCCGGGCACGAAGCCGATCAGCGTCGTCGACAGGCCCATGACCAGCAGCGACGCGACGAGCGTCGATTTGCGTCCGATGCGGTCGCCGAAGTGGCCGAACAGGAACGAGCCGATCGGCCGCGCGATGAACGCGATGCCGAATGTGACGAACGCCGACAGCGCCTGAGCGGTCGCCGAGCCGTGCGGGAAAAACACCGGGCCGATGACGAGCGCGGCCGCCGTCGCGTAGACGTAGAAGTCGTAGAACTCGATCGCGGTGCCGATGAAGCTCGCGAAGATCACGCGCGAAGCGCTGCTCTTTCGGTCTGCGCCGGGCTGGGCGCTAGAAAGGGGCGATGTGGACATGCAGGGTCTCCAAATGTCGTGACGCAGCCGCGGGGCGGGCGGTGCGCGTTTGTGTGTCTGTTTGTGCGTATAAGTGTGGAGCGAAGCGGGTGCGCGCGCAATTGTGTGCATAGCTGTGGCGAACAGCGGTGCGGGCGAACCTGCTACGCGAGACCGTTGCATGTGCAACGAGTCGACAGCTTGCAACGTGCTGACATCGCGCGCGCTGCGTTGCCGTCGGAGCGGGCGAAGCGGCGCGAAAGCGAAGCACGATGCAAACCGGGCGGACGCGCGCGCGGGTGGCGCGGCAGCGTGACGGTCGCGCTGTGCGACGCGGGCGGGTGAGCGCGCGGCACGCAGCGATGGCCGGAGATTCCGGCAGATGTTTAAAAAATTATAGCGAGCGCGGGCGGGGCGCAGCAAGGCGGGCGCTGCGTGCCGTTGTTTGCGGCTTCGTCGGAGCGGCTTGGGTTTCGCTTCGACGCACGTTTGCGGCAGGCAGCCGAACGATGGCGTCGAGTCGCCGTGTTCGCTGAAACCTCAGCGCATCGAGCGCGGTTTCAATCGATCGTTTGTGCCTGCGGCGACGCGAACGTGCGCAACTGGAACTTGCCGTTGTCGTTGAAGAGCCAGTCTTCGAACATTTCCACCTGGCCTTTCGCGTTCAGCAATTTCGGCGGGGGCAGGGGCAAGGGCGCCGAGCGTCGCAAGGTCGCGAGCGCCGTGCTCTCCGCTTCGTCGTCGCCGTTCGTGCGAAAGACGCTCGATGCGACGATCTGTCCATTGCGGTCCACGACGAACGACACGACGACGAGCGAGCGCAGCATCGCCTGCGGAGTGCCGCGCAGCACATACGACGGGTTGCGTTCGAGGATGCGTTGCGCGACGACCGAACGGTATTGATCGAGTGTCAGGCTGTTGATCGCCGCGGGCGGTGGCGTGACGACCGCGGGTCGCTGCGGCGGCGTGACGGTGAAGTTGCAGCCTGCGCAGAGCAGCGTCAAGGCGAGTGCCGCTGTTCGCCTGAATGTCGGGTTGATGCGGCCGGGAAGCGAGAGGGTAGACATCGCAATAACTCGCACGCGAGATGTATCTTCATCGTAGACGATGCGTGTTGCGATTCAATGAGCGTTGGTACGGATGTGAGGGGTGGCGCGCATGCGCGTGGCATGGGTTGACGGTTGGTTTGGCTTGACGAAGTTTTGCAAAGGGGGTGTCGGCTCATGTTACCTATACGCGCACGTTGACTCGCGTGGTGGATCATGGGAACGGAACTCAGAACGGATTCGTGGCATCACTATGTGCTGTACAGGCGTGACGAATTCATGCGCGGTACGTTGTTGGGAGCGGCGGCGAAGGAAGCAGCCATCGAAGCTGGACGGAAATACACGCTAGCTGCTCACGCTGATGTCTGGGCGAAGGATGCCGCGCTTGTTACGCGAGTGCGAAACTTTCTTGGCGCGAACTTCCCTTGGCATGAGCGGCTGACAAGGTCCGGCTCGGATCTGGAAGTCGTGCGGATGCTGCAGAGCATGGTGCGGAGCGGTGCGAGCGCGGTTGTTGTGATTCCGGAAGATGCTTCGAGTGGTGGGAATGTTGCAGCCGTGTCGACGAGATCGCCGACGCCTTCGTTCTGGGGGCGCGCCGATTACGATGCCGAGCTCGACGTTCCGCTTGCTGATCGTTACCGGACGCAGCTTGAGCGGATGAACGCGGGCGGCCCGACTTGGGCGCAGACCCAGGCGATGATGGACGATATCAACGCTGAGTTCATGCACGCGATGGTGCTCAACAATCCGGTCAGCATGTTGCCCCTGTTTGCGCAAGCCGGCTGGATCAGCAAATACGGCTTGCCAGATCTGTCCAACTACGGAGTGGATGAGGGCATCGATGGCGAGAGTCTCGTTGACTGCGACGTATCGGCGAAGCTTGATGGGGCAGAGGCTTTCGAGTACCCGGAATATGCGCCCGCAGGCGACCAAGAAACCCTGGCAGGCATGCCGATCAAAGGCGGTCCCCCGAATACATGGATCGAAAATCCGTCGGGCAGCGGACAACTACGCCTGTACGACGCCCACGGGAACGCCGCGGTCGACATTGATTTTGACCACGATCACGGCGCTGGCGCCCCACATTCCCACAACTGGAGCGGCCGCGATCGTGACTTGGGCAACCCGGTTTCAATTCTCCCTTACTGAGATCATCACATGGACACCTTGAAAGTCTTTAACCGTTTTCACGATTGGTATCTGGACAGTATTCATGTCTCAAAAGAACGAGAGACGTTGACGCTAGGTCTGTACCTGCAAGACCAACGAGCATCCGTGTCGTTCGTTGGGATGAATCGATGCGTGCTCGAAAATCTCGGGCTTCAGAATATCGTCTATGCGATCGAGATCCTTGAGCCAGGAACGCAGCGATTTGCAAAAGCGCAGCAGATACTCGCGAAGGCTGAACGATGGACCGATGGCCGGCCGGGGATCGTGGCGCAGGTTTTTTCAACGTGCGGGGCGGAACTTGTCGTTGAGTTTGACTCGTTAGAGATCGAGTCGCCAGCGAGATGAGAATCGGCGTTTGTCACGGCCGGAAGTGACATTGCCAAAGACGAACCGCAGAACTGTCAAATGATCAATGCGCGACAAGAGATTGAAGGCCGTCTGTCAGTTCTTAGAGGGTTACAGGTGAGCACCGTACACCACGCCGCAGACATGCTCACCGTGCAGTTCGGCCTGTTGCGGGAGGTGAGTAACTTCAAGGGGGCAGTCAAGCACGTAGGACAATGGGCGCTGCACGTTCAGTGCGACTGGCAGATCGAACGCAATGGGAAGGTCCTTGCAACACAGGGTGTTCTCGCGGCATCAGTAGACGAGGCGCAGCGTCGCGCTGCGGAGTCGATAAGCGATCTGCTCGTCGGACACGAGCGGACTATCGTCGAGAGCATTTTGGCAAACGAATCAGGCGACGTGCAGCTGATTCTGTCCGAAGGGACGCGCATGATCGTTACGTCCGGACGCACGCCAGAATACGAAGACTGGCGCCTCTTCGAGCCAGGTTCCGACGCGCGACATTTCGTAATCGAGGGCGGCAAGATTGACCCTTATTCACTTCCCTAACCACACGATCGGATTGCTCGCTGGCATGACAGCGGAAACAAAGAAAACGCGCCTCGTCCGAGAACTCGCCTGCTTTGTACAACGTTACGGCCGCAAAGCGCAGAAGCGAGGAGACCCGAACGATCGTCAGTACGATAAGAAGCTGGAAAAGACGATGCGGCGGTTGCCGCCGACGGATCTGTCCGATCTGCTTTCGGATGACGGGGAGGAGAAGTAGTCGCGCTTGCGCACTACGGACCGCAATCTGCGGAGACTTGGGGCTTCATGCGACTGACGAGACTCAGGCCGAAGCACACTAGGAAGAAACTGGCGGAGGGTGTGGGATTCGAACCCACGGAGGCCGTAAAGCCTCGCCGGTTTTCAAGACCGGTGCATTCAACCGCTCTGCCAACCCTCCGAGCCCGAAATTGTAACCTGGAACGCCACGCCCACGGACAACAAACCACGACCGCACTCACGAATCCTTCAAAAACAGCCCTTGAAGATCGTTGAGAAATGCCTGGCCGAGCGGCGTCGGCACGATCTTTTCATAGTCGCGCGTGATCAGCCCGCGACGCTCCGCTTCCTGCAAGGCCGGCTCGATCGATGTCATCGGCAGACCCGTACGCTCGATGAACCGATGCACCGGAAACCCTTCCACCAGCCGCAGCGCGTTCAGCATGAATTCGAACGGCAGATCGTGTGCGCCGACTTCATGCTCTTCCTGCACGGCGTTGCCCGAACGCGCCTCTTCGATAAACGTCGCCGGATGCTTGTAGCGCATCTGCCGCAGGATCCGGTTCGGAAACGACAGCTTCGTATGCGCGCCCGCGCCGATGCCGAGATAGTCGCCGAAGCGCCAATAATTCAAGTTGTGCTTGCTCTGCCGATGCGGCTTCGCATACGCCGACACCTCATACCGCTCATAGCCCGCCTCGCGCGTGCGTTCGTGAATCCAGTCCTGCATGTCGGCGGACGAATCGTCGTCGGGCAGCGGGGGCGGAAACTTCGCGAACAGCGTGTTCGGTTCGAGCGTCAGGTGATACAGCGACAGATGCGGCGGCGCGAACGACAGCGCCGTCTCGATGTCCGCCTGGCATTCGGCAAGCGTCTGCTTCGGCAGCGCGAACATCAGGTCGAGATTGAAGTTATCGAACGTCGTCGCGGCGACCTCGACAGCATGGCGCGCCTGCGTCGCATCGTGAATGCGGCCGAGCGCCTTTAGATGCGTCTCATTGAAGCTCTGGATGCCGACCGACAACCGGTTCACGCCACTCGCGCGGAACTGCGCGAACTTGTCGGCTTCGAACGTGCCGGGGTTCGCTTCGAGTGTGATTTCGGCGTCGGCATCGAGTGGCAGCAGCGCGCGCACGTCGGACAAGAGGCGATCGAGCCCTTTCGCCGACATCAGACTCGGCGTCCCGCCGCCGATGAACACCGTATGCACCTGCCGTCCCCACACGAGTGGCAGCGCCTGTTCGAGATCGCTGCGCAGCGCGTCGAGGTAATCATCCTCGGGAAACGCGCCGCCTTTCGACTCGTGCGAGTTGAAGTCGCAGTACGGGCACTTGCGCACGCACCACGGAAAGTGCACATAAAGCGCGAGCGGCGGCAGCGATGTCAAACGGATGCTGCCGGGCGACGTGAACGCCTTGATCACGCCGGCTCCCGTCGTCGATGCGTGGCTCACGCTTCCTCCTTCAGCCGCGCGAACAGCTGTTGCAACGCAATCGCGCGATGACTGCTCGCATTCTTCACGGCAGGCTCCAGTTCGGCCGCCGTCGCGTTCAGCGCCGGCAAAAAGAAGTACGGGTCATAGCCGAAGCCGTTCGCGCCGCGCGGCGCATCGAGCATCTCGCCGTGCCAGCGGCCTTCGGCGATCAGCGGCTCGGGGTCGTCGGCATGGCGCACGAGCGCGAGCACGCAGAAGTAGTACGCACGCCGGTCGCTTACGTCCTTCAGTTGCTCGACGAGGCGCGCGTTGTTCGCCGCATCGCTTTTCTCGCCGCCCGCGAGTTGCGCGTAACGCGCCGAATAAACGCCAGGCGCGCCGCGCAATGCGCGCACGCACAGGCCGGAATCGTCGGCGATGGCGGGCAGACCCGTCAGCTTCGATGCATGACGCGCCTTCGTCAGCGCATTCTCGACGAAGGTCGGATGCGGCTCTTCCGCCTCCGGCACGTTCAGCGCGCCTTGCGGAATCAGCTCGATGCCCGCCGTGCCGAACAGCGCCGCAAACTCGCGCAGCTTGCCCGCATTGTTCGACGCGAGCACGACCTTGCGCAGCGCGTTGTCCTGTCGATCACTCACCCTTCAACTCCAATGCTTCCTTTTGCTTCTCGATCAGCGTCCTGATGCCGCTTTGTGCGAGATCGAGCAGCTTGTTCATTTCGTCGCGCGAAAACGGCACGCCTTCCGCCGTGCCTTGAATCTCGACGAAGCCGCCGTCGCCCGTCATCACGACGTTCATGTCGGTGTCGCACTGCGAGTCTTCGTCGTAGTCGAGATCAAGCACAGGCAGGCCGTCGAACACGCCGACGGAAATCGCCGCGACGTAATCGTTGATCGGCGACGCTTCGATGCGGCCCGTCGCGAGCAGCTTCGCGACGGCGTCGTGCGCGGCGACGAACGCGCCCGTGATGCTCGCCGTGCGCGTGCCGCCATCGGCCTGGATCACGTCGCAATCGATATTGATCGTGCGCGCGCCGAGCCGTTCGAGATCGAACACCGAGCGCAGCGCGCGGCCAATCAGGCGCTGGATTTCCTGCGTGCGGCCCGTCTGCTTGCCCCGCGCGGCTTCGCGGTCGCTGCGCGTGTGCGTCGCGCGCGGCAGCATGCCGTATTCGGCCGTCAGCCATCCCTGGCCGCGGTCGCGCAGAAACGCGGGCACGCTTTCAGCGACGCTCGCCGTGCAGATCACCTTGGTATCGCCGAATTCGACCAGCACGGAGCCTTCCGCGTGCTTCGTGTAATGGCGCGTGATGCGCACGTCGCGCAGCTGATCGGCGGCGCGGCCGCTGGGGCGTTTCGTGGTGTCGTTCATCGTCGGAATTGAGGGGAATGAAGGGGAAGAGAGGGCGGAAGCAAACCGCAATTTTACCGCCGATCGCGCCGCCGCCGCCCGCGCGCGTCAACCCGGTGCGCCGCGCCGGGAGCCCTGCCTGTCGGCGCGCCGGCCAACGCGCCGCGAAAGCCGCCCGCCCGGGCTTACCCGAAGGCCGCTTCCGGCAGGTGTCACCGGCAAAAATGGGATAATGCGCGTTCCCCGCCTCGCGTCTCGTAAACGCCGGGCGACTCGAATCCCTGGTCGTGCGATGTGATGTTCGCGCGACCACAATCGCGAGACCCATCATGATCTACAGTATGACTGGCTATGCGAGCGCCACGCGCGAACTCGCAGCAGCAACGGGCAACGGCGGCGTCAGCGTATCCGTCGAATTGCGCACGGTGAACTCGCGCTTTCTCGATCTCAACTTCCGGATGCCGGAAGACGTGCGCGTCTGCGAGCCGACGCTGCGCGAAATGCTGATGAACAAGCTGTCGCGCGGCAAGGTCGATATCCGTATCAACCTGCAGCGCAGCGAGCAGTCGACGAACGCAGGCGCGCTCAATCGCGACGCGCTCGCGCAACTCGCGTCGCTGGAGCGCGCGGTGCTCGAATCGTTTCCGGATGCGGGCCGTCTGCGCACGGGCGAAATCCTGCGCTGGCCTGGCGTGCTGGCCGAGAGCGGCGTGTCGCCGGAAGTGCTGCGCGACGCCGTGCTCGAATGCGGCAAGCAGGCAATCGGCGATCTGATAGACGTGCGCGGCCGCGAAGGCGCGCAACTCGCGACGATGCTGCTGAACAACGTCAGCGAGATGGAAGCGATCGTCACGAAGATCACGCCGCTCGTGCCGGAGTTGATCGCGAAGCATCAGCAGAAGATCGTCGAGCGTCTGCAGGAAGCGCTTGGCATCGCGGCGCCCGACCAGTCGGCGACGATCGTGTCGCGCGAAGAGATCGCCGAGCGCATCCGTCAGGAAGTGACGATGTACGGCATTCGTATCGACATCGCGGAAGAACTGTCGCGCCTCACCGCGCATCTGAACGAAACGCGCCACGTGATTCAAAAGGGCGGCAAGGTCGGCAAGCGTCTGGACTTCATGATGCAGGAGCTGAACCGCGAAGCGAATACGCTGGGCTCGAAAGCGGCCGCGAAGGAACTCGCGGATTCGTCGATGACGCTCAAGCTGCTCATCGAACAGATGCGCGAACAAGTACAAAACCTGGAGTAATACGGGAGTCTCACCAGCATGACCGAAACCAAACGCGAAAGCAGCGCGCCGCGCAATCCATACGCAGGCGTTTATCCCGGCAACCTGTTCATGGTTGTCGCGCCGTCGGGCGCCGGCAAGTCGACGCTCGTCAACGCGCTGCTCGCGCGCGACCCGGCGATCCGTCTGTCGATTTCGTACACCACGCGCCCGCCGCGTCCGAAGGAACAGGACGGCGAGCACTATCACTTCACGACGGTCGAAGACTTCCTGCTGCGCCACGACGCGGGCGAGTTTCTCGAAAGCGCGGAAGTGCATGGCAACTACTACGCAACGTCGCGGGTGTGGATTGAGGAGCAGATGAAAAGCGGCCACGACGTGCTGCTCGAAATCGACTGGCAGGGCGCGCAGCAGGTGAAGAAGCAGTTTCGCAATGCCGTCGAGATTTTCATTTTGCCGCCGTCGCTCGAAGCACTTGAAGAGCGCCTGAAGAAGCGCGGGCAGGATGAGCCGAACGTGATCACGCGTCGTCTTCTCGCAGCGGGCAGCGAGATGGCGCACGCGGCGGAAGCGGAGTACGTCGTGATCAACGAAAACTTCGACCGCGCGCTCGCGGAACTGCAATGCCTCGTGTCGGCGACGCGCTCGCGCTTCGCATCGCAATACGCGCGCCACACGGACCTCTTCATGCAGCTCGGCATTCACTTGCCGCACGCGTGATACGGGCGAGGTCGGAAGGACATAAGGTAGAATAACCAACATACAGAGAAGGAATTTTCAACATGGCCCGCATTACCGTCGAAGACTGTCTGAAACAGATCCCGAATCGCTTCGAACTGGCGCTTGCCGCGACTTATCGCGCTCGTCAGCTCGCTCAAGGCCACACGCCGAAAATCGAAAGCCGTGACAAGCCCACCGTGGTTGCGCTGCGTGAGATTGCGGCTGGCCAGGTTGGCGTCGAAATGCTGAAGAAGGTGCCCGTCTAAGGCACGCTTCAACGTTTGATCGTCATGTAACTCAACCCCATGCGTGCAGACGGCACTATCGACACGGAGGCGACCATGAGCACCGACCCCTCGCCATCCGCCACGGAAGTGGACCACGCTGCCCACGAACACGATAGCGACTCGCCATCGTCTGCACGCAAGTACATCGACGCGGTCCTCGAACAATCGTTTCGCCATCTGTTCGGACCGACCGCCACGCCGGAGCAGCCGCGCCGGCATGACGTCGTTTCCATCGCCAAGCTGACCACCGCGCTTTCGGACTACCTGAGCCCGGAAGAGATCAAAGAGGTCAAGGCGGCCTTCCACTTCAGTGACGAAGCCCACCTCGGGCAATACCGTCAAAGCGGCGAACCCTACATCACGCACCCTGTTGCCGTCGCGGAAACGTGCGCGGCCTGGAAGCTCGACGCGCAGTCGATCATGGCGGCGTTGCTGCACGACGTGATGGAAGACCAGGGCGTGACCAAGACCGAACTCGCGGAGCGGTTCGGCCCGAAGGTCGCGGAACTGGTCGACGGGTTGTCGAAGCTGGACAAGATGGAGTTTCGCAGTCGCGAGGAAGCGCAGGCGGAGAACTTCCGCAAGATGCTGCTCGCGATGGCGCGCGACGTGCGTGTGATTCTCGTGAAGCTCGCGGACCGGCTTCACAACATGCGCACGCTCGGCGCGGTGCCGCCCGAAAAGCGCCGCCGCGTCGCGCGCGAAACGCTGGATATTTATGCGCCGATCGCGCACCGGCTCGGCCTGAATAATACGTATCGCGAGCTGCAGGACCTCAGCTTCGCGAACTTCAATCCGCACCGTTACGCGACGCTGGAAAAAGCGGTGAAGGCGGCGCGCGGCAATCGCCGCGAAGTGGTCGGCAAGATCCTCGAATCCGTCCAGCGCGCCATCTCCGACGCGAAGCTCGACGCCGAAGTGACGGGCCGCGAGAAAACCATCTTCAGCATCTACAAGAAGATGCGCGACAAGCAGTTGTCGTTCTCGCAGGTGCTCGATGTGTACGGCTTCCGCGTGGTCGTCGAGAATCCGCTCGAATGCTATACCTGCCTCGGCGCGCTGCATGCGCTCTACAAACCGGTGCCGGGCAAGTTCAAGGACTACATCGCGATTCCGAAGGTCAACGGCTATCAGTCGCTGCACACCACGCTGGTTGGCCCGTTCGGCGCGCCAATCGAGTTCCAGGTGCGCACGCGCAAGATGCACGAGATCGCGGAAGCGGGCGTCGCTGCGCACTGGCTGTACAAGAACGGCGGCGCCGATCTGAACGACGTGCAAAAGCGCGCGCATCAGTGGCTCAAGTCGCTGCTCGACATTCAGAGCGAAGTCGGCGATTCGAGCGAATTCCTCGAACACGTGAAGATCGACCTGTTCCCGGATGCCGTCTACGTGTTTACGCCGAAGTCGAAAATCATGGCGCTGCCGCGCGGCGCCACGGCGCTCGACTTCGCGTATTCGATCCACAGCGACCTGGGTAACCAGTGTGTCGCCGTGAAGATCAACAATGAACTGCTGCCGCTGCGCACCGAGTTGAAGAGCGGCGATATCGTCGAAGTGATCACCGCGCCATATTCGAAGCCGAACCCCGCGTGGCTCGGCTTCGTGCGCACCGGCAAGGCGCGCACCGCGATCCGCCACTATCTGAAGACGATGCGCCTGAACGAGTCGGTGCAGCTGGGCGAACGTCTCGTCGATCAGTCGCTCAAGGGCTATGGGCTAGCGCTCTCCGACGTCACGCCGGAAGTGTGGGACAAGCTCGTGCTATGGACGGGCAACAAGAACCGCCAGGAAATCTTCGCGGATATCGGTCTTGGCAGGCGTGTTGCGGCCGTGATGGCCAAGCGGATCGAAGTGCTGATGAACGGCCGCGAAGGCCACGACGGCGACGACGACCACCCGCGCGAGCATGGCACGTCGACTGCGCCGCCTGTGGTCATCACGGGCACGGAAGGGATGTCGGTTCAGTTGTCGGCGTGCTGCCGCCCGATTCCCGGCGACGACATCATGGGCTACATCGGCATCGGGCTCGGCATGGCGATCCACACCACCGATTGCCGCGTCGCGCAGCGCATTCACCGCCGTGATCCGGGCCGCTGGATCGACGTCGCATGGGCACCGCAGCCGGGCCGTCTGTTCGATGTCGCGATCAAGGTGCTGGTCAAGAATACGAAGGGCGTGTTCGCACGCGTTGCCGCGGATATCACGTCCGCCGACGCGAACATCGTTCACATTGCGATGGACGAAGATCAGTCGCAGGAATCGACGGTGTTGCGCTTCGTCATCCAGGTCAGCGACCGCGTGCATCTGGCCAACGTGATGCGCCGCGTGCGGACCAATCTCGACGTGATGCGCATCGCGCGCGAACGGCCGAGCGAAGAAGGGCATCGTCATCACGACGGCGGCATGCGGATCGACCGCGAGCGCGCCGATTACTGAAATCGAAGTTGGGAGGCGGGCGCGTCGCTTGCACCTGGTTCGCACGACGACGCTCCGCCTTTGCCTGTCTACAGGAACAACGCGATGAACGTAGCTGATCTCTCCGATCTCGCGCTCGACTACTGGGTCGCCCGCAGCCTGCACGACTTCGTGCGCGAAATCTACTTTACCGACAGCGGGCGTGTGGTCTCGATTCGCGGCAACGATCGCGGCCGTCCGTGGGATGGGCGCTTCACGCCGTCGACGTCATGGGAGGCGGCGGCCGTCGTGCTCGAGCGCGCGCAGCGGCTGGAAGTGCGCGAGCGCACGCGCGACGGCGCGGCACATTGCGTCGCGGACTTCGAGGGCGGCCACCGGACGGTGTCCGCGCATGGCGAATCGTTGCGTATCGCGCTTCTGAGGGCGTTCGTGAGCAGCCAGTTCGGCGATGCCGTCGACGACGTACTGCGTCAGCCTCAGTCGCTGTTTGGCACGCGCGCGACGCCGATCGGCGAGCAGACGGCGCCGCTGGGCATCGAGAACGAGCTGCCGAAGCCGGATGGCGAGATCGGCGATATCAAGTCGGCGCCGCGTTGAAGCAACCGGCCGTTCGTTGTCGCCAGGAAGGTCGCCGCTGACAGAGAAAAGCAGGAAGGGAAAAGACAAAGGGCCTTCCGATTGGAAGGCCCTTCATGGGTGGCGCGGCTGGCAGGATTCGAACCCACGACCCCTTGGTTCGTAGCCAAGTACTCTATCCAACTGAGCTACAGCCGCACGCTAAACTTGAACTGCTCGGGTGACGCTTACTGCTTTGCGTACAACCCGGTGAAACGAAAGGGCCTTCCCGGAGGAAGGCCCTCGTAAAAAGTGGCGCGGCTGGCAGGATTCGAACCCACGACCCCTTGGTTCGTAGCCAAGTACTCTATCCAACTGAGCTACAGCCGCACGCAGAAATGAGATTATAGCAAGGTATCGGAAAAAGGGAAGGGGCGCCCGGGAAATTTGTGACACTAGTCGTATCATGTAGGCTGGAGATCCGGATGTCCGCTTCAATGCTGAACCATCATGAATAAAGCCTTTGTCAAAGAATCGACTGACGAGAACGACGACGATCTCGAAGCCGCGCAACCCGACATGCCCGCGGGTGCGAAGAACTACATCACGCCCGCCGGCTACCGGCGTCTGCGCGACGAATTGCTGCACCTGATCGACGAGGCGCGGCCGGAAGTGGTGAAGCTGGTGTCGTGGGCGGCGTCGAACGGCGACCGCTCGGAAAACGGCGATTACATCTACGGCAAGCGGAGGCTGCGCGAGATTGACCGGCGCATCCGTTTTCTCACCAAGCGTATCGATCTCGCCGAAGTCGTGAACAGCAGCCGCCAGGAAAACACGGATCAGGTGTTTTTCGGCGCTACCGTCGAATACGCGACGGAAGACGGCGAGACGCATACGGTGAGGATCGTGGGCATCGACGAGGTGAATCTGGATGAGGGGCACGTCAGCTGGATTTCACCCATCGCGCGTGCGCTGCTGAAGGCGAAGGTCGGCGATCAGGTGACCTTGCATACGCCTGCCGGACCGCAGCCGATCGACGTGCTAGACGTGGCGTATCCGACGCGTGAAGAAGAGGAGGCTTGAGTCCTCTCCCGTCTGAGAGCGCGTAGGAGAATGCCGCTGGAAGCGAGTTTGGCAGAACACCGAAGCCCGGACGAAAAAAGGCGCCGCAAGCGGCGCCTTTTTCATGCTGCAAATACTGCTGATGCTTAGAAGCGGTGACGCAGACCAGCCGTCACAGCAACTTGCTTCTCGTTCGCCGAAGCGTTCAGGCCATTGATGTTGGCGTTGACGATCGAGTTGTCGCTGACTTGCTGGTATTCGCCCTGCAGGTACACGTCGGTACGCTTCGACAGCGCGTAAGCCGTTTGCAGGTTGAACTGGTTCCAGTGCGGGTGCTCGCCACCCAGGCTTGCCTTCGTGTACGTGTACGAGCCAGCGATGCTGATTGCCGGCGTCAGAGCGTAACGTGCGTTCGCTTCGAAGTTCTGGAAGTGACCGCTGTCGCCGCCGAAACGGTTCTGCAGACCCTGGTTGCCCGATGCGCCCTGGTTGATACCAGCCATCTTCGACAGGTTCGTTTGCGAGTACACGAGGCCGACCGTTGCCGGGCCGAACGTGTAGTTGCCGCCTGCGCCCCACGTTTGCTGACGGCCAGCGAAGAACGTGTTGTCGCCGTTGACTGCGCCGCCGCTGTTGAACGCAGCAGCTGAGCCCGTCGAGCCGTTGCTGTTCAGTTGCAGGTAAGCAGCAGCGAAGTTGAAGCCTGCGAAGCTGTACGAAGCGCCCGCGCTGTATGCACGGTTGTTCGAGAAGCCGTCAGCCTGGTTCGAGAAGCCGTACAACGCGCCGAACTTGAAGCCCGCGTAGTTCGCGCTCTGGTACTTGACCGAGTTGTTGACGCGGAACGAGTTGTTCAGGTTGTCGTTGTCGAACGGGTGGGCGAACTGCGTGCCACCGTATTGCGTGCCCGTCAGCGACAGCGGACCAACGTAGTCGACCATGCTGTCATATTGACGGCCGAGGGTCACGGCGCCGAACTGGTCGCTTGCCAGACCAACGAACGCCTGACGGCCGAACAGACGGCTTTGCTGCTTGAGCGTGCCATCATTGATGCCGAAGCCGTTTTCCAACGTGAAGATAGCCTTCAGGCCGCCGCCGAGGTCTTCAGCGCCACGCAGGCCGAAACGGCTGCCGTTCACCGAGCCGGTCGTCATCTGGACGTTGCTGTGACCTTGGCCCGGAGCGGTTGCCTGGTTGTTGGTATACGTGATGCCGGCGTCGATCAGGCCGTACAGCGTGACGCTGCTTTGAGCGTGCGCAGCGGTTGCGAAAACGCCCGAGAGGGCCGCGACCATGAGAGTCTTTTTCATCTTTGTAACTCCGAGAACAGGATGGGTTTTGGAAACCCAGGCTTGAAGGAAACTTCACGCGAATGCTGCGAGAGGCAAAGTCGCGTGAACAACGCACGGTGACCGACGTGCGTTCGTTTCCGGGTAGGCAAAGTGTAGAGACGTGACCCGTCCGATGGCCGTTCCGAAATCAGCAATAAAGTATTACGTGATAGGAAATTATCGAGATGGAGGCTTAAAGCCTTATTGATAAAGGCTTTGCGGCCGATTGGCTCGTGCCAGCCCCAGGTGTCAACCTTTGCGCGTTGTTCAATTACGACATGAAATGACGTGCGAAAACAACGCAAAAATCGCTGAATAGCGATTGTTGTCAGCTCTGCAATAGTTGATTGCGAGAGTCGAAGCTAATCAAATCTACAACGGACGCTATACTGAAATCTCTGCTTTTCGAAGCAGACTTTTTCGTTGACGAAAAAGATCTCCAAACCTTTGTCGGCGCGACTTCACAAGAGTCGCGCTTTTTTTTTGCCCTTTTTGCCCTGCGACTGCGTTGACTTATTGATGCTTTCCATCCGGACCAACCGGGGCGAATTCGAGTCCCGGTGTCAGGGCCCAATCTTCGATCACGTAATGACGCGCGTCCATTGGGGATGACAGCAGGTTCTGCCAGTGGTCGCCGTGCCACATCGGGTCGAACTCCAGCAGGGACGGGCGTTGTGACGATATTTCAGAGAGCGGCGCGCCCTTCGTCGAGTGGAACAGTTGTGCGGCGATGCGGCGAAGGGTGTCGAACAGCATGGCATTTCTCCATTGCAAACTGCTGCCTGTAATCTTGCGTTTGACAGTTCACCTTAACAAGTCGTGAAAACACTTACGAATGACACGTTTTGTTACATGTCGGAAAGGTTTTCTGGCATCTAATTGTTAGACAAGTCAGATCGGCAATTCGGACCGATTGAAATTATGAGCCAGCTGAATAATTCCTGACTTTATGTTCGCTTTAACGGCGTATTTGACGTGTATCCAGTTTCCGATTTGAAACCGCTTGACGCCCATATCCGCTTCCCTTTATAAATGCTTTGCTGGATTTTCGATGGCGAAACCCTGATTGTGCATCGCGCATATATTCACGGTTTACGGAATCGTGAATCGTAATCGGCATTAATGGCATTGCCTGTCATATCAAATTGAGGAAAAGTGGAACATGGAAACTGGTATCGTCAAATGGTTCAACGATGCTAAGGGCTTCGGCTTCATCACGTCCGACGCGGGCGGCGAGGACCTCTTCGCGCACTTCTCGGAAATCCGCGCGGACGGCTTCAAGTCGCTGAAGGAGAACCAGCGCGTGTCGTTCGACGTGAAGGCTGGGCCCAAGGGCAAGCAGGCTGCGAACATCCAGCCGCTGTAATACACGGCCGAGCCGCTGGCTCTCAGGATAAACCCTCGTTCGCGAGGGTTTTTTATTGCCTGCAATCCGGAGTTAATCCGCTCCGGTCTGTCCGGAGAAGCATGCAGTTCGAAACTTCCAACAGTTTCTTTCGGCTGCACATCAATATGTCATATTCGCGTAATCCCTGATTGATGATTTATTTATGGTCGTACAGCCGAATAAACATATTCCCGCCGATCTCTTTGCCAATCGCGCGTCGTTTCCCGCTGTTCGAGATTGCCCGCGCAACGGCCGCCGCCGATAGGGCATACTTGTGCAAAGTTATGCATTGCACAGTTTCCTCACATGTCTGAACTGCTTCCGTCTGAACCGGCCCTTGATGTGCCGATCGTTTTTGTCGACCTGGAAACGACGGGTGGTTCCGTCGGCGATCACCGGATCACGGAGATTGGCGTCGTCGAACTGGGGCCGGATGGTGCGTCCACCTGGACCACACTGGTAGACCCTGGCCAGCCAATTCCGCCGTTCATCCAGCAGTTGACGGGCATCACCGACGCGATGGTGCGCGGTGCGCCCACCTTCGAGTCCATCGCCGCCGATCTTTTCTCGCGGCTCGACGGCAAGCTTTTCATCGCGCACAACGCGAATTTCGACCGCGGATTCTTGCGCAGCGAATTCCAGCGCGCGGGCTTCGCGTTCAATCCCGATATGTTGTGCACCGTGCGTCTGTCGCGCGCGCTGTTTCCCGCCGAAAAGCGCCACGGCCTCGACGCGCTCGTGGAACGGCATGCGCTCGTGCCGTCGGACCGGCACCGCGCACTTGCCGATGCCGATCTGCTCTGGCAGTTCTGGCAGCGGCTGCACGGCCTCGTTCCCGTCGAGGTACTGCGCGCGCAAATCGACAAGACCATGCGCCGGTTCCGGCTCGCGGGCGATATCACGGAAGAACTGCTCGACACCGCGCCCGCCGGCTGCGGCGTGTATGCGTTCTATGGCGAGAACGACGCGCCGCTATACGTCGGACGAAGCGTGCGCGTGCGCCAGCGTCTGCGCGCGCATCTGACAGGCGAGCGCCGTTCATCGAAAGAGTTGAAGCTCGCGCAGCAGGTGCGCCGCGTCGAGTGGCGCGGCACAGGCGGAGAGATCGGCGCGCTGCTTGCCGAAGCGCAAATGATCGCGGCGCTTCGCCCGCCGCATAACCGCATGCCGCGCGTGAGCCGCGCCGATCCCGTCGATGCCCCCTGGCCTTACGACGGCGCGATCGCGTTCGAGGAGCGGGACGCGACCGAGGGCACGCGCGTGTTCCATGTCGTGGATCAGTGGCGCTATCTGGGACACGCACCGTCGCTGGCCGAGGCATCGACGCTGCTCGCCGTGAGCGTCCTTGGCGCGTTCGAACTGTCGACGTGGCGCGTTCTGCAGTCGCATCTCGCGCGCGGCCTGCGTGTGCTGCCGCTCAGCCGTCAGGCCGTCCAGCCCGATGCAGGAGCGAGCCTCGCAGCGGCGCCCGCCGACGCAGCCTAGCCCGTCGCTCCGACGCCGCCCGATTCACACACGTGCCCGAGCGCGCGTGTCAGCGCTGCGTTGCGAGTGTTGTCGTAGCGGGTGAGCGACTTCCAGTTGTCGATGCCGCGCGCGACGCGCGTCGGGCAATCGTCCTGCGCGCGCAGCGTCTGAACGCGCGCGAGCGCGGTGATCAGCGATTGCGTCAACTTATCCAACTGCGGCCTGAGGCTCGTCGCGAGATCCGGCGCCGCGCCCTCGGGCGGACGGCTTGCGCGCCATGTGTCGAAGAGTGCGTTCTGCACTTCTTTGCTCGCATCGATCTGATCCTGGAAGAACTCATGCGCGAACGCTGGGTCCACGCCCGCGCGCGCTGCACGCTTTTCGACGTCGGCGAGCAAGGCTTGTTCGCGCGGTGTATCGGTGATCGGCTGATGATGCGCCCACTTGTAACGCGCGACAGGCTCGGCAAGCGACAGTCGCTGCGACACGAGTGCAATCAGATTCGTCAGCGCGGTGTCGTCGCCGTCGGCGCGGGCGGACACCGGCGTGAAGGCGAGGGCGGAAGCGAACAGGATCGCGCCAAGCGCGCCGATGAAATTCGGACGGGTCATTGAGCTTGATGCAGCACGCGGCCGCAGAGAGATATAGGAAAAGACAGAAGAATAGACGAAGCGCGTGAAGATGCGCCATGCATACGCGACATGCGCAGGCAAAGCAAAGAAGGGAAGGAGTAGTGAGTGTCGAACCCAAACGGACGCGCGCACCCGCGACACGATGACGCGTCGTCAGCGTCGCTCAGCAGAACGAAATCAGCGTCGAGCCAGGCCGGAACATCGGCGCGCGCCGACACCGCGCCGCGCCTCGATCAACGAAGCACGTAGACGCGCATCAACACGACGCGCACGCATTCGCTGCGCGGTCCCCAATGCTGCAATGCGCAAATCGGCCGTTACTTCGGCTCGCACAACTTGCGTTGTTCGTCAAAGAACGCGCGAACATGCTCGGGCAGTTCCGCGCCCAGAAACTCAACGCCTGCAGGTTCCGGATCCGGACTGAACACCTTGTCGGGGGTCGGAATCTTTGGCGGTCTGCTATCCATGATGGTTCTCCTTTACGAATTCATTATGTCCCTCAGCGCGTGTGGCGTACCAGCGCTGCCGCATACAGCTGATGTTTTGGCGCGCACTTTGTTGCTTTAACGGCACACGCTCCCAGGGATTGAAGCGCCTTGTTTAGAATTTAACGATTGTCTGTATTGCAGTACGTCTAAAGACTGTCTTCCGGCTGCTTGCTATACTGCGCGCTCACTTTTTCAAGTAGCGATGACACGTTCGACACGCTGGATCAGTCTCGTATGGCTGGCGCTGGTGCTCAATGTACTGTCGCCTGTCATCGGCTATGCGCGTGCTCCCGGGGCTCAAGGCCCGCTGTCCGTCGAGCTCTGTCACGCAGGCAGTGCGCAGAACGTCGTCATCGACCTCGATGGTTCGCACGACAACACGTCGAAGACGCACCTCGTCGTTCCCCACTGTGTCTACTGCCCGGGCTTTGCCGCCAACTTCGCGCTTGGCGGCAGCGTCCCGTTCGTTGTGCCTTCCGTCCGCACGCTTGCTTACTCGCAAGCCATCGAGCCGGAGGCCGTCTTTGTGCGCCGCAGCGTACGCGTCGCACAGCCTCGCGCACCACCTGTCCTGTCGATCTGAAGCTAGCTGTCCCAGCCAGTCCGCTTGCCTGCGCCTGACGTCGTCATGACGTAGCGGGCGGCGGGCCGCCATGCGCGCCTCTTTGTCCCGAGTGCGCTGTCCGCCTGTGTCCTTCACGCGGCGCAGCGCTTCGACATCCGGGTCGGCATGGCGCCTTCGATCACGTCCACAGGACTCATATGCGCATCGTTTCCGCTGCGCTGTCCGCACGCACGCGGCTATCGCTTGCGTGCGCGGCAGTGTTCGCCGTTCAACCCGCCTGGGCCGACGAAAGTACGACCGATCGTGCTGTCATCGACCGTTCCGCGTCCGATACTTCGGTCTCCCATCCTTCTGTAACGAACAGCTCCGCGAATTCGTTGACGGAACCCGTTAACACATTGCAGGCCGTCAGCGTGACGGCCGCGCGCGCCGCGCCGGCGTTCGCGCCCGATACGCCCGGCGTCGTCGAGACCGTGACGCGCGAGCAGATCGACGCGCGCAACATCGTCAATACGGAAGACGCGCTCAAGTACGCGCCGAACGTGATGGTGCGCAAGCGCTTCACGGGCGACCGCAACTCGGTGTTCGCCGGCCGCGACTTCAACGAGTTGCAGAGCGCGCGCGGTCTCGTCTATGCCGACGGACTGCTGCTGTCGAACCTGCTGGGTTCGAGCTACGCGTATCCGCCGCGCTGGTCGCTGATCGCGACCGACGACATCGCGCAGGTCGAAGTGCTGTATGGCCCGTTCTCCGCGTTGTATCCGGGCAACTCGATCGGCTCGACGGTGCAGATCACGACGCGCAAGCCAGAGAAGCTCGAGGCGTCGCTGGATACGCAGCTTTTCACGCAGCATTACGACGACGCGTACGGCTTCTCGAAGAACTTCGGCGGCAATCACGAGACGGCGCATATCGCCGATCGCGTCGGCCGTTTCTGGTATTCGCTGACGCTCGACCGCCTCGAGAACAACAGTCAGCCGATGCAGTACGCCAGCCCGAGCAGCACGTACAACCCGAAGCTCGGCGCACCCGTCGCGGTGACGGGCGCCGCCTCGGATATCGGCCCGAACGGCCAGCCGCGTGTGATCGTCGGTCCGCAGACGATGGAGCGCACCGAGCAGATCAACGAGAGCGTGCGCATGGGCTACGCGATCACCGATCACGTCGATGCGACGCTCACGCTCGGCCACTGGGAAAACCACTACAAGGATCGATCGGATACCTTCCTGAGGGACGCCGCGGGCAATCCCGTCTATGGGGGCAACGTGACGATCGGCGGGAAGAACTACACGATCTCGCCGACGGCGTTCTCGCCCGCGAACGGCGATCAGGAGAACTGGCTCTACGCGTTCGGCCTGAACGGACGGCTCGATTCGGGCTGGAAGCTGTCGGGCATCGTGTCCGCGTACGACGTGTCGCGCGACACGCTGCGTTCGTCGACGACCGCGCCGCCCGCCGCATACGGCGGTGGCCCCGGCACGATCTTCTACGGCGACGGCACGGGCTGGCGCACCTTCGACCTGAAAGCGGAATCGCCGTCGTACGCGGGCCATGCGCTGACGGTCGGCTATCACTTCGACAACTATTTCCTGCGCAACGAGACGTACAACACGCCCGACTGGCTGAACGGCTCGCCATCGACGCTCGCCAGCACCTATCGCGGCGACACGCGCACCCAAGGGCTGTACGGCCAGGACGCCTGGCGTTTCGCGCCCGGCTGGCTCGCCACGCTCGGCCTGCGCTACGAGCGCTGGGACGCGTACGACGGCGCGCTCGGCAACGGCGCGTCGACCTTCGGTTACGCGGACCGCAGCGCGAACGCGCTGTCGCCGAAAGCGTCGGTGCAATGGCAGGCGACGCAAGACTGGCTGTTCCGTCTATCCTTTGCGACGGGCACGCGCTTTCCGAGCGTCGCCGAATTGTTCCAGGGGACGATCTCGAACAACGCGATCGTCAACAACAATCCGGGGCTGAAGCCGGAGAAGGCGATCGACTGGGACTTCACGGCGGAACGCGACGTCGGCGTGGGCGTCGTGCGGGCGAGCGTGTTCCAGAGCGACCTTCGCGACTCGATCTACAGCCAGACGACCGTCAGCGGTTCGACGACGGTGACGAACATCTCGAACGTCGACCGCGTGCGCGTGCGCGGCGTCGAGCTCGCGTTCTCGGGGCAGAACGTGCTGCTGCACGGGCTCGATCTCGACGCGAACGTGACGGCGACCCACTCGAAGATTCTCGCCGACTCGGCGAACCCGTCGTATGTCGGCAAGCGCTTTCCGCGCATTCCCGTGATGCGGGCCAACCTGCTCGCGAACTACCACTTCACGCAGCAGTGGCAGGGCAGCGTGGGGCTCCGCTACTCGGGCCGCCAGTACAACACGCTCGACAACAGCGACATCAATCCCGACGTCTACGGCGGCACCAGTTCGTTCTTCGTGATCGATCTGAAGGCGCGCTATCAGGTCGGCAAGCACTGGCTCGCCTCGGTTGGCATCGACAACCTGACGGACCGCCGCTACTACGTCTTTCACCCGTATCCGGGCCGCACGTTCTACGGAGAACTCAAATGGATGCTTTAAAAAAATGGGCGGCCCTGTGGGCGGTTGGCTTCTCGTTGGCGCAGCCGCTGATGGCGCATGACGCATCGGGCGATCCGCACGCCGCGCATGGCGTGCAGATGGATATGGCGGGCGGTAAGGGCGGTAAGGACGGCATGGGCGGTATGAACATGGGCGCCGCCGCCGCGAAGCCCGCGAAAACACCGCTCGCGACGGACGCCGCGTTCGATGCGAAGCATCGTCTGTGGGTCGCGTCGGTCGAGGGACAACACGTCGTGGTCGCGCATTCGGACGATCGGGGCCGCACGCTGTCCCCGCCCGTCACGGTCAACGCGATGCCGGAACCGATTTACACGAGCGCCGAGAATCGTCCGAAGATCACCGCCAGCCCCGACGCGAAGACCATCTACGTGACCTGGTCGATGCCGCTCGACGCGCCGTACACGGGCATGGTCCGCTTCTCGCGCTCGACGGACGGCGGCGCGACGTGGAGCGTGCCCACCACCGTGCATGGCGACCGGCAGCCGATCACGCATCGCTTCGATTCGCTGATCGTCGACGGGCAAGGGCGCCTCTTCGTAACGTGGATCGACAAGCGCGATCTGACGCTGGCGAAAAAGGCGGGCAAGCCGTACGACGGCGCGGCCGTCTACTTTGCGGTATCGACGGATGGCGGGCAGACGTTCCCGCCCGAGCGCAAGGTCGCCGACCACACGTGCGAGTGCTGCCGCATTGCGCTCGCGCTCGACAGCGAAGGCCGCGTGCAGGCCATGTGGCGCAACGTGTTCGAAGGCCAGATCCGCGATCACGCACTCGCCGTGCTGCCCGTCGACGCGCAGCAACCCGTCGTGCCGATTCGCGCGACGTTCTCCGGCTGGCATATGGAAGCCTGCCCCGAGCACGGCCCGGCGCTCGCGATTACGCCGGACGGCGTGCGCCACATGGCGTGGTTCAGCGTCGTCAATGGACGCGCCGATGTCTACTATTCGCGCCTTTCCGCCGACGGCAAGCCGATTGGCGAGCCGTGGGCGTTCGGCGACACCGGCAAGCCGGACGAGCAGGCGTCGCACGCGGCGATGATTACCCGAGGCAAGACGCTGTGGCTCGCGTGGAAGGATTTCGACGGCGACACGATGCGCCTGATGCTGCGCCGCTCCGACGACGAAGGTGCGCACTGGAGCGCGCCGCGCACGCTCGCGCAGACGGCGGGCGGCAGCGACAATCCGCAGTTGCTCGATGACGCCGGCCGCATCTATCTGTCGTGGCGTACGCAGAACGACGGCTACATGCTCGTGCCCGTCGAGGAGGCAAAGTAAATGAAGCGAATCTTCATGGCGCTGGCGGCGTGCGTTATCGCTTTCAACGCACAGGCCGTCGATCTCAAGCCGCTGCGCGCGCCCGACGTAGACGCGGTGCTTGCCGCTTCTCAAGGCAAGCCGCAGATCGTCGAAATCTGGTCGCTCGATTGCAGCTATTGCCGCGAGAACACGGCGCGCATCGTCGAGTGGCAGGAGAAGCATCGCGATGTGCGCCTGACGATGATCGCGATGGATGCCATCGACGACAACGAGGCCGCGCTGTCGCAGGTACTCGCGACGCTGCCGCTGCCGCCGCAGACCGCACTCTACGCGAATGCCGAGGCGATTCCCGAGAAGCTGCGCCGTGCGCTCGACCCCAATTGGCGCGGCGAGATGCCGCGCACGCTGCTGATGGACGCGCGTGGCGCGCGCCAGGCGTCGAGCGGGTTGTTGCAGCCCGCGACGCTAGACGCGTGGCATCGCTAGTGCGCCCGGTGCGTTATGTGAGTTGCGCCGCGCGGCGGCGCGTGCGTGCCTCTGTGCGTGTGTTTCCCGCGCGTTTTGCGAGCGCGGCATTGACCGCGTCGCGCATGCATTGCGCGACGAGTTCCGATGCTTTCGTGCGCGTCGCGCGTGCGGGCCGCGCAATCACGAGCGGTTGACGAATGGTCTCTTCGCGGATGGGCCGCTCGATCACGCCCGATGTTGCGGCCTGATCGCCTTGTGTGATCAGCAGCGACACGCCGAGTCCGTTCGCCACCATCCCGCGTACGAGTGCCAGCGATGTCGCCCGAAAACGCACTTCGGGCGCAAGCCCGCATTGCCAGAACGGCGCCATCAGAAACTCGCGGCTGTGCGGCAGATCAATCAGGATCAGCGGCTCTTTCGCGAGGTCGTGCAGCGACAGCCTGCCCGCTTTCTTCGCGAGCTTCGATTCTGCCGGCACGAGCGCGTAGGGACGAAGTTCCGCGAGACATTCGCGTTCGATATCGGCGGGTAAGCCGACGTCGTACATCAGCGCAAGTTCGATACGGCTGCTGCGCAATGCATCTTCGAGCTGCATCAGATCGCCTTCGATGAAGCGTATCGACAAATCCGGGAAGCGTGCGCGCGCGATGCGCAGCAATTCGGGTAGGTAAACGGGCGCGATCGTGCTGAATACGCCAATCTGCACTTCGCCCGCTGCCGCGTCGCCGCTGTCGTCGGCCTCGAACGACGCAGCGGCGTTCAGCAGTTGATGCGCCTCCGCCAGCTTGCGCACGCCGAAGCGCGTCAACGTCATCTTCGCGCCTGACTCGCGGGTGAACAGCGTGTCGTCGAACAACGCTTCGAGTTCGCGAATGGCTACGGAAATGGACGGCTGCGATACGTTCAGCAGTTTTGCGGCCGCCGTCGTGCTGCCCGTTTCGGCCGCCGCCGTGAAATAACGCAAAAGCCGCAACGAGACACGCATCAGAAAATCCTATAGGTGCTAGTTTGATTCGATATTTTACTTGATAGGCTGTGCGGCCGAGAATCGTTGCATCCCTGCTGAAAGGAGCATTTCGATGCAACATGCGAATCTGCCGCTGGAAGGCCTGCGCGTGGTCGACTTCTCGCGCGTGCTGGCCGGCCCGTATTGCGCCGCGCTGCTCGGCGATCTGGGCGCCGATGTGATCAAGATCGAGCCGCCTTCGGGCGATGACTATCGCGCCGTCGGCCCGTTTGCCGCAGATGGCGAGAGCGGTCTGTTCGCCGCGATGAACCGCAACAAGCGCAGCATCGTGCTCGATCTGAAAACGGAAGCGGGTCGTGAACTCGCGCGCGCGTTGTGCGCGGATGCCGATGTCGTCGTCGAGAATTTCCGGCCGGGCGTCGCGGACAGGCTGGGCATCGGTTACGCGGATTTGAGCGCCGCGAATCCGTCTCTCGTGTATGCGAGCGTGTCGGGCTTCGGGCAGACGGGTCCCGAATCGCATCGCCCCGCGTACGACATCATCTTGCAGGCGATGTGCGGCCTGATGGACGCAACGGGTTCGCCCGACGGCCCGCCGACGATGATCGGCGAGTCGGTATCGGATGTCGTCAGCGGGCTATTCGCGTCGTGGGGCGTGCTTGCCGCGTTGCTGGGCCGCGAGAAGAACGGCAAGGGCACGCATGTCGACGTGTCGATGTTCGACGCGACGCTCGGCCTGAGCGCGACGCTCGTCGCGCGCTACGCGGCGACGGGAATCGCGCCGCGCCGCGTGGGCAACCGGCATCCGTCGTCGGCGCCGTTCGGCGCGTATCGCGCCGCCGATGGCTTCTATGTTGTCGCGGTGCTCAACAACAAGCTCTTCGCGGCGTTCGCGCATGCGATCGGCGCGCCACATCTTGCCGACGATCCGCATTTCGCCAGCGATGCATCGCGTTGCCGTCACGAAGGCGATTTGCGCGCGACGATCGAAGCGTGGTCGTCGGCGCTGAGCGTTGATGAGGTCAATTGCATTCTCGGCGCAGCGGGCATTCCCGTCGCGCCGATTCGCAATCTTCAGGAGGCGCTTGAGAGCGAACACGCTGCGCATCGTGGTTTGCTGACCGAGGTGCGGCGAGACGGACATAGAAAGCGCGTGCCGGCGCAGCCGGTGAAGTTTTCCGCGTACGGGGCCAATTGCGTGTCGCCTGCGCCTGCGCTCGGCGAACACGCCGACGCGCTGTTGCAGCAACTCGGCTATGACGCCGACGACATCGTGTCGTTGCGCGAGCGCGGCGCGTTCGGCGTTCATGCAATTAGTGCGATCGATGTCAATCGCAGCGAGGAGAAAGATCATGCATAAGCGGCTGGGCATCGAAGACAGTGACGTGGAAATTGCCGATGCGATCGCTCGTTTCGCGCAAAGCGAACTCGCGCCGCGCGCCGCGCAAGTCGATCGAGAGGAGCTTTCGACGACGCGCTACGTCGCGCAACTCGCCGAACTCGGCGTGATGGGCATGAACCTGCCGGAGCGGTGGGGCGGGGTGGAGGCATCGCCGGTGGCGCTCGTGCTGTCGCTGGTGGAGATCGCGAAGGCCTGCGCGTCGACTTCGTCGATGATCGGCGCGCACTACCTCGCGACGGATTCGATCCTGATCGGCGGCGACGATGCGTTGCGCGATCGCTATTTGCCCGACGCGGCGAGCGGCAAAAAACTCGGCGCGTTTGCGCTGACCGAGCCGCGCGCGGGCTCCAATCCCGCCGACATGGCGACGCGCGCCACGCGCGAAGGCGACGGCTACAGGCTCACGGGCGTCAAGCATTTCATCTCGAACGCCGATGCGGCCGGTTTCATCGTCGTGTATGCGAAGACCGATCCCGAGGCGGGCACGCGCGGAATCAGCGCTTTCGTGGTCGACCGGCATATGCCAGGCGTCGATGTCGCGCCCGCCGAAAAACTCATGGGCATTCGTGGCGCGCCAGCGCACGAAGTCGCGCTCGATTGCTTCGTCCCCGCTGTGAACCGGCTCGGTGCGGAAGGCAGCGGCTTTCGCACGGCGATGAAAGTGCTCGACAACAGCCGGCTCGATGTGGCCGCAACGTCTATCGGGATTGCGGAAGCGGCGTTGTCGGCGGCCATTGGATGGCTGAAAGAACGGCGGGTGGGCGGCGAGCCGCTATCGAACCGGCAAGGTTTGCAATGGACCATCGCCGACATGAAGACGCGCCTTGAAGCGGCATGGCTGCTGACCTTGCAGGCGGCCGCGAAGCGCGCAGCGGGGGAGCCGTTCACGCAGGATGCGTCGATGGCGAAGCTTTATGCATCGGAGATGGTTGCATTCGTCACCGATGCAGCGTTGCAGATGCATGGTGGCTACGGCTTCACGCGCGAGATGCCACTTGAGCGCTACGTGCGCGATGCGCGGATTTTGCGTATCTACGAAGGGTCGTCCGAGATTCAGCGGACGGTGATTGCGCGGTCGGTGTTGGGATGAGCGGCGCTATACACGAAGGACACACGTGAGCGGTGGAGAAAAGCAAAAAGCCCAGTCACGAGGACTGGGCTTTTTTTGATTCTGCTGGTGCCGGAAAGAGGAATCGAACCCCCGACCTTCGCATTACGAATGCGCTGCTCTACCGTCTGAGCTATTCCGGCGCCTTTGTTGCTTTCGTTTAGTTCGTCAGCAACGAAGAAGCAAGATTATAGAGTGCTCTGTATCGGCACGCAAGTGCTTTTCTCAACTTTTCTTCTCGAGATGGTAGCGGGTCACGCGATCAACCTCGTTCTTTGAGCCGAGGAACACCGCGACACGCTCATGCAGGCTCTTCGGCTGGATATCGAGAATACGCTTCTCGCCGTTGGTCGCCGCGCCGCCAGCCTGCTCGACGATGAATGCCATCGGGTTCGCTTCGTACATCAGGCGCAGCTTGCCGGGCTTCGACGGATCGCGCTTGTCGGCCGGATACATGAAGATGCCGCCGCGGTTCAGGATACGGTGCACGTCGGCGACCATCGATGCGATCCAGCGCATGTTGAAGTCCGACTGACGCGGACCGTCCTTGCCCGCGTTCAGTTCGCCGATGTACTGCTGCACGGGCTCGAGCCAGTGGCGCTGGTTCGACGCGTTGATCGCGTACTCGCGCGTCTCGACGGGAATACGCATGTCGCTTTGCGTAAGCACCCAGGAGCCCAGCTCGCGGTCGAGCGTGAAGCAGTTGACGCCGTTGCCCGTGGTCAGCACCAGCACGGTTTGCGGGCCGTAGACTGCGTAGCCCGCCGCGACCTGCTGCGTGCCCTTTTGCAGGAACGACTGTTCCGTCGGCTGCTGGCCGTCAGGGCAGCGCAACACCGAGAAGATCGTGCCGATCGACACGTTGACGTCGATGTTCGACGAGCCGTCGAGCGGGTCGAACACGAGCAGGTATTCGCCCTTCGGATAGTTCGCGGGAATCGGGAAGAACTGTTCCATCTCTTCCGATGCCATGCCGGCCAGGTTGCCGCCCCATTCGTTGGCTTCGAGCAGGATTTCGTTCGACAGGATGTCGAGCTTCTTCTGCACTTCGCCCTGCACGTTCTCGCTGCCGGCCGTGCCCAGCGCATCGCCGAGGGCGCCCTTGCTGACGTGATAGCTGATGGCCTTGCACGCGCGCGCAACGACTTCGATCAGCAGGCGCAGATCGGCAGGCAGATTGTTGTTCTCGCGCTGCTGCTCGATCAGGTACTTCGTAAGGGTGGTACGACGTTGCAAAGACATTGCAGTACTCCGGAGAGGCTTGGGAATTCCCTGATTTTAACCTTTCGATGTGCGGGTTCCGTGACTTTAAAAAATCGCCGCCCGAAGTCGCGCTCCCGTCGCGCTTCCGGGACGGACTAAGGCGTCAACGCGAGGCCGCGACCCTGCGCGTCGCGGTCGCTGCGTCTTCGGCGGCTTTTAGCTGCTCGCGCGACAACTGTGGGTGCTTGGGCCGGCGCGCCGGCGGCAGCGGCTCGATTTCGCGCTTGATCTGCTCGCCCGATTCCGCAATTGCGACACGCAGGTCGTAGGCGATCTGAAGATTGAGCCAGAAGAGCGGGCTATTGTTGAAAAAGCACGACAGACGCAAGGCGGTTTCCGACGAAATGGCCCGCTTGCCGCGCACGATGTCATTGACGCGCGGCGCGGGCACGCGCAGCGCAATGGACAGCGCGTGGGCCGACATGCCGAGCGGTTCGAGAAATTCGCTGCGCAGGATGTCGCCTGGCGTTGCTTCAGGCATGCGCTCGCCGGTGGAAACGTCGGAGAAGTCGAGGTTTTCGAGTTCAGAGCGTTTGATGACCATGATGGTTTCCCATGATTCAGTGATAGTCGACGATCTCGACATTGAGGGCGTCGCCGTCGATGTACTGGAAACAGATGCGCCACTGCGCGTTGATACGGATGCTCCATTGCCCGCTGCGCGCGCCTTGCAGCAGTTCGAGCCGGTTGCCGGGTGGCACGAACATGTCGTTGATGCACTCTGCGGCATCGATCAACAGGAGCTTGCGGCGCGCGGCGAGCTGTACTTCGCGCGGCAGCGACCGCACGAATATGCCGTTGAAGACGGCAGCGGTTTCTTTGTCATTAAAAGTAGAGATCACGGGAAGTGTATAACGTGGCATGTTAAACGTAAACCATCAAATGAACACGTTCAGTGTGATCGCAACAACGACGCGCAACCAGTCAGCACAATGGCGTAGGCAAAATCGCATTCCGCAAAACAGACGAAAAAAAGCCGGCACATGTGCCGGCTTTTGCGTACAGCAGAACCGTTAGAAAATCAGGCCAAAGCCTTCTCGACGATTTCGCGCACGTCGCGCGATTTCGCCTGCGCTGCGACCTTTTCCAGTGCCGCGCGCATCTGGTCGCGCAGCGCCGGCGTAAAGCGTCGCCACAGTTCCAGCGCGCGGGCGAGGCGCGCCGCGACTTGCGGATTCAACGCGTCGAGCGCGATCACCTGTTCGGCCCAGAATGCATAGCCCGAGCCATCCGCCGCGTGGAACTGCGCCGGGTTCGCCGAGCAGAAGCTGAAGATCAGCGAGCGGGCGCGGTTCGGGTTCTTCAGGGTGAACGCTGGATGCGCCATCAGCTTGCGCACGATCTCGATCACGGGCCGCGCTTTCGTGCCGCGCTGCATCGCCTGCAGCGCGAACCATTTGTCGATCACGAGCGGCTCGTTCTCGAAGCGGCGATAGAAGTCGTCGAGCGCGTCGGCTGCTGCCGCCCCGCCGTTCGACGCAGCCGCCGTCAGCAACGCGGACAGCGCGGAGGCGCGATCCGTCATGTTGTTCGCCGCGTCGTACTGCGCTTTCGCGAGGCGCACGGCGTCGGCGGGATCGTCGAGTTCGGCGAGATAGGCGAGCGCCAGATTTTTCAGCGCGCGATGCCCGCCTGCTTCGGGCGTCGGTTCGTAGGCGCCCGGCGTCTGATGCCGTTCGTAGACCGCGAGCCAGTCGCCCTTGAGCGCCGACGCGAGACGTTTGCGCACGAACTGCCGCGCGCTGTGCACGGCGGCGGGGTTCGACTCGTCCATCTGCTCGGCGAGATACGCTTCCGACGGCAGCATCAGCGCGAGTTCGCGGAACGCGGGCGACAGCGTCTCGTCGTTGAGCACGCGGCCAAACGCGGCGACGACGGTATCGTCCAGTTCCAGCGCCTTGCCCGTTGCCGCGTGCTCGGCGAGCGTCAGCAACTCGCGCGTCGCGAGACGCTGGCCGGCTTCCCAGCGGTTGAACGGATCGCTGTCGTGCGCGAGCAGGAACGCGAGTTCGTCCGCCGTGTAGTCGTATTCGACGACGACTGGCGCCGAGAAATTTCTCAGCAATGACGGCAGCGGTTTTTCGGCCACATCGACGAACGTGAAGCTCTGTTCCTTCTCCGTGAATTCGAGCACGCGCGTGGTGTGCGGCGACGCCGACGCCTCGCCTTCGAGGCGCAGCGGCATGTCGTTGCCGTCCTCGCCGATCAGGCCGATCGCGAACGGAATCAATAACGGGCCCTTTTGCGTTTCGCGCGCGGTAGCCGGGGCATCGCCGTAGCCCTGCGTGAGCGTCAACGTATAGCGCTTTTGCGACGCGTCATAGTGCGTGTCGACCGTGATGCGCGGCGTGCCCGCCTGGCTGTACCAACGTTCGTACTGGGCGAGGTCGCGGCCATTCGCGTCGGCCATCGCGTGACGGAAGTCGTCGCAGGTGACGGCCTGGCCGTCGTGGCGCTTGAAGTACAGGTCCATACCGCGCCGGAAGCCTTCGCGTCCGAACAGCGTCTGATACATCCGCACGACTTCCGAGCCCTTCTCATAGACGGTCATCGTGTAGAAGTTGTTGATCTCAACGTAGCTCTCCGGACGCACCGGGTGCGCCATAGGGCCGGCATCCTCGGCGAACTGCATCTGACGCAGGACGCGCACGTCTTCGATACGCTTGGTCGCGCGCGCCGCCTGGTTCTCAACCGTGCTGCCGCCGCTTGCCATATCGGCGGAAAACTCCTGATCGCGGAACACGGTCAGCCCTTCTTTCAGGCTCAGCTGGAACCAGTCGCGGCAGGTGACGCGGTTGCCCGTCCAGTTATGGAAGTACTCGTGGCCGACCACGGCTTCGATGTTCGAAAAGTCGGTGTCCGTCGCGGTTTCGGGATTGGCCAGCACGTACTTCGTGTTGAAGATATTGAGGCCCTTGTTCTCCATCGCGCCCATGTTGAAGTCGCTCACGGCGACGATCATGAAGCGGTCCAGGTCGAGCTCCAGGCCGAAACGCTCTTCGTCCCAGCGGATCGAGTGGATCAGCGAATCCATTGCGTGACGGGTCTTGTCGAGATCGTGCGGCTCGACCCAGACCTGCAGCAGCTTCTCCTTGCCCGAGCGCGACTTCACGCGTTCCTCCAGCGCGACCAGCTTGCCCGCGACGAGCGCGAACAGATAGCTCGGTTTCCTGAACGGATCTTCCCAGCGCGCGAAGTGGCGGCCGTCGGGCAGATCGCCCTGTTCGAGCAGGTTGCCGTTGGACAGCAGCACCGGGTACGCTGCCTTGTCGGCGCGCAGCGTGACCGTGTAGGTCGCCATCACATCCGGGCGGTCGAGGAACCACGTGATGCGCCGAAAGCCCTCGGCCTCGCATTGCGTGAAGAAGTTGCCGCTGGACACATAAAGGCCCGACAGCGTCGTGTTCGCCGCGGCATTGCAGATGCCCGTCAGCGTCAGCTCGAACGAATCGGGCACGTTGTCGACGGTGAGGCCGTGCTCGTGCGCGTGAACGTTGGCATACGGCTTGCCGTCGATCGATGCCTCGACGAACTGCAGTGCCTCGCCCATCAGTTCGAGATGCGTGGCGCGCACCGCGTCGGGATTGCGGCGGATGCGCATCGTATTCCTGACGACCGTACGCTCTGGGACGAGATCGAACTCGAGCGCAACGGTATCGATGAGAAAAGCGGGGGGCGCGTAGTCGGCGCGGCGGATCACTTGAGGCGTTTCGGTATCGGCCATGGTGTCGTGTCGGGAATAAGCTCGAAGCCGGCGCGTTATATACATACTGTCAAACACGTGCCGGGTGATCGGACCATTGTACAAAGCCTCGGCCGATCGTGCGGGCAGAACTTTTTACCGTCTTGTCCGGTCAGCGTATTATCGGGCCGCTCGCGCGGCAGGCGCGAGCGACGATACGAACGAGGACGACCATGAAGCTCGACCGATTGACCCGCCAGGCCGCACTCGTGCTTGCGGCGTTCGCCACGCTGCTGGCTGGCTGCACGACCTACGTCACGTCGCAGGTGACGGCCTTTTCCGACTGGAGCGGCAGCGACGCGACGCGCACTTACGCGTTCGCGCGCACGGCTGATCAGAAGAACAATCTCGAGCAGGCCACTTACGAACAGATCGTCGCAAACGAACTCGCGCTGCATGCGTTCCGACAGACCGACGAGCGCGAAGCGCACTATCTGATCGCGCTCGCGTATGGCATGCGCTCGGACACCGTGACGGTCTCGCAGCCCGTCTATTACTACAGCGCGTGGCCCGGCCCGTATTACTGGGGCCGCCCGTTCGACCCGTGGGGACCATGGGGTCCATGGGGCCCGTATTCGGGGGGCTATGTGAACCAGAGTTATCCCGTGTACACGCATCTGCTCGGCATCCGCATCACGGATCGCGTCACAGGCAAGGAACTCTACAACGTGACGGCGCGCAACACGGACGAGGAGTCTTCGCTGATCGCCGCGATGCCGTATCTCGCGCGCAGCGCGATGTCCGATTTCCCGCTGGGCAACGGCGTGGTGCGCACCGTCAAGCTGCCCGTCGACGGGAAGGGCGGGATTTCGAACGAAGTGGCGGCCGACAATGCTGCGCCGCCGGTGCCAGCCTCGGGTGCGAAGACGGTTCAGTAAGCGCGGTTCGGGAAGCGGTTCAGTACGCGCTGTCCACAAAAGAACGGCCGCATCGCGTGAGCGATGCGGCCGTTGCTTTTTACAGGCACAGGCACCATTGCCGCACGACCCGGAAGACGGTCAGACGCCGATGCCCATCAACGCCATTGCGCCGAGCACGACGAACATGACCGCAGCGATCCCGTGCACGAGTTTGGTCGGCAGCTTGTGCGCGAAGCGGTCGCCGAGCAGGATCGCCGGCACGTTCGCGAGCATCATGCCGAGCGTCGTGCCCGCAACGACACCGAAGAACTCGTGAAAGCGAGCGGCGAGCGCGACCGTTGCGATTTGCGTCTTGTCGCCCATTTCGGCGAGAAAGAATGTGACCACGGTTGCGCCGAACACGCCGAAGTGCGTGCGGTTGGTGTTCGCTTCGGCGTCGTCGAGTTTGTCGGGCACGAGAATCCACAAGCCCATGCCGATGAACGATGCCGCTAGCGCCCAGCGCATCACGGTCGGCGTGACGAGCGAGCCGAGCCACGCGCCGAGCGCGCCGGCGCCCGCATGGTTGATGAGCGTTGCGACGAGCACGCCGAGAATGATGGGCAGCGGCTTGCGGTAGCGGGCGGCGAGGACGAGCGACAGCAGTTGGGTCTTGTCGCCGATTTCAGCCAGCGCGACCGCGCCCGTCGAGATCAGAAAGGCTTGTTCCACGTTTTGATAGATTCCCCGGGCCGAGATGTGTGCGAGCGACGACCCACAACGCGCCGGGCCCTAAAGCGGCGGTGGTGGATCATCGGTCTCGCCAGGCCAGAGGCTGCGTCTGCCATGGCCATACGGCCAAGTCTGTTGACAGGCGCCCCCGCGAATCACGCACGCTGCGCTTGCCGGCCAGAAGCTGGGCCGTTGCGCGGGCATGAAGCGGGGCGGCTACTCCCCAATGAGGGGCGGAGTATAGCACGGTAGCTTGCGCGAACGCGAAGATTTCGCGCTACTTACGTTAGCCTTTGGTTCTCTTACAGCAAGTCATTGCAAAATCGGGCGCGATTATCGTTTTTTTATGGATTCGTCGTGCGTTGCCAACCCGAATGGGCGCGTTACAAAGGGCACGAATGTCTGGGCGTCGTGGCGCGTGGCCAGACCGGGCGGAGCCCATTGGGACGGGCCGTGCAAGCGCTGGGACCACTTCCGTCGCGCGCAAGAGACGGATACAGATAGATACGTCTTTTCTGGCTGATTTCGGCCAGAATGCTCGGTATCATTTCGGGCGGTCTACGTAATGACCAGACGAAAACCCGTTTTGGCGTCCGCCCCTAAATAATCACCGCTGCGTGCCGTTATTTGGATGACTCCTTAAAATAAAAGTGGACTCACCGAACTGGCGTAGCGCCTCGCCCCGAAGTAGCGCGCTTCACGTGCTGTCGATGGCGAGCGCGCCTCTGGCGTCAGCAGCCTTCACGCGCGAACACCGATATGCCCGATCTGCACTGGACTATTCCGGTTGCTCGCTGGTCTTCCTGGCCTGCCGTCGCAGCCGCCGCACCCGATATTGGCTTTATTGAGCCGATGGTGCGGCGTCGCCTGAGCACGCTGTCGCGTATCGCGCTGAAAGTCGCGCATGATTGCGCCGCCGACAGGCCGAACGTGCGCATCGTATTCGCGTCGCGCCACGGCGAACTGCGCCGCACCACTGATATCCTGCGCAGCATCAGCGCGGGCGAGCCGGTGTCGCCAACGGCCTTCAGTCTGTCCGTGCTCAACGCGATGACGGGCGTGTTCGGCATTTCGCGCGGCGACCGCACGGCTGCGAGCGCGCTGTCTGCCGGTGCGGAGACGCTCGGCTACGCGCTGCTCGAAGCGCACGCGCAATACGCCACCGACACCTCGACCCCCGTTTTGCTCGTCTACGCCGACGAACCGGCCGATCCCGGCTACGGCACGATCGAAGAAGAAGTGCAGGGCGGCGCCGTCGCGATCCTGCTGGACGAAGCCCCGGCGGGCCGCCTGTCGTGCTCGCGCACGGCCGTCGCCGACGGCACTGCATCGCCCGAAGGCGCGGGCACTCTCTTTGCAACCCAGAGTCAGGCTGTGCATCACTGCCTCGACACGCGTGCAGCCGCGCAATGGCGCGGCGAATATGCGGTCTGGGAATGGAGCTGGGATGAAGGCGTGGCTTGACTACCACTGGCGCCTCGTCGCGACGGCGCTTGCGTTCACGGCGTTCGGCATCTGCGGGCTCGGCTTTTCGCTGATCCTGTTTCCGATCGCGTGGATCTGGCCGCATCGCGCGTCGAAGCAGCGCGCGGTCACCGCGATCATTCACGCGTTCTTTCGCGCGCTGGTCGCCGTGCTGAAGTGGGCCGGCGTGATGGAACTCGACGCGCATGGCGTTGCCGCGCTGCGCCGCGAGGACAACGAGCCGGCCATCGTGGTCGCGAATCATCCGACGTGGCTCGACGTGATGGTGCTGCTGTCGCTGACGCCGCGCGCGTGCTGCGTCGTCAAGAGCGCGCACTGGGGCAACCCGTTTTTCTGGGGCGTCGTGCGCGCGGCCGAATACGTGAGCAATGCCGATCCGCTCGATCTCGTCGAAGCGGGCGCGCGGCAACTGGAGCGCGGCTACACGATGATCATTTTTCCGGAAGGCACGCGCAGCCCGGCGCGCAACCGGATGCATGCGTTTTCGCGCGGTTTCGCGCACATGGCGCTCAAGTCCGGCGCGCCGATCCTGCCGGTACTGATGGATTGCGATCCACCCGCTTTTACGAAGGGCATGCGCTGGTACAACGTGCCCGAGCGTGCGTTCCGCATGCGCGTCAACGTGCTCGAGCCGCTCGGCGCGGATGCGCTCGCGGCGCACGACGAACCGCCCGCGCTGGCCGCTCGCACGGTGACGAGCGCCATCGAAGCACATATCACCCAGCACCTGTTCGACTATGGATTCTTTAAAGCTTGAAATCAAACAGCTTCTGATCGAAGCACTCGATCTGGAAGACCTGACGCCCGCCGACATCGACGACGACGCGCCGCTCTTCGATACCGACGGCGTCGGTCTCGATTCGATCGACGCGCTCGAAATCGGCATCGTGCTGCGCAAACACTATCAATTGACGATCGCGGCGAATGACGAACGCACGCGAGAGCACTTCCGCTCGATCAATTCACTTGCGGCGCTGGTGGCGAGCCAGCGCGAGCTTGTGCATGAATCGGGCGATACCACAAAGAAAGGGGAATGACCGTGACCGACACCGAGATCCTTGAGCGCATCCGCGCCATCTTCAAAGAGAACTTCGCCATTGAGCCCGAGCGCGTGACGCCCGAAGCGCACCTGTTCGAAGAGCTCGATCTGGACAGCATCGACGCCGTCGATCTCGCGATCAAGCTGCAGGAGATGACGGGCCGCCGGATCAAGCCGGAGGAGTTCAAGTCGGTGCGCACGGTCGGCGACGTGATCGCGGCTGTCGAGTCGCTGCTCGCGGCGCAGGGCTGATGCACACGCAACGTTCGCACGCGCAGGACGCCTCGGACGATACTCAGGCGCCGGGCGCGACGCAAGCCGCAACGCCAGCAGCCGCGCAGGCGACGAACGACGGCGAGCGCCCGCGTAGCTGGGGGGGCTTCGCGCTGGGTGTGCTCGCAAAGCTGGCATATCCCGCTGTCATTCTGTGCGCGTGGTTCTGGGACGCGCCGCGCTTTGTCGGTTGCCTGCTGTTCGCGCTGTTGTGGCTGCAGCGCTGCGCGGGCACGGGCGCGTTCGGCGCGTCGCTGCGCAAGCTCACGCGGGTCGACTGGGCGGTGGCGTTCATGCTGAGCGTCGCTTCCGCCGCCATCGTGTGGACCAATAGCGAACTGTTGCTGCGCATTTATCCGTCGCTGGTGAATCTCGGTTTGCTGATCGCGTTCGGCGCAACGCTCGTGCGCGGCCCGACGATGATCGAAAAATTCGCGCGCATCGGCACGCCCAATCTGAGCGAGCCGGCGATCCGCCACACGCGCCGCGTGACGCAGATCTGGTGCGCATTCTTCCTCGCGAATGGCGTGTTCTCTCTCTACACCGCGCTCTACTGGCCGCGCGAAGCGTGGTCGCTCTATAACGGCGCGATCGCGTACGGTCTTATCGGCCTGCTGCTGGTGGGTGAAATTGCGTGGCGGTATCTCGTGATCCTGCCGCGCGTGCGGCGCTCGGAGGCGGCATGATCGCGCTGCACGAGCTGCTGTCGTGCGAGCGCGCTGGGCACGTGCCCGTCTGTCGTGACGACGAAGCAAACCAGACAATCGACTTCGCTGCGTTTCGCGCGCGCGTCTTCGCCGTCGCTTTGCAACTGCGTGAAACGCGGGCGCACCGCTACGCGCTGTGCATCGACGATCCATTCGATTTCGCTTGCGCGCTGTTCGCGCTTTTCGCCTGCGGCAAGACGCCCGTGATTCCGGCGAACGCGACGCCCGGCTATCTCGCCGACCTCGCCGATGCCTACGACGCCGTGCTCACGGACGCCGACGTCCGCGCACACGCCGCAACGCAGGCACGCGCCGAAACGCCTTTGCAGATAGATCCCGACGCGCCGCTCACGCTCTACACATCGGGCAGCAGCGGCACGCCGAAGCCGATCCACAAGACGCTCGCGCAGTTCGACGCCGAAGTGCACACGCTGGAACGCGAATGGGGCGAACTCGTCGGCGAGGCAACCGTGCTCGCGAGCGTCCCGCATCATCACATCTACGGGCTGCTGTTTCGTGTCATGTGGCCGCTCGCGGCGGGTCGCGCATTCGATCGCGACGTCTGCATCGAGCCGCAGCATGTGCAATCGCGCATCGAGCAATGCGGTGCGGCCGTGGTCGTATCGTCGCCCGCGCAACTGTCGCGCTGGCCCGCGATGCCCGGCTTCGCGGCATTGACACCCGTGCCGTGCGCGTTCTTCTCGTCGGGCGGACCGCTTTCCGCCGAAGCCGCCGCGGAATACGCGGCCGCTTTCGGCAGCGCGCCGATCGAAATCTACGGCAGCACGGAAACGGGCGGTATCGCGTGGCGTCGGCAGAACGAGACGTCGGCCTGGCGGCCCGTCAACGGCGTACAGGTTCAGCGTGGCGAAGACGGCGCGCTGAACGTGCGCTCGCCGCATCTGGGCCACGACGACTGGCATCGCACCGACGACGCCATCGTGTTCGACGACGACGGCCGCTTCCGTTTGCAAGGACGCCTCGACCGCGTGATCAAGCTCGACGGCAAGCGCGTGTCGCTGCCCGAAGTCGAAGCGCGTCTCGCATTGCATCCGTATGTCGCGCAGTCAGCCGTGGTGCGGCTCGCGGGCGCGTCGCGCGAACGTCTCGGCGCGGTCGTCGCGCTCAACGATGCGGGCAGCACGGCGCTGCGCAACGAGGGGCGCGTCGCGCTCGCGAAGACCTTGCGCCGCCATCTCGCCGCCTATTTCGACGTGGTCGTGCTGCCGCGTCACTGGCGCTTCCGCATTGCGTTGCCGTTCGACGCACGCGGCAAGTTGCCCGTTGCCGCCGTCGCCGCCGCTTTCGAGCCGCGCGACGAAGGCTTCGAACTGCTGTCCGAAGCGCGCAACGGCGACGACGTCCATTACGAACTGCGCGTGCCGCCGACGCTCGACCATTTCGCCGGCCACTTTCCCGGCCTGCCTATCCTTCCCGGCGTCGTGCAGCTCGACTGGGCGATTCGCCTTGCCGCCGCGCACGTGACGGGCGTGCGCGAGATCGAATCCGTCGATCGCCTGAAGTTCACCGCGCCCGTGATGCCGGGTGCCGTGCTCGACCTGAAGCTGTCGCACGATGCTGCGCGGCGGCGCGTGCAGTTCGCGTTTCGCGTCGATGGCCGCGACAGTTCGTCGGGCGTGATCGTGTATCGGGAGCGCGCATGAGCGACGCAGGTTTCAACGCGTGCATCGTCATTCCGATCTACAACCACAAGGACGCGATCGGCGCCACCGTCGAGCGTCTTGTCGTGCACGGACTGCACCTATTCGTTGTCGACGACGGCAGCGACGAAGCGACGCAAGCCGTGCTCGCGAAGCTCGCCTGTCAGCATCGCGAACAGATGACGCTGCTGCGCCTGCCCGTCAACGGCGGCAAGGGCGCGGCCGTGATGGCGGGACTGCGCGCGGCGAAGCGAGCTGGCTATACGCACGCCCTGCAGATCGACGCGGACGGCCAGCACGATGCGAACGACGTGCCGCTGTTCCTCGCTGCCGCGCGCGCCGTGCCGGGTGCCGTGATTCTCGGCCGGCCTGTCTACGATGAAAGCGTGCCGAAGTCGCGTCTCTATGGCCGCTATCTGACGCATGTGTGGGTATGGATCGAAACGCTGTCGCTGACGATCCGCGATTCGATGTGCGGCTTTCGTCTCTATCCGCTCGACGCCGCGTGCGCGCTGATCGACAGCGTCGATCTGCCGACGCGCATGGACTTCGACATCGAGATTCTCGTGCGCCTGTACTGGCGGCGTCTCGCGTTCCGCGCAATTCCGACGCGCGTCACGTACGCGATGGACGGCGTGTCGCACTTCGACGTGTTGTGGGACAACGTGCGGATCAGCGCGAGTCATACGCGTCTCGTATGCGGGATGCTGTTGCGTCTGCCGCTGTTGCTCGCGCACAAGTTCATGCCGCGCAAGTCCGCCGCTTCGGATTCGAATGGCGACAACGCGAAATGGTGGCGCATGGCCGAGCGGGGCAGCCGCCTCGGCATGACGCTGCTTGCGCTGAGTTGCAAGCTGTTCGGCATGCGCTTCACTGCGCTGTGGCTGCATCCCATCGTCGCGTATTTTCTGATGACGGGCCGCGCTGCGCGCTCTGCGTCGCGCACGTACTTCACGCATCTCGAACAGGCCGCGCAGGGCGAGCGCACGCCGCGTCCGGGCTGGCGTTCCGCGTACCGGCAGATGCTCGCGTTCGCGCAATCGGGCCTCGACAAGCTCGCCGCCTGGTCGGGCCGCATCGATTCGAACGACGTGATCTTCGACGATTCGTCCGCGTTCGACGCGCTCGTCGCGAGTGGCCGCGGCGCGCTCGTGATCGGCGCGCATCTCGGCAACCTCGAAATGACGCGCGCGCTTGCCGCGAACGGCGGCCACGCGAAGGTCACGGCCATTGTCTATACCGAACACGCGAAGCGCTTCAACAGCGTGCTGTCGACGGCGAACAGCGAGTTCGCGAAGCGGCTCGTGCAGGTCAGCGACTTCGGCCCGAGACGTCGATGATGATGCAGGAGCGCATCGACGCGGGCGAGCTGCTGGTGATCGTCGGCGACCGAGTGCCCGCGCGCGAATCGGGCCGCACGACCGACGCGCAGTTCCTCGGCGCGACCGCGCCGTTCGCGCAAGGGCCGTATGTGCTCGCGCATGCGCTCGGCTGCCCGGTATATCTGTTCTTCTGCCTGAAAGAGCGCGACGAGCGGAATCACGAGCGTTACCGGCTGTACTTCGAGCCGTTCGCCGAGCGCATCGACCTGCCGCGCCGCGAACGCGCGCAGCATATTGCGGCCTGGGCGCAGCGCTACGCGTCGCGCCTCGAGTACTACTGCCGCAAGGCACCTTATCAATGGTTCAATTTCTTCGATTTCTGGGCGCGTCCCCGAAAGACGAAAACGGGTGGCATCCCACACGGAGACGCGAATGTCGGAACATGATCTGATCGACGATGCGCACGCACGCGCCGCGCGCACGGCAACGCCGCGCGCAGTGGTGATCGGCGGGCGCAAGCTGTCGATCGAAGAGGTCGTCGCGATTGCGAAGGGACGCGCGAGCGTCGCGCTGAGCGGCGACCCTGCGTGGCGCTCGCGCATCCAGCGTGGCGCGGATTTTCTGCGCCGTCATCTCGCCGCAGGCGAAACGGTGTACGGCGTGAACACGGGCTATGGCGACGCGTGCGTCGTCGATGTGCCGATGGAACTCGTCGAAGCGTTGCCGCTGCAACTGACGCGCTATCACGGCTGCGGCATGGGCGCTTATCTCGACGATGCGCAAGCGCTCGCCGTGATCGCCGCGCGTCTGAACTCGCTCGCGTACGGCTTGTCCGGCGTGCGCCCCGTGCTGCTCGAACGGCTCGCCGATCTGATCAATCATCGTGTGCTGCCGCGTATTCCGTCGGAAGGCTCGGTCGGCGCGAGCGGCGATCTGACGCCGCTGTCGTACGTGGCGGCGGCGCTCGTCGGCGAACGCGACGTGATGTTCGACGGCGCGCTGCGCGATGCCGCTGGCGTGTGGGCGCAACTCGGCCATGCGCCGCTGACGCTCGCGCCGAAGGAAGGCCTCGCGCTGATGAACGGCACGGCCGTGATGACGGGTCTCGCGTGTCTCGCGTTCGCGCGTGCCGACCATCTCGCGCGTCTTGCCTCGCGTTTGACGGCGCTGTCGACGGTTGCGCTCGATGGCCGCGCCGCGCACTTCGACGCGATGATCTTCGAAGCGAAGCCGCACGCTGGCCAGGCGGAAGCCGCCGCGTGGATTCGCGCGGACCTCGCGGGCCGCGACGATACGCCGGGCCATCGCTTGCAGGATCGCTATTCGATCCGTTGCGCGCCGCATGTGATCGGCGTCGCCGTCGATGCGTTGTCATGGGTTCGGCGCGACGTCGAGAACGAACTGAACAGCGCGAACGACAATCCGCTGATCGACCCTGACGGCGAGCGCGTATTGCACGGCGGCAACTTCTACGGCGGCCATATCGCTTTCGCGATGGACGCATTGAAAACGGCCGTCGCGAATCTCGCGGACCTGATGGACCGGCAACTCGCGCTGATCGTCGACGACAAGTTCAACAACGGCTTGCCGCGCAACCTGACGGGCGCGAGCCCGGCGCGTGCGCCGATCAATCACGGCTTCAAGGCCGTGCAGATTTCGTCGTCGGCGTGGACGGCGGAAGCGCTGAAGCACACGATGCCCGCGAGCGTGTTCTCGCGTTCGACGGAAGCGCACAACCAGGACAAGGTCAGCATGGGCACGATCGCCGCGCGCGATTGCCTGCGGGTGCTCGAACTGACGGAGCAGGTCGCCGCCGCGCATACGCTCGCCACAGTGCAGGCGCTGACGTTGCGCGTGCGCATCAACGGTGAGACGACCGTCCCCGCGCCGCTGCGTGCATTCGCTCACGAGGTGGCTGCGATGTCGCCGTTCGTCGATGAAGACCGCGCGCTCGAAAGCGATCTGCGCGCGTTGACGGCGCGCATTGCCGATTGCGCGCTGGTTGAAGGAGGCGCGCATCATGAATGAGCGCCACCCGGGCAAGACGTTGAAGGCGAGCGCGATCGTCGAAGTGCCGTTTCATGACGTCGACGCGATGAACGTCTGCTGGCATGGCCATTACCTGAAGTACTTCGAGATCGGCCGCGCCGCGCTACTGCGTGCGTTCGACTACGACTACCGCGAGATGCAGGCGTCGGGCTATCTGTGGCCGATCGTCGAGGCGCATCTGAAGTACGTGCGGCCCGCGACTTACGGCCAGCGGATCGACGTGCGCACGGAGCTGCTCGAATTTGAAAACCGCCTGAAAATAGGCTATGAAATCGTCGATTGCGCGACGGGCACGCGGCTGACGAAGGGCTACACGATCCAGGTCGCCATCGATGCCGCGACGCAGGAAACGCAATTCGTGTCGCCGCCGGTCGTGTTCGAAAAGCTGGAGTGCGCATGGTCACGCTGACATTACGCGCCGCGTTGGTCGCTGCGTTGCTTGCTACGGTGAGCGTGAGTTCGTACGCGGCGACACAGCAGACGCAGTCTCAAGCGCAAAACGGCAACACCGCGCTCGTCTCGCAGGTCGCGTCGCGTCTTGCGCAAACGAAGGGCGTGCGCGCGCAGTTCACGCAGACACAGACGCTGTCCGCGATGAAGCAGCCTTTGGTGAGCACGGGCACGCTTGTGTTTTTCCGCGAGCGCGGCGTAATTTGGCGCGTCGATACGCCGTACAAGGCGACGTATGTGATCACCGACTCAGGCGTCAGCGAAGTCGACTCGAACGGTAAGCGCGTCAATAAGAAAAGCGCGCAGGGCGTGCGTGGCGTCGCGCAAGTGTCGAAGATGATGCGCGCGATGCTAGGCGGCGATCTGTCCGCGCTCTATTCGCAGTTCGATGTCGACGCGCAGGGCACGCCGTCGCAATGGAAGCTCGAACTGAAGCCGAACCAGCCGCAGCTCGCGCAGTCGATCAAGGGCTTGCAGATGACGGGCGGCGAGTTCCTGCAGTCGTTGCGCATCACGCTGGCGAATGGCGATGTCACGCAGATCGAGTTCACGAAGAGCGAAGCGATCGACGATCTCTCGTCCGACGAGCGCACGCTGCTTGGAGCACAATGATGCTGATGGCGCGACAGTGGACCAAGACGCAGTTGTGGGGCATCCGGGCCGCATGGCTCGTGCTCGCGCTCGTCGCGTCGCTGTACTGCGTCTTTCGTTTCATGGGCCCGTCGCCGCTGGAGACGAATCTCCTCGCGCTGCTGCCCGCGACGGAAGCCGATCCTGTCGCTGAAAAAGCCGTCGATACACTCGCTAACGCGCTCGGCGACCGCACGGTGTTTCTGGTGACGGACAAGGACGACACGCGCGCGAAAGCGGCGGCGAAACAGTTCGGCTCGGCGTTGCAGACAAGCGGTGCGTTCGCGTCGGTGACGGCGGAGTTGCCGCCGTTCGACATGTCGCAGATCGGCGGGCTGTACATGCCGTATCGCTTCGGCCTGTTGACGCGAGACGACCGCGACGCGATCGCCAATAGCACGGCATCGCTGCACGACGCGCTGATGCAGCGCCTCTACAACCCGGTGCGCGGCCCGCTCGCCACGCAACTCGCCGACGATCCATTCGCCTGGCTCGAACACTTCCTGAGCGCCTTGCCGCTCGCCACGTCGAATCTCGATCTCGAAGACAACATGCTCGTCGCGCATCGCGGCGACCTGACGAACGTGCTCGTCGTGACGACGCTGCCCGGTTCCGCGTACGAATCGCAGACGCAGCGCACGGTGCTGTCGGCTGTTGCGCAGGCGCAGGCAGCGCTGAAAGCGAGCTATCCCGATGCGAGCGTCGCGCGCACGGGCGCCGTGTTCTATGCGGAATCGGCTCGCAGCGCGTCGGAGCGCGAAGTGCATCTGATCGGCGTCGCGTCCGCGTGCGGCATCGCGCTGCTGATGCTGTGGGTGTTCCGCTCGCCGCGTCTGTTGCTGTTCGGGTTCGTGTCGACAGCGCTCGGCATCGTTTGCGCGCTCGCTGTCACGATGCTCGTGTTCGGCAAGCTGCATCTGCTGACGCTCGTGTTCGGCGCGAGCCTGATCGGCGAGGCCGTCGATTATTCGATTCAATATTTCGTCGTCTACCTTGGTGCGCAGCGTGGCTGGAACGCGCGGCAGGGCGCTCGCTCGGTGCGGCCTGCGCTGACTGTTGCGCTCGCGACGAGCCTGCTCGGTTACGCGATCCTCGCGTGGGTGCCGTTCCCGGCGCTCAAGCAGATTGCGTGCTTTGCGATCGCCGGGATCTGCACGGCGTTCGTGTCCGTGCTGTGGCTGCTGCCCGTGATGCTCGTCAAGGGGCCGAAGCATGCGCAGCGGCGTCTCTTCCTGCGCGCCGCGACGCTACTCGAACGGTGGCATTCGGCTATCGGCGGGCGGCGCGCGTGGATCGTCGCAGGCGTGCTCGTGCTGATCGCGATTCCCGGCTGGCTGCGCCTCACGAGCGACGACGATATCCATCTGCTGATCCAGCGCGATCCCGAACTCGTCGCGCAAGAAGATCAGGTGCGCAATGCGATCGGCGTCGATAACACCGCGCAGTTCTTCGTCGTGCGCGGGCCGTCGGCGGAAACCGTGTTGCAGCGCGCGGAAGCGCTCGGTGCGAAGCTCGATGCGTTGAGCGGCGCGCAAGCGGTCAATGGCTGGCAATCGGTGACGCAGTTCGTGCCGTCGGCGCAACGCCAGGCCGATACGCGCAACGTGCTCGCGCAACACGTGTTCAACGATCGCGCCGCGCTTCGTTCGATGCTGCTGCAAGCAGGCTTTCGCGATGAAGTCGCCGATGCATGGCTCGCTTCCTACGCGAAGTTGAACGCTAAGCCTTTGACGGTCGAACGCTGGCTCGCCGCGCCGTGGTCGCAGCCTTATCGTCATCTATGGCTGGGCGCTGTGGACGCGCGCGGTGAGCACGGCTACGCAGCGATTGTGATTCCACAACGCGTGACGCCGCAAAACGTCGCCGCGTTGATCGGCGCCGCGCATTCCGTCGATGGCGTCGTGTTCGTCGACAAGGCAGCGAGCGTGTCGAAGCTGTTCGGCGCCTATCGCATCGACAGCGGCATCTGGCTTGCGGGCGCGCTGCTGCTCGTGCTGATTCTGCTGATGGTGCGCTACACGCCGCGCGGCGGCATCGCGACGACGCTGCCCGTGCTGCTCGCCATTGGCGTGACGCTCGCCGCGTTCGGCTACGCGCGCGTGCCGCTCAATCTGTTCAACTGCCTCGCGCTGATGCTCGTGCTCGGCGTCGGCGCAAACTATGCGGTATTCCTGCGCGAAGGCTGCCTGCGCGACCACGCCGATCTCGGCGCGGTATGGACGGGCGTGCTGCTGTCGGCGGCGACTACGCTGCTGTCATTCGGCATGCTGGCCTTAAGCGCAATGCCCGCATTGAAGAGTTTTGGCGCCACGCTGGCGCTCGGCATTCTCGTGTCGGTGCTGCTTGCGCCGATCGGCATGCCGCCTGGAAGAAGGAGAGTCGCATGACGCTGCCACCTGTTTATCTGCATGCGCTCGGCATGGTCAACGCGCTCGGCGGCGATGTCGCTTCGATCGTGCCCGCGCTCGAAGCCGCGCAATCGCCCGGCATGGGATTGATGCACACGGGCATCGGCGATGCGTACGTCGGCCGCGTGTCGACGCCGCTCGACATCGCGTTGCCCGCGACGCTCAAGCGCTTCGATTGCCGCAACAACCGCATGCTGCTCACGGCGCTCGAACAGATTCGCCCCGAGATCGAGGCGGCGCGCGAGCGCTACGGCTCGCACCGAATCGGCGTCGTGCTCGGCACGAGCACATCGGGCATCGACGCGGCTGAGGTCGCCTTCGTGCACCAGGCGCAGGCGGGCGAGTTGCCCGACGACTTCAACTACCGGCAGATGGAAATCGGCACGGCCGCGCCATTCGCAGCCGCCGCGCTGAATGTGCAGGGGCCCGCGTTCACGATTTCGACGGCTTGCACGTCGAGCGCTAAAGCATTCGTGTCGGCGCGCCGTTTACTGCAACTGGGCGTGTGCGATGCGATGATCGTTGGCGGTGTCGATTCGCTGTGCGAGCTAACGGTGCAGGGCTTTGCGTCGCTCGAATCGACGAGCGTGACGCGCACCAATCCGATGAGCCGCAACCGCAACGGCATCAATGTCGGCGAGGGGGCCACCGTGTTCCTGATGACGCGCGACGAAGACGAAGTGCGCCTCGCGGGCGCGGGCGAATCGAGCGACGCGCATCATGTGTCGGCGCCGGACCCGCAGGGCATCGGCGGCGAGCTGGCGTTGCGCGCGGCGCTGAAGGACGCGGGCGTCGAGGCATCGGCGATTGCATATGTGAATCTGCACGCGACGGCTACGCGCAAGAACGACGACATGGAAGCGCATCTGATGTCGCGCGTGTTCGCGCACGGCGTGCCCGCGAGCGGCACGAAGCCGCTCACGGGGCATCAGCTCGGCGCGGCGGGCGCGACGGAACTGGGCTTCGCGTGGCTCACGCTCGCGCGCGACGACGTGGCGATGCCGCGCCATCGATGGGATGGCGAAGCCGACCCGGCGTTGCCCGAACTCGATCTCGTGCAGGATACGCGGCGCATTCCGCGCGACGGCGCGCAATACGTGATGAGCAATTCGTTCGCGTTCGGCGGCAGCAACGTCAGCCTGATACTGGCGCGCTGAACGGCGCGAACGCACGCAGCAAAAACATAACGACATGACGGCCACACCTGAGACCAGCGAAGCCTTTCCGCCCATCGACACAATCCTGCCGCATCGCGGCACGATGCTGCTTGTCGATGGCGTGAGCGCATGCGGCGACGAAGCATTGACGGCGTTTGCAACCGTGCGCGGCGACGCATGGTATGCGGACGAAAACGGCGCGATGCCCGCCTGGATCGGCATCGAGCTGATGGCGCAGGGCGTGGCCGCGCATGTCGCGCTGCTCGCGATGCGTGCGGGCGGCCACGCGCGTCCTGGCGTGCTGCTCGGCACGCGCAGCTACAAGGCGCACATGAGCGCGTTTGCGCGCGACGCGCGGCTGACGATCAGCGTGCAGGAAGTGCTGCGCAGCGAAGCAGGCCACAGCGCCTACGAATGCACGATCGATCACGACGGCACGCGTTGCGCGGACGCCGTCATCAAGGTCTTTCAACCGGGCGATTTTCAGACGTTCATCGAAGGGAGTATCAGTTCATGAGCCGGCGAGTTCTGGTTACGGGCGCCAGCCGCGGCATCGGCCGCGCGATTGCATATCAACTGGCAGCGGACGGTTTTGCGGTGTCCGTGCATTGCCGCACGGGCCGCACGGAAGCCGAGGCCGTCACGGCGGGCATCGCCGCGCAAGGCGGCTCGGCGCGCGTGCTGCAGTTCGACGTGCGCGAGCGCGCCGTCTGCCGCGAAGTGCTCGAAGCGGATGTCGCTGCGCACGGCCCGTACTACGGCATCGTGTGCAGCGCGGGCGTGACGCGCGACGCGGCCTTTCCCGCGCTCACCGACGAAGACTGGGACGTCGTGATCGAAACGGGTCTCGACGCGTTCTATAACGTGGTGCATCCGCTGACGATGCCGATGGTCCGCGCGAAAAAAGGCGGCCGCATCGTGACGATCGCGTCGGTGTCGGGCGTGATCGGCAACCGCGGGCAGGTCAACTACAGCGCGGCCAAAGCGGGGCTGATCGGCGCGACGAAGGCGCTCGCCGTCGAACTCGCGTCGCGCAACATCACGGTCAACTGTGTGGCGCCGGGGCTGATCGAAACGGGCATGCTCGATGACATGCCGCTCGAACACGCGCTGAAGACCGTGCCGATGAACCGTGTCGGTCAACCGGCCGAAGTCGCGGCCGTGGTCAGCTTCCTGATGTCGGATGCGGCCTCGTACGTGACGCGCCAGGTGATCGGCGTCAATGGCGGGATGATCTGATGAAGCGCGTCGTCATTACGGGCATGGGCGGCGTCACGGCGCTCGGCAGCCGCTGGGACGAAATCGAAGCCGCGTTGAAGGCGGGCCGCAACGCGGTGCGGCGCATGCCGGAGTGGGACTACTTCGAGTCGCTGCATACGCGCCTCGCGGCGCCGCTGCCCACGTTCGATCAACCCGCCGACTGGCCGCGCAAGAAGACGCGTTCGATGGGCGCAGTGTCGATGTACGCGGTGCGCGCGAGCGAACTGGCGCTCGCCGACGCGGGCCTCGCGAACGATGAATCGATCAGGGACGGCCGCATGGGCGTCGCGTACGGTTCGTCGTCGGGTTCCGTCGAACCGATCCGCGCATTCGGCACGATGCTCGAAACGGGCTCGATGGCCAACGTCACGTCAAACAGCTATGTGCAGATGATGCCGCACACGACGGCCGTCAATGTGAGCCTGTTCTGGGACCTGAAAGGCCGCATCGTGCCGACCTCGTCGGCGTGCGCGTCGGGCAGCCAGGCGATCGGCTACGCGTACGAAGCGATCGCGACGGGCAAGCAGACGTTGATGCTCGCGGGCGGCGCGGAAGAACTGTCGGGGCCCGCTGTCGCCGTGTTCGACACGCTGTATGCAACCAGCACGCGCAACGACGAGCCACATCTGACGCCGCGTCCATTCGACGCGAAGCGCGACGGCCTCGTGGTCGGCGAGGGTGCGGCGACGCTCGTGCTCGAAGAATACGAACATGCGAAGGCGCGCGGCGCGACGATTCATGCGGAGATCGTCGGCTTCGGCTGCAATTCGGACGGCGCGCACATGACGCAGCCGACGGCGGCCACGATGGCGCGCGCAATGCAGCTCGCGCTCGAAGACGCGAAGCTCGACGCGAACGCGATTGCTTATGTGAACGCGCACGGCACGTCGACGGATCGCGGCGACATTGCGGAAAGCCAGGCGACTGCACAGACGTTCGGCGAGCGCATGCCGATTTCATCGCTGAAAAGCTACGTCGGCCATACGCTCGGCGCATGTGGCGCGCTCGAAGCGTGGTGGACCATCGAGATGATGAAGCGAAACTGGTACGCGCCGACGCTCAATCTCACGGAAGTCGATCCTGCGTGCGCACCGCTCGATTACATCCTGGGCGAAGCGCGCAGCATCGACGCCGACTATGTGATGAGCAATAACTTCGCGTTCGGCGGCATCAATACATCGCTGATTTTCAGGCGCATTCGATGAGCCGTAGAAGTTCGCAAGGCTTGCAGCGTGTCGTCGTCACGGGCATGGGCATCGTGTCGTGCATCGGCAATACGCTCGACGACGTGAGCGACGCGCTGCGCGCCGGGCGCAGCGGCATCACGGGCGTCGACGCGTGGCGCGAGCGCGGCTTCGGCACGCAGATCGCGGGCGTAGCGTCGGTGGCGGGCGAGCCACCGTTCGAACGCAAGCTCGAACGCTTCATGGGCGACACCGCGCGCTTCGCCTGTCACGCGGCGCGCAAGGCGATCGACGACGCGGGCCTCGACCTCGCGTCGCTGCGTTCGCCTGAAGTCGGCGCAGTGATCGGTTCGGGTGTCGGCACGATGTCGGCGTACGACGACGCGATCGCGGTGGCCAACGTGCGCGGCGTCGAGAAAACGCCGCCGTATACGGTGCCGCAGGCGATGAGCAGCACGGCATCGGCGAATGTCGCGCAGGTGTTCGGCATCGAGGGCGTGACGTATTCGCCGTCGTCGGCTTGCACGACCTCGGCGCTCGCAATCGGCCAGGCGATGCAGCTGATTCAGACGGGGCGTCAACAGGTCGTACTCGCGGGCGGCAGCGAATGCCTGCACGACAACATGACGCTGTTGTTCGACGCGATGCATGCGTTGTCGCGCCATTTCAACGACACGCCCATGCGCGCGTCGCGTCCGTACGATACGGCGCGCGACGGTTTCGTGATCGCGTCGGGCGGCGGCGTGCTCGTGCTCGAAGCGCTCGACCATGCGCTCGCGCGCGGCGCGCGGATCTACGCGGAGCTGACGGGCTTTGGCCAAAGCACCGACGGCGCGGGCATGGTGACGCCGCACGCGCAGGGCATCGCGCGCGCGATTCAGGCTGCGCTCGACGAAGCGGGCGGGCGCCCGGACTACGTGAACGCGCACGCGCCATCGACGCCGCTTGGCGACATCGAAGAACTGCGCGCGCTGCAAATGGTATTCGGTAACGACGTGCCGCCGTTTTCGTCGACGAAGGGTTTGACGGGGCATCCGCTCGGCGCATGCGGCGCGCACGAAGCGATCTACACGCTGCTGATGATGCGTGACGGTTTTATCGCGGGGACGACGGGCATCGAACATCTCGAACCGCTCGCGCAGTCGGTGCCGCTCGTGCAGTCGACGCGCGAAGCGCAGATGAATAGCGCGCTGTCGGTGTCATTCGGCTTTGGCGGCAGTTGCGCGAGCCTGATGTTCGCAAGGATTTGACCGCCGCCTGTCGGGCTCAATCACAGGCAAGCGAAGCAAGCAGCAGTACAGAGAATAAACAACTAAAAAGGGAAGTCGAAACAATGAAAACGAAAATCGCATTGGGGTTGGTGGCTGCCGTCGTGCTGACGCAGGCCGGATGCACGACCAAAATCAAATCGCTGCCGATGCCGGCTGCCGTCCAGACGCAGAACGGACAAGACGTCGCGCTTTACTTCGGCAACCAGACGCATGCGCCCGTCAAGCAGTCGTTCGGTAACAAGGAATTTGCCGTACGCGTGCTGCGCAAGGTGGAAAACAGCCCGGAGGCCAATTGCAGCATTGCGCTGGAAAAGGCGGTGCAGGAACTGCGCGACTATGCGCGCGCGCAGCACGCGAACGCCGTCGTCGACGTCAGGACGCGCTTCCAGCATAACGAATCGGCCTCTTCGACCGAGTTCACCTGCGGCGCGAGCCTGAATGGATCGACGCTCGCGGTGCGCGGCGATGTCGTGATGCTCGAAACGCAATAACAATTCCAACCACGAGGGTCATAACCATGAAGCGTCACCTGATCTGTGCAGCTGTCGTCGCCTGCCTCGCCTCGCACGCCTTCGCGCGCGACAGCGTCGAGAGCTATCCCGTTGCCGCCGCGCTCGCGAGCGAGCCTGGCAAAGTCGGCGACGATATCCCGCTGTATTTCGCGGGGCAGAAGCATGCGGCCGTCGTGAAGAGCTACGGCGAGTTCGCAACGAACAAGAAGACCAACGCGTTCGGCAAGAGCGACGAGACGGCGTGCCAGCACGTGTTCCTGTCGGCCGTGATCGAGTTGCAGGATCGTGCGCGCAAGGAAGGCGGCAACGCCGTCATCAACATCAAGAGCAACTACAAGAACGAAGTGCGCGAGAGCGCAACGGAGTTCACCTGCGGTGCGGGCGCGGTGATTGCTGGTGTCGCGTTGAAGGGTGATGTGGTGACGCTGAAGAAGTAACGGTTTAATGCCTGGGGCGGCTGCAGCGCCGAACTGCGATGCAGCCGCCTGATGCCATCAATCCGTTTTGATGGCTGCGACGTTGACGAGCGTTTCACGCCGCTTGCCGGGTTTCGGCGTGTAGATATGCAGACGTTCGAGCAGGCCGAAGTCCTTGGCGCGGCTCCACCACAAATACGGCAGCGAGACGTTGTGCGCGCCGAATGTGAAGCCGCCGCGACGGATCATGTCGAGATAGCCGTCCGCGCTTTTTTGCACATGCATCGGATGACGGAACAGCAGGCGGATCACCCACGACTTGATGTAGGCATCCGTCGATTCGGCGAACAGCAGCACGCCGCCCGGCTTCAGCACACGGCGGAACTCGGCGAGCGCGCGTTCCTGCTCGACGAGATGGTGAAAGGTTTGATGGCAGAACACGATGTCGGCGCTCGCATCGGGCAGCGGCAGGTTTGCGCAGTCACCGTGCAGTACGTCGATTCCGGTTTCGCGGGTGTCGGCGTGCTGGCGGCAAACTTGCGCGGACTGTTTGGCCAGTGCGAGCGACGGCTCGTGAAAATCGATACCGATGATGTGTTGCGGTTTGAACGCCTGCGCGAGCAGCCGGAACGAAATGCCCTGTCCGCAGCCGACGTCGACGATGACGGGTGCAGCGGGCAGCGGCGTATCGATCAGGCGCTTGAGGTCGTTGATTGCGACGCGCAGCACATGGTGTTCCCACGTGTGGGTGCGCAGGAACCAGACGCCGAACGCTGTTTCCGGTACGAAGGGTACGTCGTCCGGCTCGCACTGCGGCAAGCCGTACGGCGAGCCATACGGTACGCGGTCCGTCACGTTGGATGATTCGGTGGACTGCACGTTATTCCCCGGTCGGTGATGGTCTTTAGGTTGTTTTTGATCTGGGTGATTGTGCGACATTGTAATCGCTGGTAAGGGTGGAAAGCGTTGCGTGCGCAATACGTTATGTGAAGGAAGATCAATGAATATGGATTCGTCGATGAGTGCGTCGGTAGACGTGGCCATCATCGGAGCGGGACCGTCGGGTGCTGTTGCGGCGGCGCTGTTGCGCAAGGCAGGGCATTCCGTGCTCGTGCTCGAGCGCCAGCATTTTCCGCGCTTCTCGATTGGCGAGAGCCTGTTGCCGCAGAGCATGGCTTACCTCGAAGAGGCGGGCATGCTGCAGGCCGTCGTTGAAGCGGGCTTTCAGTACAAGAACGGTGCGCACTTCGTGTATCGCAACCAGTCGTGCGCTTTCGACTTTCGCGACAAGCATTCGGAAGGCTGGGGCACGACCTATCAGGTCGAGCGCGCGACGTTCGACGATCTACTGATCCGCTGCGCGGCGCAGCAGGGCGCCGACGTGCGCTTTGGCCACACGGTGAACGCGATGAAGACGGGCGATGCGCCCGTGCTGGATGTATCGGACGAAGTGGGCAACGCGTATCAGGTGCACGCGCGTTTCGTGCTCGACGCGAGCGGTTTTGGGCGCGTGCTGCCGCGGTTACTGAACCTCGAAGCGCCGACGCGCATGCCGACGCGTGCGGCCATCTTCACGCACGTGCGCGACGGCATTCCTGTCGACGCGCACGATCGCAACAAGATCACGGTTGCTGTGCATCCTGAGCATCGGGATGTGTGGTACTGGATGATTCCGTTGGCGAACGGGCGCTCGTCGGTGGGATGCGTCGCAGAGGCGGCGTTTCTCGATTTGCCGGAGGCCGAACGTGACGCGAAGCTGCGCGCGCTGATCCAGAGCGAGCCTACGCTGAACCGTTTGATCGGCAATGCGCCGTTCCTGATGCCTGTACGGCATATAGGCGGGTATTCGGCGAATGTTGAACGGCTGCATGGGCCGGGGTTTGCATTGCTCGGGAATGCGGGTGAGTTTCTTGATCCCGTGTTTTCGTCGGGCGTGACGATTGCTTTGCGCTCTGCGCATCTTGCTGTTGCAACGCTTGAGCGTCAGTTTGCGGGCGAAAGCGTTGACTGGCAGTCTGCTTATGATGTTCCGCTGCGCAAGGGGATCGATACGTTTCGTGCGTTCGTTGAACGCTGGTATACCGGCGAGTTGCAGGACATCATCTTTTATCCCGAGCAGACGCCTGGGATTCGGCGCATGATCAGCGCCGTGCTGGCCGGCTATGCGTGGGATGAGACGAATCCTTTTGTTGCGGATGCCGGGCGCAGGTTGAATGCGCTTTATGAAGTGTGCAAGGGATAGGGTTTGGATTTGGTTTTGTCTGCGACGCTGGGCTGGTTTGTTTGGCTTTGAGCTGGCATCCGCGCTTTGCCTTCATGCTTCACGCGTCGCCGTTTGGTTTGCTTGTGTATGCGCTGGCATCCGCGATTCGTTAGCGTGCTTCAGGTGCCGCCCCGCACAGGGGCGACGCTTGAAGCGCGAAAGCAAAACGCGGATGCCAGCGCAAACCGGCGCAAAGCCCGCGCAACCCAAACCCAACCGCGTCGCAGACGAAAAAAAATCAAGCAGCGATCAGCGCACTCCCGGCAACACTTTGCCGAACATCATCACGCCGATGCACGCGCTGCCCAGCAGCATAAGTCTCAAACACAGCGCGATCATCCCCAAGCAGCGCAAACGCGAACAACAGCTCCTCGAGCGTCTCGGTGCGCTCAGTCCGCCGTGCCAACAACGGCGTAGCCTTAGGATCAAGCACCACAAAATCCGCCTCAGCCCGAGGCCTTAACGTCCCAACCCGATCGGCAAGATCAAGCGCCTCGGCCGCGCCAGCAGTCGCCAGCCAGAACATCCGCGTAGCGGTCAAATGATGCCCTCCCAGCCGCGCAACCTTATGCGCTTCATTCATGGTCTGCAGCATGGAGAACGACGTACCGCCGCCAACGTCAGTAGCCAGCGCAACAGGCATCCCCGATTCCCCAGCCTTGTCGAAATCAAAAAGACCACTGCCAAGAAACAGATTCGAAGTCGGGCAATGCGCAGCAACGGCGCGCGTTTCAGCCATGCGTCGACGATCTTCAGCATCGAGATGAATACAGTGCCCATACACGGCACGCGGCCGCAAAAGCCCATAGTGATCGTAGATGTCGAGATAACTGCGATGACCAGGAAAAAGACCCGCGACCCACTTCACTTCATCATGATTCTCGGCGACATGGCTCTGAATGAACACATCAGGATGCAGCTTCGCCAGCGCGCCCGTCGCTTCGAGTTGCGCCTCCGTCGAAGTCGGCGCAAAACGCGGCGTCAGCGCGTACATCTGACGTCCTTTGTTGTGCCAGCGCGCAATCAGCTCGGCGCTGTCGTCATAGCCCGATTGCGCGGTATCGCGCAGGAACTCGGGGCAGTTGCGGTCCATCAGCACCTTGCCGCCGATCATCCGCACATTGCGCCGCTGCGCTTCGGTAAACAAGGCATCCGCCGACTGCTTGTGCACCGTGCAGTAAACGAGTGCCGTCGTCGTGCCGCACGCAAGCAGCTCGTCGATGAAAAAGCGCGCCGTGTCCTGCGCAACACCAGCGTCGCTGAAGCCGCGCTCGGTCGGGAACGTGTACGTGTCGAGCCACGGCAACAGTCCCGGCGCGGGCGACGCGATCATGTCCGTCTGCGGATAATGAATGTGCGTATCGATGAAACCGGGGACGATCAGCTTGTCGCGCATCTCGACCACCTGCGTGGCGGGCGCGAGCTGCGCAGCGACGGACGCATACGCACCCGCCGCGACGACATGTCCGTCTTCGACGATCAGAAGGCCGTCTTCGTTGAAGACTGCAGCGTTGGACGATTGCGCAGGATCGCCGTTGAACGTCAGCAGTTGCGCGCGATAAGCTGTTTGAGTCATGGTGAAACCGTCTCCGAACTATAAGATCAAGCGGGGATCAAGCGGATGCGCGCCAGTGCGCATCGAGTTTGGCGATCATCGCGTCGCGCTCCGCAGGCGTCACGAACGACGCTTCGAAGCTGTTGCGGATGATCGTGTACACCTCGTCGTCGTCGAGCTTGAGGGCGTCGATCGTCGCAAGGTAGTTTTCGTTGACGTAGCCGCCGAAGTAGGCGGGATCGTCGGAATTCACGGTGACGGCGACGCCCTTGTCGAGCAGCGCCTTCAACGTATGTTTGGTCAGATCGTCGAACACGCACAGCTTCAGGTTCGACAGCGGACACACCGTCAGCGCGACGCGCGTATCGGCCAGCCGCGTGACGAGCGCCGGGTCTTCGATGCTGCGCACGCCATGATCGACACGGTCCACTTTCAGCAGATCGAGCGCTTCGTAGATGTACGACGGCGGGCCTTCTTCGCCGGCGTGCGCGACCAGCTTCAGGCCCTTGTCGCGAGCCTTGGCGAATACGCGCTCGAACTTCGACGGCGGATGGCCGCGCTCGGACGAATCGAGACCGACGCCGATCAGCCGATGTTTGTATTGATCGAAAAGCGGCAGCGCTTCGTCGAAAGTTGAGAGCGCGTCTTCTTCGGACAGATGCCGCAAAAAGCACAGAATCAGCTTGCTCGTGAGGCCGCGCGTTTCCGCTTCGGCCAGTGCGCGCTCGATGCCCGCGACCACGGTCGCAATCGGCACGCCGCGTTCGGTATGCGTCTGCGGATCGAAGAAGATTTCCGTATGCACGACGTTGTCCGCGAGCGCGCGCTCGACGTAGGCCATCGTCATGTCGTAGAAGTCCTCTTCCTTCAGCAGCACGCTCGCGCCCGCATAGTAGATGTCGAGGAACGACTGCAGATCGGTGAATGCGTACGCGGCACGCAGCGCGTCGATCGAGTCGTACGCGAGCTTCACGCCGTTGCGTTCGGCAAGCTTGAAGATCAGCTCAGGTTCGAGCGAGCCTTCGATATGAATATGCAGCTCGGCCTTCGGTGCGCCGTTCGTCTTGTGAGCTAGCGGGGAAAATGTGGTTGTCGTCATGGTCGGTCAATGATTCGGGTTATCGGTTGATTTATTCAACGCCCGATGGCTAGTCGGACGTCCCCCAATGCGTTCGATGCATGTTCGATGTTCAGGCCGTTTGCGCCGCATGTGCCGCGTTGGCCTCGACGGCCTGCAGCAGTTGCGCCGCCGCCGAAATCGCAATGATTTCCGGCGACTTGTCGACGATGCCGTCCACGCCGAGCGGACATTTCATCCGCGCAATCACGGCAGGATCGAAACCGCGCGCCGCAAGCCGGTGCTCGAACTGCTTGCGCTTCGTATGCGAGCCGATCATGCCGAAGAACGCGAAGTCGCCGCGCCGCAGGATGCGCTCGGCGAGATCGAGATCGAGCGCGTGGTTGTGCGTCATCACGATGAAGTACGTGTGCGGCATGGCCTTGTCGATTGCTTCGTCGGGCGCGTCGTTCGCTTCGATCGTCACGTTCGTCGCGCCCAGTGTGTCGGGTGGCGGGAACTGCGCGTCGCGTTCGTCGACCCAGTGCACATGGCAGGGCAGCGTCGCGAGCACACGCACGAGCGCGGCGCCCACGTGCCCTGCGCCGAACAGCACGACGGGGAAGTCGCGCGGCGCGATGGTCTCGGTGAGCAGCGCGCTGCTGTCGTCGAAACCCGCGCCGTCCCACAGCAGACAGTCGGCGCTTTCGACGCCCGGTTCCGGATCGGACAGCATCACCGCATCGGGTGCGGGCCCGAATGATACGCTACGCACCATCGAATGGCCCGCCGCCACGCGCTTGGCCAGCGACGTCACCCAACCCAGGTCGCCGATATCGAGCCGCTCGAACGCGAGCACGACAGCGCCGCCGCAGCATTGGCCGAGGCTCGGTCCGAGCGCGAACCGTTCAAGCCGCCGCATGTTCGGCGCGCGCATGCCGTCGCGTAAGACGCGGCGCGCGCTTTCGATCGCTTTCCATTCGAGATGCCCGCCGCCGATCGTATGGCGCGCGGAATCGCGCGTGACAATCATCTTCGTGCCGGCATCGCGTGGCGCCGACCCTTCGGCGCGGGCGACAGTCACGAGCACGACGGCGTCGCCGTGCGCGAGCAGTTGCTGCAGATCGGTGAGCCAGGCATGCATCCGGCGGTTCTCCATACGAAGCTGCGCGGGTTGGCCGCGCAGCCGGTTGATCTTCTGTGCGTTGCGGTCGTGTCGCGCGGCACGTCGTTATGCGGTCGTGCCCGCGCCCGCAGGTTCCTGCGAAGTTGGACTGGCCGTTGCGGCGATCGTTGCAACAGGCGCGCTTGCGTTCAGCGCGTCGATCGCATCGAGTATCGCTTCGGGTGTCGCGGGCGCGCGCAGCGGTGGCGCGTGTGGTGCATCGGGCGCGGTGGCCGCGACGGCATCGCGGATCGCGAGGAACACCGAGAACGGCAGCAAAAGCGGCGGCTCACCGACGGCCTTCGAGCGGAACACGGTCGGCTCCGCATTCGGGTTGTGGTACAGCTTCACGTTGAACGCGGCGGGCGTATCGCTGACGGCGGGGATCTTGTACGTCGACGGCGCGTGCGTCATCAACCGGCCGTCGCGGTTCCACCAGAGTTCTTCCGTCGTGAGCCAGCCCATGCCCTGGATGAACGCGCCTTCCACCTGGCCGAGATCGATGGCGGGATTGATCGACTGGCCGGCGTCGTGCAGCGCGTCGGCGCGCACGAGTTTCCATTCGCCCGTCAACGTATCGATCACGACTTCGGATACGGCCGCGCCATACGCGAAGTAGTAGAACGGATGGCCCGTCAGCGTCTTTGCGTCCCAATGCACTTTCGGCGTCGCATAGAAGCCGTCGGACCACAACTGGATGCGCGCGAGATACGCCGCGCCGACCAGTTGCGCAAACGGCATCGCAGCGCCGTTCGCGTGTACTTCGCCGTTTTCGAAGGTCACGTCTTTCGCTTCGCCGCCGAGTTCTTTTGCGGCCAGCACCGCGAGGCGTTCACGGATGGCGTGCGCGGCCGCTTCGGCGGCCTTGCCGTTCAGGTCGCTGCCCGTCGATGCCGCCGTCGCCGATGTGTTCGCCACTTTTGATGTATCCGTGGCCGTCACGCGCACGCGGGAGAGCGGCAGGCCGAATGCGTTCGCGACCACCTGCGCGACTTTCGTATTCAGCCCCTGGCCCATCTCGGTGCCACCGTGATTCACGAGCGCTGAGCCGTCCTTGTAGACATGCACGAGCGCGCCCGCCTGATTCAGGAACGGCACGTTGAACGAGATGCCGAACTTCACAGGCGTATACGCGATGCCGCGCTTGAGCACGGGGCTCGACGCGTTGAACGCGGCAATCGCTGCGCGCCGCGCCGTGTAGTCGCTCGATTCGATCAGTTCATCCGTCAGCGGCGCAATCACGTTGTCTTCGACGGTCTGGCCGTACGGCGTGACGTTGCGATCTTCGATGCCATAGAAGTTCGCGCGGCGCACGTCGAGTGGATCGCGCTTCAACTCGCGCGCGATGCCGTCCATCATCACTTCCATCACGAGCGCACCCTGCGGGCCGCCGAAGCCGCGAAACGCGGTGTTCGACTGCGTGTTCGTTTTGCAAGGCAGCGCGACGATATCGACGTCCGACAGGTAATACGCGTTGTCGAAGTGGCACACGGCGCGCGTCGCGACGGCGCCCGACAGATCCGCCGAAAACCCCGCCCGCAACGCGATCTCGACGCGCGCGCCGAGAATGCGGCCGTCGTCGTCGAAGCCGGCTTCGTATTCGTAGATCGCGTCGTGACGCTTGCCCGTAATCATGAAGTCGTCGTCGCGATCGGCGCGCAGCTTCACGGGGCGACGCAACCGGTGCGCGGCCAGCGCAGCCGCGCACGCAAACAGCGCCGACTGCGATTCCTTGCCGCCGAAGCCGCCGCCCATGCGCCGGCATTCGCACATCACGCTATGCGTCGGCCAGCCGAACATATGCGCGACGACGTGCTGCATCTCGCTCGGATGCTGCGTCGAGCTATAGACGAGCATGCCGTCCATTTCCTTTGGCACGGCATACGCGACCTGGCCTTCCAGATAGAACTGCTCCTGGCCGCCGACTTCGAACGTGCCTGTCATCCGATGCGGCGCTTGCGCGATCTTCTCCGCGGGCGCGCCGCGCTTCAGATGCAGCGGCGGCAGCACGTACTGCTTCTTCGCTTTCGCTTCGGCGGCAGTGAGCACGGCTTCGAGCGGCTCGTAGCGCACGACGTCGTCGCTCTTCGCGAGCGACGCCGCGCGTCGCGCGAGCTCATGGCTTTGCGCAACGACGATGAAGACGGGCTGGCCGAGATACAGCACTTCGCCGTCGGCGAGAATCGGGTCGTCGTGCAGCACGGGGCCGCAGTTGTTTTCACCGGGGATGTCGTCGACGGTCAGCACGGTGACGACACCGGGCGCCGCGCGCACGGCATCGAGATCGAGCGACACGATGCGCGCATGCGCATGCCGCGACAAACCGAGCGCCGCGTGCAGCGTCTGCGCAAGCTCGGGGATGTCGTCGGTGTAGGTGGCTTCGCCACTCACGTGCAACGTCGCCGATTCGTGCGGCAGCGGCACGCCGATGGCGGCTTGCGCATCGTGTGCGGCAAGCGATGCGTGATGAACGAAGGCTTCCGTCTGCTTGTTCATGGCCTCTGCTCCTGCGCGCTCGCGGTTTGCATCGCGGCTGCATCGAATGCGAACGCGTTGACGTCGCACAGCGCGAGCGGATTAGAGTCGCGTGTTTCCAGATGGAAGCGCCACAGCAGATTGCGCGCGACTTTCAGTCGATAGGCGCTCGTTGCGCGCATATCGGTGAGCGGCTGATAGTCGGCGGCAAGCGCGTTCATCGCGCGCTGGGTGGTGGCGGCGTCCCAAGGCGCGCCTTTGAGCGCGGCTTCGGCGTGCTGCGCGCGCTTCGGCGTCGCGGCTACGCCGCCGAACGCAATGCGCGCATCGACGATCACGCCATCCGCGATGCGCAGCGCAAACGCGCCGCATACGGCCGAGATGTCCTGGTCGTAGCGCTTCGCGACCTTGTACGTGCGAAAGCGCAGATCCGGCGCGGGACGCGGCACGCGGATCGCCGCGACGAACTCGCCGGGTTCGAGCGCCGTCTTCTGGTAGCCGACGTAGAACGCGTCGAGCGGCAGCGTGCGCGTCCTGCGCTCGCGCTGCAGCACGACGAGCGCGTTCAGCGCGATCAGCGCCGGCATCGAATCGCCGATGGGCGAACCGTTCGCGACGTTGCCGCCGAGCGTGCCCGCATTGCGGATCGGGAGCGACGCGAAGCGCGTCCACAATTCGGCGAGTTCCGGATAGTCGGCGGTGAGCGCGGCATACGCATCTTCCAGCGATACAGCCGCGCCGATCGTCAGCGTCTGCGCATCGCGTTCAATCGTCTTCAGTTCGGTGACGTTGCCGATATACAGGATGTCGCCGAGATCGCGGAACTGTTTCGTGACCCACAGGCCGACGTCGGTGCTGCCTGCCAGCAGTCGCGCATGCGGATGCTGCGCGCGCAGCGCGGCGAATGCGTCGAGCGTGACGGGGGCGAAGAAAGCTGGCGTGCCGTAGTCGGTGCCGCGCGTGTCGGGCGCGCGGTATTCGAAGGTGCCGTTGCGCTGGATCGATTGCAGCGCCTTGACGACGGCGGCGCGGTCCAGCGCGACGCGCGGATACTGCTGCTCGTCGAACATTCTCTGCGACGCTTCGACGATCGGCCGATAGCCGGTGCAGCGGCACAGATTGCCGGAGAGGGCGGTGTTGATTTCGTCGCGTGTCGGCAGGCCGGCGCCGGCGGGCTGGTTCTCGTACAGCGCCCACATCGACATCGCGAAGCCCGGCGTGCAGAACCCGCATTGCGAGCCGTGGCAGTCGACCAGCGCTTCCTGGACCGGGTGCAGCGCGCCGCTCGCGGTGCGCAGGTCTTCGACCGTGAAGAGCGCCTTGCCGTCGAGGGTCGGCAGGAACTGGATGCACGCGTTGACGGCTTTGAGCATCAGTTGCCCGAGCGAGTCCAGTTCGCCGACGACGACCGTGCAAGCGCCGCAATCGCCTTCCGCGCAACCTTCCTTGGTGCCCGTGCAGTGCAGGTCTTCACGCAGGTGCTGGAGCACGGTGCGCGAGGCGGGCGCGCCGCTGATCTCGCGGACGGTCCCCTGGTGATAGAAGCGGATGGTTTGCGTTGTCACGGCGAATCCTGAAGACATTGCGGACCGGGCGCGCGTTACGCTTGGGGTCGCGCCGTAGCCGGCCTCGCGCACGTAGATCGCCATCCATGCTCGAACATAACACCACTTTGTCCCAAAAATATTTCCCTGCGCGAATGGGGGTTATTCGGCGGCGGTCATGAGGGGGCGGGCTTGGTGCGCTTCGAGCGCGCGAAGTCCGCGCGGGGCCTTGTGGGGCGGGGCTTTGCTGTGCACTGGTGTGTGCGCCTGGCAGGCGGGGTGTGGCGGTATGCATACAGCGTCGAGCGTCGACGGTAGCCGGCCGGGATCTGGTTTTTGCAGCGCGAGATGCTGGGGGGATTTTTGGGTTTACGGTGGGGCGGGGGATGGTTTGGGTTTTTGATGGCATCCCGCGTTGTGTTTTTGGTGCTTATGGGTTGCGCCTGTGCGTTTGCTTTTGCGATGGCATCCGCGATTTGCTTTCGCCGTTCACGCGTTGCTCTTGTGCGGGGCGGCACCTGCTTTTTGGTTGTCTGCGACGCTGGGTGGCTTGCTTGTTTTGCCGTTGGCATCCGCATTTTGTTAGCGTGCTTCAAGCGTCGCCCCCGTGCGGGGCGGCACCTACTTTTCTTTGCCGCCGCGTAACTATTCAGCGCTTGTAAACTGCTACCAGGCTGTGCATAGTGAGGGACATGACGAAGATGCCCGACCTCAAGGACCTGACACCGGAGCAGAAGGACGCACTCATCGTTGATCTGGTGAGGCGTCTGAACGAGCTCGAGGCAAAGCTTGAGAAGGACAGTCGTAACTCCAGCAAGCCGCCGTCAAGCGATGGTCCAAGGCGCAAGCCGAAGTCATTGCGCGGCACGAGCGGGGCCAGGCCTGGCGCGCAACCGGGGCACAAGGGCAAGACGCTCAAACGCGTCGCGCAACCCGATCACATCGAGATTCACCCGGTGGCGCTGGTGTGCGATGCATGTGGCCAACGCATCGCAGCAGCCCGCGTGGCCGTGTTGCCCGAAGGCCGTCAGGTGATCGATTTGCCACCCACGCGCTTTGAGGTGACCGAGCATCGCGTGCAGATCGCGCAGTGCCGCTGCGGCAAGCATCACTCGGGCGCATTTCCCAAGGGCGTGAGCCAGGCGGTTCAGTACGGCCCCCAGATTCGCGCCGCAGCCGTCTATCTGACGCAATACCAGCAGTTGCCGGTTGCGCGCACCGCCCAGGCGCTGAAGGACCTGTTTGGTCTGCATGTGGTTACGGGAACCGTCCAGCACAGCATTGATCAGGCCGCGCAGTTACTGGTGCCAGCCGTTGAGCAGATCCGGCAGGCGCTACGCGGGCAACCCGTGGTGCATTTCGATGAGAGCTGCATGCGCGTGGGGCGCGAGTCCCGCTGGCTGCATGTCGCCTCGACGCACGCGTTGAGCTGGTATGGCGCGCACCGCAAGCGCGGCAGCGAGGCGCTGGACAGCTTCGGCATTCTTCCCGGCTTTAGGGGAGTCGCGGTCCATGACGGCTGGCGGCCGTATGCCGGCTATGAGTGTGAGCATGCGCTGTGCAATGCTCATCATCTGCGCGAACTGGTGTTTGTCCTGGAGTCCACGCAGCAACGCTGGGCCCAGCAGATGATTGACCTGCTTTGTCAGGCAAAGCGCGAGGTCGACCTCAGTCAGGCTGCAGGAAACACCGCGCTGAGTCAGGCGCGCCAACGCTATTACACACGGCGCAGCCGCGCCCTGATCGCCCAGGCACGCAAGCTCAATCCGCAGCAGGCACGTGAGTCCGGGCGCCGGGAACGCCGCGGCAGGATCAGGCAAAGCTTTACCTGCAACCTGCTCACACGGCTTCACAAGTATGCCGATGAGGTGTGGCGTTTCATTGCCGATCACCGCGTACCGTTCGACAACAACCAGGCCGAACGCGATATCCGCATGCCCAAACTCAAACAGAAGATCTCCGGGTGCTTCCGCTCGGAATCGGGTATGGAGGCGTTCTGCACGATCCGCTCCTACCTTGCCACCTTACGCAAGCAGAGCCGTTCGCTGATCGACGCGCTCGCCCTGGCCTTTACAGGAGTCGTCGTTTCGCCTCTGGTTACCGCTGAATAGTTACGCCGCCGCAAAGAAAAGTAGGCAAAAGAAAGCGGCTCACACCGCCAACATTTCTTCCTGCCTGAGGGCCCCCAACCGGTCTTACGCTTCACACGGCAATCACGTGACCCATGTCCGTTGCCAGCGCTCTTGCGTTGCGCCTCACCCGCTTCACGCACCCGCGCTGCACCATGCCGCGCCAGACATTCCTCCGCCGCCCAGGTGGCAAACTGTATGTAGGCCGTGGTGCCTCGCACGCCTCACTCCGGACCGATAGCGCACGCGTTCCACCCTGTAAGAGCGCCGAGCTATACGCCGCGACAACCTACACACAGTTTGCCACCTGGGCGGCGCAAACCATTCGCTGCCGCTAGCCCGTGTACGGGTGCTTGAAGTGGGTGAGGTGCCCATTCACCGCGTTAGCAACACGCGCCAACAGAGCCGTTGCCGTGTGAGGCGTAGGACCGGTTGGGGGCCCTCAGGCAAACACAAGAGTTAGCGGTGTGAGCCGCTTTCTTTTGCCTACTTTTCTTTGCGGCGGCAAAGAAAAGTAGGTGCCGCCCCGCACAGGGGCGACGCGTGAAGCACGCTAACGAATCGCGGATGCCAGCGCAGAAAAGGCAAGCCGCAAATGCGGGCAAAAAGGCAAGCCGCAGGCCAACACACCAACAGAACCGTTGACCATTCAAACCCGCGGTCCGCAGAAAACCCTCAATAAACCCTTTCTTACCGCGCGCGGCGATTCCGCCACAGACTAAACGCCAGCGCGACAAACGCAACAACGAACCCAATCAGCGACCAGCCTGGCAGAGAAATGCCAAAAATCGGCGGATACGGCGTTTCGCACAGACCTGCGACCTTGAACACACCCGGCAGCCAGTGAGCGGGAGGCAGACCGTCGACGATCGGCTGCAACGCGTCGAACCCACAACTGAAGTTCGGATGCGACTGCACATACACGTGCCGGGCGGCCGTCAGAATTCCGCCGAGCGCCGACAAAACCGCGAGCACTTCGAGCAGCCTGACGCCCGTCCAGCCGCGGAATCGCGCGCCGAGAAACGCGAAGATCGCGATCAGCAGATAGAAATAGCGCTGGATGATGCACAACGGGCAAGGATCTTCGTGCTCGACGAACTGCAGGTACAGCGCGCCCCCCACAAGCGCGAGACAGACGAGACCGAGTAGTACGAGCAGACTGCGCTCGCGGCGCAATGTAACGTTGTCGATGATCATGATCCTGCTAGCGGTGGAAGTTCGGTAAAAGGTGCGGCGATTCTAGCCGAAGCACGCGGCGCATGCCGGTGCCTCCGCAAGCACGACTCCGGGCGTGTCAGCGAATCGTATTCAGTACCGCTTCGACGGCCCGTCCTATTCCCAGCAGCGAGTCGTCCGCGTGCGGCGCGGCGGCCAGCATCAGCCCGACAGGCGCGCCGCCGCGCGGATGACAGGGCAGCGAGATCGCGCACGCGTCGAGGAAATTGAACGCGCTCGGGTTGCGCAGCACGAGGCCATTGGCGCGGAAGAACGCCTCGTCGTCATCGACCAGACCGGCTACACGCGGCGGCACGATCGGCACCGTCGGCGCGACGACGGCGTCGAAGCGCTGCCACATCGTGCGCGCCTCGGCCAGCACGGCGGCGCGTTCGGCGAGCAGGTCGAGATAGTCGGCGGCTGTCGCCGGCTGGCCCTTCAGGATGCGCGTGAGCACGCGCGGATCGTACGCGTCGCGCTGGGCTTCGAGCAGCGGCCGGTGCCACGCGTAGGCTTCGATCGGGGAAAAGCCAAAGCGGTTGATCGTGGCGAGCCGGTCGAGCGGCGCGAACCGCACGTCGCTGACGATCGCGCCCGCCGCCTCCAGATGCTTGAGCGCGGCGTCGTAGGCCTGTGCGACTTCTGGCTCGATATCGTCCGTGACATAGTGATTCAGCACGCCCAGCCGTACGCCTTCGAGCGGACGGGCGGCGGGAACGACGGGCTCCAGCCCGGCGAGAATCCGGTCGACCAGCGCGCAGCACGCGACCGTCGCGCCGATCGGGCCGAAGGCGTCGAGCGTCGGCGAGAGCGGCACGCCGCCTTGCTTCGGCACGCGGTCGGCGGTCGGCTTGAAGCCTGTCAGGCCGCATAGCGCGGCGGGAATGCGCAGCGAGCCGCCCGTGTCGCTGCCGAGCGCGACGGCCGCCATGCCGTCCGCCACCGACGCCGCTGCGCCCGACGACGATCCGCCCGACACCCGCTCGTCGCCCTTCACGCCGCGCCGGTAAGGCGACAGCGGGTGGCCGTAGTGCGGGTTGAGGCCGAGGCCGGAGAACGCGAACTCGCTCATGTTCGTGCGTCCGACGATCACCGCGCCCGCGCGCTTGAGCCGCGCGACGGCGGGGGCGTCGGACGTGGCGGGCGCGGCGCCCGCGAGCACTTTCGAGCCGGCGCGCGTCACCTGGCCTTCGATGTCGAACAGGTCCTTCACCGACACGGGAATGCCCGCGAGCGGCGATAGCACGGTGCCCGCTGCGCGCAGGCGGTCGTGCGCATCGGCCGTGGCGCGGGCGTTGTCGGCGTCGACCTGCATGAAGACGGCCGCGCCCTGGCCGGTGGGATCGGCGATGCGTTCCAGCGCCGCTTCGACGAGCGCGCGGCTGGTGGTGCGGCCAGCAGCGAGATCGGCGGCGAGCTGGGCGAGCGGCGGGAAGGGCGTTGAATCGGGTGACGCGGCGGGTGACGTGGCGGTGGTCATGGCGTGAGATCGAAGGTCGGCAGTCGAGAACCGTATTGTGACGCGTCAGGCGCAATCGGCGCGAATGCATCGAGACCGCGCGACGCCGCGCGAGTTTCGCCGAAAGCCTGTGTTTGTATCCTTTCTTCGTGCTGCGCTAAATCGTTTTTAACCGTTCGTGCGTTACCATCGCGTTCTGGATTACTTTTTGTAAGGAATAAGGCTATGCACCACGGTATCGGCTTCATTCAGGATCTGGCAGTCGTAATGGCGCTTGCCGGCGTCGTTACCGTGCTGTTCCATCGCCTGAAACAGCCGGTGGTGCTCGGCTATATCGCGGCGGGCGTGATCATCGGGCCGTACACGCCGCCGTTCCAGCTGATCCACGACGAGCAGACCATCCAGACGCTCGGCGAACTCGGCGTCGTGTTCCTGATGTTTTCGCTCGGTCTGGAATTCAGTCTGCGCAAGCTCTTCAAGGTCGGCGCGACGGCCATCGTCGCCGCGCTGTCGGAGATCGTGCTGATGCTGTGGATCGGTTACGAGATCGGCAGCGCGTTCGGCTGGAGTTCGATGGATTCGCTGTTTCTCGGCGCGATCCTCGCTATTTCGTCGACCACCATCATCGTCAAGGCGCTCTCCGAACTGGGCCTCAAGCGTGAGAGCTTCGCGCAACTGGTGTTCGGCATTCTGATCGTCGAGGACATTCTCGCCATCGCGATGCTGGTGCTGCTGTCGGGTATCGCTCAGACGGGCGAGTTGTCGGCGGGCGTCGCGTTCGTCACGCTCGGCAAACTGCTGCTGTTCATGACGGTGTCGCTGGTGGTCGGCATTCTCGTCGTGCCGCGCGCGCTCAACTACGTCGCGAAGTCGCAGAGTGACGAGATGCTGCTCGTCTCCGTGCTCGGCTTCTGCTTTGCGTTCTGTCTGCTGGTCGTCAAGCTCGATTACAGCATCGCGCTCGGCGCGTTCCTGATCGGCGCGATCATGGCCGAGTCGCGTCACCTGCACCGTATCGAGCATCTGATCGCGCCGCTGCGTGACGCGTTTTCGGCGATCTTCTTCGTGACCATCGGGCTGATGCTCAACCTGGCCGTGCTGGTCGACTACGCGTGGCCGATCGCCGTCATCACGGTTGCCGTGATTCTCGGCAAGATCGTCTCGTGCGGGCTCGGCACGTTCCTCGCGGGCAAGGACGGGCGCACGGCGATGCGCGTCGGCATGACGGTGTCGCAGATCGGCGAGTTCTCGTTCATCATCGCGTCGCTCGGCCTCACGCTGAAGGTGACGAGCGCGTTCCTCTATCCGATTGCCGTTGCCGTCTCCGCGCTCACCACGCTTTTCACGCCCTATCTGATCCGCGCCGCCGACCCGCTCACGCAGCGCCTCGGCCGCGCGATGCCGCGCACCGTCGCCAACGTGTTCGGCATGTACGGGCAGTGGCTCGGCAGTCTGCGGCCGGCTTCGGGCGAGCCAACCGTGTTCGGCCTCACGCGTCGGATCATTCTGCAGATCGCGGTCAATCTCGCGATCGTCGCGGCAATTTTTCTGGGTGCGTCTTATGGAGCGCCTTACGGGAGTGGATTCATTGAGAAATGGCTGCCGTCCGAGCCGATGCAGCGCGTCTTGCTGTGGGGCGCGGCGCTGCTCGTCTCGCTACCGTTTCTTGTCGCGGTCTACCGGAAGACCAAGTCGCTTGCGCTGTTGCTGGCCGAAATCAGCGTTCAGCCGGCGAAGGCCGGGCGCTTCACGAGCGCGATCCGCTACGCCATTTCGGACCTCGTACCTGTCGTTTCGATGCTAGGCGTGTTTCTGCTCGTCGCAGCGCTGTCGAGCACGATCCTGCCGCCGACGGGCCTGCTCGTCGCCGTGCTGGTCGTCGCCGCGCTGCTGCTGGCGCTGCTGTGGCGCTGGTGCGTGCGGATTCACGCGACGATGCAGATCGCGCTGCGCGAAACCTTCGACGAGCAGCCCGATCCATGATGCAGCGCCCCGCGTCGCGCCGATTGAGACACATTCGCGCAAGGTTGCATGTTGTGTCCTGATGTGACGAATTGTGTGCTGGTTTGCCCCGGTGGGGCGCGAGGCGGATAATGAGACATGTCTAATCGTTCGCGCGCGAAGACGCGTCTGTCAAACAGTCATGAGCGAGAACAACTCCGATAACGCTGGCACACCCGGCACACCTTCTCCTTCGATGAGCCAATCCGGCGCAGCCGGGTCGCCATCGTCACCGGCGCCTTCATCGACTCCCTCGGCGCCGACGCCGACGCCCACTCCAGCACGGGAAGCCAAAGAAGCGGCTTCCACCGATTCCCCCGAAAGCGCCTCCAACGTGACGGCCGAGAGCGCGGCCGCCGCGCAGCGACGCGACGCCGAACAGGCACGCACGAGCGCTGCGCAGGCTGCCGCGCAACAGGAAGCGGCGGCGCGGGTCCAATCGGTCGTATCGAACGCGGAACGGGCGGCGGCGACGGCGGCGTCGGCGAACCCGCCAGCCGCGAACGCTGCGTCAGGCACGACGTCCGGTGCGGCGGACGCGGCGGCTAAGGCGCCTGCGGGCGGCGAGCCGGACGGCACGCTCGGCGCGTCGGCCAAAAAAGACGGCGCGCCGCCGCCGGGCTTCGGCTCGGCACCGGATTTCAGCGCATCCAATCCGCCACCCGCGAGCGCCTATCCGCCGGGACCGCCTGCCTATCTGAAGCACAACGATTCGGCGTGGTCCGTGTTCGGACGGGTCATTGCGGCGCACGCGCGGCAGATTTTCGACCGCGCGGGCCGCAGGATCACACAGCGGACGTTGCGCATTGGCGTGTCGGCGCGGATCTTTCACCCGGAGCCGGGTGCGAAAGGGCTGCGCGGGAAGACGCTGCAGTATCTGGAAGAGTCGATCGCGCACTGGGTGATGTCGCGCGACGTGCTCGTCTTCATGATTCCGACGGTCGGCCATCAGGGGATGCTGCACCCGAGCAACATCCGCCTGCGCGACTATGCGAAGCATCTGGACGGTCTGCTGCTGCAAGGCGGCGCCGACGTGTCGCCGCAGTCGTACGCCGAGGTGGCGACGCGTCCCGAATGGCCCGGCGATCGCGTGCGCGACATGTACGAACTCGAGCTGCTGCACGAGTTCGTCGAGTCGGGCAAGCCCGTGCTCGGCGTGTGCCGAGGCTGCCAGCTGATCAACGTCGCGTTCGGCGGCACGCTGTATCAGGACATCGCGACGGATGTGCCGACGGCGGGCGTCCACGTCAACGAGCATTACGACCAGCATCGACATTCGATTCATTTCCCCGAAGGCTCGACGCTCGTCAACATGTTCCCCGGCCGGCGCGAGGCGATCGTCAACTCGATCCACCACCAGGCGGTCAACCAGCTGGGACGCGATCTGAACATCGAGGCAGTGTCGGGGACGGACGGCATCATCGAAGCCGTGCGCTACCGGCGCGCGCCGTTCGTGATGGGCGTGCAGTGGCACCCTGAGTTCCACCGCGCGGGCGGTCCCGAACTGCTCGATTGCACGCCGTTGCTCGATACGTTCCTGCGGGTCGCGCGCGAAACGCGTTTCTGATTGCCACGTCTTTCGATTTGACGCGAGCGGGCCGCTGATGGCTCGCTCGCGTTTTTCATTTGTATCTGTCAAACATCTGCGCGACGCCTGGTTGAAAACCCATTCGCTTGAGAGAACAGCCGTCGTTTTTACGATCTTTTGCGTTTGCGCGTCGAATTGCTTAGTTGTCCGTTCATCTCGATTTAAAGTCCTGCCGCAGCGCGTCAGAAAGGGCAGATTCCGCGCGATAATCCGAGGCTGTTTCTGGATACGCATGGAGTATCGACGTATGAAGTACCCCTTCGATCTGCGCCGCACGGTCTTGCTCGCGCTTGCTTGCGCGCTCATGCATGGCGGCGTCGCGCTGGCGGCCAGCCAGTCGGCGGCAGGAGCGGGCGTCGTGCGCGCGGGCGCGGTGAAAGGCGCAGCCGCCGACGCGCCGGACACTCAAAGCGATGTCGCGTCCGCCGACGACACGGGCAGTGCATCCGGCCTCGACGCGAATGCCGACGCAAGCGGCAGCGTACAAGGCGAGGTCGCCGATCTGATGCAACTGATCCACGACGGCGGGCTGACGGAAATGCGCACCACGTACAACGGTGGTTATGGCGCTTCGCTGTTCTTTTACGCGCAGAGCATGACGTACTACGTCGCGCTGTTTCAGGACAAGCACTTCTGGCGCGTCATCAGGACGTCCGACCAGGCGCGGGCCGAATCCATCTATACCGGTTTCGCGCGGCACACGGCGCAACTCGCTGACGTCGAGATCCGCCGCGCCCAGTTGCAGGCGCAGAAGGCATCGATCGAGCGGGTGATCGGCGAGTCGCATGCGCACGCACAGCGGCTGCAAGCGGATATCGAAGTGGCGCGCGCCCAGGAAGCGAAGGTCGCCGATTATCAGCGGCAAACGCAGGACGAAACGCTCGCGTTGCGTGACGAAAAGGACAAGGCTCAGGCGCAATTGCGTCAGTTGCAGCAGCAGGTGTTGCAGTTGCAGCGTCAGGCGGAGGCTGGGCTGCCGGGGAACCGGTGACGGCGTTTGCCAGGCGGCAACGGAAACGCAGCGTTGTGTTTTCGCGGGAAGGGGAAAAGGGCTGAGTCCATGATTTTGCTGGACTCAGCCCTTTTTGTTTGAGACTGATTTGATTGATCGCCGCTCGCGACTTACTTCGAAAAGCTATCGGGGACTTCGGTCACGCGCCGCTGTGACATGTGGTTCATCCACTCAGTGCTGTTGGTGTTCACGCGGTCCTGGCGGACCGAGGCAGGCGCGACGTCCCGTACATGCGTGCCCGCTGACATCGTGATGGAATCGTAATCACCCTTCAGGCGAGCCGACGGCGCGAGAGGCGAGTAGTCGCCCGCGACGGAAGGCAGGTGACGCGCGCGATGTCCCGTCGAAAGCTGTGTTTCCGACGATGCATGCAAGTCGTGATGTGGCGCGATGTCCCGCGCTAGGTCGACCGCATGTGGCACGCGACGCGCGCTCGTATTCGCCAACTCGTTGCGCTCGCGCTTCGTCGAGTTCGCTTTGCGTACGTCTCGCGCAGAACGAGCTATGCCGGACGGCTTCGCGCGCTTCGTCGAGACGCTTGCGTGGGCATCGACAGCGCGCGGAGCGACGGGCGCCGCGCGCTCGGCGGTGATCCGCGAAGGGTGAGCAGCAGGTGTTTCGTGGCCAGTAGCGGGCGAAGCAGAAGCATGCGTCGTTGCGGGCCCGCTACGCTCGGAGGAAACATGTCGGGCCTCACTGCCCGACGTGTTGATCGTCGTGCTCTCGTCCGGTTTGCGCGCCGTCAGATCCCCGCGCGTGCGATTCCACGCGACGGGCGCATCCGCCGGGCGCGCGATATTCCCGGAACGGCTATGCACGTTTTCAGCCTGATTCGCAGCGGCGTTGAGCGTCACCTCGGGCGCGGCGGCGAGCGTCGGCGACGCAGGCTGTCGCGGATGGTTCGCCATCAGCCACGCAATCGCGGCCACACCACCGATTGCGCAAGCGCCGCCCGCAAGCGTGTTCCATTGACGGCTCTCACGAGCCGGCGCGTGCGTCGGATGACGCATGTCCAGTGGAATCGGGCTGGGCATGGCGACAGGTGCCAGCGTGGCGGAGGGCTTTTGCAGACTGTCAGGGTCCCAACGGCACATGGCGCGGATAGCGTCGGCACTCAGGCAAAAGGTGCGCAGCATCGCCGCGTACAGCGCCTTCAGTTCCATGCGGAAGCTGACATTGGGCGGCAGCAGTGACCATTCGCGGCCGAGCGAGCGCGATACCAGCTCAAGAGGGCGAAGGCGCGGCATTCTGATTTCGCCGACTACTAGTGTGAGTGCGGATGTCGACACGGTCTTCGCCTCGTTCTTGTTCGTGTGTTTGGCCTCGAAGCGGCGGACGACAGCGGATGTGAACGCAACGCACGTTCACGGCCCGGTCGAGGCGTTGGGTCGCGGTATCGTGGCAGACGGTTGTCGATTCAACGATCAGATGAATCTGAAATATTTAGTTATCTTAATAATTTGGAGATTCGCGATTCAAGCGATAGACATATCTCAACGCCGTGATGTCGACGCCGCCCATATGATCGGGCTCGGCGCCCGAAAACTGCCAGCCTTGCCGTTCGTAGAACGCGATCGCGGGCGCATTGCCTTCCAGCACATATAGATACAGCTGCGCCTCGCCATGCTCGCGCGCCCAGTCCTGCGCGGCGCGCATCAGCAGCTTGCCAGCGCCGATTCCCTGGTGCGCGGGCAGCGCGTGCAGATTGTCGAGCAGCACGCCCCACGGCGAATCCGGCTGACGCTCGACGCACACGAAGCCGATCGGCTCGCCTGCACGCTCGGCCACCAGCACGGTCCGCCGGTCGGCGCCCGGCGCCGACATCCGCGCGCGCCAGTACGATGCGCGCTCCTGCGTGACCTCGCCGTCGAGAAATGCATCCGGCAGCAGCCCGCGATAGGTCGCCTGCCAGCTAGCGCTATGGATGGCGGCAATGAGATCGGCGTCGGCCTCGGTCGCGGGGCGCAGCGTGAGGGACGAAAGAGCGGGCAGCGAAGCGGAATCGGACATTGCGGCGGTAGTGCGCGGTAGAAAGGAACGGATTGGCCACCAGCAGGCGGCAAGAGAGTCACAGAGAGTCACGATACGGCGCATGTCGCCCGGCGTCACCTGGCTCGGCTTGCCGGTCGAAAACCATATCGGAAGAATTTTCTTGGAAGTGCGTGATTGTAAGGAAATTGTATTGAATGCACGCCCTTCAGAGTAACGTTATTATCACGTCAGGCAGATGTTGTAAGTGAAACATCACGTTTACCCTGATATCTCGACAGCATGTGCCGCATGAGAATACCGCGCCCACGCAAAGCGCCACGCCCTGAAGGGCGCAGGCGCGACCCGGCCGAGCCGGACCGGGCATCCGCGCTGTTCCGGCGGATCGTTTGAACTGCCCAGCGCTGTCTGTTCCTGCAGGCAGCGGGCTCATTTCGAGAAGGTCATGGCAACTGCATCCCATGCTCACGTAGCGACGGACGAATCCAAGGTCCGTACCGTATTCCGCGTCGTCAGCGGCAATTTCCTGGAAATGTACGACTTCATGGTCTACGGCTACTACGCCGCTGCGATCGCGAAGACGTATTTTCCGAGCGGCAATGACTTCGCATCGCTGATGCTGTCGCTGTCGGTGTTCGGCGCGGGCTTCCTGATGCGTCCGCTCGGCGCGATCGTGCTCGGCGCGTACATCGACCATCACGGCCGTCGCAAGGGCCTGATCCTGACGCTCGCGCTGATGGCGCTCGGTACGCTGACGGTCGCGGCGATTCCCGGCTACGCGACGATCGGCGTGCTCGCGCCCGTGCTCGTGCTGCTCGGGCGTCTGCTGCAAGGTTTCTCGGCAGGTGTGGAACTGGGCGGTGTGTCGGTCTATCTGTCGGAGATCGCGACCAAGGGCAACAAGGGCTTCTATTGTTCGTGGCAATCGGGCAGCCAGCAGGTGGCTGTCGTGTTCGCCGCGCTGATCGGCGTAATCCTGAACCGCATGCTGCCTGCCGACCAGATGACGTCCTGGGGCTGGCGCGTGCCGTTCCTGATCGGCTGTCTGATCGTGCCGTTCCTGTTCATCATTCGCCGCTCGCTGAAGGAGACGGACGAGTTCCTCGCGAAGAAGCATCGTCCCTCCGTCAGCGAGATTTTCGCGTCGATGCTGCAGAACTGGGGCGTCGTGCTGGGCGGCATGGGCATGGTCATCATGACGACGGTGTCGTTCTACATGATCACCGCGTACACGCCGACCTTCGGCAAGGAAGTGCTGAAAATGTCGTCGATCGACACGCTGATCGTCACCGTCTGCATCGGCGTATCGAACCTGGTCTGGCTGCCTGTGTCGGGTGCGATCTCGGACCGCATCGGCCGCCGTCCCGTGCTGCTGACGTTCACGATCCTCACGATCCTGACGTCGTATCCGGCCGTGCAATGGCTCGTCGCCGATCCGTCGTTCGCGCGCCTGCTGATGGTCGAGCTGTGGCTGTCGTTCCTGTATGGCTGCTACAACGGCGGCATGGTCGTTGCGCTGACGGAAGTGATGCCGGCCGACGTGCGTACGGCGGGCTTCTCGCTGGCATACAGCCTGGCGACGACGATCGGCGGCTTCACGCCCGCTATCGCGACGTACCTGATCCACTCGACGGGCAACAAGGCGGCGCCCGGCCTGTGGATGAGCGTCGCGGCCGTCTGCGGCCTGATTGCGACGCTCGTGCTGTATCGCACGCCGGAAGCGCGCAACCAGTATCGGACGGCGTAAGCGGTCGGTGCGCGGGGCGCCAGCCCCGCCTGATTCTGAAGCTGCAAAGCAAAACCCCCGCACGCGTGCGGGGGTTTTTATTTGATCGACGGCTTCGGCAAAGCGGTGCTCAACTGCGTAATGCCGCCGCAACCTCGTCGACGACGTCTCCCCACGCGCCAGGCCGCGGCTGCCGCACGAGCCGCGCGGACGGGTACCACGGGCTGCGCGTATCGCGTGTGAACCAGCGCCAGTCGGCGGCGAACGGCAGCATCAGCCAGAGCGGCTTGTCGAGCGCGCCCGCCAGATGGGCGATTGCCGTGTCGACCGACACCACGCCGTCGAGCCGCTCAATGATCGCCGCCGTATCCGCAAAGTCGCGGATACGCCCATCGAAGCGATGAATGTTCTTCGCGTGCGGATGCGCGTCTAGCGTGGCGCGTTCGTCGTCGCTCAGCGCGGGCTGCAGCACGATCCAGTCGATGCCGTCGAGCGCGAACAGCGGCTCGAGCGCGGCCAGCGGCAGCGAGCGGTTTTCCTGACGCTGCGCGCGTCCCGACCACGCAAGTCCGATCTTGCGCTTCGCCTGTCCGCCGAGCGAGCCTCGCCACGCGCGGCGCGCCGCGGCGGGCGCATTCAGATACGGTGTGCGCGCCGGAATCGTGTCCAGCTCGGTGCCGAGCGCGAGCGGCAGGCTCAACAGCGGGCATTGCAGGTCGGCGCGGGGCCGCGGCGCGCCTTGCGCGATCAGCGTGACACGCCATTGCTGCGCCATCGGCTCGAGTAGCGACAGCAACTGCGGCTGCACTTCGAGCACCACACGTGCTGCGCGCTGCGCCACCACCTCGACGAATCGGACGAATTGCAGTGTGTCGCCGAAACCCTGTTCGGCGTGCACGAGCAGCGTGCGCCCGGTAATCGGCTCGCCATTCCAGCGCGGCAGCGGCGTCGCGTCCGACTGTAGCGCCGCGTTTTCCAGCCGCCATTCGTATTCGGGCAGCCCGCGCTTGAAATCGCCGAGCGTGAGCAGCGTTACGCCGCGATTCATGTGCGCGATGGCTTGATCGGGCCGCAGGCGCAGCGCCTGCTCGAAGGCGCGCAGGGCGGCGTCGTACGCGCCGAGCGCGTGATGCGCGGCGCCGAGACTCAGCCAGGCAAGCGCGAAGTTCGGATCGAGACCCACGGTGCGCTCGAAGCGCGGCCGGGCCTCTTCGTGACGGCCGAGCGACGCGAGGGCGTTGCCAAGGCCGAACAGCGCGGGCGGCAGGTTCGACTGCAGCGCGAGCGCGGCTTCGAACTCGGCGACGGCTTCGTGATGCTGTCCCGTCGCGTCGAGCGTATTGCCGAGGTTGAAGCGCGCGGCGACGAAGCGCGGCTCGATCTTGAACGCCGCGCGAAAATGCGCGATGGCCTCCTTGGCCGAACCCAGCGCATTGAGCGCCATGCCGATGTTGTTGTGCGCACCCGCATGGCCGGGCCGCAGTTCGAGCGCGCGGCGGAATGAATCGACGGCTTCGCGGTGCCGGCCGAGCGCGTGCAGCGCATTGCCGAGATTGACGTGCGACGAGGCGTCCATCGGCTGCAGGCGCAGCGACTTCTCGAACGCGTCGACGGCGTCTTCGTGGCGCCCGGCGAGCGCGTACGCATTGCCGAGGTTGTAATGCGCCATCGGAAACGCCGGCGCGAGCGTCAGCGCATTGCGAAAGCGTTCGATTGCCTGGTCGAGCCGGCCGAGCGCCTTCAGCGCGTTGCCGAGGTTCAGCTGCAGCGCGGCGTCCTGCGGGCGCAAATCCGCGGCGCGGCGCACGAGGTCGGCCGCTTCTTCGTGCTGGCCTTGCTGATGGCGCAGCACGCCAAGCAGATGCAGCGCATCGACGTGGACGGGATCGAGTTCAAGCGTGGCGCGATAGTCGCGCTCGGCGTCGTCGAGCCGTCCGTCGCGATGCGCGCTGTAGGCGCGGTCGAATACTGGATGCATGACGCAGGCGAGGGTGTGAGGCAGGAAAACGCGCATTTTCCCACACTCGGCGCATGCCCCCGACTTGACGCGGACAGTGTTGTTCAATAACATATGAACACCTGTTCACATGTATGTATCGATGCTGTGTCGATACGGGTGCCCTCCATGTCTACCGCGCTTTCTCTGAATACCGACGACCGTGTCGTGCAGATCGCCGATCTGTTCCGCCTGCTGGGCGACCCGACGCGCCTGCGCATCGTGCTCGCGTGCGTCGACGAGCGACGCGCGGTGGGCGCGATCGCCGAATCGTTGAATCTGTCGCCTTCGCTCGTCAGCCACCATCTGCGGCTGTTACGGGCGGCGCGCATCGTGCGCGCGGAGCGGCAGGGCAAGCAGGTTTTCTACGTCGCCGCCGACGGCCACATCAGCGGCATGCTGACCGACATGCTCGAACACGTCGCCGAACCCGTCAGCGAATCCGCCGCCGACCTCACGCAGGATCACGCATGAAATACACCGCTCACACCACCGACGGACCCACGGCGCAGCATCAGCCGAAGTCCGACGCGCATGTCCACACGGACGCGTGCAATCACGCGGCGCACGACCACGAACCGCACGAAGCGGGCAACAAGGCGTCGCACGCGCATCATCACGGGGCGGATGGACATCACCACCACCATCACGCCCCCGCGTCAGGCCATGGACGCGCGTTCGCGCTCGCCGTCGCGCTGAACGTCACGATCGTCGTCGTGCAGGCGATCTACGGCGTGCTCGCCAACTCGACCGCGCTGCTCGCCGACGCCGGACACAATCTCTCCGACGTACTCGGCCTGCTGCTCGCCTGGGGCGCCACCTGGCTCGCGACGCGCCGGCCGTCCGCGCGCTACACGTTCGGTCTCGGCGGTTCGTCGATCCTCGCGAGCCTGCTCAACGCGGGCCTGCTGCTCTTCGCGTGCGGCGTGATCGTCGCGGAAGCGGTCGGCAGGCTGTTTCATCCGGCGCCCGTCGCGGGGCTCGACGTATTTATCGTCGCGCTCGTCGGTATGGTTGTGAACGGCTTCTCGGCATGGCTTTTCATGCGCGGCCAGGAAGACGACCTGAACATTCGCGGCGCGTTTCTGCATATGGTTGCCGACGCGGCCGTGTCGGCCGCCGTTGCCGTCAGCGGCCTCGCCATTCTGTTCAGCGGCTGGACGTGGCTGGACCCGGTGATGAGCATCGTCGTGGTCGCTGTGATCGTCTACGGCACGTGGGGCCTGCTGCGCGATTCCATCAAGCTCGCGCTCAACGGCGTGCCGCCCGGCGTCGACCTGCAGAAGATTCGCGCGTATCTCGCCGCGCAGCCCGGCGTCACCGACGTGCACGATCTGCATGTGTGGGCGCTGTCGACGACGGGCAACGCGCTGTCCGCGCATCTCGTGATTCCGGACGGCCATCCGGGCGACATGGTGATCGACGGGATCGTCGGCACGCTGCGCGCGGAATTCGACATGCACCACGCGACCCTGCAGGTCGACATGGGCACGACGCAGCATCGTTGTTCGCTGGATCGCGCGCCGCACGCGCACTGAGCGATATGTCGCACGGCTGATGCGGGATTGATGCGGCGCGTCGTCGGCCACACGGCAGCGAGCGGAACGCTCGGCGTACACTAGCGAGCATGTCCGACTGCGGAGGTCTGCATGACGGGTGCTTCCTTCGACGTACCGCCCGTGCTGATCGTCGGCGCGGGGCCGACGGGGCTGGCGGCCGCCATGAGTCTTGCGCGCGCGCAGGTGCCCGTGCGGCTCATCGACAAGGCGCAGCAAGCGGATCCGCATTCGCGCGCGATCGGCATTCAGGCGCGCACGCTCGAATTGCTGGAGCAACATCGCCTCGTCGACCGGTTTCTCGAACTCGGTCATCGGGCGCGCACCGCGAATCTGTATTCGAACGGGCAGCGGCTGACGCGGCTCGATTTCGATCCGCTGCAAACGCGCTATCCGTATCTGCTATTTCTCGATCAGTCCGTCACCGAGCGCCTGCTGACCGAGCATCTCGCGACGTTCGGCGTGCAGGTCGAACGCGGCGTCGAGCTGACGATGTTCGCGCAGGGCTCGGCGGGCATCAACGCGACGCTGCAACGCGCGGACGGCCATGTCGAGACGCTGCATCCTTCTTACATGATCGCCGCCGACGGCGCGCACAGCGCGATCCGTCACCGGCTCGGCATGAGCTTCGCGGGCAAGACCTTCGAGCAGACCTTTCTGCTTGCCGACATCGAAGCGGATACCGGCTGGTCCGACGACGAGTTTCATATTTTCGCGTCGGGCGCGGGGCTGGCGGCGCTCTTTCCGATGGGCAAGGGCAGACACCGGCTGATTGCCGATCATCCCACGATGCCGGCGCGCGAGCCGGCCGAGGCAGCGTCGAGCGGCGACCCGGCGCCGCTTGCGTCGATTCCCGCGCCGACGCTCGACGAATGCCGGCTGATCGCGAAAAGCCGTATTCACTATCCCGTCGAACTGAGCGACCTGTCGTGGTCCGGCTACTTTCATCTGAATAGCCGCATGGTCGAGCAGTTGCGCGCGCAGCGCGTGTTCCTGGCGGGCGATTCTGCGCATGTGCACAGTCCTGCGGGCGCGCAGGGGATGAATACGGGCATTCAGGAAGCGTTCAATCTCGGCTGGAAAATCGCGCGTGTGCTGAAGGGCGACGCGCCCGACCGGCTGCTCGATACCTACCATCTCGAACGTCATCCGATCGAACGCGACGTGCTGCGGCAGACGAGTTTCGTCACGCAGATGGCGGAAGCGGACCACGGGCCGCTCAAGCTGCTGCGCGAGCGCGTGATGCCCGTGCTCGCCGCGCTGGGGCCGTTGCGCGATGCCGCGCGTCTCACCGTCAGCGAACTGTCGATTCAATACCGGCGCTCGCCGCTGACGCTCGAACGCATACTCGACGGCGGGCCGCGTGCGGGCGAACGCGCGCCCGATGCGCTCGTGCATGTCGTCGATGGACCGTTGGGACGCGCGCCCGGCATCGGCTGCATTTTCGATCTGCACGACCCGGCGTTTTTCTCGCTGTTTCTGCTCGTCGATCCGCCGGAGGAACCGGGAACGGGTAACGGCAAGATACTGTCGTTGCATCGCAAGCCCGTGCGGGCTGCCGATCTGGACCGGTTCGCCGCTGCCGTCGAAGATCTGCTGCCGGGTGCGGTGCGCGTGTGGCGCGTGTCGGATGTGAATGGCGAGGGCGGCGGGCCGTCGCTTAGTGAATCGTTTGGGCGTACGCGGCCTTCGTTTTATCTGGTGCGGCCTGACGGTTATGTTTGCGCGCGCGGGCGCCCGGGCTCTGATTTGAATGGGCTGTTAAGGCATTGCGAGGCATGGTTCGCGAAAAGTGTGCCGGTCGAGCCGGCGGCGTCGTGATGCTGGAGTTTTTGCTGGCATCAGCGGTTTGGTTTTGCGGTGGTATCCGGGATTTGCTTATGTGCTGGCATCCGCGTTATGCCTACGTGCTTCACGCGTTGCCCCTGTGCGGGGCGGCACCTACTTTTCTTTGCCGCCGCGTAACTATTCAGCGCTTGTAAACTGCTACCAGGCTGTGCATAGTGAGGGACATGACGAAGATGCCCGACCTCAAGGACCTGACACCGGAGCAGAAGGACGCACTCATCGTTGATCTGGTGAGGCGTCTGAACGAGCTCGAGGCAAAGCTTGAGAAGGACAGTCATAACTCCAGCAAGCCGCCGTCAAGCGATGGTCCAAGGCGCAAGCCGAAGTCATTGCGCGGCACGAGCGGGGCCAGGCCTGGCGCGCAACCGGGGCACAAGGGCAAGACGCTCAAACGCGTCGCGCAACCCGATCACATCGAGATTCACCCGGTGGCGCTGGTGTGCGATGCATGTGGCCAACGCATCGCAGCAGCCCGCGTGGCCGTGTTGCCCGAAGGCCGTCAGGTGATCGATTTGCCACCCACGCGCTTTGAGGTGACCGAGCATCGCGTGCAGATCGCGCAGTGCCGCTGCGGCAAGCATCACTCGGGCGCATTTCCCAAGGGCGTGAGCCAGGCGGTTCAGTACGGCCCCCAGATTCGCGCCGCAGCCGTCTATCTGACGCAATACCAGCAGTTGCCGGTTGCGCGCACCGCCCAGGCGCTGAAGGACCTGTTTGGTCTGCATGTGGTTACGGGAACCGTCCAGCACAGCATTGATCAGGCCGCGCAGTTACTGGTGCCAGCCGTTGAGCAGATCCGGCAGGCGCTACGCGGGCAACCCGTGGTGCATTTCGATGAGAGCTGCATGCGCGTGGGGCGCGAGTCCCGCTGGCTGCATGTCGCCTCGACGCACGCGTTGAGCTGGTATGGCGCGCACCGCAAGCGCGGCAGCGAGGCGCTGGACAGCTTCGGCATTCTTCCCGGCTTTAGGGGAGTCGCGGTCCATGACGGCTGGCGGCCGTATGCCGGCTATGAGTGTGAGCATGCGCTGTGCAATGCTCATCATCTGCGCGAACTGGTGTTTGTCCTGGAGTCCACGCAGCAACGCTGGGCCCAGCAGATGATTGACCTGCTTTGCCAGGCAAAGCGCGAGGTCGACCTCAGTCAGGCTGCAGGAAACACCGCGCTGAGTCAGGCGCGCCAACGCTATTACACACGGCGCAGCCGCGCCCTGATCGCCCAGGCACGCAAGCTCAATCCGCAGCAGGCACGTGAGTCCGGGCGCCGGGAACGCCGCGGCAGGATCAGGCAAAGCTTTACCTGCAACCTGCTCACACGGCTTCACAAGTATGCCGATGAGGTGTGGCGTTTCATTGCCGATCACCGCGTACCGTTCGACAACAACCAGGCCGAACGCGATATCCGCATGCCCAAACTCAAACAGAAGATCTCCGGGTGCTTCCGCTCGGAATCGGGTATGGAGGCGTTCTGCACGATCCGCTCCTACCTTGCCACCTTACGCAAGCAGAGCCGTTCGCTGATCGACGCGCTCGCCCTGGCCTTTACAGGAGTCGTCGTTTCGCCTCTGGTTACCGCTGAATAGTTACGCCGCCGCAAAGAAAAGTAGGTGCCGCCCGCACAGGGGCAACGCGTGAAGCACGAAGGCAATACGCGGATGCCAGCGCATAAGCAAACCGCGAATGCCAGCAAAAACACAAGCAAACCACGCAGCGTCGCAGACAACCCCCAAAAAAAAGCGTCCGCATCGTTTCCGACACGAACGCCCAACTGCTGTTGCTATTGCGCGAACATCAGCGCGCCTGGAACATCAAGCACCTTAAACCGCCGCAGCCTCCTTCGGCGTCAAATCCTCGCGATGCCTGACCAGCGCCTCACGAACCATTTCGTGCAATTCCAGCTCGACGCCTTCAGGATTCGCATGCAGCGTAGCCAGAATCGAGCGCCGCATACGCGGTTCCCAAAACCGCCGGATATGATCGGCAATATTGTCGATCGCCTCATCGCGGTCCGGCATCGATTCGAAGAAATCGCCGATGCGGTTCGCCATGTCGACCAGATTATGTGCGTCCATTGCGTTGCCTCATTTGCCTGACGTTGTCGCCATCTCACGCTTGCTGAGATGCTCGAGCTGCTCGTTGTTGAAGCGCGAGTACTCCTTCTGCCATTGCGACGGCTGCTCGACGGGCATCACCTGCACGGCCGTCACCTTGTACTCGGGGCAGTTGGTCGCCCAGTCGGAACTGTCCGTCGTAATCACGTTCGCGCCGGATTCGGGGAAGTGGAACGTCGTGTAGACGACGCCCGGCTGCATCCGGTCCGCCACCTTCGCGCGCAGCACGGTGTAACCCGCGCGAGACTCGATGCCGACCCAGTCGTCATCCTTGATGCCTCGGTCTTCGGCGTCATGCGGATGAATCTCCAGACGATCCTCGTCGTGCCAGAGCGAGTTCTCCGTGCGGCGCGTCTGTGCACCGACGTTGTACTGCGACAGAATGCGGCCCGTGGTCAGGATCAGCGGGAACTTCTGGTTGACCTTTTCCGGCGTCGCGACGTACTTCGTGATCACGAACTTGCCCTTGCCGCGCACGAACTCGTCGATGTGCATCGTCGGCGTGCCTTCCGGCGCGTTCTCGTTGCACGGCCACTGGATGCTGCCCAGCTTGTCGAGCTTCTCGTACGACACGCCGTGGAAAGTCGGAGTGAGGCGCGCGATTTCGTCCATGATCTGCGACGGATGCGTGTAGTTCATCTCGTAGCCAAGCGCGCGGGCGAGCAGGATCGTCACTTCCCAGTCCGAGTAGCCGGCGAGCGGCGGCATCACCTTGCGTACGCGCGAGATGCGGCGCTCTGCGTTGGTGAAGGTGCCGTCCTTTTCGAGGAAGGTCGAGCCCGGCAGCAGCACGTGTGCGTACTTCGCGGTTTCGTTCAGGAAGATGTCCTGCACGACGATACATTCCATCGACGACAGCGCCGCGCCCACATGCTGCGTGTTCGGGTCGGACTGCACGATGTCTTCGCCCTGGCAATACAGGCCCATGAAGCTGCCGTGCAGTGCCGCATCGAACATGTTCGGGATGCGCAGGCCAGGCTCCGGTTGCAGCGTCACGCCCCATTCACCTTCGAACAGCGTGCGCGTCACCGTGTCGCTGATATGACGGTAGCCGGGCAGTTCGTGCGGGAACGAGCCCATGTCGCACGAACCCTGCACGTTGTTCTGGCCACGCAGCGGATTCACGCCGACGCCTTCGCGGCCGATATTGCCCGTCGCCATCGCAAGGTTCGCGATGCCCATCACGGTCGTCGAGCCTTGCGCGTGTTCCGTCACGCCGAGACCGTAGTAGATCGCCGCGTTGCCGCCCGTCGCATAGAGGCGGGCGGCTTCGCGCACCTGCTGCGCCGGCACGCCCGTCACGCTTTCCATCATTTCCGGCGAGTTCTCCGGCAGCGCGACGAAATCGCGCCAGTGCTGGAATGCGCGCGTCTCGCAGCGCTCGGCGATGAACGCCTCGTTGAGCAGCCCTTCCGACACGAGCACGTGCGCGAGCGACGTGACCATCGCGACGTTCGTGCCCGGACGCAATTGCAGGTGATGCGTGGCCTTCACGTGTGCCGTATCGACGATGTCGATGCGGCGCGGATCGACGACGATCAGCTTCGCGCCTTCGCGCACGCGCCGCTTCAGGCGCGAGCCGAACACCGGGTGGCCGTCGGTCGGATTCGCGCCGATCACGATGATGACGTCGGATTTATCGACGGAAGCGAAGGTCTGCGTGCCCGCCGATTCGCCGAGCGTCGTCTTCAGGCCGTAGCCCGTCGGCGAGTGGCAGACGCGTGCGCAGGTGTCGACGTTGTTGTTGCCGAACGCGGCGCGCACCAGCTTCTGCACCAGATACGTTTCTTCGTTCGTGCAGCGCGACGACGTGATGCCGCCGATCGAATCGCGGCCGTACTTTTCCTGGATGCGGCGGAACTCCGACGCCGCATAGCTCAGCGCTTCTTCCCAGCTGACTTCGCGCCACGGATCGGTGATCTTCGCGCGGATCATCGGCTTCTTGATGCGGTCCTTGTGCGTCGCGTATCCCCATGCGAAGCGGCCCTTCACGCACGCATGGCCTTCGTTCGCCTGGCCGTTCTTGTGCGGCACCATCCGCACGACTGTGTTGCCCTTCATCTCGGCCTTGAACGAGCAACCGACGCCGCAGTATGCGCAGGTCGTCACGACGGAATGCTCTGCCTGACCCAGCATCACGATGCTCTTTTCCGACAGCGTTGCGGTCGGGCATGCGGCGACGCATGCACCGCACGACACGCATTCCGAGTCCATGAACGGCTGGCTTTCGCTCGCGGCGACGCGCGACTCGAAGCCGCGTCCGGAGATGGTCAGCGCGAACGTGCCTTGCGTCTCTTCACAGGCGCGCACGCAGCGGTTACAGACGATGCACTTCGACGGGTCGTACGTGAAGTACGGGTTCGACTCGTCTTTCTTGTCCTTCAGGTGATTCGCGCCGTCGAAGCCATAGCGCACTTCGCGCAGGCCCGTGACGCCCGCCATGTCCTGCAGTTCGCAGTTGCCGTTGGCGGGGCAGGTGAGGCAGTCGAGCGGGTGATCGGAGATGTACAGCTCCATCACGTTGCGGCGCAGTCCTTGCAGACGGTCCGTTTGCGTGCGGACCTTCATGCCTGCTTCGACGGGCGTCGTGCACGACGCCGGATAACCGCGCCGTCCTTCGATTTCGACGAGACACAGACGGCACGAGCCGAACGGTTCGAGCGAATCGGTTGCGCACAGCTTCGGAATGTTGACGCCTGCCTCGGCGGCGGCGCGCATCACCGATGTGCCCGCGGGCACCGTGATCGACTCGCCGTCGATTTCGAGCGTCACGTCGACGTCGGAATGACGCAGCGGCGTGCCGTAATCGGTATCGTCCATCGGGCCGCGTTCGTTGCGCAGCGCGCCGGCCTTGCAGGCGCAGTTGCCGGAGCCGCAGCCGCCGGATTTGAAAGTGATCGGATCGGACATGTTGGGCTCCAGGGTCAGGCTGCCGCTTTTGGAATGGCGGTTTCGAGACCGAAGTCTTCGGGGAAATGGTCAAGGGCGGAGACGACGGGGAAAGGCGTCATGCCGCCCATCGCGCACAGCGAACCCGACACCATCGTGTCGCACAGATCGCGCAGCAGTTGCACCTGCTTCGTCGACGTGTCGCCGTTGCGAATCCGCTGGATCACTTCGACGCCGCGCGTCGAGCCGATCCGGCACGGCGTGCACTTGCCGCACGATTCGAGCGCGCAGAAGTGCATCGCGTATTGCGCGAGATCGGCGAGGTTCGACGTGTCGTCGTGAATTACCAGACCGCCGTGACCGACGACGGCGCCGACCTTCGCGTATTCCTCATAGTCGAGCGGAATGTCCCACTGGCTCTCGGGCAGATACGTGCCGAGCGGGCCGCCCACCTGCACCGCGCGCGCCGGACGGCCGCTTGCCGTGCCGCCGCCGAAGTCGAACATCAGCTCGCGCAGCGTGCAACCGAACGCAAGCTCGACGAGACCGCCGCGCTTCACATTGCCCGCCACCTGGAACGGCAGCGTGCCGCGCGAGCGGCCCATGCCGAAGTCCTTATAGAACGCCGCGCCCTTCGCGAAGATGATCGGCACGGTGGCGAGCGTGATCACGTTGTTGATCACTGTCGGCTTGCCCCACAGACCTTCGAGCGCGGGCAGCGGCGGCTTCGCGCGCACGATGCCGCGCTTGCCTTCGAGCGATTCGAGCAGCGCCGTTTCCTCGCCGCACACATACGCGCCCGCGCCCTTCGCGACGAACAGTTCGAAGCGATGTTCCGAGCCGAGCACGCTGTCGCCGAGCCAGCCGGCGGCACGCGCCTTGACGATCGCGGCTTCGAGCGTGGCGATCGAATGCGGATACTCGCTGCGCACGTAGATATGGCCAACGGTTGCGCCCGCCACGATCCCCGCGATGATCATCCCTTCGATCAGCACGAACGGATCGCTTTCCATCACGAGGCGGTCGGAGAAGGTGCCCGAATCGCCTTCGTCCGCATTGCAGACGATGTACTTCTGATCGGCCTTCGCGGCGCGCACCGTGCGCCACTTGATACCGGCCGGGAACGCCGCGCCGCCGCGGCCGCGCAGGCCGGATTCGATCAGCGCGTCGACGGCCGCGTCGCCGGACATCGCGAGCGCGTTATACAGGCCGACGATGCCGCCATTGGCGATGTAGTCGTCGGTCGAAAGCGGGTCGGTGATGCCGATGCGCGCGAACGTCAGGCGCTGCTGCTTCTTCAGATACGGAATCTCGTCGACGACACCGACATGCTTCGTGTGCGTCGCCTTGCCTTCGATAAAGCCCGCGTCGAACAGCGATGCCACGTCTTCCACTTCGACATTCCCGTAGCCGATGCGGCCTTCGGGTGTCTGCACTTCGACGAGCGGTTCGAGATACAGCAGACCGCGCGAGCCATTGCGCACGAGTTCGATATCGATGCCGCGCGCTTGCGCTTCATCGACGATGGCCGTGGCGAGTGCGTCCGCGCCGAGCGCCAGCGCCGAGGAATCGCGGGGAACGTAAATGCGCGTCATACCGTTTCCTCCACACGTTTCATTGCCGCTGCGAGCAGCGCGTCGAACTTCTGCGGCGTGACTTTGGCATGCAACTCACCGTTGATCATCATTGCGGGCGACAGCGCGCATTGACCGAGGCAATACACCGATTCGAGACCGACAGCGCCATCGCATGCGTGGTCATGGGCGTGTGCGTCGTGCTTGTGCGCGTCGAAGCGACAACCCGTGCGCGCCTCGATGTGCTGCGCGAGCGCTTCCGTACCCATGCTGCGGCATGCTTCCGCGCGGCACAGCTGCACCGTGACGGGCGCGGCGGGCGACTGGCGGAAGTGGTGGTAGTAAGTGATGACGCCATGCACTTCGGCGCGTGACAGGTTCATCGTCCGCGCGAGCGGCGCCACGGTGTCGGGCGGCACGAAGCCGACGTCGTCCTGAATGGCGTGCAGTAGTGCAACTAGCGACATGCCGGGTCGTGCGTGACGTTGCACGAGTTCGTCTGGCGCAATGGCGTTCGGTCGATCCACAGTGGGGCTCCTCCAAAGTCGATATATGCACTTGTTATTCATAACCCGTGCATCTATGCTTTGCTTGTTTGATATATCAATGCGAACGATAGGCGGGTGGATCGGCTTTCGCAATAGGAACTGCTAGAACATATATGATTCGAATCGAATGCCAAGCACAGCTCATGGTGCGGGACAGCAACGGCCAAACGTCCAGCCTGACTGACGCTGTGCCGCTACTGTCCCTTGTCGACCAGACGGGTAGCATTGCGCAGGCCGCCGCGCTTAAGGGTTTGTCCTACCGTCATGCGTGGGGTTTGCTACGCGCCATCGAGACTCAGCTAGGCGGCGCGCTAATCGAGAAAGAGCGCGGCCGCGGCTCCGCACTCTCGGAACTCGGGCGGGCTGTGTTGCGCGCGCAACGACTTTGCGGCGAGCGTCTGGACGGCAACATGCAGGCGCTGGCGAGCGAAGTCGCCGCCGATCTGAACCGCTGGCTGGCGCCGCCCGCAGAAGACGTACGCATTCACGCGTCGCATGGCTATGCGGTGGCGGCGCTCGTGACGGCGCTCGTCGCCGACGCAGTCCCCTCGACATCAAATACCGCGACAGCGCCGAAGCGATCACGGCGCTTGCGCGCGGCGAGTGCGATCTGGCGGGCTTCCATTTGCCGCGCGGCGAGTTTCGCGCGGTGTGCGCGGATAAGTATCGTCAGTGGCTCGATCCGCAGCGACATGTGCTCGTGCATCTGACGCGGCGTAAGCAGGGGCTCTTTCTCGCGAAGGGCAATCCGAAGGGGATCGGCGGTTTGACCGACCTCGCGCGCGACGACATCCGCTTCGTCAACCGGCAGCATGGTTCCGGCACGCGCATGTTGATCGATCTCGCGCTGCGGCGCGTCGGCGTCGATCCGGATCGCGTCAACGGCTATGCGTCGACGGAACTGACGCATTCGGCGATCGCGGCTTTCGTCGCGAGCGGGATGGCGGACGTGGGCTTCGGCGTCGAGCCGGCGGCGCATCACTTCGGGCTCGACTTCATCCCGATCGTCGACGAGGACTATTACTTCGCATGCGATCGCGCGCGCCTGGAGCGCGAGCCGCTGACAACGGTGATGTCGGTGATGCGCGGCAATGCGTTCCGGCAGAGCGTTGCGCATCTGGAAGGCTACGATCCCGGCGATTGCGGGAAACTGCTCGAACTGGAAGCAGGTCTGGAGGAGAGCGGGGCTTGAGACGAAGGGCCGGTGCGGGCCGTCGAAGCGCGGAGTAAGCGCCCGTAACAACGATTACGGCCGCAGACGCTGCGCTGCACGGCGCTTTGCGCTAATCTCTACGCTTTCGTAATCCTGCCTCAATTGCGCGGTGTCGTCGGCCGCATCGATTCGATATGAAATATTTCGTTCCCGCTTGCGCTGCCGCCCTCACGGCGGGCGCCTTGTTTGCCACCATGTCCGTTGCTTTTGCGCAGAATTCGCCGGGCGTGCCGGGCGGTATCCTGACCGAAGAGTTCAAGCTGAACGAGCATCCGCAGATGCCGTTCGGTGCATCGGCTCCTTCGAAGAAGTATCAGAGCGACAAGCCTACGAAGATGCGCAAGCGCGGCGACAACGGCGATCCGAACGGCTGCAACCTCAAGTGCCCTGAGGATCAGTAAACGACACAACGCACGCGGCGCCTTGCGGCGTCGCGTGCGTCATTGAAACGGCTGGCTGGATTACGGCTTCGCTGTGTGCCACATGTCCTTGAAGCCGTCCCCTTCAGGTCGCCGGGCTTCTCGTCCTTCGCGAAGCGGTAGAGCGGCTTGCCTTTGTACGCCCACTGCTTCTGGCCGTCCGCGCCGTCGATCATGGTCCAGTCGCCCGAGGGCTTGTCGCTGGCTCCGGCGGCGGCGGCGGGCCATGCAGCCGCGCAACCACCCGAGCAGGCGCTCTTGCCCGGTGTCGTGTCCTTGTCGAAGGTGTAGAGCGTGCGTCCCTGTTCGTCGACGAAACGTCCGTCCATGGTTTTCGGCGGCGCGGCGAAGGTGGCCTGTTGCGCGGCGAGCGCGGCGATGAGAAGGAGAGTCTTGCGCATGATGCGGCTCCTGTTCTGACGTGTTGTGTATGGAGTTTATGCAATCGTTCGGTAGGTGCGCGCTTTAAATGCGTTGAATGTGCGCGCATCGAATAAACGGCTGGTGCGCCTTGTTATTCCATCCGTTGTTCGTCGAAAAGCGACCATCGCTTGCGTTAAAGAAGGCCCGTCTTGTTTGAGAGCGGGCCTTTTCATTTCCGTTTGTTCTGATCTGACCACGCTCTGGCTGTCCCGGAAGTCTAAAAGGGGCGCGACCCGGCCGGTATAATTCCCCTGATCTATCAAGAGGCAATGCAAATTGCATTGCGCCGGCCTGCACTGTTCGACGCGGGCCGAGCGGCGAATTCAAGCCCTCGCATACGGGGAACGCCGGGAATGAAAATACTATTGACCAACTTCCATAGCGGTCGTGGAGGCGGTCACGACACGTACGTCGTTTCTATTGCGCGGGCCTTGGCCGCGCGTCACGAAGTCTTCGTCGGTGCGCCGAAAACCAGCAGGCTGTTGCAGTACGCAAGTGGCGTTGCCAATATCCGCGCACTGCCAATGGAGTTTCCCGCCAAGCTCAAGGAACTCGGGCGCCTTGTCGGTGCGATCCGGGCACTGCGCGCACTGCTCGAGCGCGAGCGCTTCGACGTGGTTCATATGAACGGCTCGCCTGATCATCGGCTCGTGATGCTGGCGACGCTGTTCGCCCCGTTCAAGCGGCCGTATTGCGTGTACACCAAGCACAACACGATCCGCGTCAAGCGCGATTTCATGACGAAGCTCAAGGCGCGGCGCGCGACGCATCATGTGATCGCCGTGTCGAAGCCAGCGGCGCAATTGCTCGAAGGGTCGGTGTATGCGGACTGCGGGTTATCGGTGATTCCGAATGGCGTCGACATCGATTTTTATGCGCCTTTCGACGACGCAGCGGCCGCGCTCAGGCGCGATGCGCTTCTCGGTGCGAAACATGCCGGAAAGCTGGTGGTCGGCACGATCACCGGGTTCGACTGGTACAAGGGGACGATGGACATGGTGGCGGCCGTCGCCGCGTTGCCTGAGGATCTGCGCAAACAGGTCGTGCTGGTGGTTGTCGGCACGGAGCCGAATGACGAGCAACGCAAGGTCATCGACTCGCTGGGCATGGACGAGCACTTGTTGATCATCGGCTTCACGGACGACGTGCGCGACTATATCGCGACGTTCGATGCCGGCTTCATGGTGTCGTACGCGGTGGAAAGCAGCTCGTTCGCGTGCCGCGAGATGATGGCGATGGGGCGGCCGGTGCTCCTCACGCGCTACGCAAGCTTGCCCGAGAACGTCGACGAAGGCGTCGACGGCTGGATCGTCGAGCCGCGCGACACGCAGGCGATGACCGGGCGGCTGCGCGCGATGCTCGCAAACCGCGGCCAGTTACGCGCGATGGGGCGACATGCGCGTGCGAAAGCGGTCCGGGAGTTCTGCAACAGCAAGTTCATTCAGGAAACGGAAGAGGTGTACGAGCGCGCCGCAGTGTGATCGTTCCTGCTCTGCGAATGTCGGGCAACCGGCGTGCGGCCCGCGCAGCATGATGCTGCCGCGGGCTTTATTTTTTGGGGGAAGGGACGTATAGCGCGTGGTTACGCGCGGACGAGCGTCGCGCCACAGGTCGTGATGTCGCCGATGTAGGCGATGCGCTTGCCGTTGTGCCGGCGTCGGCCGCTAGCGATGATCGGATATTTGCCGCCGCAGCGCGGACATGCGACCAGGTGACCGTCGAGCGCAATGGCGATACCTTCATCGGTCAGATCCTGCGTCGCCTCGACGATCTTGCCGCCGTGGTCGGTGGCGTCACCGAGGCGGGCCATGATGGGGTCGTCTGTGTAGCTCATTGTGTGCATCTCCCGTTTGGTTAGTTGTACTGGGCGGATAGGGCGTACCGTCGGACTTGAAGACGGCCGTTCATTTGACGTCAGGTCAACCGCAGTGACTATCAGAAAAGGTTGAAAACGGGGTGCGAACGGGTGTCGGATGCGCGGGATGAGGGGGGCGAACCGGCGCCCGTGGTACTCGCGTGCGGCCGAAGTCAACAAAAAACCCGCAGAGCGCTTCGCTGTGCGGGTTTTCGTACTGCGGCGTGCTGCACCGTATTGAATATTGGTGGAGGCGGCGGGAATCGAACCCGCGTCCAGAAGTCCTCTACGACTAGTTCTACATGTTTAGTTCTGTCATTTGATTTAACCGTAGCGACGCGGACGAACACGCTGCACTACAGCGATTCACTAAATTTTCGACCCGGACGTCGTGACGCCGCCAAGGCTTAACTGACGTATATGACCTCTGTCGGTATTGCTACCGGTCTTGCGACACTAGCCCGTCAGTGAACTAGGCAGAGGACGGCGGCCCTTAGGCTGCCAGTGCGAACGTATCGTCGTTTGCAGTTACGTTTTTCCCATTGATTAACGAGGTGACGGGTCCTCGACATGCCCTAGCCGCTTCGCAACCCCTGTCGAAACCAGGTCGCCCCCACAGAAGGAATGAGCCACGCAAGTGGCTCAATGAACCATTTTACAGTAGCGGGGCCCGAGAGTCACGGCGAAACGAACGCGCGCTCCCGCACGCAGCGGATGGGGCCGTCAACTGATGTCGCGCAGCAGGTTGTGCAGTTCGCCCGTTGTCTTGACGACATGCTGGGCGTGCCATTGCGTAGGCGGAATGTCGTTGCCGCAATAACCATACGCCGCCGCGACGGTCACCATGCCGGCCGCAAAGCCCGCTTGCACATCGCGCAGATCGTCGCCGACATAGACGATCCGCTCCGGCGGCAGGTCCAGTTCCTTCGCGGCGTGCAGGAGCGGCGCGGGATGGGGCTTCGAATGCGGCGTCGTGTCGCCGCTGACGACGCAGCCTGCACGCGCCCCCAGCCCCAGCTGGGCGACGAGCGGCTCCGTCAGCCGCGCGACCTTGTTCGTCACGATGCCCCAGCGCACGCCGCGCGCGTCGAGGTCATCGAGAATGTCACCAATGCCTGGGAACAGTAGCGTTTCGATGCATAGATCCGCTTCGTAGTTTGCCAAGAACTCGTCGCGCATGGACGTGTAGTCGTGATGGTCGGGGCCGATGCCAAACGCGCCGCCGAGCAGGCCGCGCGCGCCCGCTGACGCGAGCGGGCGCAGCTGTTCCAGCGGCACCATCTCGAGGCCGCGCTCATGGCGCATCTTGTTGACGGCTGCGGCGAGGTCGGGCGCGGTGTCGGCAAGCGTACCGTCGAGGTCGAACAGAATGCCCTGGCAAAGACCGACAGATGCTTCTTCGTCTTCGCGCTGTGGCAGGGGCGTGGGATCGCTCATTGAAGTAGGCGCTGGATCAGGCTTCGCGACGGCACGCGAGCATGTAGTTGACGTCGGTATCGTTCGACACGCCGAAATGGCGCGTGAGCGGGTTGTAGGTGATGCCCTTGATTTCGACGGTGTGCAGATCCGCCGCGCGCGCGAAGCCGGCAAGCTCCGACGGACGGATGAAGCGGGCGTAGTCGTGCGTGCCCTTCGGCAGCATGCGCGCGATGTACTCCGCGCCGACCACCGCAAGCAGGTACGACTTCACATTGCGATTGAGCGTCGAAAAGAACACCCAGCCGCCCGGCTTGACGAGCGTCTTGCACGCTTCGACGACCTTCGACGGGTCGGGCACGTGCTCCAGCATTTCCATGCAGGTGACGACATCGAACGAGGCAGGTTCGCGGGCCGCCAGCACCTCTGCGGCGATCTCCTCGTAATTTACCGTTACACCACTTTCAAGGCTGTGAAGATCGGCGACGCCCAAGGCCTCATTGGAAAGGTCGATTCCCTTCACGTCGGCGCCCAAAGTCGCCATCGACTCCGACAGAATCCCGCCGCCGCAACCGATATCGAGCACGCGCTTGCCCGCGAGATGCGCGTGCGAGTCGATCCAGTTGAGCCGCACCGGATTCAGTTCGTGCAACGGTTTGAACTCGGCGTTCGGGTCCCACCAGCGATGCGCGAGATCGCTGAATTTCTGCAGTTCGTGGGGATCGGCATTGGTCATGACGGATGCGGCCTCGAAGGCGGGAGGGCGGGTGGATCGGAGAAACCCTGAGTATATAGGGCTGCGCACGGGGCGGCAAAAAGCGCCCGGTCGCGCGTGTTGTGTGTCGTCTCGCGCGGTAGCTGACGCCGCGCAGGCGGAGCATAAAAAAAGCCCCGCCGAAGCGGGGCTTTGCATACTGCGGTTTTTTGTAGCTTACTGCTTCGAAGTACCGACAACTTCGACTTCCACGCGACGATCCGGTGCGAGGCAGGCGATGAGTTGCTTGCGGTTCTTCTGGTTGCAGCCCGTCGTAACCGGGTTGCGCTTGCCCTTGCCTTCCGTGTAGATACGGTTGGCTTCGATGCCCTTGCTGACCAGGTATGCCTTGACAGCTTGTGCACGACGCAGCGACAGACGGTCGTTGTACTTGTCCGAACCGATGCGGTCGGTGTAGCCGGTGGCCACGACGACTTCCAGGTTCAGGCCTTGAATCTTCGATGCGAGATCGTCCAGCTTTTCCTTGCCAGCCGGCTTCAGGATTGCCTTGTCGAAGTCGAACAGCGTGTCAGCTTGATACGTGATCTTCTGGCTGGTGATAGCCGGAGCGACCGGTGCCGGAGGTGCCGGCGGCGTCGGTGCTTGTGCGACCAGTGCGCCATCGCACTTTGCGTTAGCCGTTGCCGGCGTCCAGAACGCGTCGCGCCAGCAAAGCTCATTCGTGCCGTTCATCCACACGTATTCGCCGGTGCCGTTCACCCAGTTGTCGTTCGTGGCTTGTCGCGACGCCGGCACCGACTGTGCCATAGCGGATGCAGCCATAACTGCGGTAGCTGCAATGAACGCGAGCTTTGAAAGTTTATTCATATTTCTCCTCTCGAAATTGAGATTACCGCAGGTTTACTGCGAGCCTGTTGACAAAGACCAGTCATACATTGCTCGAAGTATAACATCGGTGCGGAACAAAAGACGCTGTGCGTAGACTTCGAGCAGTGTCTAACTTTGTGCGTTGGCATTTTGCCATATCGTTCCCTTCCGACGATAAAAAAATCCGCCCCCTATTCATACGCCCGGTCGAATGTGGTGCATGCGCAACAAAAGGTGTCAAGTTCGTCAAGAGCCCGCCGGAGGCCGTTTCGGGAGGTTTGCGAGACAGCATTTTCCGGGCCTGGTCACCACGGTCGCGAGGCGCTTCCAGGTGCCGTTTTCGCGCGTCCCACTAATAGGTATACGCATGTCGCCGGGAGCGGATGCGGCGCATGGTAGAATCGCGTGATGCGCTGCGCTCGCAGATGCATAGGGGTAGGCCCAAGCGGTGAGGTGAAGAACGCGTTTCCCTCATCGTCTTCGCGCGTAAACGATACGGACAATGGATCAATTCGCCAAAGAGACTCTACCAATCTCCCTAGAGGAGGAAATGCGCCGCTCGTATATCGAGTACGCGATGAGCGTGATTGTAGGGCGCGCGCTTCCCGATGTCCGCGATGGTCTGAAGCCGGTTCACCGGCGCGTGCTGTACGCCATGCACGAGCTGAACAACGACTGGAACCGGGCGTACAAGAAGTCGGCGCGTATCGTCGGCGATGTGATCGGTAAGTATCACCCGCACGGCGACTCGGCTGTATACGACACGATCGTCCGCATGGCGCAGGATTTTTCGCTGCGCTACATGCTCGTCGACGGACAAGGCAATTTCGGGTCAGTCGACGGCGACAACGCCGCGGCGATGCGTTACACCGAAATCCGCATGGCGAAGATCGGCCACGAGCTGCTCGCCGACATCGACAAGGAAACGGTCGACTTCCAGCCGAACTACGACGGCAGCGAAAACGAACCGACCATTCTGCCCGCGCGCATCCCGAACCTGCTGATCAACGGCTCGTCGGGCATTGCTGTCGGCATGGCGACGAATATTCCGCCGCACAATCTGACCGAAATCGTCGACGCCTGCCATCACCTGCTGAAGAACCCGGAAGCGACGATCGACGAGCTGATCGAGATCGTGCCGGCGCCGGATTTCCCGACGGCGGGCATCATCTATGGCGTCGCCGGCGTGCGCGACGGCTACCGCACGGGGCGCGGGCGCGTCGTGATGCGCGCGACCACGCACTTTGAAGAGATCGATCGCGGCCAGCGCATGGCGATCATCGTCGACGAACTGCCGTACCAGGTGAACAAGCGTTCGCTGCTCGAGCGGATTGCCGAGCTTGTGAATGAGAAAAAGCTGGAAGGCATCTCGGACATTCGCGACGAATCCGACAAGAGCGGCATGCGCGTCGTGATCGAGCTGAAGCGCGGCGAAGTGCCTGAGGTCATTCTCAACAATCTGTACAAGGCGACGCAGCTTCAGGACACGTTCGGCATGAACATGGTCGCGCTGGTCGATGGCCAGCCGAAGCTGCTGAACCTGAAGGAAATGCTGTCGCATTTCCTGTCGCACCGTCGCGAAGTATTGACGCGGCGCACTGTATACGAATTGCGCAAGGCGCGCGAACGCGGCCACGTGCTCGAAGGCCTCGCCGTCGCGCTCGCCAACATCGACGATTTCATCGCGATCATCAAGGCCGCGCCGACGCCGCCCATCGCGAAGCAGGAGTTGATGGACCGCCCGTGGGATTCGTCGATCGTGCGCGAAATGCTGCAGCGCGCGGAGACGGACAATGCTTCGTCGGGCGGCCGCGCCGCGTACCGTCCGGAAGGGTTGAACCCGGCGTATGGCATGCAGGCCGACGGACTCTACCGTCTGTCGGACACGCAGGCGCAGGAAATTTTGCAGATGCGTCTGCAACGCCTGACGGGCCTCGAGCAGGACAAGATCCTCAGTGAGTATCGTGACGTGATGACGCAGATCGCCGATTTGCTGGATATCCTCGCGCGTCCCGAGCGCATAACTTCGATCATCTTCGACGAACTCACCTCGATCAAGGGCGAATTCGGCGACGAGCGCCGCTCGCGCATCGAGATGAACGCGACCGAGCTGAACACGGAAGACCTCATCACGCCGCAGGACATGGTCGTGACGATGTCGCACTCCGGTTACGTGAAATCGCAGCCGTTGTCCGAATATCGCGCCCAGAAGCGCGGAGGTCGCGGCAAGCAGGCGACGCAGATGAAGGAAGACGACTGGATCGACACGCTCTTCATCGCGAACACGCATGACCACATCCTGTGCTTCTCGAACCGCGGCCGCGTTTACTGGCTGAAGGTTTACGAAGTGCCGCAGGGCTCGCGCAATTCGCGCGGCCGTCCGATCGTCAACATGTTCCCGCTGCTGGAAGGCGAGAAGATCACTGTCGTGCTGCCCGTCAAGGAATTCTCGGCCGACAAGTTCATCTTCATGGCGACGGCCCTCGGCACGGTCAAGAAGACGCCGCTCGAAGCATTCAGCCGTCCGCTGAAGAAGGGCATCATCGCGGTCGGTCTCGATGACGGTGATTACCTGATCGGCGCGGCGATCACCGACGGCGAGCATGACGTGATGCTGTTCTCGGATTCGGGCAAGGCAGTCCGCTTCGACGAGAACGACGTTCGTCCGATGGGCCGTGAAGCGCGCGGCGTGCGCGGCATGCAGCTCGAAGACGGTCAGCAGGTGATTGCGCTGCTCGTCGCGGGCGACGAACAGGAGTCGGTGCTGACGGCAACGGAAAACGGCTACGGCAAGCGCACCCCGATCACGGAGTACACGCGCCACGGCCGCGGCACAAAGGGCATGATCGCGATCCAGACGTCTGAGCGTAACGGCAAGGTGGTCGCCGCGACGCTGGTCGACGCGGAAGCGCAGATCATGCTGATCACCAATACGGGCGTGCTGATCCGCACGCGTGTGTCGGAAATTCGAGAAATGGGCCGCGCTACGCAAGGTGTTACACTCATCAGCCTTGATGAAGGCACCAAGCTTTCCGGTCTGCAGCAGGTTGCTGAAGCGGAAGCAGACGTGGACGGCGACGCCGACGCGCCTGCGGACGAAGCGGGCGGCGACGAAAACGAAGCGTCGTGATCCGCAGCGAAGCTTCTCAAGTAATGCGTAAAGCCACGCGGGCATGTTGAGCGCATCGGGCCGATGCGCCGCCTGCGCGGCGAAGCAGTTAGGTTAATTTCTCTTAGGGAGTAGTGATGCAAAAACGTTTCAAGCAGTTGATGGTTCTGGCCGCTTTCGTCCCGACCCTCGCGATGGCGCAAGCGCTGCAAACCCAGCAGCCGGCTCCGGCTGCCCCGGCTGCCGCTGCCCCCGTCGACCCGGCGAAGCAGGCTGCCATCAAGAATCTGCTCGACGCGATCGACGCACAGAAGCTGGTCGGCGCGATCGGCAACAGCGCGCAGATGCAGGCAAAGCAGCTCGTCCCGGCCATCCTGTCGGACGCGCTGTCGGAAAACAAGACGATGACGGACAAGCAGAAGCAGGCTTCCGTGCCGTCGCTGCAGAAGAACGCCGTGCCGAAGCTGGTTGACTCGGCAGGCCAGGTCTTCGCAACGGACGCATTCAAGCAGGACGCGATGCAAGCTCAGTACGACGCCTACGCGAAGTACTACAGCACGCAGGAAATCAACGACCTGACCGCGTTCTACAAGAGCCCGACGGGCCGCAAGTTCATCCAGGTTCAAGACCAGGTTGGCCGCGACGTCGTGAACGGTCTGATGCAGAAGTACATGCCGCAATCGATCAAGGCAACGCGCGACCAGGCTGACAAGGAAGTCGCTTCCGTCAAGCCGGCGAAGTAAGCAGGTCGAACGAGGCTGAACGGCGCTCGGTGCGCCTGTCACGAGTGGCGTGAGAGGGAATGCGTTAATTCCCTTGAAACGCCGGGGTTTGGCGGGTTTCGAGCGTCAATGCGATAATGGCCGTTTGCGCTTGCGCGCAGACGGCCATTTTCTTTCAGGCGCGGTTTTCGGCTCTTTCCCATGCCGCGTGCCTGCTTCCCAGGGTTCTCACGATGCGCGTCTTCAATTTCTCCGCCGGTCCTGCGGCCATGCCCGAAGAAGTGCTGCGCCAGGCAGCCGACGAAATGCTCGATTGGCGCGGCAGCGGCATGAGCGTGATGGAAATGAGCCATCGCGGCAAAGAGTTCATGGCGATTCATGAAGAAGCGCTGACCGACCTGCGCGAATTGCTGCGGGTGCCCGCAAGCCATCAGATTCTATTTCTGCAAGGCGGCGGTCTCGGCGAAAACGCAATCGTGCCGATGAACCTGATGGGCCGCAAGGCGCGCGCAGACTTCGTCGTGACGGGGTCCTGGTCGCAGAAGTCGTTCAAGGAAGCGCAGAAATACGGCGCGGCGCATATCGCGGCGAGCGGCGAAACGGCTGACGGCTTCACCCGCGCGCCGGCGCGCGCCGAGTGGAACCTGTTCGACGATCCCGCCTATGTGCACCTGTGCACGAACGAAACGATCCACGGCGTCGAGACCTTCGAGATTCCCGATCTCGGCGACATTCCGCTGGTCGCCGACGCGTCGTCGCACATCCTGTCGCGCCCGATGGACATCGCTAAATATGGCGTGCTGTTCGGCGGCGCGCAGAAGAACATCGGGATGGCGGGCGTGACCGTCGTGATCGTCCGCGAAGATCTGCTCGATCGTTCGATGACCATGTGTCCGTCGGCATTCGAATGGAAAACGGTCGCGCTGAACAATTCGATGTACAACACGCCGCCCACTTACGCGATCTACATCGCCGGGCTGGTGTTCAAGTGGTTGAAGAAGCAGGGCGGGTTGACTGCGATCGAGGCACGCAACGTCGAGAAGGCGAAGCTGCTGTACGACACGATTGATTCCAGCCGCTTCTATCTGAACAAGGTGGAGCGCAACGCGCGGTCGCGGATGAACGTACCGTTCTTCCTCGCTGACGAGTCGCGCAACGAAGATTTCCTGGCCGGCGCGAAGGCGCGCGGGCTGGTGCAGCTGAAGGGCCACAAGTCCGTCGGCGGCATGCGGGCGTCGATTTACAACGCGGTGCCGCTCGAAGGCGTCAAAGCGCTTGTCGAGTACATGAGGGAATTCGAACAGCGCAGCGCGTGATCCTTCCGGTCGCAGCGCGCGCATCCTCTCCGAACTGGCCCTATACAGGACTCGAAGCGGTCCTTTAGAAGCATGGACGACGAACTCAATTCTCAACTCAAACCGCTGCGCGAACGCATCGACGCGATCGACGCGCAGCTCATCGCGCTGCTGAATCAGCGCGCGGCGGTCGCACTCGAAGTCGGCGAGGTCAAGAAGCACTTCAACGCGCCCGTGTTTCGTCCGGAGCGCGAGCAGCAGGTCATTGCCCGCCTGCAGGACATGAGCGCCGGGCCGCTCGCGGGCGAGCACATCAGCGCGATCTGGCGCGAAATCATGGCCGCGAGCCGCGCGCTGGAGAAGAACATCACGGCCGCCTACCTCGGGCCGGCCGGCACCTATAGCGAACAGGCGATGCACGAGTACTTCGGTCAGTCGATCGAAGGCTTGCCTTGTTCTTCGATCGACGAAGTGTTTCGCTCGGTCGAAGCGGGCGGCGCGGAATTCGGCGTCGTGCCTATCGAGAATTCGACGGAAGGCGCAGTGTCGCGCACGCTCGATCTGCTGCTGCAAACGCAATTGCTGATCGGCGGCGAACTCGCATTGCCCATCCATCATAATCTGCTGACGCTCAACGGCGGTCTGGCCGGCGTGACGCGCGTGTGCGCGCATGCGCAGGCGCTCGCGCAGTGCCAGCGCTGGCTGGCCACGCACGCGCCGCATCTCGAGCGCCAGGCCGTGTCGAGCAACGCCGAAGCCGCGCGCATGGCCGCGGAAGATCCGACCATCGCGGCCATCGCGGGCGATCGTGCCGCGACGCAATACGGTCTGCACGTCGCTTACGCGCTGATCCAGGACGATCCGCACAACCGCACGCGCTTCGTGATGATCGGCAAGCAGCCGACAGGCGCGAGCGGCTACGACAAGACGTCGCTGATCGTGTCCGTCGCGAACGAGCCCGGTGCGATGTTCAAGCTGCTCGAACCGCTCGCGCGCCACGGTGTGTCGATGACGCGTTTCGAGTCGCGTCCGGCGCGCGTCGGCACGTGGGAGTACTACTTCTACATCGACGTCGAAGGCCATCGCGACGACGCGCCCGTTACAGCCGCGCTCGCCGATCTCGGCCGGAAAGCAGACTTCCTGAAGATTCTCGGCTCGTATCCGCGCGCCCGCTGATACGTCCGACATCGTTTCGCAACCCGTAAGCAAGCCCAAGAATTATCCGGAGATACACATGACAACGTCTTTCGGTCCGTCCTACGTTCGCGCGATCGCGCCTTATGTGGCTGGCAAGCCGATCTCGGAAGTCGCGCGCGAATTTGGGCTGGACGAAGCGCGTATCGTGAAGCTCGCGTCGAATGAGAATCCGCTTGGCATGCCGGAGTCCGCGAAAACGGCGATGGCGCAGGCGGCGAGCGAACTCGGCCGCTATCCGGACGCGAACGCCTTCGAACTGAAGGCCGCGCTTTCCGCGCAATACGACGTGCCCGCCGACTGGATCACGCTCGGCAACGGCAGCAACGACATTCTCGAACTGGCCGCCCATGCGTTTGTCGAGAAGAACCAGTCGGTCGTCTACGCACAATATTCGTTCGCCGTGTACGCGCTGGCGACGCAAGGCCTCGGCGCGCGCGCGATCGTCGTGCCCGCCGTGGAGTACGGCCACGATCTCGACGCGATGCTCGCCGCAATCAGCGACGACACGCGCCTCGTGTTCGTCGCGAACCCGAATAACCCGACGGGCACGTTCATCGACGGTGCGACGATCGAAGCGTTTCTGTCGAAGGTGGCGCGCCACGTCGCCGTGGTGCTCGACGAGGCGTACACGGAATACCTGAGCGCAGACAAGCGCTACGACTCGATTGCGTGGGTGCGCCGCTATCCGAACCTGCTGGTGTCGCGCACGTTCTCGAAGGCGTTCGGTCTTGCCGGTCTGCGTGTCGGCTTCGCCATCGCGCAGCCGGAACTGACCGATCTGATGAACCGTCTGCGTCAGCCGTTCAATGTGAACACGCTCGCGCAAGCGGCCGCGATTGCCGCCCTGAACGACAAGCCGTTCCTGCAAAAGAGCGCTGAACTGAATGCACAGGGCTATCAACGTCTGACGCAAGCGTTCGACAAGCTCGGTCTCGAATACGTGCCGTCGCATGGCAACTTCGTGCTGGTGCGCGTCGGCAATGACGACGGCGCGGGCAATCGTGTGAATCTCGAACTGCTGAAGCAGGGCGTGATCGTGCGGCCGGTGGGCAGCTACGGCCTGCCGCAGTGGCTGCGCGTGACGATCGGCCTGCCGGAAGAAAACGAGGCGTTCATCGCGGCGCTCGAAAAGACGCTGGCGACGGCCTGAGCGTTTCAATGCAATCCACGCGCCTCGACAATAGCGGGGCGCGTTTTTTCTGTGACTGACGTGGCAGCGTTCTCTTTCGACAAACTGGTGATTTTCGGCGTCGGGCTGATCGGCGGATCGCTTGCGCGCGCGCTGCGCGAACGCGGCGACGTGGGCGGTGAGCGGCGGGTGATTGGCGTGGGGCGGTCGGCTGCATCGACAGAGCGCGCGCTCGAACTGGGCGTGATCGACGCGAGCGCCTCGCTCGCCGACGACGCCGCGCTGCGCGCCGCGCTGGAAGGCGCCGACGTGGTATTGCTCGCGGCGCCCGTCGCGCAGACGCAGCCTTTGCTGGAACGCATCGCACCGTTTCTCGACCCGTCGACGATCGTCACCGACGCCGGCAGCACGAAGTCGGACGTCGTCGCGGCGGCACGCGCGGCGCTGGGCGAGCGGATCGGCCAGTTCGTGCCCGGTCATCCGATTGCGGGCCGCGAATCGAGCGGCGTCGACGCCGCTTTGCCCGACCTGTACGTGAACCGCAACGTCGTGCTGTGCGCGTTGCCGGAGAACGCGCAGGCATCGGTTGATCGTATTGCCGCGATGTGGCGCGCCACGGGCGCCAGCGTGCACGCGATGCCGGCGGATCAGCACGACCGCGTGTTCGCGTCGGTCAGCCATTTGCCGCATGTGTTGTCGTTCGCGCTGGTCGAGCAAATTCTCAATTCATCCGATGCCGCGCTGAAGTTCTCCTTCGCGGCGGGCGGTTTCCGCGACTTCACGCGCATCGCTGCGTCGAGCCCGGAAATGTGGCGCGACGTCTGCGTGGCGAACCGCTCGGCGCTGCTCGACGAGATCGACGGCTATACGGCGGTGCTGGCGCGTCTGCGCAGCGCGATCGAAGCCGGCGACGGTGCGACGCTCGAAGCCGTGTTCGCCCGCTCGCGCGCGGCGCGCAGCGAATGGCAGGAGCGCGCAACGCCCACGCAAAAAGCGTCGCCCGAACGCTCCGCAACCGACGACGCGTCGAAATAACTGGACACTGGAATTCACATGGAACATCTCGATCTCGGACCCTTTTCCCGCGCGTCCGGCACCGTCCGTCTGCCCGGCTCGAAGAGCATCTCGAACCGCGTGCTGCTGCTCGCGGCATTGTCCGAGGGCGAGACGACGATTACCAATCTGCTCGATTCCGACGACACCCGCGTGATGCTCGACGCGCTCGAAAAGCTCGGCGTGAAGGTCAAGCGCGACGGCGACACTTGCGTCGTGACGGGCACGCGCGGCGCGCTGCCGGCAGCGCGGGCGGATCTGTTCCTCGGCAACGCGGGCACGGCGGTGCGGCCGCTGACGGCAGCGCTTGCTGTGAACGGCGGCGACTATCGGATTCACGGCGTGCCGCGCATGCATGAGCGGCCGATCGGCGATCTGGTCGACGGCCTGCGGCAGATCGGCGCGAAGATCGACTACGAAGAGAACGAAGGCTTTCCGCCGCTGCGTATCCGTCCGGGGCAGATTTCCGTCGATGCACCCATCCGCGTGCGCGGCGACGTGTCGAGCCAGTTCCTGACGGCGCTGCTGATGACGCTGCCGCTCGTGAAAACGGAAAGCGGCGAGACAATCGTCGAAGTGGCGGGCGAGCTGATTTCGAAGCCGTATATCGAGATCACGATCGCGCTGATGGCGCGCTTCGGTATCAAGGTCGAGCGGCTCGGCTGGGAGCGCTTCACGATTCCGAACGGCGTGCGGTACCAGTCGCCCGGGAAGGTCATGGTGGAAGGCGACGCGTCGTCGGCCTCGTATTTCCTCGCGGCGGGCGCGCTGGGCGGCGGACCGCTGCGGGTCGAAGGCGTGGGGCGCGCGAGCATCCAGGGCGACGTCGGTTTCGCGACGGCGCTGATGAAGATGGGCGCGAACGTCACGATGGGCGACGACTGGATCGAAGTGCGCGGCGTCGGCAACGACCACGGCAAGCTCGATCCCATCGACATGGATTTCAACCTGATCCCCGACGCGGCCATGACGATCGCCGTCGCCGCGCTGTTCGCCGACGGCACGTCGACGCTGCGCAACATCGCGAGCTGGCGGGTGAAGGAAACCGACCGCATCGCCGCGATGGCGACCGAGTTGCGCAAAGTGGGCGCGAAGGTGCAGGAGGGCGAGGATTTCCTCGTCGTCACGCCGCCTGAAACGCTGACGCCGAATGCCGCCATCGACACTTACGACGATCACCGCATGGCGATGTGCTTCTCGCTGGTGAGCCTCGGCGGCGTGCCCGTGCGGATCAACGACCCGAAATGCGTCGGCAAGACGTTCCCCGATTATTTCGAGCGCTTCCTCGCGCTCGCCCAACCCTGACCCGTCTTGACAACATTCGCTGCCTGTTCCCACGGGCGACTTTCTCGATGAAACCGACCCGTCCCTTTCACCAGACGCCCGTCATCACGATCGACGGCCCGACCGCATCCGGCAAAGGCACCGTGGCCGCCGTGGTGGCCGCCGAACTCGGCTTTCACCTGCTCGATAGCGGCGCGCTGTACCGGCTCGCCGCGCTTGCCAGCGTCCGTTACAACATCGCCGCCGACGATGCCGACGCACTTGCAAACCTGATCGGCGAGCTCCATATCACTTTCCGCGAGGGCATTGCGCAACTGGACGGCGTCGACGTATCGACCGACATCCGCGCCGAGGAAGTCGGCAACCGCGCGTCGGCAATCGCCGTTCATGCGCCCGTCAGAGCCGCTTTGGTGGCCCGTCAGCGGGCCTTTCGCAAGCAGCCGGGCCTGGTCGCGGACGGCCGCGACATGGGCACGGTGATCTTTCCGGACGCCGTCCTGAAGGTGTTTTTGACGGCCAGCGTCGAGGCTCGCGCGGCCCGCCGGCATAAGCAATTGATCCAAAAAGGATTTTCTGCTAATATGGATGACTTGCTCCGGGATTTGCGTGAACGCGACGAGCGCGATAGCAAGCGCACAGCCGCGCCGCTCAAGCCCGCAGCGGATGCACAGCTCCTCGATACCTCGGCATTGTCGATCGACCAGGCGGTCGAACAGGTGACGCAGTGGTACAAGGCGCTGGTTCCGCAAAGCTGAACGCGGAATCTCGCATCGAAGTGTTTTTTTGTTGTTGTGTAGGTGCCTCGTGAGCAACACGAAGCGATTGTTTAACCCTTAACCCCGTATGGCTTTCGCTCCTTTGCCGTAGTGATGAACCGTGACGGTTCACCTGACGCTGCGAGAACCATGCAAATTCAGATTTTTATGTCCGACCTGCAAACCTCTACCCCGAATACCGAATCTTTTGCGGCTCTGTTCGAAGAGTCGCTGACCAAGCAAGACATGCGCGCTGGCGAAGTGATCTCCGCCGAAGTCGTGCGTGTCGACCACAACTTCGTGGTCGTCAACGCTGGTCTCAAGTCCGAAGCCTACATCCCGCTCGAAGAGTTTCTGAATGACGCGGGCGAGGTAGAAGTGCAGGCGGGCGACTTCGTTTCCGTCGCGATCGACGCGCTGGAAAACGGCTACGGCGACACCATCCTGTCGCGCGACAAGGCGAAGCGTCTGGCTTCGTGGCTGTCGCTGGAAAAGGCCCTCGACAACAACGAACTCGTGACGGGCACCATCACGGGCAAGGTCAAGGGCGGCATGACCGTCATGGTCAACGGCATTCGCGCATTCCTGCCGGGCTCGCTGGTCGACACGCGCCCTGTGAAGGATACGACGCCGTACGAAGGCAAGACGCTGGAATTCCGCGTCATCAAGCTGGACCGCAAGCGTAACAACGTCGTGCTGTCGCGCCGCGCTGTCATCGAAGCGACGCAAGGCGAAGAGCGCGCAAAGCTGCTCGAAACGCTGAAGGAAGGCGCGATCGTCGAAGGCGTGGTCAAGAACATCACCGACTACGGCGCGTTCGTGGACCTCGGCGGCATCGACGGCCTGCTGCACATCACCGACATTGCATGGCGTCGCGTGCGTCACCCGAGCGAAGTTCTGTCGGTTGGCCAGGAAGTCACCGCAAAGATCCTCAAGTTCGATCAAGAGAAGAACCGCGTCTCGCTCGGTATCAAGCAACTGGGCGACGATCCGTGGGAAGGCATCTCGCGCCGTTACCCGTCGGGCACGCGTCTGTTCGGCAAGGTCACGAACATCACCGACTACGGCGCGTTCGTTGAAGTCGAATCGGGCATCGAAGGCCTTGTCCACGTTTCGGAAATGGACTGGACGAACAAGAACGTTGCGCCGTCGAAGGTTGTCCAGCTGGGCGACGAAGTCGAAGTCATGGTTCTCGAAATCGACGAAGACCGCCGCCGTATCAGCCTCGGCATGAAGCAATGCAAGCCGAATCCGTGGGATGACTTCAGCCGCAACTTCAAGAAGGGCGACAAGATCCAGGGCGCAATCAAGTCGATCACCGACTTCGGTGTCTTCATCGGTCTGCCTGGCGGCATCGACGGTCTGGTTCACCTGTCGGACCTGTCGTGGTCGGAAACGGGCGAAGAAGCTGTCCGCAAGTACAAGAAGGGCGACGAAGTGGAAGCGATCGTTCTCGGCATCGACGTCGAGAAGGAACGTATTTCGCTGGGTATCAAGCAGCTCGAAGGCGACCCGTTCAGCAACTTCGTTGCAATGAACGACAAGGGTTCGATCGTTGACGGCGTGGTCAAGACGGTTGACGCGAAGGGTGCAGTGGTTCAGCTGACGGCGGACGTCGAAGGCTACCTGCGCGCTTCGGAAATCGCACAAGATCGCGTGGAAGACGCTCGCAACGTGCTGAAGGAAGGCGACAAGGTCAATGCGATGATCATCAACATCGACCGCAAGTCGCGTGGCATCAACCTGTCGATCAAGGCGAAGGATTCGGCTGAGCAACAGGAAGCGATTCGCGGCCTGGCAGCTGACACCAGCTCGGCAGCCAGCGGCACGACGAACCTGGGCGCGCTGCTGAAGGCCAAGCTCGACGGCCAGAATCAGTAAGCCTTAAGGGGTCTGCTGCAGTATGACCAAATCAGAATTGGTCGCCCAGCTGGCTACGCGATTTCCGCAACTTGTCCTCAAGGATGCGGATTTCGCGGTGAAGACGATGCTCGATGCGATGTCGGACGCTCTGGCGAACGGCCATCGCATCGAAATTCGCGGCTTCGGCAGCTTCGGCCTGAACCGCCGTCCATCCCGCGTCGGGCGCAACCCGAAATCGGGCGAAAAGGTGTTGGTGCCGGAGAAATTCGTGCCGCACTTCAAGCCTGGCAAGGAATTGCGCGAGCGCGTCGATCGTCGTGCGGGCGAGCCTTTGAAAGCTGAATCCGAGGACGACGATCTCTAAGCCGGCTCTGTGTTGTATTCGCAGTTCAGGTTGAAGCTCGCCGTGGCTACGTCAGTCAGACGGCATTGACCAGAAAAAGCGCCTTAGGGCGCTTTTTTTTCGTCCGTTGTCAGGACGTTGGTCGTCGCCATTGACCGTACGAGGACATGGTTGACACCTCTGCCTTCCGGGCGAATCGGCCTTGTGCGTTCCCCGATGCGCGCAAGGCAGCAATCCGCCGATTGCGCACCATTTTCAAGCGGATAAACGACAGTAAGGCATCGCGATCCGCACGGCTGTGCCAGTCGTCTTAGGCTTCATTTACAATACGGGTCACTTCGGCGCGGGCAAACACCGTGGCGCGACGCGTCATCAAGCCGGCGTCATCCCGCAACCGCCGTCAAGAGATCAATACATGAAATTTATCGTCTGGCTGATTCGCGTGCTGGTGTTCGTGCTGCTGCTGGTGCTTGCACTGTCCAATACGCAAAGCGCTACGCTGAATTTCCTCGCCGGGTATTCGTGGCAGGCGCCGTTGATTCTGATCGGCCTGGCGTTCTTCGTCGTGGGCCTTCTGGCCGGTCTCGTGTCGTCGCTGCCGGCAATGTTCCGGTTGCGGATGGAAAACGGCCGGCTCAAGCGCGAACTGCGCGTGGCGCGCGAAACGCCCGCTGTCGTCGAAGAGCCGCCTATGCCGCCGCTCATCTAGCCCTTTCACGCCGCGCGCCACTCGCGCGGCCTCTTTCGCACTCCGCACATTCGCATGGATCTAGACCTCTGGTGGCTGCTCGTCATACCCGTCGCGTTCGCGTTCGGCTGGGTGGCTGCGCGTTACGACCTCAAGGCGCTGTTGTCCGAAAGCGCCAACCTGCCGCGTTCTTATTTTCGCGGACTAAACTTTCTGTTGAACGAGCAGCCGGACCAGGCCATCGACGCCTTCATCGAAGTCGTCAAGCTCGATCCGGAAACGATTGAACTGCACTTCGCGCTCGGCAACCTGTTCCGCCGCCGCGGTGAAACGGATCGCGCGATCCGCGTGCATCAGAACCTGCTGAGCCGCGCGGACTTGCCCGTCAACGAGCGCGATCACGCGCTGTACGAACTCGGGCAGGACTTCCTTAAGGCGGGCCTGCTGGACCGCGCGGAAGAGACGTTCAAGGCCCTGCAATCGGGCGACTACGCACTCGGCGCGCAGCGCTCGCTGCTCACGATCTATCAGATCGAGAAAGACTGGAACAAGTCGATCGATACCGCGCGCCGGCTTGAAACGATGGGCGCGGCGTCGCTCGATAAGGAAATCGGCCACTTCCATTGCGAACTCGCACAAGAAGCGCTGCAGCAGAAGAACCCGGACGAAGCCCGCCGTCAGCTGGATCTCGCATTGAAGGCGTATCCGCAGAACGTGCGCGCGACGATCCTGTTCGGCGACGTCGATGCGGCGGCCGGCGAGCACGAAAAGGCGATCGAACAGTGGCTGCATGTGGAGCAACAGAATGCGGCGTATCTGCCGCTCGTCGCTGAAAAGCTGATGAAGGCCTACGAAGCGCTTGGCCGTCAGGAAGCGGGCGCGGATCTGCTGACGACGTGGGTGGACCGTTATCCGTCGAATGATCTGCTCGACGTCGCGTATCAGCATGTGTCGGCGCTGCGCGGTCCCGAAGCGGCGCACGCGCTCGCGCGCACGCAGATGCAGAAGTCACCGAATCTCGCCGGCATGACGCGCCTGCTCGAAGCACAGCAGGCGGTCGCCGAAGAACCGCGCCGCAGCGAACTGGAGTTGATGCGCACGCTGATCCGTCAGCGCACCAAAAATCTGCCACGGTACACGTGCCAGAATTGCGGCTTCCGGGCGCGCCTGTTCTATTGGCAGTGTCCGGGCTGCAGCGGTTGGGAAAGCTATGCGCCGCGCCGCGTCGAGCCGATCACGGCGTCGAGCTGAGGTCAGGCACCCGCATGAACGCAGGCAGCAAAGCCGTCACGCAGCATCGAAGCGTTGAACATTGAACCGGCTCCATCTACCGGGAAGCGTATGAAAATCACTATTATCGGCACGGGTTACGTAGGTCTCGTCACGGGCGCATGTCTTGCCGAAGTCGGCAACGACGTTTTCTGTCTGGACGTCGATCCGCGCAAGATCGACATTCTCAACAACGGCGGCATGCCGATCCATGAGCCGGGCCTGCGGGAGATCATCGCGCGCTCGCGCGCAGCGGGGCGCATCACGTTTTCGACCGATGTCGAGGCGAGTGTCGCGCACGGTGAGATCCAGTTCATCGCCGTGGGCACGCCACCCGACGAAGACGGCTCCGCCGACCTGCAATATGTGCTCGAAGCGGCCCGCAACATCGGCCGCACGATGAACGGCTTCAAGGTGATCGTCGACAAGTCGACGGTGCCCGTCGGCACTGCGCAGCGCGTGCGCGCGGTGATCGCGGAAGAACTGGAGAAGCGCGGTCTCGCGGACAGCGCGCAGCATCGGTTCTCGATCGTGTCGAATCCGGAGTTCCTGAAGGAAGGCGCAGCCGTCGACGACTTCATGCGGCCGGACCGTATCGTCGTCGGCGTCGACAATGACGAAGACGGCGACAAGGCGCGCGAGAAGATCCGCCGCCTGTACGCGCCGTTCAACCGCAATCACGAGCGCACGCTTTACATGGATGTGCGCTCGGCCGAATTCACGAAGTACGCGGCTAACGCGATGCTCGCCACGCGCATCTCGTTCATGAACGAGATGGCAAATCTGGCCGATACGGTCGGCGCGGACATCGAAGCCGTGCGCCGCGGCATCGGCTCGGACCCGCGCATCGGCTATCACTTCCTGTACGCGGGCGTCGGTTATGGCGGCTCGTGCTTTCCGAAGGACGTGCAGGCGCTGATCCGCACGGGCAGCGAGATGGGCCACAGCCTGCGCATTCTGGAAGCCGTCGAAGAAGTGAACCACGAGCAGAAGGAAGTGCTCGTGCGCAAGATCACGGACGCGCTCGGCGAAGATCTGAGCGACCGCACCTTCGCTGTGTGGGGTCTCTCGTTCAAGCCGAATACCGACGACATGCGCGAGGCGCCGAGCCGCCGCGTAATCGCGCAACTGCTCGCGCGCGGCGCGACGGTGCGCGCGTACGATCCCGTCGCGACGGCGGAGGCAAAGCGCGTATTTGCACTCGATCTCGCCAGCGCGCCCGATCACCAGGCGCGCCTGCACTTCACGAGCACGCAGGACGAAACGCTCGCGGGCGCCGATGCACTCGTCATCGTCACGGAATGGAAGGAGTTCAAGAGCCCGGACTTCACGCACCTGAAGGCCGAGCTGAAAACGCCGCTGATTTTTGACGGCCGCAATCTGTACGAACCCGAAGCGATGTCCGAACTCGGCATCGACTATCACTCGATTGGACGTCCGTATGCACGACCCGCTGAACATTCATCCGACTCCGACCGTGCCTGAGGGCGCGACGCTTGCACCCGAGGTGGGCGTCATCGCGCGCGAACGGCTGGCGGCGGCGCGCGTGCTGGTGGTCGGCGATGTGATGCTGGACCGTTACTGGTTCGGCGACGTCAATCGTATTTCGCCGGAAGCGCCCGTGCCCGTAGTGCTGGTGCAAAAGCAGGAGGACCGGCTGGGCGGCGCGGCGAACGTCGCGCGCAACGCGGCGGCGCTCGGCGCGCAGGCGGGCCTGCTGTGCGTGGTCGGCCATGACGAGCCGGGCGAGCGCGTCGTACAACTGCTCGGCGATAGCGGCGTCGCGCCGTATCTGGAGCGCGACCCGGAATTGCCGACGACGATCAAGCTGCGCGTGCTGTCGCGTCAGCAGCAACTGTTGCGCGTCGACTTCGAAAAAGCGCCCGCGCACGAAGCGCTGCTCGCCGGCCTCGCTCGCTACGACGCGTTGCTGCCCACTCATGACGTGATCCTGATGTCGGACTACGCGAAGGGCGGCCTCACGCACGTCACGCAGATGATCGCGAAGGCGCGCGCGGCGGGCAAGCCGGTGCTGGTCGATCCGAAGGGCGACGACTGGGAGCGCTATCGCGGCGCGACGCTGATCACGCCGAACCGCGCGGAGTTGCGCGAAGTGGTCGGGCAGTGGAAATCCGAAGCCGATTTGCACACACGCGTGGCGAAGCTGCGCGCCGAGCTCGATCTGAAAGCGCTGCTGCTCACGCGCTCGGAAGAGGGCATGACGCTCTTCTCCGACGAAGGCGTCTTGCACGCGGCGGCTGTAGCTCGCGAAGTGTATGATGTGTCCGGCGCAGGCGACACCGTGATCGCGACGCTCGCCGTGATGCTTGGCGCGGGCCTGCCGCTCGACGAAGCCGTGTCGCTCGCGAATCGCGCAGCGGGAATCGTGGTCGCCAAGCTCGGTACGGCCACCGTCGACTACGACGAACTCTTTCATCATTGATGCCGCGCGCGCCAGCTTGATTGCGCGGCGCGCGGTTCATTTCCGCATCCGTTGACTCTCATTACAGCAGGACGATCATGACACTCATCGTCACCGGCGCGGCTGGTTTTATCGGCAGCAATATCGTCAAGGCGCTCAACGAGCGCGGCGAAGACCGCATCATCGCCGTCGACAATCTGACGCTCGCCGACAAATTCAAGAATCTCGTCGATTGCGAAATCGACGACTATCTCGACAAGACCGAATTCGTCGAGCGCTTTGCGCGCGGCGACTTCGGCAAGGTGCGTGCGATTTTCCACGAAGGCGCCTGTTCGGACACGATGGAAACCGACGGCCGCTACATGATGGATAACAACTTCCGCTATAGCCGCGCAGTGCTCGATGCGTGCCTCGCGCAAGGCGTGCAGTTTCTGTATGCGTCGTCGGCGGCGACGTATGGCGGCTCGACACGCTTCGTCGAAGAGCGCGAGGTCGAAGCGCCGCTCAACGTATATGGCTATTCGAAATTCCTGTTCGACCAGGTGATCCGCCGCGTGCTGCCCACGGCGAAGAGCCAGATCGCAGGGTTTCGCTACTTCAACGTGTACGGGCAGCGCGAAGCGCACAAGGGGCGCATGGCGTCCGTCGCGTTTCACAACTTCAACCAGTTCCGCGCCGAAGGCAAAGTCAAGCTGTTCGGCGAGTACAACGGTTACGCAGCGGGCGAGCAGACGCGCGATTTCGTCTCCGTCGAAGACGTGGCGAAGGTCAACCTGTATTTCTTCGATCACCCGGAGAAGTCGGGCATTTTCAATCTGGGCAGCGGACGCGCGCAACCGTTCAACGATATCGCGTCGACGGTCGTCAACACGCTGCGCGTGCTCGACGGTGAAGTCGCGTTGTCGCTGCCGGAACTGGTGCAGCGCGGGCTGATCGAATACGTGCCGTTCCCCGATGCACTGCGCGGCAAGTATCAGTGCTTCACGCAGGCCGATCAGACGAAGCTGCGCGCAGCGGGCTACGACGCGCCGTTCCTGACCGTGCAGGAAGGCGTCGACCGCTACGTGCGTTGGCTATTCGGCCAGGTGTAAATCGTTCGTACACCTCTCTACACTGGAGTCTCCCGGTTGGTGATCGTCACCAGCCGGTGTTTCAGGGAGATTCCACATGTTCAAAAAAATCCTCGTCACGGCGGCCATGCTCGCCGCTTTCGGCCAGGCGTTCGCGTCGGTCGACGTCAATTCCGCTAACGAATCCGCGCTGCGCGGCATCAAGGGCATTGGTCCCGCGAAGGCGAAAGCCATTCTCGACGAACGCGCCGCGCACGGTCCGTTCAAGGACGCGGCGGATCTCAGCAAGCGGGTCAAGGGTCTGGGCGGTCATACCGTCGAGCGTCTGCAGGCTGAGGGCCTCGCTGTCGGTACGTCGGGCGCTGGTGCGACGGCTGTCGCTGCTGCTGGCGCACAGGCTGCGGGGCCGAACACGAAAGCTGCGCCCGCTGCGAAGAACGACACGGCCGTGGTGGTCAAGAAGTAGCCTATTGATCTGACCGCATGAAGCGGGCGCCCGATGCGTGTCTCCGCGTGCGGCGGGCGTTCGTTCTGAGCTTCGACTCTTCATGGGCGGGGTTGCCACAAACCTCCCTTCAGCCGTCATTCAGATGACTGGCTCCCGCGGCAGATCCAGCCTGCCGCGGTTTTTTGCGTTTCTGCGGTCGCCTCGCAAGACGACGAAGCGGCCCGATGGCATCCATGTGTGCATCAGGGGCAGCCGGCAGCACGACGCCCGGTAGTTTAGAATCGATGGATTCAAGACTTCGCGCACCGTCACAGCACGCACCGATATGGCTTACAAAACGATTGAAGACACGATCGGCAATACGCCCCTCATTCAGCTCGTCCGCCTCGTGGACGACGACATCCGCAGCCGCAACAACGTGGTGCTCGGCAAGCTGGAGGGCAACAATCCGGCCGGTTCGGTGAAAGACCGCCCGGCACTTTCGATGATCAAGAAAGCGGAACAGCGCGGACGCATCAAGCCGGGCGACACGCTGGTCGAAGCGACGAGCGGCAACACGGGCATCGCGCTCGCGATGGCGGCGGCGATCAAGGGCTACAAGATGATCCTGATCATGCCCGAGGATCTGTCGCTGGAGCGCCGTCAGAGCATGGCCGCATATGGCGCGCAGATCCTGCTGACGCCCGTCACGGGCGGCATGGAGTACGCACGCGATCTCGCCGAGCAGATGCAGCGCGAAGGCAAGGGCATCATCCTCGACCAGTTCGCCAATCCGGATAATCCGCTCGCACATTACGAAGCGACGGGCCCCGAAATCTGGCGCGACACGGAAGGCCGCATCACGCACTTCGTATCGGCGATGGGCACGACGGGCACGATCATGGGCGTGTCGCAGTATCTGAAGGAACAGAATCCGGGAATCGAAATTATCGGCGCGCAGCCGGAAGAGGGCTCGCGCATTCCGGGCATCCGCAAATGGCCGGAAGCGTATCTGCCGAAAATTTTCGACCGCAGCCGCGTCGATCGCGTCGAGAACGTGAGCCAGGCAGCGTCGGAGGCGATGGCGCGCCGGATGGCGGCTGTCGAAGGCGTGTTCTGCGGCATTTCGTCGGCGGGCGCGTGCGAAGTGGCGCTGCGCATCGCGCGCCAGGTCGAGAACGCGACGATCGTGTTCATCGTCTGCGATCGCGGCGACCGTTATCTGTCGACGGGTGTGTTCCCTGCGTGACGCAACTCGCCGCGTGCGGCGATGTCAGTAAAAGAAAACGCCGGCGGAAGCCGGCGTTTTCGCATGGATTGAAAACGTGAGCGACTATTGCGACTCTGCGGGCGTCGACGCATTGCCGGCTTCCGTCGCGGCCATCTGCGCCTTCACGCGCTCGCCAAGCTGATACACGGCCAGCGCATAGAAAAAGCTGCGGTTGTAGCGCGTGAGCACATAGAAGTTCTTCAGGCCCAGCGTGTATTCCGTCGGCCGGCCCGGCGAAGGCAGATCGACGACAGTCACGGGCGTGCCCGCTTCCGCCGTCGTATCGAGCCCAGGCTGATTCATCAGCATGCCCGCCTTCAGCAGTTGCTGCAGCGACCAGCGCGGCTCCGGCGCGCCCGTCGCGGCCGCTTGCGCGATGCCGAGGCTGCCTGTATCGGTAGCGATATTCCACACGACGGGGCGGCCCGTTTCCCAGCCGTTCTTGTTCAGATAATTCGCGACGCTGCCGATCGCATCGGCTTGACTGGTGCGCAGATCGATCCGCTTGTTGCCGTCGTAATCGACCGCGTATTGAACGATGCTGCTAGGCAGAAATTGCGGAATGCCGATCGCGCCCGTGTACGAACCGAGTACGGTGGTCGGATCGATTTGAGAATCGCGCGTCCACACCAGGTAGTCTTCGAGATTCTTGCGGAACGTGATCATCCGGTCCGCGCGATTCGGCGTGTTCGGGTAATCGAACGAGAGCGTGGTCAGCGCGTCGAGCACGCGGAAGTTGCCCATGTAGCGTCCATAGATCGTCTCGACGCCGATAATCCCGACGATCACTTCAGGCGGCACGCCATATTGCTCGTACGCGCGTTGCAGCGTCGCCTGGTTCGCGCGCCAGAACTTCACGCCAGCGTTGATGCGTACCGGGTCGAGAAAGCGCCCCTGATACACGCGCCAGTTCTTGACCGACGGCGTCGGCGACGGCGTCACGAGCTTCACGGCCGTCGCTGAATAGCTGACGCGCGCGAACAGCGCATGCAGTGCCGCCGGATCGAAGCCCCGACGCGCGGCCATGTCGTTGATGAACGAATCGACATCGGCGTTGTTCGCGTAGCGCTGCGGAACGATCTCTTCTTCGAACGTCTGTCCTTGCGACGGTTGCTCGGGCTGTCCTTGCGCAAGCTGCACGCGCGGCTTGCTGACGGTCTGCGCCGAAGCCGGGCCGACTCCCGCGAACGCGCACCATGCGATGGACAGTGCGGCGGCTACAGTCGTTGCGCGTAGCCGATAGTGTGCGGACGGAGCAAGCTTGACGGTCATGGTGAACTGGGATGTGGGCGGGCAAAAAAAGTTACGGGGCAGTATACCCGACGGGGTTCGCGAAACTGTGCAGAAGCGTTGCGGCATCACGGTCTCGGCGCATCGTGTGGTAACTTCGTAGTATTCGCGCAACCTGCTTGCGTCAATGGACGGAGACATGCAACGCGCTTTCGCACTTCGCGAGGCGCGCTGCCCGAAATCAAAACATGGCAACCGGTTTCTTTTCACACGCAGACTGTCTGCAGCATGAGATGGGTCAATGGCATCCCGAATGCCCGGCCCGGCTGCAGGCGATCGAAGACCAGCTGATCGCGAGCCGCATCGGCGAGCTGATCGAGCGCGAGTCCGCGCCGCTTGCCGACGAAGCCGCGCTGTTGCGCGTGCATACGAAGGCGCACGTCGACTTCATCCGCGAGCGCGCGCCGAGCGAGGGCTACGCGGAGATCGATCCCGACACGTCGATGAACCCGCATACGTGGAACGCGGCGTTGCGCGCAGCGGGCGCGGCTGTCGCGGCGACGGATGCCGTCATCGAAGGTCGTTACGACAACGCGTTTTGCAGCGTGCGGCCGCCGGGTCATCACGCGGAGCCGGCGCGCGCGATGGGCTTCTGCTTTTTCAACAACGTCGCGATTGCCGCGCGTCATGCGCTCGACGTGCATAGACTCGAGCGTGTCGCGATCATTGATTTCGACGTGCATCACGGCAACGGCACCGAGGCCGCTTTTTCCAACGACTCGCGCGTGCTGATGTGCAGCATCTTCCAGCATCCGTTTTATCCGTTCACGGGCGCCGATAATCAGGCGCCGAACATGTGCAATGTGCCGATTGCCGCACGCTCGAAGGGCATGGTCGTGCGCGAGGCCGTCGACATGATCTGGCTGCCGCGTCTCGACGCATTCAAGCCGCAGATGCTGTTCGTGTCGGCGGGTTTCGACGCGCATCGCGAGGACGATCTCGGCAACATGGCGCTCGTCGAGGACGACTATGCGTGGATCACGGAGCAGATTCGTCAGGTTGCGGCGAAGTACGCGAAAGGGCGCATCGTCAGTTGTCTGGAAGGCGGCTACAACCTGTCGGCGCTGGGGCGCAGCGTCGTCGCGCACGTGCGGGCGCTTGCCGATATCTGAACGCAGGCGCCGAGCATCGGAAGAGAGACCATCACATCATGAGTGCAGACGCAGCGGCTCCACTGATCGAAATCACGCAAGACGCTTATGACCTTCGGGGCGTCGTGCGTCTCACGCTGAACCGTCCCAATGCGTTCAATGCGCTTTCCGAGGCGCTGCTCGACCACATGCAGACGCATCTCGCCGACATTGCGAAGAGCGACGCGCGCGTCGTCGTGATCGCGGGCGCGGGCCGCGCGTTTTGCGCTGGGCACGATCTGAAGGAAATGCGCGCGGCGCCGTCGCTCGATTACTACCAGTCGCTGTTCGCGCGCTGCACGAAAATGATGCTCGCGATCCAGCGCCTGCCGCAGCCGGTGATCGCGCGCGTGCATGGCACGGCGACGGCGGCGGGCTGTCAGCTCGTCGCGATGTGCGATCTCGCCGTTGCCGCGGATACCGCACGCTTCGCCGTGTCGGGTGTCAATCTCGGGCTGTTTTGCGCGACACCGTCGGTGCCGCTGTCGCGCAATCTGTCGCGCAAGGCCGCGCTCGAAATGCTGCTGACGGGCGACTTCATCGACGCAATGGCGGCGAAGCAACAAGGCCTCGTGAATCGCGTGGTGCCGCTCGACATGCTCGATGCCGAAGTCGCCGCGCTCGCGAAGGGCATTTGCGCGAAGCCGCGCGCGGCTGTCGAAGCAGGCAAGGGCCTGTTCTACCGGCAGCTCGAAATGGGCATCGAAGCCGCGTATCAACTGGCCGGGCAGACGATGGCCTGCAACATGATGGACGAGTCGGCGCTCGAAGGCGTGCAGGCGTTCATCGAAAAACGGCCGCCCGACTGGCCGCACACGTCGGGCCGTTAGGCCGGCTTATTCCGACCGCTTCAGAATCCACGCGACGAGCGCGTCGATCACGCGCTCGCGGTCGAGATCGTTCATCGTCTCGTGATAGCTGCCCTCGTAGAGCGTCAGCGTCTTGTCGGGCGAACCGGCGTGCGCGCCGAAGTCTCGGCTGCCGTTGGGCTCGGTGAGTTCGTCGGCCGTGCCGTGCCAGATCAAAAGTGGTGTGCGCAAGCCCGCGCGGCCCTGTTCGATGCGCTGCATCGCGAGCAGCAGCTCGGCGCCCGTGCGCGCGGGAATCGCGCCGTGATGCACGAGAGGATCGTTGCGGTTCGCGTTGACCACGCTCGGATCGCGCGACAGCAGCGCCGCGTCGATTTTCATGGCCGGAAAGCTGGGCCACGCGCGGCTGATCTTCTGGCTCAGCGCCAGCATCCAGCGCGGCACGTCGCGGCCCGGCGCGAGCGCGGGACTGGACAGGATCAGTCCGTTCAAATGGCGTCGTTGCGTCGCCGGCTTGTCGATCGCGTAAAGCGCCGCGATTGCGCCACCCATGCTGTGGCCTATCAGGAACAACGGGCCGTCGTTGCGGGCGGCCTCGGTGACGAGCGCGTCGGCATCGAGCAGATACTCGTCGAAGCGTTCGATCCATGCGCGCCGGCCCGGCGCATCGCCGTGTCCGCGCAGATCGATGGCGATCAGTTCGATCCCGTTCGCATTGAGTGCTTGCGCGAGCGGCGCATACCGTCCCGCGTGCTCGGCGAGACCGTGGACCAGCGCGACCGTCGCGCAACGCAGCCCCGCCGCGCGCCAGCGATAGAGCGGCAGTTCGAGGCCGTCGCGCGTCAGGGTCACCGTCCGTTCGGGGTTGCGCGCGGCGGAAGCGGTGGCTTGGGAGGTCTCCATGAGCAATCGTCCGATGTTTTCTGAGTCCGCTCGATCATAGCGGCATGCGCATGACCGTTCGCATCGATTGAAACGGAGCCATCCTCTAATTCCGCTGTGTTATGAAAGATGACGAATTGATTATTAAAGGATATGACACGGCTGCGGTAAAATTGTCGGCTCAAATCCCAATAAAAGTCACGGCGGCGGGTGCCCGGGGCGTGCAACGCTCGATGGCAAGTCCGCCGTTTCGTTTTTCATGATCGAACTACGCAACCTATCGCAGCGTTTTCCTGGGCCACGGGGCTGGATCGAAGCGCTGCACAACGTCAATCTGTCGATTCCTCGCGGTCAGGTGTTCGGCATCATCGGACGCAGCGGCGCGGGCAAGAGCACGCTGGTCCGCACGATCAACCTGCTGACACGCCCGACGGAAGGCAATGTCGTCATCGACGACCGCGATCTCACGACCATGCCCGCCGCGCAACTGCGCGAGGCGCGCCGCGAGATCGGCATGATTTTCCAGCACTTCAATTTGCTGTCGTCGCGCACGGTGTACGACAACGTCGCGCTGCCGCTCGAACTGGCCGGCATGAAGCGCGCGGAGATCGAGGCGCATGTGCTGCCGCTGCTCGATCTGGTCGGCCTGTCGGCGCAGAAGGACCGCTATCCGTCGCAGATCAGCGGCGGGCAGAAGCAGCGTGTCGGCATTGCCCGCGCGCTCGCGAGCAAGCCGAAAGTGCTGCTTTCCGATGAAGCCACGTCCGCGCTCGACCCCGAAACGACGCGCGCGATTCTCGACCTGCTCAAGCGCATCAATCGCGAATTGAAGCTGACCATCGTGCTGATTACGCACCAGATGGAAGTCATCAAGCAGGTGTGCGATCGCGTCGCAGTGCTCGACAACGGCCGCGTGGTCGAAGAGGGCAAGGTCATCGACGTGTTCCTGCAACCGCACCACGAAGTCACGCGCGCGCTGATCGGCGACGTGATCGCGCAGGAGTTGCCGCCTGCGATGAAGGCGCGCGTCGCCGAGCGCCTGAAGACGGGCAGCGGCCATCTGCTGCGGCTCGCGTTCACGGGTTCGGGCGTCGATCAGCCGATTCTCTCGGAGACGATCCGCCGCTACGAACTGGACTTCAACATCCTGCACGGCCAGATCGACGAGATCCAGGGGCAGGCGTTTGGCTCGCTCGCGGTGCTCGCGGGCGGCGAACCGGCGAAGGTGGCGCAGGCGCTGACGTATCTGCGCGAACAGGGCGTGGTGGTCGAGGAGTTGTCGTATGTTGAGTGAAATGTTCGATATGTTCGTGCAGTCGTTCTGGGAGACGCTGATCATGGTCGGCATCTCGGGGCTGATCGGCGCGGCCGTCGGCCTGCCGCTCGGCGTGCTGCTCTATCTGACCGACCGCCAGGGCGTGCTGCAGAACATCGCCGCCAATCGCGCGATGGGCGTGGTCGTTAACGCCGTGCGCTCGACGCCGTTCATCATTCTGTTGGTCGCGGTGATTCCGTTTACGCGCCTCGTGGTTGGTTCGTCGATCGGTACAGCGGCGGCCGTCGTGCCGCTGACGATCGCCGCTGCGCCGTTCATCGCGCGTCTTGCCGAGACGGCATTGCGCGAAGTCGATCGCGGGCTGATCGAGGCAGCGCAAGCGATGGGCGCGACCGCCTCGCAGATCGTGTTCAAAGTGCTGCTGCCGGAGTCGCTGCCGGGCATCGTCGCGGGTCTGACGATCACGTTTGTCTCGCTGGTCGGCTATTCGGCGATGGCGGGTGCGATCGGCGGCGGCGGTCTGGGCGATCTCGGCATCCGTTATGGGTATCAACGTTTTCTGCCGGAAGTGATGGTGACGGTCGTGGTGATTCTGATCGTCTTCGTGCAACTGGTGCAGTCGTTCGGGGATTGGCTCGTGCGTCGTTTGAGCCACAAATAAACATATTGAATAAGACAAAGGTTTGGTCATGCAACGTCGTTTCATTCTGAAGGCAGCAGCCGTGCTGGGCGCGGCATCGCTCTTTGGCGCATCATCGCTCGCATTCGCCGACGAATCGATCAAGGTCGGCGTGACGGGTGGCCCGCACGCGCAAATCATGGACGTCGTGAAGACGGTCGCAGCGAAGAACGGCCTGAACATCAAGATCATCGAGTTCTCGGATTACGTGCAGCCGAATGCGGCGCTCGCGGGCGGTGACCTCGACGCGAACAGCTATCAGCACGACCCGTATCTGCAGGCGCAGGTGAAGGACCGCGGCTACAAGCTGATCAAGATCGCCGACACCGTGACCTACCCGATGGGCATCTATTCGAAGAAGGTGAAGACGCTGGCCGAACTGCCGGCGGGCGCGAAGATCGCCGTGCCGAACGATCCGACCAACGGCGGCCGCGCGCTGCTGTTGCTGCAAAAGCAGGGCTTGATCAAGCTGCGCGCCGACGCGGGCCTGAAAGCGACACCGCTCGATATCGCCGAGAACCCGAAGAAGCTGAAGATCGTCGAACTCGATGCCGCGCAGATTCCGCGCTCGCTCGGCGACGTCGACGCTGCCGCGATCAACACGAACTTTGCGATGGAAGCCGGTCTGAAGCCGAAGCAGGACGCCATCGCGATCGAAGATCCGAAGGGTCCCTACGTGAACGTCATCGCGATTCGCGAGGCGGACCGCAACAAGCCGTGGGTGGCGAAGCTGATCGCGGCTTACCACTCGCCCGAAGTGAAGCAGTTCATCGAAAGCAAGTTTGGCGGCGCGGTGATCACGTCCTGGTGATCCGGAGTTGCGCCGCGTTATGTGGTGATGCGCGGCGCGTTGGACCGTGTTGTCTGAAGAATTGGTGGGAACCCGGGCTTGGCGTCCGGGTTTTTTTAGATATAGAATAGCACGACCGTTCGCTATTTCCGTCATCCCGTCGGGGAGCGATATCCTCAACACCAAGCAATCCCGGAGCGGCTGCCGCAGAGCCTGTCGCTATAATGTCCGTCGGGTTGACGTATTCGTAACTTTGGAGCGTGTGCATGAAAATCCTGGTGCCAGTCAAGAGAGTGGTTGACTACAACGTGAAGGTCCGTGTGAAGTCGGACAACACGGGCGTCGACATTGCGAATGTGAAGATGTCGATGAATCCGTTCGACGAAATCGCCGTCGAAGAAGCCGTGCGTCTGCGCGAAGCGGGCGTGGCGACGGAAGTGATCGCTGTGTCGGCGGGCGTGACGCAATGTCAGGAAACGCTGCGCACGGCGCTGGCGATCGGTGCGGACCGCGCGATCCTGATCGAATCGGGTGAAGACCTGCAACCGCTGGCCGTGGCGAAACTGCTCAAGGCGCTGGTCGACAAGGAACAGCCGCAGCTGGTGATTCTCGGCAAGCAGGCCATCGACGACGATTCGAACCAGACGGGCCAGATGCTCGCTGCGCTGGCGAATCTGCCGCAGGCGACGTTTGCATCGAAGGTTGTCGTGGCGGATGGCAAGGCGACGGTGTCGCGTGAAGTGGATGGCGGCGCGGAAACGCTGTCGCTCACGCTTCCGGCTGTGATCACGACCGATCTGCGCCTGAACGAGCCGCGCTACGTGACGCTGCCGAACATCATGAAGGCAAAGAAGAAGCCGCTCGAAATCGTGAAGCCTGAAGACCTGGGCGTCGATGTCACGCCGCGTCTGAAGACGCTGAAGGTCAGCGAGCCGCCGAAGCGCTCGGCTGGTGTGAAGGTGGCCGATGTGAAGACGCTGGTCGAGAAGCTGAAGACCGAAGCCAAAGTGCTTTGATCGACGGACACGCGGAGACGAATGAAATGACGATTCTGGTAATTGCTGAACACGACAACGCGGCGCTGAAGGCAGCGACGCTCAATACGGTTGCTGCCGCGCAGAAGATCGGTGGCGACGTTCATGTGCTGGTGGCGGGTCACAACGCGCAAGGCGCGGCGGATGCCGCCGCGAAGGTGGCGGGCGTGGCGAAGGTGCTGCTCGCCGACGCGCCGCAACTGGCCGCTGGCCTCGCGGAAAACGTCGAGGCGACGGTGCTGAACATCGCGAAGGATTATTCGCACATCCTCGCGCCGGCGACGGCCTACGGCAAGAACATCGCCCCGCGTATCGCGGCAAAGCTCGACGTCGCGCAGATCAGCGACATCACGGCGGTTGATTCTGCCGATACGTTCGAGCGCCCGATCTACGCTGGCAACGCCATCGCGATCGTGCAATCGGCTGATCCCATCAAGGTCATCACGGTGCGCTCGACGGGCTTTGATCCCGTTGCAGCGGAAGGCGGCAGCGCATCGGTCGAGAAGATCGAAGCGGCAGCCGATACGGGCATCTCGCAGTTCGTGAGCCGTGAAGTGACGAAGCTGGATCGTCCGGAACTGACGTCGGCGCACGTCATCGTGTCGGGCGGTCGTGGTCTGGGCAGCGGCGAGAACTACACGAAAGTGCTGGAGCCGCTGGCCGACAAGCTTGGTGCGGCAATGGGCGCATCGCGCGCAGCCGTCGATGCTGGCTACGTGCCGAACGACTATCAGGTCGGTCAAACCGGCAAGATCGTCGCGCCGCAGTTGTACATCGCGGTCGGCATTTCCGGCGCGATCCAGCATCTGGCGGGCATGAAGGACTCGAAGGTGATCGTTGCCATCAACAAGGACGAAGAAGCGCCGATTTTCAGCGTCGCGGATTATGGCCTCGTCGGCGATCTGTTCACCGTCGTGCCGGAGCTGGTGAAGGAACTCGGCTGATAAAGCGATACGCCGCCTGACGGCGCACGACCGCAAAGCGAAGAGGCGCCAGGATGTTGAATCCAGCGCCTCTTTTTTCATCGGAGTCAGGGAGGAGACACTCATGAGCTACACGGCACCCATCAAGGACATGATGTTCGCGATGCAGGAATTGGCCGGACTGGATGACATCGCAGCGCTGCCCGGTTTTGAAGATGCGAACGCTGAAACCGCACAAGCCGTGCTCGAAGAATCCGCGAAGCTGTGCGGCGAAGTGCTGGCGCCGCTGAACGTCGAAGGCGACAGGAACCCGAGCAGCTGGAAAGACGGCCACGTCACGGCCACGCCCGGTTTTGCCGATGCGTTCCGCCAGTTCGCCGCAGGCGGCTGGCAGGGCGTGCAGCATCCCGTCGAATATGAAGGCCAGGGCCTGCCGAAGCTGATCGCGACGGCGTGTATCGAGATGCTGAACGCGTCGAACCTGTCGTTCGCGCTGTGTCCGCTGCTGACGGATGGCGCGATCGAGGCGCTGCTCACGGCAGGCACGGAAGCGCAAAAGCAGACCTATGTGCCCAAGCTGATTTCCGGCGAATGGACGGGCACGATGAATCTCACCGAGCCGCAAGCCGGCTCCGATCTCGCGCTGGTGCGCACACGCGCCGAGCCGCAGGGCGATGGTTCGTTCAAGCTGTTCGGCACGAAGATTTTCATCACGTGGGGCGAGCACGACATGGCGGACAACATCGTCCACCTCGTGCTCGCGCGCACGCCGGATGCGCCTGAGGGTGTGAAGGGCATTTCGCTGTTCGTCGTGCCGAAGTTCCTCGTCAACGAGGACGGCTCGCTGGGCGAGCGCAATGACGTGCACTGCGTGTCGATTGAACACAAGCTCGGGATCAAGGCGAGCCCGACGGCCGTTCTTCAGTTCGGCGATCACAGTGGCGCAATCGGTCACCTGATCGGCGAAGAAAATCGCGGCCTCGAATACATGTTCATCATGATGAACGCGGCGCGTTTTGCGGTGGGCATGCAGGGCGTGGCCATATCGGATCGTGCGTACCAGAAGGCTGTGGCGTACGCGAAGGACCGCGTGCAGAGCCGGCCAGTGGATGGTTCCGCGAAGCAGGCCGTATCGATCATTCACCATCCCGACGTACGACGCATGCTGTCGACGATGCGCGCGCTCACGGAAGGCTCGCGCGCATTGGCGTACGTCGCGGCGTCGCACAGCGATCTCGCGCATCGCCATCCCGACGAAGCGAAGCGTGCCGAGCATCTCGCGATCTATGAATACCTGGTGCCGATCGTGAAGGGCTGGAGCACGGAGCTTTCCATCGATGTGGCGAGCCTTGGCGTGCAGGTGCATGGCGGCATGGGCTTCATCGAGGAAACGGGCGCGGCGCAGTATTACCGCGACGCTCGCATCCTGCCGATCTACGAAGGCACGACGGCCATCCAGGCGAACGATCTCGTCGGCCGCAAGACGGTGCGGGACGGCGGCGCGGTCGCGAACGCACTGCTTGCCCAGATTGCACAGACGGTCGAAGCGCTGAAACAGCACAAGGGCGCTGCGTTCGAGTCGATGCAAAAGCATCTGTCGCTTGGACATGACGCACTGCAATCGGTCGTGGCGTATGTCGTCGCGAATACGAAGCGCGATCCGAATGCGGTATTTGCAGGCAGCGTGCCGTATCTGAAGCTCGCGGGCATCGTGCTGGGCGGGTGGCAGATGGCGCGCGCGATGCTGGCCGCGCAAGAGAAACACGCGCAAGACCCCTCGTTCTACAGCGCGAAGATCGCGACCGCGCAGTTCTTCGCAGAACATCTGCTGCCGCAGGCGGTGGCGCTGGAAGCGTCGATCACCGGCGCGAAGGGCGGCGAGGGCGTGCTCGCGCTGTCCGAGGACCAGTTCTGACGACGCTCGATGCGCGTCGCGTCGAAAACCAAAGCAGAAAAAACAACGGCGCCGAGAGGCGCCGTTGCTGTATCTGGAAGACGCGAATCAGGCGTAAGCCGGACGCGTCTGCCCCGTCGTTTCGCCGAGATAGCGATGCACCGACAGATCGCCCGACTGGATCGCCGGACGCTTGCCCGAAATCAGGTCGGCGAGCAGTTGGCCCGAGCCGCACGACATCGTCCAGCCGAGCGTGCCGTGTCCCGTGTTCAGGAACAGGTTCGACACGGGCGTACGGCCGACGATCGGCGTGCCGTCCGGCGTCATCGGGCGCAGGCCCGTCCAGAACGTCGCCTTCGACGTATCGCCGCCACCCGGGAACAGATCGTTCACGCACATTTCCAGCGTCTCGCGACGCGCCTGCTTCAGCTTCTTGTCGAAGCCCACGATCTCCGCCATCCCGCCGACGCGAATCCGGTCGTCGAAACGCGTAATCGCGATCTTGTACGTCTCGTCGAGCACCGTCGACACGGGCGCCGACTTTGCATCGACGATCGGCGCGGTGATCGAGTAGCCCTTCAGCGGATACACGGGAATCTTGACGATGTCCGACAGGAACTTCGTCGAGTACGAACCAAGCGCGACGACGAAGCTGTCCGCACGCACCATCTCGCTGCCGCACTTCACGCCGGCGATGCGCTCGCCTTCCATCGCGAGTGCGTCGATCGGCGTGTTGTAGCGGAACTTGACGCCCAACTGTTCGGCGAGCGCGGCGAGGCGCGTCGTGAACAGCTGGCAGTCGCCCGTTTCGTCGCCCGGCAGGCGCAGGCCGCCCGTCAGCTTGTGCGCCGTCGCGGCGAGCGCGGGTTCGGCGCGCGCGAGGTCGCCCGGCATCAGCAGTTCGTACGGCACGTTCGCTTCCTCGAGCACGGCGATGTCCTTCGCCGCGCTATCGAGTTGCTGTTGCGTGCGGAACAGTTGCAGCGTGCCGCCCGTGCGCCCTTCGTACTGGATGCCCGTTTCGGCGCGCAGCGCCTGCAGGCAATCGCGGCTGTATTCGGCGAGACGCACCATGCGGCCCTTGTTGACGGCATAGCGCGCGGACGTGCAGTTCTGCAGCATCTGCCACATCCATTGCAGCTGGAATTGCGTGCCGTCGAGGCGGATAGCGAGCGGCGCGTGCTTCTGGAACATCCATTTGACGGCCTTCAGCGGCACGCCCGGCGCGGCCCACGGCGCGGCGTAGCCGGGCGAAATCTGGCCGGCGTTGGCAAAGCTCGTTTCGAGCGCAGGGCCCGCTTCGCGATCGATCACCGTGACTTCATGACCCGCGCGCGCAAGATAATAGGCAGTCGTTACCCCAACGACGCCACTGCCCAGAACGACAACTCGCATAGCTGCTCCATAAAGGTCGGAAGGCCGCGGCGTGATGGAAAACCTCGTTTTTTCGTGCTTTTGTTCGATTGACGAGGTGATTTGCCGAATGCCTAGTGTTAACCGCTATACTATTTGCGTCGAGGTAGGTTTTGTTATCGTATTTTTCAGATTTTCAGTAAAAACTATGCGTACACAGCGTCAACCGATTCGAGCGCTCGACAAACTCGATCACAAGATCCTGAAAATCCTCCAGCAGGACGGCCGGATCGCGATGAAGGAACTGGCTGAACAGGTGGGTCTTTCGGTGACGCCGTGCATCGAGCGCGTCAAGCGCATGGAGCGCGACGGCGTCATTACGGGCTATCACGCGCGCGTGAATCCGGCGGAGCTGGGCGCGGCGCTGCTGGTGTTCGTCGAGATCACGCTCGATCACAAGAGCGGCAACATGTTCGACCAGTTCCGGCGTGAAGTGCAGAAGATTCCCGAGGTGCTCGAATGCCATCTGGTGTCGGGCGATTTCGACTATCTGATCAAGGCGCGCATCGGCGAAATGGCGGACTACCGGAAGCTGCTCGGCGACATCCTCTTGCAACTGCCGGGCGCGGTGCAGTCGAAAAGCTATGTCGTGATGGAAGAAATCAAGGAAACGCTGAATATTGCTGTAGGCGAATGACGCTTATGGCGAGGTTGGCGGGCGGTTGACCCGGCCCCGAAAGTCATGCTCGACAAACGCGCTGAATACTGTATATTTATACAGTATTCAGCGCTGCTTTGACGTGTGCCGTGACAGACTACGACCGAGACATTTCCGAATTTCCAATCGCGCCGCCTGCTCCGCGCAAGGGGCGGGGCGCGGTCACGAACCTGCAGGGCCGCTACGAAGTGGACCAGCGCGAGACCGTCGACGATGGCTGGATCGCGCCGTCGGAAGAGGAAAGCGGCCGTCCCGCGTTGCGCACGCAGATATTCGAGGAGCGCGCGAAAAGCATTCTCACGCACAACCAGTCGCCGGATATTCCGTTCAGCGTGTCCCTGAATCCGTATCGTGGTTGCGAGCATGGCTGTATCTATTGCTTCGCGCGGCCAACGCACAGCTATCTCGGCTTGTCGCCAGGGCTCGACTTCGAAAGCCGGATCTACGCGAAGGTCAACGCGCCCGAACTGCTCGCGCGCGAAATGGCGAAGAAATCCTATGTGCCAGAACCCATTGCACTGGGCGTGAACACGGATGCATGGCAGCCCGTCGAGCGGGACCTCCAGCTCACGCGGCGCGTGATCCAGGTCATGAGCGAGCACAACCAGGCGTTTGCCGCGATCACCAAGAACTCGCTGATCGAGCGCGATATCGATCTGCTTGCGCCGATGGCCGAAAACGGGCTAATGATGGCGGCCATCACTATCACGACGCTCGACGCCGATATTGCTCGCACGCTAGAGCCGCGCGCTGCCACGCCTGCGCGACGGCTCAGGACGATCCGCACGTTGAGCGAGGCGGGCATACCGGTGGGTGTGAGCATTGCGCCCGTGATTCCGTTCGTCACCGATCAGGATATGGAGCGCGTGCTGGAAGCCTGCGCGGAAGCGGGGGCGACGAGCGCGAGCTATATCGTGCTGCGTTTGCCTTGGGAGGTGGCGCCGCTCTTCAAGGGCTGGCTCGAAGCGCATTTCCCCGACCGCGCCGAGCGAGTGATGAACCGCGTGCGCGATATGCGCGGGGGCAAGGACTACGACTCGTCGTTTTCGACGCGCATGAAGGGCGAGGGGCTATGGGCTGATCTGCTCAAGCAGCGCTTTGCAAACGCAGTGCGGCGGCTTGGTTTGAATGCGCGCAATCACGGCATTCTCGATATGTCGCATTTCAAGCGTGTCGAGTTGCTCAAACCGCTTAAACCGGCTACGCCCGACACGCCTCAATTGAGTCTTTTCTGAGCGCGGCCTTATTGCGAGATCGCTTTTGCGGCCTCGACCTGAGATTCGAAGTAGGTCTGGAACGACAGCGCGAGTCCCGTCATCAGCAGGAATGCGCCGATCAGCAGCGAAAAGATCACGACGAAGATGACGGTCCAGCCGGAGCGGCTCTGCTGGTCGGTGTGCGCGTTGAACTGGGCGTCCCATTTTTCGTCGGGGCGCAGGCCGTAGACGATCGCCGCGAGGAAAGCCGCCAGCATCGACACGGCGCCGGGAAAGGCGAGTACCCAGCCCATGATCGCGGCGCGCTCGGTAGCGGCCAGCAGCATGAAGCCGGGAATGCCGATGATCGTTCCAACGAGATGCGCCCAACCCCACACGTCGCGCAAACCGTACAGATAAAAGCGGTGCGCGCCGAGCGTGCCGAAGAAGAACGCGAGCGCGGCGGTAAGGGTCTTGGAGCGAAAGCGCGAGTTATGCGTAGCGACGGTGGCCATGAACGTGAGCGACAGGGTGACGGGCGGCTTCGGAGGCTGCGGATCCAGCGTACAGCCGACGCGCATTCTACGCCGGCCTCATTGCACGCGGCACTTGTGGAGACTTATGCCGGCATTCCGCGGCGGTCCGGCGCGAAGTGCTTTTGACACGGAAACGGCGGCGCAGCGTGGCATCCGCGCGACGGTGCCCGGGGAAACAGGGAAAACAGCCGCCAGCAAGCGTTTCATGGCATCTCCACGCGGCTTATACGGACTAATCTCGAGCTGGCAAGCACGGCGTTGAGTCCTGGCTACGGCCTCGCGGCTCAGTTTATCCCGCTAAGTGTTTGTTGTGCTTTCGGTTTCCGGCTATAATCGCGTGTTTCAGTAGTTTCGAACCCCGGTTTTCAAGGATTCTAGTATGGTCATCATCCGCTTGGCTCGTGGCGGCTCGAAGAAGCGCCCTTTCTACAACATCGTCGCAACCGATTCGCGTAACCGTCGTGACGGCCGCTTCATCGAGCGCGTTGGTTTCTACAACCCGGTCGCTACGAAGGGTGAGTCGCTGCGTATCGCTCAAGACCGCTTGACGTACTGGCAAGGCGTTGGCGCGCAATTGTCGCCGACCGTCCAGCGTCTGGTGAAGGAAGCGCAAAAGGCGCAACCGGCTGCTTAAGTGCAGTTTTACGGTACATCGCCGGCTCGTGCGGCAGTGGTTCTGCGCGAGTCGAGGTGTGCAGGTTTGACGTATGCAGGCTTGAGGTTCGCTGATGTCGGAGCGTGATTCGGATAGTTCAGGACGCGCAAAGGCGAAAGCAATGCCTGGCGCGCGGGCGTCGTTTGGCGCGTTTGTTCGCAAGCCGGTCGAACGGTCTGTTGCGAATGCCGCAACGGCTGCAGTCGCGCAGGAAATGCAGGCTGAATCGGCCGAAAGCTGGCCCGACGACGCCGTCGAAGTCGGCGCAATTGTCGATGCATACGGTCTCAAAGGCTGGGTGAAGGTGGCCGCGCATGCAACTGGCGGTCAAGGCGGCGACGCCTTGCTCAGCGCCAAACGCTGGTGGCTCGAAAAGGGCCGCGAGCGCAAGTCGGCGCCCCGCCTGCAGTCCAAGGTTCATGGCGACAGTATCGTTGCGCAACTCGGCGGCCTGTCCGACCGAGATGCTGCATTCGCGATGCGTGGTCATCGCGTCTACGTGCGCCGCAGCGATTTCCCTGCGCTGGGAACCGACGAATTTTACTGGGTCGACCTGCTGGGCCTCGATGTTGTCAACGAGGCAGGCGTCGAACTCGGCAAGGTCGCAGATCTGATCGACAACGGTGCGCAGTCGGTGTTGCGCATCGAGTATCCGGCTACTGGCAAAGACGGCGAGCCGGTCACAGGCGAGCGCTTGATCCCGTTCGTCGGCGTCTTCATCAAAACGGTGGATCAGGCGGCGAAGAAGATCATCGTCGACTGGGAAGCCGATTACTAAAACATTTCGCTTCACGGAGAGAGCGATGCAGTTCGATATCGTTACGCTCTTTCCCGACATGTTTCGCGCGTTGACCGACTGGGGCATTACGAGCCGCGCGGCGAAGCAGGAGCGATATGGGTTGCGCACGTGGAATCCGCGCGATTTCACAACCGACAACTACCGCACAATCGACGATCGCCCGTACGGCGGCGGCCCCGGCATGGTGATGCTGGCCAAACCGCTGGAAGATGCGATCGGTGCCGCGAAAGCGGCGCAGGCGGAGCAGGGCATTGGCGGCGCACGCGTCGTGATGATGTCGCCGCAAGGCGCCACGCTCAATCACGACAAGGTCATGCGCTTTGCCGCTGAGCCTGGTCTGATTTTGCTGTGCGGTCGCTACGAAGCGATCGATCAACGTCTGATCGACCGCGTCGTCGACGAAGAAGTCAGCCTCGGCGACTTCGTGCTGTCGGGTGGCGAATTGCCGGCCATGGCGTTGATCGATGCCGTCGTGCGTCATCTGCCGGGTGTGCTGAACGACGCGCAATCGGCGGTGCAGGACAGTTTCGTCGATGGTTTGCTCGATTGTCCGCACTACACGCGTCCCGAGGAATACGACGGCGTGCGTGTGCCCGATGTGCTGCTCGGCGGCCATCATGCGGAAATCGAGCTGTGGCGGCGGCGCGAAGCGTTGCGCAATACGCTGGTCAAGCGGCCCGATCTGATCGTTCAGGCCAGAAAGAACAAGTTGTTGAGCCGTGCCGACGAGGCGTGGCTCGCAAATCTCGCCAAGGAAGCATCGAAGCATTGAGCTTCGCGCAACCAGGCGGGATCAAGGCGGAACCGTCCATGCGTGGCCGGCTCCAGATGTGAACCCATCCTCTATCGGGGCCGTAGCCGAACGCGCGACGCGCGAGGCAGGTACGAACGCCGACAAGATGGCAACAGGAGTCAGTAATGAATCTGATTGCAAAACTCGAGCAGGAAGAAATCGAGCGCGCGCTCGCAGGCAAAACCATCCCCGAATTCGCTCCCGGCGATACGGTGATCGTCAGCGTCAACGTGGTTGAAGGTAACCGCAAGCGCGTTCAGGCTTACGAAGGCGTCGTGATCGCGAAGCGTAATCGTGGCCTCAACTCGTCGTTCATCGTCCGCAAGATTTCGTCGGGCGAAGGCGTCGAGCGTACGTTCCAGACGTATTCGCCGCTGCTGGCAAGCATCGTCGTCAAGCGTCGTGGCGATGTGCGTCGTGCAAAGCTGTACTACCTGCGCGAACGTTCGGGCAAGTCCGCTCGAATCAAAGAAAAGCTGGTGTCGAAAGACCGCGCTGCAGCTGCTCAAGAGTAAAAGCTGTAAGAAAAAGCACCCTCCACGGGTGCTTTTTTGTTTGCCAGGTCAAAATAGCGTCGTGTCCCACCAGCGCTCGTTTCGAGACTTCCATTGACCGCGCCTTCCCGTCCCTCTCGTCCCGTCTTTGATCCCGAAAGCTTGCCTGTCGAACCGGCCGATGTCGATCTGCCCGCTGTCGCGCCCGAGCGCCTGACGCCGGATGCGCTGCGCGTGCGCTTCGAGCAAAACGTGCCGTGGGAGCAGGAGTCGCGTGAAGTGCGGTGGCGCGAAACGGGCGATCCGCGTGTCGCCGCCGTGCTTGTGGCGCTCGTCGTGCGTGATGGCGGACTGACGGTGCTGCTCACGCAGCGCACCGCGCATCTGAATGATCACGCGGGGCAGGTCAGCTTTCCCGGTGGCCGCCACGAACCTCATGACGCCACCACGACAGCAACGGCCTTGCGTGAAGCACAGGAAGAGGTCGGTCTCGATCCTTCGCGCGTCGAAGTGCTGGGCGCGCTGCCCGAGTATCTGACGGGCACGGGTTTTCGCGTGACGCCCGTCGTCGGTCTCGTGCATCCGCCGTTCACGGTTCAGGCTGATACCTTCGAAGTCGCGGAGATTTTCGAGGTCCCACTAAGCTTTTTGATGGACCCGAAGAATCACGAGGTGCGCGTGCTGAACTGGGAAGGCGGCGAGCGTCGTTTTTTTGCAATGCCATACCCGCGCGGTGAAGTAGGCGGCGATTACTTCATCTGGGGCGCAACGGCAGGCATGTTGCGCAATTTCTATCGCTTCCTCGCTGCATGATGCATAGCCGCGCGATCGGCGTGCGGTCTCGCTGCATTACGTTTGCATTGCAGCCGCTCAGCCTCATCCGACCCTGTGCTATCGTAATGACCAATTCCGCTCATCGGACCGGATCGGCCGGCAAGAACCGCCCGGTAAGAACTCGAATAGCACGGCGTCTCGCATGACTTTTTTCTCCGTATTGCTGGCCCTCATCATCGAACAGATGCGCGCGCTGTCGCCGAACAATCCGGTGTCGGCACTCCTTCAATACCATGCGGAATCGACGGCGCACGGCTTCGATGCCGGCAAGGAGAAGCACGGCATCCTCGCGTGGCTGGTCGTCGTGCTGCCCTGGACGCTCGTCACCGGCCTGATTTATTTCGTGCTGTACGAGATTCACTTCGTGCTCGCGTTCCTGTGGAACGTCGCGGTGCTGTACTTCACGCTCGGCTTTCGCCAGTTCAGCCATTACTTCACGGACATCCATCTGTCGTTGAACAACGACGACGTGCCGCGCGCGCGTGAAATCCTCAATGAGTGGACTGGCATCGATACCGTCGACATGCCCGTCAGCGAAATCGTCCGCCACACGCTGATTCATGCCGTGGTCGCATCGCATCGGCATGTGTTCGGTGTGTTCTTCTGGTTTCTGATTCCCGTCGGGCCGGCGGGCGCAGTGCTGTATCGCACGGCTGAATATCTGGCGCGCACCTGGTCGAAGCCTGTCGACGACCGGACGGCCGCGTTCTCCACCTTCGCGCAACGCGCTTTCTTCGTGATCGACTGGATTCCGTCGCGTTTGACGTCGATGGGTTTTGCGATTGTCGGCAACTTCGAAGACGCGATCTACGCGTGGCGCAATCATGCGCGTCAATGGCCCGACCCGAACGACGGCGTGCTGCTCGCCGCCGGCAGCGGCGCGTTGGGCGCGCGTCTCGCGGGCCCGCTCGCGGAAGTGTCGAGCCTCGACGCGCTGGCAACAGGCGACGGCGGCCCGATGCCCGTCGGCGACGACTGCACGCCGCGCACGCTGCAATCGGCGGTGGGCCTCGTGTGGCGCGCTGTCATCCTGTGGATGATCCTGCTGCTGATGCTGACCATCGCCGTCTGGCTCGCCTGAAAGCCGCGCTACGCACCAAAGCGCGATTCAGCCGTCCAGCGGATCGCGCGCCGTGCCGCAATTCCAGCACACGGTGAACTGCGCTTCGAGCAATTCACCGCAATGCGCGCAGCGCCAGCCGGGCGCACCGACGGCGGGCCCACTGCGCGCCGCATCGATCAACTTCCTCGCCAATGCTTCGTCGCGCTCGTCGACGAGCCACAACTCCGGCGCGCACTGATCCGCCGGAATCTCGCCGATCGCGCCGCTCAGATAGCGGTTATGCAATTCGCACGCGATACCCGCCGCCGCCAGCACGTTGATCCAATGCTGCCCAATCACGACGTTGGGCGCGCGCATGAGCTTCATCATGATTGCCTGTCAGCGGACGATCTGGCTCGCCTCATGTACCAGCTGCGCGTAGAGCGCATGCCGTTCCTTCGCGATGCGGCCCTCGGCGACGGCTTCGAGGATCGCGCAGCCGGGCTCGTGAAGATGATGACAGTTGTAGAACCGGCAGTTGGGCAACAGCGGCCTGAACTCGGGAAACGCGCGTTCGAGTTTGCCTTCCGTCAGATGATGCAGGCCGAATTCCTGGAAGCCTGGCGAATCGATCAATGCGCCTTCGCCACCAGGAAGCGGATAGAGGCGCGTGAACGTGGTCGTGTGACGGCCGCTGTTGAGGGCCGTCGAGATTTCACGCGTCGCCACTTCGGCATTGGGAATCAGCAGATTGACGAGCGTCGATTTGCCCATGCCTGACTGACCGAGCAGCAGCGTCGAATGGCCGTTCAAATGCGCTTCCAGCGTTTCGCGCGCGGCGTCGGGCTGCCCCTTGATCGACACTTCGAGCACCGTGTAGCCGAGCCCGCGATACAGCTCGAGCCGCTTGCGCGCGAGCGGCAGCGCGGCTTCGACGTCGATCTTGTTCAGCACGATCAGCGGCTTCAGTTCGTTCTCTTCCGCGGAGACGAGCGCGCGCCCGAGCAGGTCTTCGCTGAAATGCGGTTCGGTGGCGAGCACGATCAGTAGCTGATCGAGATTCGCGGCGAACAGCTTCGACTTGTACTGATCCGAGCGATACAGCAGATTGCGCCGTTCGCCGATCTCGACGATCACGCCCTGATCGGCAGATGTCGACTCGTACAGCACCTGATCGCCGACGGCGATCTCGCTGCGCTTGCCGCGCGGGAAGCATTGCAGGATCGCGCTGCCGTCCTCGGGCGCGACGATGTAGTGACGTCCATGCGCGGCGATCACGAGGCCGCGCACGCGCTCCTGCGCGCGGTCGCTGGCAGCGGCGGCGCGCAGCGCTTTCGGCGAGCGGCCGCTCATGCGTGACGCAGCAGACGGTCGATCCGCTGCGAGGCGGGCGGATGCGAGTAGTAGAACGCGGTATAGAGCGGATCGGGCGTGAGCGTCGACGCGTTGTCTTCGTACAGCTTGACGAGCGCGTTGACGAGATCCTTCGCGTCGGCCTGCGTCGCTGCAAATGCGTCCGCTTCGAATTCATGCTTGCGCGAACTGAGGCTGCCCAGCGGCGTCACGAAGAACAGGAACACGGGGACGGCAAGGAAGAACAGGACGAGCGCGAGCCCGTCGTTGCTGGCCGTCATCGACGGACGCACGCCGAGGCCCTCGAAGAACCACGTACGCTGCGTGAGCCAGCCGAGCAGCGCGAGCATCGCGAGGCTGAGCAGGAACGTGACGACCATCCGCTTGATCACATGGCGGCGCTTGAAGTGGCCGAGTTCGTGCGCGAGCACCGCTTCGATCTCGCTGCCCGACAGACGCGAGAGCAGCGTGTCGAAGAACACGATGCGCTTGGACGAACCAAAGCCCGTGAAATACGCGTTGCCATGTGCCGAACGGCGGCTGCCGTCCATCACGAACAGGCCTTTGGCCGCGAAGCCACAGCGCTTCATCAGCGCATCGATGCGCTGCACGAGCGCTTCGTCCTTCAGCGGTTCGAACTTATTGAACATCGGCGCGATGAAGCTCGGATAGAGGATCAGCACGAGCATCTGGAACACGACCCAGACGACCCACGTCCACCACCACCAGTACGTGCCCGCCTGATTCATCAGCCACAGCACGACGAACAGCAGCGGCAGCCCGAACGCGGCGCCGAGCAGCACGCCCTTGATGCGGTCGGCGAAAAAGATGCGCCTGGTCATCCGGTTGAAGCCGAAGCGCTGCTCGATGCCGAACTGGCGGTAATAATCGAACGGCAGGTCGATCGCGCTCGTGATCGCGATCACGGCCGCCACCAGCAGGATCTGGGCGATGTAGCCATACCCCACCCAGTCGCCAATGGCGAAATCGAGTGCCTGTACGCCGCCCAGCAGCGTGAGCGCGATCAGCACGGCCGCGCTGACGACGATCTCGATCATCGTGAGCCGCGTGCGCTCGACGGTGTAGTCGGCGGCGCGCTGGTGCGCGGACAGGGCGATCGTGCCCGCGAACTGCTGCGGCACGCTCTCACGGTGCGCCGCAACGAAGCGGATCTGGCGCGACGCGAGCCAGAGCTTCGTGCCGACCATCGCCAGTACGGCGATCACGAACAGAACGGTGAAGTAGAGAGGAGGCATCCGGGGAATCCGTAGGTTCTATGCGAGAATTATAGGGTTGTTCCCGCCTGCGGGCGGGAGCGCGCCATCTTCGGCGGGCGTCGGGTGTAACGTGATCCGCTCGCGCGGTCCCAAATCAAGGTTGCCTTCAATGACTGACATTATCGAATCCGTCGATCAGCCGCTCGTGCGCAGCGACATGAATCTCGTCTGGCTGGACATGGAAATGACGGGGCTCGATCCCGACAACGACCGCATCATCGAAATCGCCGTCGTTGTGACGAATTCGACGCTCGACAGGCTGGTTGAAGGCCCCGTGCTCGCCATTCATCAGAGCGACGAAACGCTCGGCAAGATGGACGACTGGAACAAGAACACGCATGGCCGTTCGGGGCTGATCGACCGCGTGCGCGCGTCGACCGTGACGGAAGCCGACGCGACCGAGCAGATTCGCGCGTTTCTCGGTCAGCACGTGCCGCCCGGCAAGTCGCCGATGTGCGGCAACTCGATCTGCCAGGACCGCCGTTTCATGGCGCGCTGGATGCCCGAACTGGAAACGTTCTTCCATTACCGCAACCTCGACGTCAGCACGCTGAAGGAACTGTGCCGCCGCTGGCAGCCCGCGATCTACAAGGGCTTCCAGAAGCGCGCGATGCACACCGCGCTCGCCGACATCCACGAATCCATCGACGAACTGCGCTATTACCGCGAGCATTTCCTGATCCCGGCCGCGAGTGCGCCTGTCGACGCGCCGTCCAGCGACGCGCCCGCGAAATAACGTTCAGCCTTGCCGCGGAGCGCGCACCGCGCTCTTCGGCCGGAACGCCGTCACGACGGCGGCGTTCGTCTCGATGTACGGGCCGCCGATCAGGTCGATGCAATACGGTACGGCGGCGAAAATGCCCGGCACCTTCACTTTCCCCGTTTCATCACGCAAGCCTTCCAGCGTTTCCCTGATCGACTTCGGCTGCCCCGGCAGGTTGATGATCAGCGCGGCGCGTTCGGTCGTCTCGCGGATCACCGCCACCTGACGCGACAGGATCGCCGTCGGCACGAAATTCAGGCTGATCTGCCGCATCTGCTCGCCGAAACCGGGCATTTCCTTCGTCCCCGCCGCGAGCGTCGCTTCCGGCGTTACGTCGCGGCGCGCGGGGCCCGTGCCACCCGTTGTCAGCACAAGATCGCAGCCGGCTTCGTCGACCAGTTCGATCAGCGTTTTCGTGATGGTCGGCGCGTCGTCCTGGATCAGCCGCGTTTCCGTGCGAAACGGCGAGGTGAGGGCGCCGCCGAGCCATTCCTGCAGCGACGGAATGCCCTTGTCCTCGTAGACGCCTGTGCTGGCGCGGTCGCTGATCGACACAAGGCCGACGATCAGCTCGTCGGGATGATTACGCACGGGATTCGTCATCGTCGTCGTCCAGATCGTCGGAGTCGTTGCTGTCGGCGTCGTCATGGCCGGCGCCGTCCGCGTTCTTGATCCACTGGAACAGATCGCGGAAGTAGCGCGGCGGCTTGCCTTGCTGCGCTTCCTTGCGCGCGTTGCGGATCAGCGTGCGGCCTTCCTGCGGGTCGACGGCGGGATGCTGGCGGATGAATTCGGTCAGCGCGGCGTCGTCGGCGAGCAGTTTCTCGCGGGTGCGCTCGATCCAGTGCAGGCGCGCCGTTTCGGCCTTGTTGATGCCCTTGTACTTGTCGAGCGCTTCGCGCAGCGCTGCCGTTTCTTCGTCCAGCAGGCCGCGCATCACCTTGCCGACGTACTGCATCTGGCGGCGCTTGCCTTCGTGATCGGTGATGCGGCGTGCTGCGCGCACGGCTTCATCGAGCGATTCGGGCATCGGCATGCGCTTCAATGCGTCTTTCGGCAGCGCGACGAGTTCTACGCCCAGCTCCTGCAACGCGTGCATTTCGCGCTTCAGTTGCGACTTGCTGGGACGGTCATACCCGTTGTCGTCGACGACGTCAGCGGGTTCCATGGGTTGAATGCGGGTTTTGCGTGTCATGCGCGATATTGTAGCGTGCCGGGCGGCGCTGGCTGGGCGAGGTGCGGTCCGCGAAGGGCATGCGCGCGAGGCACATGCGAATGCCAGGTACGCTAGCGTAGAGCTTGCTATGATCGCGGGATACGTCGGCGCACAGGCCGGCTGAATACAGCGCTGGCAACGACGAACTCTCGCGGGCTTCGGCCCGGACGGCACCGCAACTCAGGACGGCAAACGACAATGGCAGCAGACACGGAAGCCCGGCAACGATTTTTCCCGCATACGCAGGATGAACTGAAGGAAATCGCCTCCGACATTCTTCGTCACGCAAAGTCGCTCGGCGCAAGCGACGCGGCGACCGAGATTTCGGAAGGCGACGGCCTGTCCGTCTCCGTGCGTCGCGGCGAAGTCGAAACGATCGAGCACAACCGCGACAAGATGGTCGGCGTGACGGTGTTCATCGGCAACAAGCGCGGCAATGCGAGTACCTCTGACTTTTCGTCCGAAGCGCTGAAGGACACGGTGATGGCCGCGTACAACATCGCGCGCTTCACGGCCGAGGACGACTGCGCGGGTCTCGCGGAAGAAGAACTGCTCGAAAAGGACCCGCGCGATCTCGACCTGTATCACCCGTGGAATCTGGACGCGGACGAAGCGGTCGAGCTGGCGCGGCGCGCGGAAGACGCGGCCTTCGCCGTGAGCCCGCAGATCAAGAACTCGGAAGGCGCGAGTGTGTCGGCGCAGCATTCGCAGTTCGTGCTCGGCACGTCGCGCGGGTTTCTGTCGGGCTATCCGTATTCGCGTCATTACGTGGCGTGCGCGCCGATCGCGGGTAGCGGGCGCAACATGCAGCGTGACGACTGGTACACGTCGAAGCGCAGCGCAGGCGAGCTTGCCGATCCCGAAGCCGTCGGCCGCTATGCCGCGGAGCGCGCGCTGGCGCGTATGGGCGCGCGTGGACTCGATACGCGCAAGGTGCCGGTGCTGTTCGAGGCGCCGCTCGCGGCGGGACTGCTCGGGGCCTTCGTGCAGGCGACGAGCGGTGGCGCGCTGTATCGCAAGACGACGTTCCTGGTGGATAGCCTTGGCAAGCCGGTATTTGCGCCGCATGTGCAGGTTGTCGAAGATCCGCATGTGCCGCGCGCGATGGGCAGTGCGCCGTTCGACGAAGAGGGCGTGCGGACGAAGCAGCGTTCTGTCGTGAAAGATGGCGTTGTCGAAGGGTATTTTCTGTCGACGTATTCGGCGCGCAAGCTCGGTATGCCCACGACGGGTAATGCGGGTGGTTCGCATAATCTGTCGCTGCGGAGTTCGTCGACGCAGGCGTCTGATGATTTCGAGGAGATGTTGCGTAAGCTTGGGACGGGGTTGTTGCTCACCGAGTTGATGGGGCAGGGCGTCAATTACGTGACGGGCGATTATTCGCGCGGCGCGTCAGGGTTCTGGGTCGAGAATGGGAAGATTCAGTATCCCGTTGAAGAGATCACTGTGGCCAGTACGCTGCAGGAGATGTTCCGGCATGTCGTCGCTATTGGAGCGGACACGATTGTCCGCGGGACTAAGCAGACGGGCTCTGTTTTGATTGAGCGGATGACTGTTGCTGGGCAGTGATGGTTTTTTTGGCCTGCGGCCGGCTCGGGGTTCTTTTGTTTGGCTTGCCGCTGGTTGTGTTGTGTTTGGTGTTTTGCCTTTGGTGGCTCCGCGGCGCGGGCAGTTTGGTTGTTCTGACCTGTGCGCTGGCATCCGCGCTATGCCTTCGTGCTTCAAGCGTCGCCCCTGTGCGGGGCGGCACCTACTTTTCTTTGCCGCCGCAAAGAAAAGGCAAAAGAAAGCGGCTCACACCGCCAACTCTTGTGTTTGCCTGAGGGCCCCCAACCGGTCTTACGCTTCACACGGCAATCACGTGACCCATGTCCGTTGCCAGCGCTCTTCCGTTGCGCCTCACCCGCTTCACGCACCCGCGCTGCACCATGCCGCGCCAGACATTCCTCCGCCGCCCAGGTGGCAAACTGTATGTAGGCCGTAGTGCCTCGCACGCCTCACTCCGGACCGATAGCGCACGCGTTCCACCCTGTAAGAGCGCCGAGCTATACGCCGCGACAACCTACACACAGTTTGCCACCTGGGCGGCGCAAACCATTCGCTGCCGCTAGCCCGTGTACGGGTGCTTGAAGTGGGTGAGGCGCCCATTCACCGCGTTAGCAACACGCGCCAACAGAGCCGTTGCCGTGTGAGGCGTAGGACCGGTTGGGGGCCCTCAGGCAAACACAAGAGTTAGCGGTGTTAGCCGCTTTCTTTTGCCCCGCACAGGGGCGACGCGTGAAGCACGCTAACGAATCGCAGATGCCAGCGTACAGGTCAGAACAACCAAAACCGGCCGCGCCACGAAGGCAAAACGCGGATGCCAGCGCAGAGACAAGAGAACCAACCGCTAACACAGCGAACGCACACCAACCAACAGCGTCGCAGACAAACAAAACCTACCGCGCTACACGCCGATAAGTCACAAACGCATACTCAAAATCATTCGGCTCTTTAGCCCGATGCGTCTCACGAGAAACCTCGTGCCAAATCGCCGGATCAGGCGCCGGAAACCTGGCATCACCGTCAAAGTCGGCATGAATCTCAGTAACGATCATCTTATCCGCGCGCCGCGCACCTTCCTCATACAACTGCGCGCCGCCGATCAAAAACACCTCCGCGGCCCCATCACGCTCAGCGAGCGCCAACGCATCATCGAGATTAGTAACGGCATCGCACCCGTCGAAGCGCCGCTGCGCATCCCGCGTCACAACAATATTGCGCCGCCCGGGCAGCACCCGCCCAATCGATTCATGCGTCTTGCGCCCCATGACAATAGGCGCGCCCAGCGTCGTGCGTTTGAAGAACGCGAGATCTTCGGGCAGCCGCCAGGGCAACTGGTTATCACGGCCGATCACGCCATTGCGGGCGCGAGCGACGATCAGGGTCAGCGTCGTCATGCGAAGAGTGAAGCGGATAGAAAGCGGAAGCCGATTCTACCCGACCGCGCGCCGTCCGCCAGAATGCGTGTCACTCAAGCATACCGACGCGAAGCGCGAAGCCACGTCCGCAAACAGAACAAAACGTCACTCGCGCGATTCGTGGTCGCCCCATACACACCTTTGCCATCAGCCTTCTCATCGCCCTTGAAACCCGCCTTATCGTCAGTCGAGGTATCGCGCAATCCATGCGTGCCCATCAGCCGATACAGCGTCACACGCGAAATCCCCAGATCCGTCGCCGCCTCGTTGAGCCGGTGCCGGTGCCGCAGCAGCGCGACTTCGATTGCACGCTTTTCGGCGGCCTCGCGCGCCTGCGCAAGACTCATCGTCTGCTGCTCGCTGAAGTGCGCGAGGTCGAGATCCTCGGCGGAAATCAGCTTGTTCTCTGCCATCACGATCGCGCGGCGCACCCGGTTGATCAGCTCGCGTACATTGCCCGGCCAGTGGTAGTTGTACATCGCCTCGATCGCCGAGGGCGTGAAGCCGCGAATCTTGCGCGCATTGTCCGTCTTGAACTTGCCGAGAATATGATGCGCAAGCAACTCGATATCCTTGCCGCGCGAGCGCAGCGGTGGCTCGTCCACACGCAGCACGCACAGCCGGTGAAACAGATCCTGGCGGAAGCGCCCATCACCCATCGCGCCTTCCAGATCGACGTGCGTCGCCGAGATAATGCGGACGTCGACGGAGATCGATTCGTGGCCGCCCAGCCGCTCGATCTTCCCTTCCTGCAGGAAGCGCAACAGGCTCGCCTGGCTTTCCATCGGCAGATCGCCGATTTCATCGAGAAACAGCGTGCCGCCGTTGGCCGATTCGACGCGGCCGATCTTGCGCTGGTTCGCGCCCGTGAACGCGCCGCGCTCGTAACCGAACAGCTCCGACTGCAGCAGATGATGCGGAATCGCGCCGCAATTGATCGGCACGAACGGCGCCTTGCGGCGCGGCGAGCGTTCGTGGATCGCGAGCGCCGTCAGTTCCTTGCCCGTGCCCGATTCGCCCGAGATGAACACGCTCGCGTCGGTGTTCGCGACCTTGCGGATGGTGCGGAACAGCTGCTGCATCGCTTCGCAGGTGCCGACCATCTCGTCGTCGCTCGCGCCCGTGGTGTCGGGCGGCAGGTCGGCGTCGCACAGATTGACCATGCCGTACGCGTGGCCGACCAGATAGTCGATCGTCGCGTTCGCCACGGGAATCTTCACGTAGTCGAAACAGTAGTGGCGGATCAGCCGCCGCACGGCCGGGTCCGCGAGCCGTTCGGGATTCGCCAGCGCGATCCAGCCGACCTGCTGCGCGCGCAAGCTCGCCTCCAGGCCCGGCAGGTCGCGCACGGCGAAACTCGCCATGTCGACGATTCCCGCGCACATCGTCGCGGGCTTCACGAGCCGTCCGATCTCGTGCGCCGAGCGGGCGACCAGCACACTCCAGCCGCGGCTCTTCAGATGCTCGACGAGCGCGTCGTCGGGCGTGCGCGCGGCGTACAGCAGGATTCGCGCGCCGGGATCGGTTGCGGCGCCGCGCGGCGCGTCGACGCCCACGGGATGCGCCGCGGGCGTGTCGCTCCCGCGTGACACGGCAAGACGCAACCCGGAGCCGGCGAGCGGGGGAACGGAGCTCAGATGAGAAGTTTCGCGCACGATCTGCCTCGTATCGGTGTCACGTCAAAAGGTATAGGGAAAGCGCACGCCGATCACATAGTTCGGCGCGTCGGGCGTCATGCCGATCGATACCGAACCGTTGATCGTCAGATGCTTGTTCACTACGTGGTTCAGGCCAAAATTCATCACGGCTGCCGTCGTCTCGCTGCCCGGCACGCTCACGTAATCGCCGCCGGGCGCCTTCGTTTTCGACGCGGGCTGCAGCGCGAGCGTGTACGAGATGCTGGCCGAGTCCTTGTCGGAGAATGCGAGCGCGACGCCCGCGCCGAGCTGGAAGATATCGCCGAGCTTCACGGTCGCGGGCTGCGTCTGCCCAGCGATCGACGAGATGTCCGAGAACGAGCGCGCGATGTTGTACGTGTAGGACAGGCTGCCGAACAGCACGACAGGGTCATAGGTCTTCAGTACCGACAGGCCCGCCGTCAGGTTCCAGAAACCCGTGCCCGTGGGCAGCTTCGACGGCGCGACGAGGTTGGTGTTGTCCGGCTCGAGCTGCACGACCTTGATGCCGAACGGCGAGGTGCCCGTCGGCGCTTTCACGCGCAGGCTGCCGACCACGTCGGGGATGCTGTTGGTCTCCTTCAGGATCTGGTAGTAGAACCCGAAGTTCACGTCGCCTATCGCGTTCGAGTTGACGGACGCGTCCGACAGCGTATTCGCCGCGCCGCCCGCGCCGCCGACGATGAACTGGCTGTGCCGGTAGATATACGGCACGTCGACGTCGACGCTGATGCGGTCCGTGAGGCCGTAGCGCACGTCGAGATCGGCCATCACCTGGTGCGACTTGGTCTGCCCCAGGTTGATGTTGCCGAGAAAGATCGCGTCGAGCGCGAGGAAGCCCGACAGCTGCAGTTGCCGGCGGTCGTAGTAGGTATCGCTGATACCCCAGTCCAGTGTCAGCTTGTGATCGAAGAGCGGCGCGTGCTCGCGCTGCACGACGGCTTCCTCGGCCTGCGTTCGTACCGGCTCGGCGGCTTTCTGGGTCTGGCCGACGGCGCCTTCCGGCATGCCGGGGCCGCTCGCCTGCGCGTTGGGATTGCTGGTGCCGGGCGAGCCAGCCGACGTCGAGCCTTCCGGCGCGGGCGGATTGACGGGTACGCCCGTCGCGGTGCCCGTCGCGTTGCCCGGCGCAGGCGCGCCGGGCGTCACCTGGGCTAGCGGCGGGAGCGGCATCGGCAGGCCGTCCGCGCCCGGCTGCTCGGCAACTGCTTCACTGCCGGCGGGCGCGCCATAGCCAGGCGCGCCGCGGCCGCGCTGCGACATTTCCAGATTCGTCACCTGCCGTTCGAGCGAGTGAATCTGCCGCTGCTGCTCGTCGACGACACGCATCAGCGTGTTGAGCCGCTCCTCGAGCGACTGGTTGTTGATGGCTTGTGCGGAAACCCCCTGTGACAGCGCGAACAGCATCGCCGCAGCAGGAATAGCCGCGAGTCGGACTCGCGGCTTCCTGCCTGTTGTGTTAATCATCATTATTCTTCCCCCGGTGAATCTGGCTGCACTTGGCTGGTTCTTATGCTTCGTGCCGCCGCTTTCTGTACGACTTTTCCTCCTGATGACGCCTGCTGACGGGTCGCGGCCCGCCCTATCTCCTTGCATTCACCGCGTTTTGCAGGGCTTGTAGTACGCCGGCCTGGCGCAGCATCGCGGACGACATGGGCGTCGTCTGCAACGAGAGCTGCAACTGGTTGGCGACTTGCTGGTTATTGCCTGCGATCTGCAGTAGTTGGGCAATCGCGCCGGCCTGTTGCGCGTTGCTGGGTGCAATGGTTTGCGATGCGATGCCGGCAGGCGTCTGCAGCGCGACGCTCACGCCGCCGTTGCCGAACGAGATGCCCGCCTTGATGTTGCCCGCCGTGTTCGAGGCCGCGGCGCTCTGTGCATTCGTGCCGCCTGACAGCAGTTGCGGATTGTTGTTGAAGTCGATCGTCGCCGTGTTGAAGCCGACGTTGCGATCGCCCGCCACCTGCGTGACCTGCGATACGCCGTTGACCGCGATGCGTTGTCCGCCGATCGTCTGGGCATTCGGGTCTGCGCCCGGATTGCCGCGGCCGTCGGTGACGCGCGCAAGCGTGCTGACGTTGGCCGTCAGCGCGTTCGCCGCATTGGTGGCAACGGAGAGCGTGCCTTGCGCGAGCGCATTCGCGCCGTTCGGCAACTGCCATTGCGACAGTACGTTCAATACGAAACCGGAGATCATTTGTCCGCCCGCGCCTTTTCCGGTCTGCTGGGCGAGCACATCATCCCCGACGCTTTGCCACTGGATCGCCGCCGGCGCCACGTCGCGCGACGTCGAGACGTCTGCGGCGAAAGCGCTGGTTGCGAGGCCGCATGCCGTGGCGATCAATGTCGCGAGACAGGTGCGGGCGGGCTGGTTGAGGTAGTGCTTCATGGGTGAGTCAGAACAGGTCTGCCTTGATCAAGCCGTATTCGACAAAGGGAGTCGCGGCCGTGCCGTTGGCGAGCGCGCGCTCGCGCAGCCGCAAGGCCAGCGATTCGTTGTCCTGCAACAGCGGGGAATCCTCCCTGAAAGGTTTCCCGACGACTGCGAATACGAGGCCATTCCATGTCTTCGCGAAGTCTTCCTCGAGCAATATCCGGTTGCCGAGAGCGGGGTCCGCGATGAAGATGCGACCGTCCTGCGCATGCTTGACGATCACGAAATGCTCATAGCCGTCGAGGTTCATCAGAACCATGACGGGCACCTGGAGGTGATACAGCGCGTCCGTGTTCACGCGGAATCCGCGGCCCCGCAGCCCGATCGTCTCGACGAACTTCTTCATGTCGAGCATCGAAAAGCCGTTCTTGACCACGACCTCCGGCGTCGAGAAAACCATCATCCGGCGGATCAGGTCCGTCTCGGGGATGTCGATGCCGTAGCCGTACTTGAGGAGGGTTGCGAGCGCCGCCGCACCGCAGCTGTAATCGAACTGCTGGCTGACGATATGGCGGTAACGCAGGTCCCTCATCGAGTGCACCGTTTTGGTAAGCGGAATACCTGCGAGGGTAGACGTGTCGACGCTCGCCTGTGCGTTCACTCGCGCACACAACGTGCAAGTAACGAGCGCAACGACAGTCGCGGCGGGTCGTAACGCCGGGAACCGGACAAACCCGGACATGCTGGTCTCCTGCCAAGTCGCGCCGGCGGCTGCATTGGCCGCCGGCGCATCCCGTATGGCTGCTTGTTTCGCTGCCTGTTTCAGCCGCCTTTTTAGCGGCTGGTGTTCATCGAAGCGATCGCGAGCCCGTTGTGCTGCACGTTGCCCGCGCCGCCCGCGATGTTCACGCCGATGTTGCCCGTCGCGTGGCTGAGCGCGCCTGCGCCGAGCGTCGCCGTGCCTTCGAACGAGCCACGGAAGTCCACGCCCGCCGTTTGCGACGAGTCATCCGTCGCCACCATCGCTGCGCTGCCGTGGCTGCGCGAGACCGTCGACGTCGAAGCCGCCATGCTGTTGTTCTGCACGTTGCTGATGCCCGACGCGACGTTCACGCCGACGTTGCCCGATGCGTACTGCAGCGAACCGTCGCCGACCGAGGCGTTCACGTTGAAGTTGTTGATGCTGGCCTTGCCGCCCGAGCTCTGGCTGTTGAAGACCTGAGCGTTGCCGAACACGTTGCCGGCATCGACGGAAGCGAGCGCAGCGTCGTTGCCCTGCGCGTTGTTGACGCCTTCCGCGATGTTGACGCCGATGTTGCCGCTCACGTTCTGCGCGGCGTTGCTGCCCGTCGTCGCCGTCAGGTTGCCCGCCTTCTGCGTGTTGATGTGCTGCGTGACCGAGCCATACACTTCCACGTCCGTCTTCGCGGTCGACGAGTTGAAGCCCCACTGCGCAGCGAAGCTGTCGTGCGTTTTGGAGTTCTCGACTTCATAGCCGCTCGACTGCTCGCCGTGGGCCGCGTAGCCGGAGCCCTGGTTCGCCTGGTAGCCCCACACCTTGCCTTGGCCCGAGCCTTCGACTGCGCCGAACGAGCCGCCGATCTGCTCGCTGTTGCGATAGCTCGATTCCTTGTAACCAGCCGACAGGCCACCCGAAATGCTGGCATGGCCCGAGGAAACGCCCGTCCACGGGTTGTAGCCGGAAGCCGATTCGTAGCTGACGCCTGCATGTCCGCCCGCCGAGATGTGGCCGCCGGCGTTCTGGCTTTCATGGCTGAAGCTGCCGCCGATTTCCGCTGCCTGCGCGCTGAACTCGAAGCCGCCGCCCTTGACCGAGCTGCTCTGGTTGCCGTACGCGTAGCCCGACGAAGACTGATAGCCCTGCGCGTGAGACGACTCAGACGAGTGCGAGGTCGACAGCGAAGCCCATGCGCTGCCGCTGCTGTTGATCGATTTGTAGCTGTTGTCGATCCGCGTCGTCACGGAGCCGGACGTGTACGACTGCGCATTCGGGCTGAGCGAGGTGTTCGCGTACGCGTGCTGTGTGTTGTTGACGACGGCGCCCGCCGTGCTGGAGACGCCGACGCAGCCGAACAGCGTGACGAACCCTTCGATCCCGACGGCTTCTCCGACCAGCGTCGCATTGAAAATGAACGGGTTCTTCAGCGGGCTCGCAAAGGCGCTGGTGGAAGCGGCGGCGAGGACGGCTGCTGCAATGAGAGTGCGCTTCATGGTTTCGCTCCGATACTAGTTGTGGTCAGTTAGAAAAGAGTGCCCGCCGGGGGACGGAGCACGAAACTGTTCGCCGTGGCATTACCGGCTCCGGCAGTCTGGTTGATCTGCACGATTCCATTGACGTTCTTGAAGGCATCGCTGGAAATGCTGGCCTCGCGGACGCCTTGTGGTGCGACCGCCTGACTCTGACCGCCGTTATGCGCGGCCGTCGCGGATAGCACCCCATCCGAGACGGTCTCGACCCCTGGCGCGGCAGTGCCGAGCAGCACACTGTTGCGCTGGAGATTCCCTGCGCCCGCAGACTGGTTCACCATCACCGCTCCGGACGAACTCGAAAATGCGTTGCCTTCGATCGACGCGCGCGCGCTCGGCACCCGCGCCCGCGCGGTGGCGCTCTGCATGCTCGCGTTGTCGTTTGCGACGGCGTCGCCGTTGGTGATCGTCAACTGGTTGGCCTGCGCGTTGTTCAGGCCCGCGGCCTGGTTCACCGTGATCGCGCCCGTCGCGCTGACGGCGGCGCCCGTGGCGATGCTCGCGTCGCCGCTCACGCGTCCCACCTGCTGCGCGTACGACGGTTGTGCGGCGACCAGGGCGAGGGCTGCGAGGAGCGGAATCGGGCGAAGTAGCGTGTTCATTTGCCGAGGCCTCCGAGCGCGCCGCCGAGTGCGGTGGACAGCGGTGCAAGCGAGCCCGTCACCGACGCGGAAATATTGCCGCCGATGCCCGGAGCCGGCTGGCCGATGCCGCCCGAGTTGAGCGCGACGTTGTTGTTCGTGGTGTTGCCCGTGAGGATGCGCGTGACGGCCTGCAGGCCGGCGCCGCCCGCGACGTTTCTGTCGAGGCCCGTCGAGCCGTGCGCGTTGGTCAGATCGGCATCCGACGCGACTTGCGCCATCGTCGGGTTGAAGGTGGTGCCGGGGAAGGTCGAGACGCGCGCGCTGACGGGGTCCTGATCTTTTGGCACGGGCGCATAGGCGATGCGCGGGGTGATTTCGCGCTGCACGACGATGTCGCCCGGGTTCGCGGCCTGTGCGAAGGCCGCGCCGGCGAAACCGGCGGCGCACAGACCAGCGATGACGGCCAGCCGTGTCGCGAGCCGTGGCGCGCCAGTCGTGCTAACTGCACCCATTGCGCGGCTGCACAGCCTTCCCCATGAAGCGATCATTTTGTATGTCCCCGGCTATCCAGTTTGGAGTGCGAAACAGTCTGCACTGGTCTCTTTTGCGTGCGATGTCGTGTTGTTGTGTTACTTCCTCTGGTAGTTCGCTACGTTGCCTTGCGCGGCGCGCGCGGCATCGATGGGAATGGGCAGCGGCGACGGCGGCGCGATTTCGTCCCACAGCGTCACGGCCGAGCCGCGCGTCAACTGCGGCGTCACCGCGACCATCACCATGCCCGCCGCGCCGCCGCGCTGGCGCGACAGCACCTGGTCGTCCAGCGCGAAGTCGCTCATCGCGGCGCTGTCGGCCGGCACGCCGTTAGCAATATCGACGCCGGTCGTCGTGTCCGCAGTCACGTTCGATGTTTCGTCCGTGGCGACTTCCGTTGTCTGTTGCGCGGCTGTCGCCGTCGTCGCGTTTGTCGCATCCGTCAAGGATGCCTGGGCGTAAACAACGGCCGACATTGACGAAAGCGCGAGTGCGACGCACACGGCAAGGCCAGCGGGCAGCATTGAAATGTGGTTCGAGTCGATGCGGAAAACGAGTCGCATGATGTCTCTCCTTGGTGCGGGACATTTAGCGAAACGTGTGCCATCCGTCGCAATCCATTGATGCAATTGGACGTGGCGAAATGGTTCGGCTGTCCGTCGAGTCAAATCGGACGTAAACGTTTCAGGTCTGAAACCTGACGCTGAAAACACGCGGATTTCAAATCCATGCGTTAAGCGCGAGCCATGCGTAGTACGTTGATAAAAAAGTATGGTGAATGCGCTTCCACCGTTTTAATCGGTCCCCAAAGCGCATGCCGATGAACCGCAAACCCTTACCGGGCAAGGCTGAACGATTTAATTCGCATATTTGTTTTCGACGGCTCGCGCGTATAGTAAGCTCTCAACCACAGCAACACGTTTTTAAAAAAGCCCACTACTGGGCCGTTTCAATACACGCGCCGTTTTTCGGGGATCAGCTGTCCGTACGGAATGGAATGGCCGTTCGGTTTTCGCTGTTTGCGAATCCCGTGCGAATAGGCGTGCCTCTCAGCTAAATCCAGATCAGCACATGCCGTCATCCTTAACGTTCGTTGACGAGAGGATCTGAATAATGGAATCCGCCACGCGGCAACTGATTTACGTATCAAGAGATCCAAGCGCGGAGTTGAACACGCGTTTTCATGAGCGCGGGTGGCATGTCGAGGTTGTCGGTTCGGCACGCGATGCCCGCCGCGCCGTACGCTCGGGGATGGCGGCGGGTGGTCTGCTCGATCTGTCGAGCTGTTTCCAGCAGCATGAAATCGCGGCGTTTGAATCCTGTCTGACCATGCCGAATGTCGGCTGGGTCGCCACCACGATGGCAGGCCAGTTGCAGGATGCCGCATTACGCCGGCTAGTACGCGACTATTGTTTCGATTACGTTACCGTGCCGTATTCGGGCGACCGGATCGTCGATTCGGTGGGTCACGCATATGGCATGGTTTCGCTTGGCGAACCGGCGTCCAATGACGCATCGCAAGGCGGCACGGAAGGCGAAATGGTCGGTTCGTGCGACGCGATGCTCGCGTTGTTCCGTTCCATCCGCAAGGTCGCGATGACCGATGCGCCCGTCTTCATTTCCGGCGAATCGGGCACCGGCAAGGAACTCACGGCCGTTGCCATTCACGAGCGCTCGTCGCGCCGCAACGCGCCGTTCATCCCCATCAACTGCGGCGCGATTCCGCCGCATCTGCTGCAATCGGAGCTGTTTGGCTACGAGCGCGGCGCGTTCACGGGCGCGAACCAGCGCAAGATCGGGCGCGTCGAGGCGGCCAACGGCGGCACGCTGTTCCTCGATGAAATCGGCGATCTGCCGCTCGAAAGCCAGGCGAGCCTGCTGCGCTTCCTGCAGGAGCGCAAGGTCGAGCGGCTCGGCGGACATGGCTCGATCGAAGTGGACGTGCGGATCATTTCCGCGACACACGTCGACATGAACACGGCGATGATCGAAGGGCGGTTTCGCTCGGACCTGTATCACCGGCTGTGCGTGCTGCAGATCGACGAGCCGCCGCTGCGCGCGCGCGGCAAGGACATCGAGCTGCTCGCGCGGCATATGCTCGAACGTTTCAGGAAAGATGCGAGCCGCCGGCTGCGCGGCTTCGCGCCCGATGCCATCGCGGCGCTCCACAACTACAGCTGGCCGGGCAACGTGCGGGAGCTGATCAACCGCGTGCGGCGTGCGATCGTGATGTCGGAAGGGCGGGCAATCACTGCGCGCGATCTCGAACTGGCCGAGTACGTCGAAATCGTGCCCGTGTCGCTTGCCCAGGCGCGCGAGGCCGCCGAGCGGCAGGCGATCGAACTGGCGCTGCTGCGTCATCGCGGCCGTCTGGGCGATGCCGCGCAGGAGCTGGGCATCTCGCGCGTCACGCTGTACCGGTTGTTGTGCTCGCACGGCATGCGGCATATGGAAAGCGAGCCGCTCGCGCCGCACGCGGAGATGCCGTCGACGATGCCGCATCTCTAAGCGCGCCGCCTCGCGGCTAACGGGCTGGTGTAAGGGCGAAAAGCCCGGTCGATTGACCGGGCTTTTTTGTTTGCGAAGCGCCGCTTCCTGAATGCCGCGTTCTGCCGCGCATGAAGCGTTCAGACTTGCGATGGTTGCATTTGCGACCTTTCTGCCCGGCGCTACCTGCGCGTTCACGTGCGTTCGCCCGGCTTGCTAGAATCGGGTTTTTCCCAAAAACGGTCCGGCGCGTCCGCGTCCTGCCGAAGGAACCCGCATGAAACAGTACCTCGACCTCGTCCGCACGATCCTCGATACCGGCAGCTGGCAGGAAAACCGCACCGGCATCCGCACGATCAGCTTGCCGGGGGCGATGTTGCGCTTCGATCTGCAGCAGGGTTTCCCCGCCGTGACGACGAAGAAGCTCGCGTTCAAGTCGGCGATCGGCGAACTGATCGGCTTTCTGCGCGCGTCGCGCAGTGCCGCCGATTTCCGCGCGCTCGGCTGCAAGGTCTGGGACGGGAACGCGAACGAAAACGCGCAGTGGCTCGCCAATCCCTACCGGCAAGGGTCGGACGACCTCGGCGACGTGTACGGCGTGCAGTGGCGCAAGTGGCCCGCCTACAAGGTGCTCGACGCGACAGCGAGCGCGCAGCTGGAAGACGCGGCATCGCGCGGGTACGCGCCCGTCACCCGGTTCGAGGAAGACGGCGTGCGGAAGGTACTGCTGTACAAGGCGATCGACCAGATTCGCCAGTGTCTCGACACGATCATGAAAAACCCGTCCGACCGTCGGATTTTGTTTCATGCGTGGAATCCGGCCGTGCTCGAGGAAATCGCGCTGCCGGCGTGCCATCTGCTGTACCAGTTTCTGCCAAACGTCGCGAAGCGCGAGATTTCGCTGTGCCTCTATATTCGCAGTAACGACGTCGGGCTCGGCACGCCGTTCAACCTGACGGAAGGGGCGGCGCTGCTGCACCTCGTCGGCCGCCTGACGGGCTATACGCCGCGCTGGTTCACTTACTTCATCGGCGATGCGCATATTTACGAGAATCAGCTCGACATGTTGCAGCAGCAACTGATGCGCGATCCGTATGAAAGCCCGCAACTCGCGATTTCGGAACGCGTGCCCGACTATGCCAAGACGGGCGTGTACGAGCCTGAGTGGCTGGAGAAGATCGAGCCGTCCGATTTCTCGCTGGTCGGCTATCGCCACCATGAACCGCTGACGGCGCCGATGGCGATCTGATCTGTAGACGGTTTTTCTTTGGCTTGAACGAAAAAAACGCCCGCCGCGAATTGCGGCGGGCGTTTCTGTTTGCGGCGTGACGCGGAGTTTTATCCGCGATGATGCTCGTCGTGTCCGCCGCCCGTCGTGCGCTGTTCCTGATGCGGCTGGGGCTGGGGTTGAGGTTGCGGATGCGGCTGCTGCACCTGCTGCGGCGCCGGACGAGGTTGAGGCTGAGGCTGCGGCTGCGGATGGAATTCCTGGCGCGCCTGCTGCTGTGGTTGCTGCGGTTGCGGATGAAACTCCGGACGTGGTTGAGGTTGCGGCCGGATTTCCTGGCGGGCCTGCTGCTGTGGTTGCTGCGGCTGCGGACGAACCTCCGGACGCGGCTGCGGATGGAATTCCTGACGCGCCTGCTGCTGCGGTTGCGGATGCATGTCGGCTCGCGGCTGCTGTTGGACCTGTGGTTGCTGGACCTGCGGCTGCGGATGCATCTCCGGACGTGGTTGCGCCTGAGCCTGCTGCATCGGTGCGGGTTGCCCGCGCTGATCCTGCCCATGCGCCGGCTGTCCTTGTACGACGCCGCCGCCGAAACTATTCCCCGGTCTCTGCGCTGGCTCACGCTGCTGCGCGACCTGACCCGGCTGTGACATAGGCGAACGCTGTCCAGGCGTCTGCGCCGCGCCGAACTGCTGCGGATTTCCGTGTTGCTGCGCCATCGGCGCATGTTGCTGTGCCCAGGCAGGTTCACGCTGCTGACCGGCGGCCATATCGGGCCGTTGCGCGCTTCCGGGCTGACCCGGCTGTTGCGGCATGCCGTTCATCGGGCGGCCACCCGCAAATTGCGGCGGACGCGGTACGCCATTCCCCGGCTGCATTGGCACACTGTGCGGCTGTCCATTGCCCTGTACCTCGCGGCCGCCCGGTCGCTGGCCATTGGGCGCCCCCGCCATCTGTCCGGGTATGAAGCCGTGTCCCGGCACGCCTTGCGGTTGCCCATTGCCCTGCGGTGCGCCGCCGCCGGGCCGCTGAGCGCCCGGACCCCCTGCGCCACCCGCCATCGGCGCACCCGGCATGGCGCCAGGCATCTGCCCCGGCGCATGCGAGCGCACGACACGAACATTCGCGACCGGCCCATTCCCGCCGAGCGTCGGCGCGCCGAAGCGCGCCGGCACCGACGTATGAACGATCGGCTCGCCCGCGCCCGGCACGCGTCCGTGACCGCCTTGCGCGAAGTTCTGCGCGAGCCTGTCATGAAACGCAGCGGGAATCCCCGGATTGCGCGTACCAACGACAGGTCGCGCCATCACGTTCGCAGGCGGCCGGTACGCGGCGTTGCGCGTGCCCGGCCCGAAGCTCTGCCTGACGGGCGCGATGCCCGGCGCGCCCGCATTGAAGCGCGCGTTGTGCCATTGCGCGGGATCGGCGCGATGCGCAAAGCGGTTGGTCGGCTGCCCGTGGACGAACGCCGTCGCGGGCATCGCCGTCACGGCGCCGGGCGCGCGATAGTTGATGTACGTGTTGTGGATGTTGTTATGGATATCCACGCGGTTGTTGACGATGACCGTGTTGTTCACGCGCTCGTAATAGCGCGGGCTCCAGTCATGATCGCGGCCCCAGTGCGGATGCCACGGCTCGCCGGGTCCGAGCGCAAACCACGCGAGACCCGCCGCCGCCACACCGCCGACAGCGAGGTTCACGCCCCAGTCACCGCCGCCGCCATCTCCATCGCCGACAAAGGCGACGAGGGCAGGCGCATAAACGGGCGGCTCGCTGACAGCGGCCTCTCCCGGCACCCACGCCCACGAATCGTCGACATAGGCCCAACGGCCGTAGTGATACGGCGCGAAGCCCCACGGCGCGTCATCGACCCATGTCCAGCCCCATGGCGCCTGCCAGGCCCAATGGCCGTCGCGATACGGCGCCCAGCCGGCGGGCTCCTGATTCGGTGTCCACACTTGCCCGTACTGCGGCGTGCTCCGCCACGTGCCGTTCGCGTCGAGATCCTGATAACCGGGCATTTCGCGCGATACATAGCGCGCCGACACCGAGCGCTCCTCGGCGGCATCGCGGCTCGCTGCCCATTGATCGAACGGATCGGCTCCGGGCGCACCGCTCGCGGCCGCCTGCTGCAGGCTCGTGCCCGTGAACGTGACCTGCTGACCGGCGCCGACGGGCACCTGCCCGTTGTCGCCATAGACGGTCGCGCTGCCGCTGCGCACCGTGACGGTGGTGCTGCTGCCGTCGGGCGCGACGTCGACGCGGTAATCGCCGGGGCCGTTCACGCCCAACGCGAGGTTCGGTGTGTCGATCTCATACGACGAGCCGGGTGCGATCGCGCGCACGCGTGTCGACAGCGTGCCTTGCGCGACTTTCAGCTGCGCGCTGTTGTCGTCGAGGTTGAGGATGTCGAGGCTGGTTTGCTCGCCCATGCGCACGGCGGTCGATCCGATGTGCAGTTCCGAGCGCGCATTCTTGTCGTTCCACAACTGGTCGCCCGTCGTGAGTGGGCGGTTGACCTGCGCGTACGACCAGTCCGATGCGCCCGCCGGTTCGGTCGTGACCGTGCCTGCCATGTAGTTCAGGCGCGCGATACGTCCGGGCGGATCGGTGTCAGGCGCAGCTTGCGCGTTGCCTTGCGCGTAGTTGGCGGGCGGCGGCGCCTCCTGCGCCGCGGCGGGCCGCAACGCAAAGGCCGTCAGCGCGCCAGCGACGGCGAGCGCCACGAGCGAAGCTCCACGCGCATCGCGTCGAAGGGCAGGGTGAGTGTGTCGGGATGTCTTGGCGGGTGTGGCGAGTGATTTCATGGTTGTCGCTCCATCGGGCGCCGCGTCAGGCGGCGCCGTGTGAAATCACTGTACCTTTGGCCCCTGTTTCAAGGCGCTCTCATTTGTAAGCCATCCAGACGGCGCTGTAACAAAAGTTGTCGCGTGGATTGCTTTGGTCGGACGAATCGTTCGTCAGTGGGCCAGAAAGGCGTCGAACTGACGATGGCCGACGGGCGTCACGCGCAGGATTCGCGGCCGGTCGGTGCGCTCGACCCAGCCCTGCGACGACCACGAATCGAGCAGTGCGGCGCCGAGCGCGCCGCCGAGATGCGGGCGCCGCTCGCTCCAGTCCGGGCAGGTGCACGCGAAGCGCCGGCGGCGTCCGCGCTGCTGCGACACGTCGATGCCCCATTGCGCGAGCAGCGCCGCACCGTCTGAGGTCGCTTCGAGCGCATCGCCGTGGACGGTCAGCAGGCCGCCGTCGATGAGCCGCTCGTAGACCCGCACGGCCACTTCGCCCGCCATGTGGTCGTAGCAGGTGCGCGCGTAGCGCATGTCGACGGGCACGGTGCGCGCCGGGCGCGGCACGGCGCGTTGCGGGGCCGTGGCTTGGGCGACGTTGGCGAGCGCCTCGATGGTCGACGCGATTTCCGCCGACGCGATCCGGAAATAGCGATGCCGCCCGCGCACTTCGAGCGCGAGCAGCCCGCCGTCCGTCAGCCGCGCGAGATGGGCGCTCGCCGCCGAAGGCGACAGGCCCGCAATCAGCGTCAACTCGCCTGCGGGACGCGCGGTGCCGTCCATCAGCGCCCACAGCATCGCGGCGCGGCCAGGATCGGCGAGCAGCGCGCCGATGCGGCTCAGGCCCGGAAAGTGATTGGGTTCGGAGGGAAACGCAGCGGCCATCAGGGTCTCCTGTTTCTGGTTTCGCTAGTCATGGCTCCACTCTAGGCGCAACGCGCATTCGATGTTTCAGGTTGTCGTGAAGCGTCGCATGCATTCTCGCGTGCGCCGTGGGGCGAGGCAATCTGCGGTCGTCAAACCAGACAGGCTAGAATCGAAAGGGCTTTCTTCTGTTTAGCGAACAACGCAGTCATGAAAATCCTGTTTGCCGTGGTCATCGCCGTCGTCCTTTGCAGCGCGTGCGCGCAGGGCGGCTCGGGCTCGTCGTCGGCCGGGTCGGGCAGCATCACGATGTACGGCACGATCGACGAAGGCGTCACGTACCGCAAGTGATACGCGCGCGGCATCCGGCGTCGCCGCGCGAACCACGCGTGCCAAACTGGCAGATGTGGCAGAAATTGATGCATCATTGGCCTTTCTGCCAACGCGATCGATGTGACGATGCCGGCATCGTCACTCAGCCTCGAGGCCACCGATGCCGCCGTCTCCTACCGCCGCTTCCGCCATCCGCAGCGATGTGCCGGGCCACGCCGACCCGCACGGCCGGCGCGCCGCGCGCGTGCTTGCTGTCTGCCAGGCGCTCTACACGTCGTCGGTATCGATCGATCTGACGCTCACGGGTCTCGTCGGCTACACGCTCGCCGCCGACAAGTCGCTTGCCACGCTGCCGTTTTCGCTGATCACCGTCGCCGCCGCGCTGACGACGGTCTTCGCGTCGTTCCTGATGGCGCGCATCGGCCGCCGCGCGGGCTTTCTGCTCGGCGCGGGCATCGGCGCGGCGGGCGGCGCGATCTCCGTGTACGCGATTTTTCAGCAGAGCTTCTGGGCGTTTTGCGCGGGCACAGCGACCGTCGGCGTGTTCCAGGCGTTCGCGCAGTACTACCGGCTTGCCGCCGCCGACGCCGTGCCCGCCGATGCCAAGAGCCGCGCGATCTCGACGGTGCTCACGGGCGGCGTCGTCGCCGCCGTGCTAGGACCGGCGCTGGCCGCGTGGAGCAAGGACTGGCTCGCGCCCGTCGCCTTTGCCGGCTCATACGCGCTCGTGACGGGACTCGGCCTGCTGTCGATGGCGCTGCTGGCGAGCCTCTACCGCGATGCCGCGCCGCACATGGACGCCGCCGCGCACCGCGAACCCGCGCGGCCCTGGCGCGCGATCGTCCGCCAGCCGATCTTCGTGGCCGCGCTCGCGAACAATGCGCTCGGCTACGCCGTGATGATGTTCGTGATGACGGCGACGCCGATCGCCGCCGTCGCGTGCGGGCACTCGATCGGCGATGGCGCGCAGATCATCCGGTGGCATCTGGTCGGCATGTTCGCGCCGTCGTTTTTCTCGGCGCGTCTGATCGCGCGTTTCGGCGTGCTGCGCGTGATCGGCGCGGGCATCGTGCTGTCGGCGCTGTGCGGCGTGCTCGCGCTGCGCTCGACCGACCTGCCGCATTTCTATGCCGCGCTCGCGTGCCTCGGCGTCGGCTGGAACCTGATGTTCGTCGGCGGCACGACCTTGCTCGCGCAATCGTACCGGCCGTCCGAGCGCGCGAAGACGCAGGCGACCAGCGAATTCACCACCTTCGCATTTTCCGCGCTCGGCTCGCTGTGCGCGGGGCAGATGCTGGCACATCTCGGTTGGGCCGCGATCAACCTGGCGATTTTTCCGTTTCTCGCGCTCGCCGCGCTGGCAACGATCGCGTTTGCGTGGTCGCGAAGACGCGTGGTTGCGGCATCGGGCATGTGAACGGTCGAGCCATGCCGCTCTTAAGGATCCATTGATGCCCCACGCTTCCGACGACACCTTCGACACGCCCGCGCCGCAGGTTCGCCACATCGTGTTCGCGGTCGCGCCCGAACTCGTGCTGCTCGACGCATGCGGCCCGCTCGAAGCGTTTCATCGCGCAGAATTGACCATGCGCGACGCGCGCCGCGTGTCGCCGGCACCGGGTGAACGGGTCGAGCCTGTTGCCTATCGGACGACGGTCGCGTCGATCGACGGCGGCGCGCTCGACACGTTTCCCGGCTTGCCCGTCGTCACGCAGCGCCTCGATGCGCTCGACGACGAGCCGATCGACACGCTGATCATCCCCGGCATCCCGTCGACGATCCGCGCACGCTGCAGCCCGCGTTGATCGACTGGATCGCGCGGCGCGCGCCGCACGTGCGGCGCATCTGTTCGGTGTGCACGGGCGCGTTTTATCTGGCAGCGGCGGGCGTGCTCGACGGACGCCGCGCGACGACGCACTGGCGCGACGCGCATCGCCTTGCTGAGCGTTTCCCGCGCGTGCATGTGGATGCCGAGCCGATCTTCATCCGTGAGCCCCTGAACGGCGGTGGCGTGGAGGACGATTCGCGCGCGGTGTGGACATCGGCGGGTGTGACGGCGGGTATCGACCTTGCGCTCGCGCTGATCCAGGAGGATTTCGGGCATCCCGTCGCAATGCAGGTCGCGCGGCGGCTCGTCGTGTTCGTCAAGCGCCCCGGCGGGCAGTCGCAATTCAGCGCGGCGCTCGCGGCGCAGGCATCGGCGGGCGGCGCGTTCGACGGCCTGCATGGCTGGATGGCGTCGAACCTGAACGGGGACCTGTCCGTCGAGCGGCTTGCCGAAGAAGCGAGCATGAGTCCGCGCACGTTCGCGCGGCGCTATGTCGACGAAGTGGGCCGCACGCCCGCGAAAACGGTGTCGGCGATGCGGCTGGAAGCGGCGTCACGGGCGTTGGCGGAATCGCGCCGTCCGTTGAAGCGGATTGCGATCGATTGCGGCTTCGGCAGCGAGCAGAACTTGCGGCGTGCTTTCATGCGCAGCTTCGGCGTGTTGCCGCTCGATTACCGCGAGCGCTTTGCATCCGCGCTGCGCTGAATCGAAGTCCGCTCGGGCGTTGCTTCACGACATTTCGCGCGCGTCGAATGTGGCTCAAAGCCCGATAGCACAGCGGCCGTCTTATTGCGCTCGTATAATCGGCTCCTTTCGATTTGTTTGACCGGAGTCAAGATGAGCACGCCAACCGCTGCGCCGCTGGATCGTTCAGAAACCACGTTCCGCTTCCTCGCCGAACCGACCTCGGTCAATTTCGGCGGCAAGGTGCACGGCGGCGCGCTGATGAAATGGATCGACGAAACCGCCTACGCGTGCGCGGCCGTCTGGTCGAGCCGCTATTGCGTGACGGTCAGCGTCGGCAATATCCGCTTTCGCCGGCCGATTCACGTCGGCAATCTGGTCGAACTGCGCGCGCGCGTGGTCGCGACGGGGCGCACCAGCATGCACATCCATGTGTCCGTCTATGCTGGCGACCCGAAAGGCGGCGAACTGCTGCAAACCACCGATTGCCTCGTCGTGATGGTGGCCGTCAACGAGAACGGCAGCCCCGTGCCCGTGCCGTCGTTCGAGCCGCAAACCGACGAACACAAGGCACTCGCGAAGTACGCGATGGACGTGAAGGCCGCGCTCGATGCGATCGTCGACCTGAAGCCCGAGGAAGTGGCGCAGGGCAAGGTGTAAAGCAAGCCCGCGCGCCGAGGCTCTCTGCAATTCGCAAAGAGAGCCTCGCGGGAGGGAAGGGTTTTAGGGCTTCGCGTTGCCGACCATGTCGTGCGGACGCACCCATTCGTCGAACTGCTGTTCCGTCACATAGCCGAGCGCCAACGCCGAGGCCTTCAGCGTCGTGCCTTCCTTGTGCGCCTTCTTGGCGATCTTCGCGGCCTTGTCATAGCCGATGTGCGGATTGAGCGCCGTCACGAGCATCAAGGATTCGTTGAGCAACTGATCGACGCGCTCGCGGTTCGGCTCGATGCCGACTGCGCAGTTGTCGTTGAAGCTCTGCATGCCATCGGCGAGCAGGCGCACCGACTGCAGCACGTTGTGCGCGATCATCGGCCGGAACACGTTCAATTCGAAGTTGCCGCTCGCGCCACCGATGTTGACGGCCACGTCGTTGCCGAACACCTGACAGCACAGCATCGTCACCGCTTCGGATTGTGTCGGGTTCACCTTGCCCGGCATGATCGAGCTGCCCGGCTCGTTTTCGGGAATCGACAGTTCGCCGAGGCCGCAGCGCGGACCGCTCGCGAGCCAGCGGACGTCGTTGGCGATCTTCATCATGCTCGCCGCGAGCGTCTTCAACGCGCCGTGCGCGAACACCAGCGCGTCGGCGGCCGCCATCACCTCGAACTTGTTCGGCGCGGACACAAAGGGCAGGCCCGTCAGCCGGCCGATCGCCGCCGCCACTTCGCCGGCGAACTTCGGATGCGCGTTGAGCCCCGTGCCGACGGCCGTGCCGCCTTGCGCCAGTTCATACAGATGCGCGAGCGACGATTCGACGTGCTTCGCGCCGTGATCGAGCTGCGCGACATAGCCGGAGAATTCCTGGCCAAGCGTGAGCGGCGTCGCGTCCTGCAAGTGCGTGCGGCCGATCTTCACGATATCGGCGAATGCCTTCGACTTTTTATCGAGCGTCTCGCGCAACGCCTTCAGCGACGGCTGCAAATGCTTGACGATGCCAACGGCGGCTGCCACATGCATCGCCGTCGGGAACACGTCGTTCGACGATTGCCCGCGATTCACGTCGTCGTTTGGATGCACGAGGCGCGCTTCGCCGCGCTCGCCGCCCATCAGCTCGCTCGCACGGTTCGCGATCACCTCGTTGAGGTTCATGTTGGTCTGCGTGCCGGAGCCCGTCTGCCAGACCGCGAGCGGAAATTCGTCGGGATGCTTGCCTTCGATGATCTCGTCGGCGGCGGCCATGATCGCCTTCGCCTTGGTCGCGTCGAGCACGCCCAGGCTCAGGTTCACTTCGGCGGCGGCACGCTTGATGATCGCGAGCGCGGTGACCAGTTCGGGCGACTGCTTTTCCGTCGAGATCTTGAAGTTCTGCAGCGAACGCTGCGTTTGCGCCCCCACAATTTCGCGTTCGGCACGGCGATTTCGCCGAACGTGTCGCGTTCCATGCGCACATCTTCGGTCATGTTCTACTCCGCTTGACTAGGTGATCGGAAGGCTTCCGGGAAAGTGGCGCACTCTGCAGTCAGTTTGCGATCTGTCTGCATGAGACTGCGCCGTTATAACTGCTCGTCGACTGGCAGCAACAAGAATAGACCCGTCAGCGCGTTACGGTAAAAGCCCGCGCCGGGATCGAGGTTGTAGCGGCGAAGCTGGCCGTTTTCCTCGTCGGTCCAGACGAGCTTTGCCTGTGGCGTCGCCGAGTAGCGCAGCACGGCGAGTTCGGCCGGCGTCGCGAGCGTCACGCGATAGCTGACGGCGGGCGCCGTCGCCTGGTCGAACAGTCTACCGACCTGGCCGGCCAGCGGCGGGCTGTGGATCACCAGCGCAAGCTCCGTGTTCAGATGCGCGGAGCGCGGATCGAGATTCATCGAACCGATCACGAGCGTCTTGCGGTCGATCACATAGGTTTTCGCGTGCAGACTCGCTTTCGATTGCGAGCCGAACAGGCCCGCCGTCGGTGCCGCGTCGCCGGGCGTCGGCTTGAATTCGTACAACTGCACGCCATGCTCGAGCAGCGGCACACGATACGGACTGTAGCCCGCCTGCACGGCGACGGCATCCGTCGCGGCGAGCGAATTGGTCAGCACCTTGACGGCTACGCCGCGCTGCACGAGCTGGCCGAGCGCATCGACGCCCGCCTGGTGCGGCACGAAATACGGCGACGTGATGAGGAATTCCTGCTGTGCGTCGTGCATCAGTTCGACGAGCCGCTGCATTGGCGGGCTCTTGTACTGATCGGCGGGCAGCTTCATTTTTTCGGGTGAATCGACTTTGAACTCGGCGCTTGCCCACACGAGCCCCAGTTCCTCTTTCGCGATCTGCGCGGCGAGCGGCGTCGCGTTCAGCGGTTTTGCGTTGTACGGATCGGCATTCTTGCGCCAGTGCGCGCGCAGTTCGTCGCGCATGTCGTCGAGTTCGTGCGGATCGAACTTCTGCTTGTTGAGTGCACGTAAAGGGTACGCGTTGCTGTCGTTCCAGTACTCGTCGAAGCTTGCGGAAATGTCGGACGCAATCGGGCCTGCCGCGAGCACGTCGATATCGCGGAACTGCAGTGTCGGGCTCGCGCTGAAGTATTCGTCGCCGAGATTGCGGCCGCCGACGATCGCGATCTGGTTATCCGCGATCATCGCCTTGTTGTGCATGCGCCGCGTGAATGCGCCGATCTGCGTGAAGAAGTTCTGGCTACGCTGATAGAAGCTTGTTTCCGAACTGCCGAACGGGTTGAACACGCGGATCTCGATCTTGTCGTGCGAGTTCAGCGCGGCCATCACGCGGTCGATGTCCTTGAAGTTCAGATCGTCGACCAGCATACGCACGCGCACGCCGTGATCCGCCGCGTAGAGGGCGGCCGCGAGCAGCAGCTTGCCTGTCGTGTCCTCTTCGGCGATGTAGTACTGCATGTCGAGCGTCTTCGTCGCCGCGCGCGCGAGCGCGATGCGCATCTGCAGCGCTTCCGTGCCGTCGGACAGCACACGAAAGCCCGACTGACCGGGATGCGCGCGCTCGGGCGCGGCGAGCGCGGTGGCGAGCGGCGTGGTGTCGGTGGCGGGCAGCGCGTGCGTGACGGGGCGGTCGAACGCGGTGGCGGGCGGGCGCGTCGCGCATGCTGTCAGCAACATCGCCGACACGATGAGCGCGAACGCGCGCATCAACATCGGGCCTGGCGCGTGACGCGAGATGCGGGTGCTGGGTTGTTCATGCTGATGCTGCGATGCGGTGGCGCCGTTCGTGTTATGAGCCGACACGCTTGTTCCTCCACTTGAGCGGCACGGATGGTCGTCGTGGCGTCGTCCATCGACCGGACCATTCTACGGGGAATCGTTAATGCGGGTCGGATAGCGACGCAATCTGCCTCTGCAACGCGCGTGCCTGGCTTCGGTGAGCGGGGGCGGTGTCCGTGCGGAAGAGGCGGCCGTGACACGCGGCGCGCGGTGAAGCGCGCGACCGCATGTCAGGAAGAAACGGCAGGGGAAGCGTTAGACAGGCTTTAGACGCGTTCGCGGGTCAGTGCGTTTGCGTCCTGATCGGCGGTCGAGCCTTTGGCAGGGCGGCCGGCCCAGTAGCCTGCGAGCATCGAGCCTGACAGGTTGTGCCACACGGAGAACAGCGCACCCGGCAGCGCGGCGATCGGCGTGAAGTAGAGTTTGCCGAGTGTCGCGGCGAGGCCGGAGTTCTGCATGCCGACTTCGATCGCGAGGGTGCGGCACACGGACTCGTCGAAGCCGAGCAGACGTCCGCCCCAATAGCCGCCGAGCAGGCCGATGCCGTTGTGCAGCACTACGCCCAGCGCGACGACGAGCCCCACCGACGCAATGCTCTTTTGCGTGCCGCCGACCACGGCCGCGATGATCAGCAGGATCGACACCATCGAAACCAGCGGCAGCACGGGCTCGATCTTGCGCACGAGCTTGCCGGCGAGATGATTGACGGCAAGGCCGACGACGATCGGCAGCGCGACGATTTGCAGGATGCTCATCAGCATGCCGTGCACGTCGACGGCGATTGACGCGTCGACATACAGGCGCGTGAGCAGCGGCGTCGCGAACACGCCGACGAGCGTCGACAGTGCGCTGATCGTGACGGACAGCGCGACGTCGCCGCGTGCGAGATAGATCATCACGTTCGATGCTGTGCCGCTTGCGACGCTGCCTACCAGCACCATGCCCGCTGTCAGATCGGGCGGCATGCGCAGCGCTTTTGCTATCACCCACGCGGCTAGGGCATCACGAGGTAATGCAGCACAATGCCCGCGATGACGGGGGCGGGGCGTGTGAAGACGCGGCGGAAATCGCTGATGGAGAGCGTGACGCCCATCGACAGCATGATGATGGTGAGGAGCGTGGTGACGTGGGGGGCGATGCCCGTTACGGAGGACGGCGAGAAGTACGCGGTGACCGAGGCCAGTACGGCCCACAGCGGGAAAAGACGGGCGATGCGGGCAAGCATTGAAGTGGTCCTTGGGGTTTGTTTTTTTCGCCTGGATGCGGCGGGCATTTTACCTGTCGCGGTTGGGTCGTTTCTGGTTTGGTTTTTTTTGCTTTTGCGGCGGCATTTGCGGTTGAGCTTTCGCGGGGCGGGTGGTTCGATTTTGCTTCTGCGCTGGCATCCGCGTTTCGTTAGCTTGCTTCAAGCGTCGCCCCTGTGCGGGGCGGCACCTACTTTTCTTTGCCGCCGCAAAGAAAAGTAGGCAAAAGAAAGCGGCTCACACCGCCAACATCTCTTCCTGCCTGAGGGCCCCCAACCGGTCTTACGCTTCACACGGCAGCATATCTATTCACGCGCGTTGCCAACGCTTTGAATGAGCGCCTCACCCGCTTCAAACATCCGAACAAGAGCTAGCGGCAGCGAATGGTTTGTGCCGCCCAGGTGGCAAACTGTGTGTAGGTTGTCGCGGCGTACAGCCTGGCGCCCTTACAGGGTGGAACGCCTGCGCTATCGGTTCGGAGTGAGGCGTGTGTGGCGCTACGGCCTACACACAGTTTGCCACCTGGGCGGCAGTGGAATGTCTGGTATGGCATGCTGCGACGCGGGTGCGTGAAGCGGGTGAGGCGTACAGAGAGCGTTGGCAACGAACGCGAACAGAAAAGTTGCCGTGTGAAGTGAGGGACCGGTTGGGGGCCCTCAGGCAAACACAAGAACTGGCGGTGTTAGCCGCTTTCTTTTGCCTACTTTTCTTTGCGGCGGCAAAGAAAAGTAGGTGCCGCCCCGCACAGGGGCGACGCTTGAAGCACGCTAACAAAACGCGGATGCCAGCGCGAAGGCCCGAAACACCGACTGACAACGCCCGCGCCACGAAGGCCTGAAGCACGAAGGCATAACGCGGATGCCAGCGCAAAGACAAACCCACAGTCGCAACACCCGCGCCGCAAAGGCAAAAAATCACTCCCCTGCGGCAACCCCACCCACCCCAACAATCCGCAAACTCTTGCGATGAAACCGCAACGTCATCAACACCGCCACACTCGCGAGCCCAGCAGCGAGCCCCCACCATAACCCCCGGGCCCCGAGCCCAAAATGAAACGCGAGCGTATAACCAGTCGGAAACCCAATCCCCCAATACCCAAACGCAGCCGCAATCATCGGAACCCGCGTGTCCTTCAGCCCGCGCAAGCACCCCGATCCTACCGTCTGCATCCCATCGACAATCTGAAAAATCGCCGCCACGCCCAACAACGAACTGGCCAGCGCCACAGTCGGCGCATTAGCAGGATCGTCGAGATGCAGATACAGCCCGACAATGAACCGCGGCGCCGTAATCAAAAACAGCCCCGACAGACACATAAACCCGACCCCCAGCCCCAGCGCGACGAACCCCGCATGCCGCGCGGCCAGCGGCTGTCCCGCACCTGACCAGAACCCGACGCGCACGTTCGCCGCCTGGCCAATCGCAAGCGGCACCATAAACGCCACCGAGGCCACATTCAGCGCGATTTGATGCGCCGCCAGCTGTGACTCGCCAAGCAGTCCAACCATCAGCCCCGTGGCAAGAAACAACATCGATTCGACGCCATACGTGATCGCCACCGGCCAGCCGATACCGAACAACTCGCCCATCAGCGGCACGTTCGGCCGAGTGGCCGTAACGAAATGCCGGAACCGCGGCCGCAGATGCAAAAGACCCATCAGCGTGAGCGCCGTGAGCCAGACAGTGAACGTCGTCGCGACCGCCGACCCCAGGAAGCCAATTCGCGGCAAGCCATACGCGCCATGGATCAACCCGTAGTTCAGGAACCCATTGACGAACACGCCGCCGATCGACACCCACAGCAGCCGCCGCGCCGCGCCGATCGCGGGCAGGAACGAGCGCATCAGGCCAATCCCGATCAGGCTGGCGGGCGCGCCCCAGCGCAGCACCGCGCAGTATTCGCCGACGTTGTGCGCGAGCAGCGCCGGCTCGCCGAACGCCATCATGATGGGCGCCGCGAACGACAGCAGCACGAACGCCGGCACGGCCAGCAACAACGACAGCAAAAAGCCCGTCCAGTAAATATGCGGCACCCGTTCTTCGGCCTGCGCGCCGCGCGCATGCGACACGCTCACGCTGACGGACGTCAACACGCCTTGTAACAGCGTCACGACGACGAAGAACAGGTTCGCGCCGAGGCCGCCCGCCGCGAGCGCGTCAGGGCCGAGCGAGCCGAGCAGGACCGTGTCGGTGACACTCATCGCCATCTGCGACAGCTGTGCGATGGCCAGCGGGGCAGCGAGACGCGCCGTGTCGGCGGCGTGACGCGAAAGAGTGGGCGGCCCGCTGAGCGCGCGGGACATTCCGGTTGGATTCATGTTCGAAGCGCTGTTGCGCGAAAGGGCGACACGCTCGGCAATTGCGCCGCGCGCCATTTGTTTTTCTGTCCAGACGGACAGCTTATTGCGGGAACGCGGCGCTGTCGATGAACAGGCACATTTTTGGTGCGGGTTTGCGGCGGCGGGAATTCCGTTGACTGATGCGAGCCGCATATCTAGCGGCCTTGTGGCACCGTCCGGGTGGTTCTGTCGAACGTCAGCCCTCGTGGACGGCGATCCGCGTGTCGCCTAGCAGCACGACCTGGCCCGCGCGGATTTTGCACGTTTTGCGCGTTTCAACCTGGCCGTCGACGGTCACGGCGCCCGACGCAACGATCACTTTCGCCGATCCGCCGCTGTCCGCAAGGCCTGTAATCTTCAGCAGATTGTGGAGTTCGACGTAGTCGCCGGTCAGGGTGAAATCGAGGTTGGGCATGGCAGTTGCGATCGACAGGTGGTCGGCAGGGTCGTTGAAAAGCGACTCGCATGATAAGCCATCGCGCGGCGCCCGACGTCCGGGTGCGAGTGAGTGGCGACGCGCCGGAGCATTTGCAAGCAGATGTTATTCAGTTGTCAGGAAATGAAACGTTGAGTAACAGACGTTTTTTGTGGCGAACTTCACTCGCAAAAGCCCGGTCTGTGGAAAGGCCTGCTGCATTTTTGTAGCCGGCTGAATACGCGGATACGGCATCGGCCGATTCACACCGACCGGACCACCCGCGTGCCGATATCGACAAACTTCAGAGAGGATTGCCATGACCCAGCTCCGTACGCTCCTGATCGGTACCGCCCTCACTGCGATGGCGTCGACTGCCGCATTCGCCCAGACGGCTGCCCAGCCTTCCGCGGACCTGTCCACCCAGGCTCAGGTCCAGCAGGCGCCCGCCGCCGCACCCGCCGCCCAGGGCGTCCAGATGCCGGCACCCGCGCCGCAGAACCTGACCGCGCCTGGCTCGACCGACCCGCTCGTCCAGAAGCGCAACGCGGACGCTCAGGCGAACGCCGAGTACAGCGCGCAGAAAAAGATGTCGAAGCAGCAGATGAAGGAGCAGCAAAAGGCCGCGAAGTCCGCCTACAAGGACCAGGTCAGCAACGCGAAGATCAACAAGAAGGCTGACAAGGCGGCTGCATCGAACGAACTGAAGGCCGAGATGCAGGGCCAGCCGACAGGCGCGGCGGCATCGGGCGAAGCGCATAACTGATGAGCGGCTTCCGGCGCCTGTGATGCAACAGGCGCTGTGACCGCCTGCAAGCTTTTGAGGTTGGAAAGAGGGAGGACAAGATGAAAAAGACCAGCAAGATGATAGGCGCACTGTGCGCCGCCCTGATCGCCGGCAGCATGACGACGCTCGCGGTCGCGCAGACGACGCACGATCCTGCCACCGAGCCGATGACGCACGCCGACAACAAGGCCGCCAAGGAACAGGCGAAGGCCAACAAGAAGGCGGACGTTGCACAGGCGAAGGCCGACAAGAAGAAGGCCGACGCGCAGGCTGATGCCGACAAGGCGAACGCTGACGCCAAGGTGAAGGACGCTAAATCGCAGTAGGCGGTTCTTTGCTATACATGCTGTGCGGCGGGTTCACGCCGCCCGACGAAGCCCGGCCCACGCCGGGCTTTCTCTTTGCGGCGAGCGCATGAAAAATGGGGCGCTTGTCGTCGCGGGTTGTATGGATATACAGTATGCGTCGCCCTCACTATCCGACCCGCCAATCGTGCTTTCCGTCGCCGATTCTCCGTCCTCGTCATCCTCTGCCGCGACGGATTCGCCCGCAGCGGCGGCCATCGCCGCCACGACCGACTGGCTGGCGAAGCTCAACGACGCCCAGCGCGAAGCCGTCGAATACGGCACCGACGACATCGCGCATCCGTCCGGCGCGCTGCTGGTGATCGCGGGCGCGGGCTCCGGCAAGACGAACACGCTTGCGCACCGCGTCGCGAATCTGGTCGTCAAGGGCGTCGATCCGCGCCGCATCCTGCTGCTGACGTTCTCGCGCCGCGCCGCGCTCGAAATGACACGGCGTGTCACGCGCATCGCGGGCGCGGCACTCGGCACGCGCGCGGCGCTCGCGCAGGGGCTGACGTGGTCGGGCACGTTCCACAGCGTCGGCGCGCGCCTGTTACGCGAGTACGCCGATCTGATCGGCCTCGCGCCGACCTTTACGATCAACGACCGCGAAGATTCCGCCGACCTGATGAATCTCGTGCGTCACGAGCTCGGCTTGTCCGCGAAGGAAAAGCGCTTTCCGTCGAAATCGGCGTGTTTCGCGATTTACTCGCGCGTCGTGAATACGGGCGCGTCGCTGGCCGACGTGCTCAACAGCGCGTTCCCGTGGTGCCGCGAATGGGAAGCCGATCTGCGCATGCTGTTCGCCGCCTACGTCGACGCGAAGCAGAAGCAAAGCGTGCTCGACTACGACGACTTGCTGCTCTACTGGTCGCACATGGCGGCCGAGCCCGCCATTGCCGCCGATCTGTCCGAGCGTTTCGATCACGTGCTCGTCGACGAGTACCAGGACACCAACCGGCTACAGGCGTCGATCCTGCTCGCGCTGAAGCCGGATGGGCGCGGCCTGACGGTAGTCGGCGACGACGCGCAGTCGATCTATTCGTTTCGCGGCGCGACTGTGCGCAACATTCTCGACTTTCCCGCGAATTTCGATCCGCCCGCGAAACAGGTCACGCTGGAGCGCAACTATCGCTCGACGCAGCCGATCCTCGAAGCTTCGAATGCGGTGATCGGCCTTTCGTCCGAGCGTTACACGAAGAACCTGTGGACCGACAAGGCGTCGGCGCAACGCCCGCATCTCGTCACGGTCGCCGACGACGCAGACCAGGCGCGCTACATCGTCGAGCAGGTGCTCGCCGCGCGCGAGGCGGGCATGAAGCTGAAGGCGCAGGCGGTGCTGTTTCGCGCCGCGCATCACAGCGCCGCGCTCGAAATAGAGCTGACGCGGCGCAACATTCCGTTCGTGAAGTTCGGCGGCCTGAAGTTTCTTGATTCCGTCCATGTGAAGGACGTGCTGGCCGTGCTGCGCTGGGCGGAGAATCCGCGCGATCGCGTCGCGGGTTTTCGCGTCGTGCAGTTGCTGCCGGGCGTCGGCCCTGCGACGGCCGCTCGCGTGCTTGACGACATCGCTGCGCGGGCCGACGCGTTCCAGTCAGGCGGCGCGCTGGATGCCGCGCATGCTGCGTCCGGCCGCACGGCGAGCGCGTTAGCCGCTTTCGCGCCGCCGGCGCGCGCTCTCGAAGACTGGCATCCGTTCGTGGCGATGATGGCGTCCGCATGCGGACGGCAGACGCCCTGGCCCGCGGAGTTCGAAATGGTGCGGCGCTGGTACGAGCCACATCTCGAGCGCAATCACGAGGATGCGTCGATTCGCCAGGCCGATCTCGCGCAGATGGAGAGCATCGCGGGCACGTACGCGTCGCGCGAACGCTTCCTGACGGAGCTGACGCTCGATCCGCCCGACGCCACCAGCGACGAATCCGGCGTTCCGCTGATCGACGAAGACTATCTGATCCTGTCGACGATTCATTCGGCGAAGGGGCAGGAGTGGCGCAACGTGTTTGTGCTCAACGGCGTCGACGGCTGCATTCCGTCCGATCTCGGCACGGGCAGCGAAGAGGAAATCGACGAGGAGCGGCGTCTGCTATACGTGGCGATGACGCGCGCGAAAGAGGACCTGCATATCGTGATGCCGCAGCGGTTCTACGTGCACAACCAGACGCATCTCGCCGACCGGCACGTGTGGGCGTCGCGCACCCGCTTCATTCCGGTGCATCTGCTGCCGCTGTTCGATTCGCATGCCTGGCCGCCCGCGCCCGTCGTGTCGGCGCCGACGCGAGCGGGGCTGGCCGCCGCCGCGCAAGCCAAAATAGAAATCGCGGCGAAGCTCAGAAAAATGTGGGACTGAGCTTGCCGCGATGTGTCGGCGTCCGGTTCGACGCGCGGTGTCGCGGGACGAGGTCTAGCGCGACTGCCGCTGTTGCTGCTGCTGCGGTCGCGGCGGCGGCATGAAGAAGTTGCGCAGCCAGGCGGCGAGCCGCGTGAACACGTCATACGGCTCTTCGACGAATATCTCAGGCTTCAGGAGCCGCAGATATTCCATGATCTGCTGCGCTTCCTGCTTCTGGAACGAGCCGTGCGAAATGCCCAGACGCAAAAGGCCGCGCAATTCGCCGAGCTTTTCGCGCGCAGCGCTGCCCACGCTGGTTTCGCACGCGACCTTCGCCTCGTACACGCGCTGACGCAGTGATTCGGCCAGACGCCATGCGGGCGTCTGCATCACTTCTTCGAGCGCCTGGATGTCCTGCGCCGCCGACTTGATCTGCGCGGCGAGCGGGTCCACCAGCGAAGGCGCGCCTTCCGCTTCCTTGACGATCGCAGCGGCCCACTCGCGGCTCTGCTTCGCGAGTTCCTCGGGCGTCCATTCCGTGCGCGCGGCGAAGCCGAAGCCGAACTCGTTCGCCTGCTTCATCAGAATCGCGACGACGTCCGGAAACTCCTTGTCCAGCGTGCGCTTCGCCCATGCGTACTGGCCGCCCTGCAGCATCCGCTGCACGGCGTGCTCCGTCAGCGGCACCATGTTGTCGAGGAGCTTCGCGCGCAAAAAATCCTCGAACGACGGCGTCGCGAACTGCGGGTCCAGTTTCACTGAAACCCGCACGAACGCCTCGAAATCCTTTCGCAAGGATGCGAGCGTTTCGTCCTTGATTTTAAGGGTAATCTGACCCATGTCTTATCCCGTTTCGTCGACCGCGCGCCTACCGTCGAGGCATCCGCCTCGTGCCGTGCGCCCCGTGCGCTGGCGGCACCGATATCCGGCGCGGTTCTGTCCGGCTTGCCGGCATGCCGTCGATAGACGCTGCCGGGTTCACGGATCACGAGTGTTTATCGGCGGATTGAAAGGGAACTTGAGGGCGGCGCCGTCCGGTCGAGCGGCGCGCGGCGAGATGGGCGCAGCGTTACTTCAGCACGACGCCTTGCCAGAGGAAGAACACGGCGAGGCCGACCGCGATCGTGAGCAGCGGCCGGCGGGTCAGCGCGCTGACGGCGACGGCGGCCAGCGCGCCGACCAGCTGCGGGTTGCGCCACGTGAGTTCGGCGTCCGCGCCGTGCGGCGACACGGTCATCGGCACGATGATCGCCGTCAGCACGGTGACGGGCACAAAGCCGAGCGCGGTGCGCACGAGCGGCGGAAACACAATGCGGTCGCCGAGCACGAACACGGCGGCACGGATCAGCCACGTGATGACGGCCATACCGAGAATCAAAAGCACGTAGTTCATCGCGATGCCTCCGCCGCGCGGGTGCGCTGGAACGCCGGCAAGGACAGCAGCACGCCGACCGTCACGCCGACGAATACGGCGCCCAGCAGGCCGAGCTTGTACGGCCAGCTTTGCCAGAAGAACGCCAGCGCGCCGGCCGTGGCCGCCGCGGCGAGATAGCGCACGGCGACGAGCTGCGGCACGACGATCGCGATGAAGGTCGCGGCCATCGCGAAGTCGAGCCCGAGCGATTGCAGACCGGGGAAGGCCGCGCCGAACAGCAGGCCGATCAGCGTCCAGACCTGCCAGTTGAGGTACATCGACAGGCCCGAGCCCAAGAAGTAGTAAGGCCCGACCGAGCCCGGCGGATGCAGCCGGTAATGTGCCCACGCGACGGCGAACACTTCGTCGGTGAGCAGGCCGCCGAGCGCCCAGCGCCAGCGCGACGGCAGATGCGATACGTACGGCGCGAGCGTCGCGCTGTAGAGCACGTGGCGGACATTGACCACGAAAGTCGTCGCCCAGATGACGGCATAGCTCGCGTGGCCCGCTATCAGGCCGAGCGCGATGAATTGGGCCGACCCGGCGAACACGACCAGCGACATCAGCTGGCCGTGCCACAGGTGCAGCGGACCGGACGCGACGAGCGTGCCGTAGATCACACCGAACGGCGAAGCGCCGATGATCATCGGCAGCGTGTCGCGCGCGCCGGCTGTGAGTTCCTTGAGACGGTGAGCGGGTTTTGCGGGGTGAGTCAATCTTTTCTCCTCGATGGGGTCGAGGATAGCCGGGCGAAGGGCGCGGCGGCTTGTACGTTCTTGCGCTTGAGCTTTATTGATGCGGGGAGATTGCGGCGGCGCGGCCCCGGTGTTGCGTGCGCATGCTCGGTCCGTTCAGGCCGATTGCCAGCGCCCCGGCGGCACGCCGAACATGCGCCGGAAATGCCGCGTGAAGTGGCTTTGATCGGTGAAGCCGCCTGCCGCCGCCACATCGGCCACCGACGCGCCCGCACGCAACGGCGCGAGCGAGCGCTGCAGTCGGACCTGATTGCGCCACGCGTGCGGCGGCAATCCCGTCGCGCGCGTGAAAAGCCGCGCGGCGTGAAACTGCGACAGGCCGACAGCATCGGCGAGATCCGCGAGCTTGAGAGGCGTGGCCAGATCGCCTGCCAGCTGCTCTTTCATCGTGATGACGCGCGCGTCGTCGGTGGCGAGTTGCGGCGTGTCGGGACGCGTGCGGCCGTAGCGCACGAGCAGCGTCGACAGCGCGTCGAGCATCGCCGTTTCCGCGACGAGCGGATCGCCATTCGCCTCCAGCAGCTGATGCGCGCGGGACAGCCGTACGGCAAGGTCGGGATCGCGGATCACGTCGGCATCGAACCACGGCAGCGGCTGCGCGCGGCCCGCGATGTCTTCAGCGAGCGCGTGAATGAAATCGACGGGCGCGTACATCACACGGTAGCGCCAGCCTTCGTCCATGGCGCGCGAGCCGGTATGCACTTCGCCGGGATTGATGATGGGCACGCTGCCCGCCTCGGCGACATGGCGCGAACCCTGATAACGGTACGTTTCCGCGCCAGCCTCGATCACGGGAATCGTGTACGCGTCATGCCAGTGCGGCGTGAACTCGTGATCGTGATATTCGGCCGTGAGCAGATCCGCGCCGGGCAGAAGCGGCGTGCGCCAGTAACGGGCGTTATCGCGGAAGCGGGTCGAAGTCATGAGCGAAGTCCGGGTGGACCTGTCAGTTTAGCGCGCCTTGGTCGGCCTGCTCGCCTCGGCCTGTTCGGCAGCGCGTTCAACGAACGGGAATCGTCGTGCCGGCGGGCATCGGCACAGCCGTGACGCTGTTCTTCGCGCTGCCCGTCGCGACGCGGTCGCTGTAGGTCAGGTACACGAGCGTATTGCGCTTCGAATCGACAACTCGCACCACATGCAGCGTCTTGAAGATCAGCGACATCCGCTCCGTGAAGACGTCGGCCTGCTGGCGCAGCGGTTCGGGAATCTTGATGGCCGCGACCTGGCGACACGCGATCGAAGCCTCGGTCGGATCTTCGGCGATCCCGAGCGTGCCTTTGATGCCGCCCGTGCGCGCCCGCGACACGTAGCAGGTGACGCCCTGCACGGCGGGATCGTCGTACGCCTCGACGACCACGCGATCCGAGCCGGTGATATGAAAATTCGTGTTGACGCTGGCGACTTCCTCGGCTTGCGCGAGCGGCGTGCAGGCGAGCGCCGCAGAAGCAGCGAGGAAGGCGGCGACGCGCACGCTGTGCGCACAGGGCAGGGCGAGTTTCATCAGGTGACCGGAAGAATGGACGTTCGAAGAACAGGACGGGCACGACGGCTGCCAGTAAGAACGCCATCGTAACCTGGTTGCCGATGCCGGCTACCGACGTGCGAGACGCGGGCGGCGCTTCTCTTCTGTCGATGAAGCCGCGTACCGACAAGCGACGGCAGAAAAAGAAAAGGCCCGCACGAATGCGGGCCTTCGAATTTTGGCTCCCCGACCTGGGCTCGAACCAGGGACCTACGGATTAACAGTCCGGCGCTCTACCGACTGAGCTATCGGGGAACAGCAATACAACTTGTCGCTACATAAAAAAGCCCGCTGTGGTTAACGGGCTCTTGCAATTCTTTGGCTCCCCGACCTGGGCTCGAACCAGGGACCTACGGATTAACAGTCCGGCGCTCTACCGACTGAGCTATCGGGGAACAACAACAGCAGAGAAGCGGAATTGTAGGAGGTGTAGCAGAAGCTGTCAATACCCTCGAATCATCTCAATTTAATTCGACTGATTCGAGCCAGGGCGACAGCTTGCAGCGCTCAACGCTCGAGCAGCGCCAGCTTTTCCTTCACGTCCTTGAATTCGTCGGCTTCGGGCAGCGGCGACTTGGTCTTGGTGATGCTGGGCCATGCCTTCGCGAGCTCGGCGTTGAGCTCCGTGAAGTGCTGCTGGTCGCCAGGCACGTCTTCTTCGGCGTAGATGGCGTTCACCGGGCATTCCGCAACGCACACCGCGCAGTCGATGCATTCATCCGGATCGATCGCGAGGAAGTTGGGACCTTCGCGAAAGCAGTCCACCGGGCACACATCGACGCAGTCGGTATAGCGGCACTTGATGCAGCTTTCGGTCACAACGTGAGTCATTCAGGCAACTCCTGCAAACGATATCTTTTAGGTAATGGGGGATGGCGAGACGCCAAAAGCGGTATTGTAGCGTAACGTCAAGTAGTGCATACGCCATCGTCCCAAAGCCTTTTATATCGTTTGGTGATTAGTTTATGGCTGGTGGTTTGGGCCGCGGGTGCCCGCCGGCCTTGACGCATTCAAACAACCGCCGGCGCGCATTCGGGTAACATGCGACAGCATCTTCGCGAGACCCGTTTCGAGCGGATTCTCCGCGAAGCCCGAAGCGCACATGGCGAACACGAAAGGGCGAGGGCGCACGAGGCCTGACGTCTTCCGATTTCATGCAGTCCCGGTTTGCAAGATCATGATCATTTCTTCGCTGCTCGACACCGACCTGTACAAGTTCACGATGATGCAGGTGGTGCTGCATTATTTCCCGGCCGCCAACGTCGAATACAAGTTCCGCTGCCGCACGCCGAACGTCAACCTGGTGCCGTACATCGACGAGATTCGCAGCGAAGTGCACAAGCTGTGCAAGCTGCGCTTCAGCGAAGGCGATCTCGACTATCTGCGCCGGATGCGCTTCATCAAGAGCGACTTCATCGATTTCCTCGCGCTCTTCCATCTGAACGAAAAGTACATCTCGATCACGCCTTCGGCGAAGGGCAACGGGGAGATCGAAATCGACATCAAGGGACCGTGGCTGCACACGATCCTCTTTGAAATCCCCGTGCTTGCCATCGTCAACGAAGTGTATTTCCGCAACACGCAGCAGCAGCCCGACTACAGCGAAGGGCGCGAGCGCCTGCGCGACAAGATCCAGCTGCTCGGCGCGCGCCCCGAGTTCGCCGACTGCAAGATCGCCGATTACGGCACGCGCCGCCGCTTCTCCGGGCGCTGGCACGAAGAGGTGATCCTCACGCTCAAGGACGGCCTGCGCGACCAGTTCACGGGCACGAGCAACGTGTTCTACGCGATGAAGCATGGCCTGACGCCCCTCGGCACGATGGCGCACGAATACCTGCAGGCGTGCCAGGCGCTCGGCCCGCGTCTGCGCGACTCGCAGATCTTCGGCTTCGAAATGTGGGCGAAGGAATATCGCGGCGACCTGGGCATCGCGTTGTCGGACGTGTATGGCATGCAGGCATTCCTCCGTGATTTCGACATGTACTTCTGCAAGCTCTTCGACGGCGCACGCCACGATTCCGGCGACCCGTTCGACTGGGGCGAGCGTCTTCTCGCGCACTACGAAGCGAACCGCTGCGACCCGCGCACGAAAGTGCTCGTGTTCTCCGACGCGCTCGATATCCCGAAGGTGCTGCAGCTGTACGAGCGCTTCCGCGGCCGCTGCAAGCTCGCCTTTGGCGTCGGCACGAACCTCACGAACGATCTCGGCTACAACCCGCTGCAGATCGTCATCAAGATGGTCAAGTGCAATGGCCAGCCTGTCGCGAAGCTGTCCGATTCGCCGGGCAAGAACATGTGCGAAGACAAGGCCTACCTTGCGTATCTGCGCCAGGTGTTCGGCATCCAGCAGCCCGAGGAAGAAACCGCGGGCAAGTGACGCGGGGCCTTTCTTTCGCGTTGCAGCCGGAGTGCATGTGAGAGCATTGCCGGCGCTTTGCACGAGTGCCGCTATATGCCGTTCGGCCAGGTGTTGGCATGAAGGGCGGCCGGTATAATTCGACCGTCAATGTGCGGAATGAGCAGGCGCATTTCGCGCGCGTATGTCCCACGTTCAGCACGACCACCGGCACGAGGATATTGCACATGGATACATCGACGGCTCGCCGCAACATCCTGGCGCGCATTCGCGCGGCACAAGGGCGCGAGCCCGAACCGGCTGCGTCCGAGCGCGAGGCGGCGCAGGCGTATCTCACAAGCCATCCGCAAGGTCCGCGTCCGCCCATGCCGGCGGATCTCGTCGCGCATTTCGTCGAGCAGGCAAAGAAGATGGCCACCACGGTCGATACCGTCGAGTCGCTCGCCGACGCGCCCGCTGCCGCGCACCGTTATCTTTCCGAACTGAACCTTCCCACTCAAGCCATCGCATGGCAGACGCTCGAAGCGCTGCCCTGGAGCGGCTCGGGCATCGACGTCGAGTTTCGCAAACCGCGCGACGAAGACCGCGTCGGCATCACGGGATGCTTCTGCGCGACGGCTGAAACGGGCACGCTGGTGCTGCTGTCCGGGCCAGAGACGTATGCGTCGGCGGGCTTGCTGCCGGAGACGCATATCGCGATCGTGCCGGCCTCGCGCATCGTCGCCGGTCATGAGGAAGCGTTCAATCTGATCCGCAGCGAACGCGGTGAACTGCCGCGCGCTGTCAACTTCGTCTCCGGCCCGTCGCGTACGGGCGATATCGAACAAACCATCGTGCTTGGCGCGCACGGTCCTTATCGCGTGCATGCGATCGTCGTGCGTGGCGCGTAACGCGGTGTCGTTGCAGGGACGTGTTGAGAGCGTGTGCTCTCGAATGGGCGGCGTGTTGTTGTTCGTGCTGTCATGCTGGCCGCTTGCGGCATCGGCTGCGAGTCTCGACGGCGCTTCGCTCTCCGCATGGTGGGCCGTGCCGTTCGCGGGCGTTCTGCTGTCGATTGCCGTGTTCCCACTTGTCGCTCCCAAGCTTTGGCATCACCACTTCGGCAAGATTTCCGCAGCGTGGGCCATCGCGTTCCTCGTGCCGTTCGCCTTCGCGTTCGGCGCATCGGCGGCGTTCGGCACGCTGATTCATGCGCTGCTCGAAGAGTACGTGCCGTTCATCGTGCTCTTGACCGTGCTCTATACCGTCGCGGGCGGCATCTGCGTGACGGGCAATCTGCACGGCTCGCCGCGCCTGAATACGGTGCTGCTCGTGCTCGGTACCGCGCTCGCGAGCATCATGGGCACGACGGGCGCGGCGATGCTGCTGATCCGGCCGCTCTTGCGCGCAAACGACAACCGCAGGCACGTCGTGCATGTTGTTGTGTTCTTTATCTTTCTGGTCGCGAACGCGGGCGGGTCGCTGTCGCCGCTCGGCGATCCGCCGCTGTTCCTCGGTTTTCTGAACGGTGTCGGATTCTTCTGGACGACGGTGCATCTCGCGCTGCCGATGCTGTTCATATGCATCGTGCTGCTCGCCGCTTTCTACGCGCTCGATACGTACTATTTCCGGCATCGCGAAGAAACGCTTCCTGTCGATCCATCGCCTGATACGCTTGCCGTTGGCGTCGTCGGCAAGATCAACTTCGTGCTACTAGCGCTGGTGATCGCGCTCGTGCTGATGAGCGGCATCTGGAAACCCGGCATCACGTTCGATGTGGCGGGCACACACGTCGAGTTGCAGAATGTCGTACGCGACGCGGCGCTGATCGCGGTGACGCTGCTGTCGCTCGCTATTACGCCGCGCGCCGCGCGAGAGGGCAATGCGTTCAACTGGGCGCCCATCGAAGAGGTCGCGAAACTGTTCGCGGGAATCTTCGTGACGATCGCGCCGGTCATCATGATGTTGCGCGCGGGCGAGTCGGGCGCGTTCAGCGGCATCGTGCATCTCGTCAACGACACGGCCGGCCAGCCGCGCGACGAGATGTACTTCTGGGCGACGGGCCTGTTGTCGTCGTTCCTCGATAATGCTCCCACATACCTCGTGTTCTTCAACCTCGCGGGCGGCGACGCGCAGACGTTGACGACCACGGGCGCATCGACGCTCGCGGCCATTTCGGCGGGCGCGGTGTTCATGGGCGCGAACAGCTACATCGGCAACGCGCCAAACTTCATGGTCAAGGCCATCGCCGAATCGCGCGGCGTGAAGATGCCCAGTTTTTTCGGGTATCTCGCGTGGTCGGGCGTCGTGCTGATACCGTTGTTCATCGCAACATCGTTGATTTTCTTTTGATGCCGTGCGCGCGCCGAAACGCGTGCGCTACGGCCTGATACTCGGAGAATGGCAATGCAAAAGGTTCTGGTTGCGCGTCCCATCTTTCCGGATGTGATCGAGCGCCTCAAGCAGCATTTCGAAGTGGACTGGCACAACGGCGACGTGCTGCCCGCCGACGAACTCAAGCGCCGCCTCGCCGATAAAGACGGTGCGCTGACGGCGGGCGACGCGATCGACGCGTCCGTGCTGGCCGCCGCGCCGCGCCTGCGGGTGGTGTCGAACATGGCGGTCGGCTACAACAACTTCGATATGGCGGCGTTCAACGCGGCGAACGTGCTCGGCACGAATACGCCCGATGTGCTCAACGAATCGACGGCGGACTTCGGCTGGGCGCTGATGATGGCGGCTGCGCGCCGCATCGCGGAATCGGAGCACTGGCTGCGTGCGGGCAAATGGGAAAAGTGGTCATACGACGGCTTTCTCGGCTCTGACCTGTATGGCTCGACGCTCGGCGTGATCGGCATGGGCCGCATCGGGCAGGCGCTCGCGCGTCGCGCGCGCGGCTTCAACATGAACGTGATCTATCACAACCGCTCGCGTGTCGCGCCTGAGATCGAGGCCGAACTGAACGCGGAGTACGCGTCGAAGCAGGACTTGCTGCGCCGTGCCGATCATGTCGTGCTCGTGCTGCCGTACACGGCTGAGAACCATCACACCATCGGCGCCGCCGAACTCGCGCTGATGAAGCCGACGGCGACGCTGACGAACATCGCGCGTGGCGGCATCGTCGACGACGCGGCGCTTGCCGAGGCTTTGCGCGACAAGCGCATCGCCGCAGCGGGCCTCGACGTGTTCGAGGGCGAGCCGAAGCTCAATCCGGCGCTGCTCACCGTGCCGAATGTCGTGCTGACGCCGCATATCGCCAGCGCGACGGAAGCGACGCGCCGCGCGATGGCAAACCTCGCTGCCGACAATCTGATTGCCGGGCTGGGCGAGGGTCCGCGCGCCGGGCGTCCGCCGAACCCTATCAACGCTGATGTAATCGGGAAGGCGCGTTCATGACGATGGTTTTGATCGCGGCCGTTGCCGTACTGGCCGTTGCGTTGGTGATTGCGCTGTTCATGCTGATGCGCGGCAACGGCGGCGCGCAACAGCAGATGCAATTCGACGAACTCGGCGAGCGCCTCGATGCCGCGGCGCTTGCGCAGACGCGCGAGTACGAGCGGCTCGAACGCGAGCTACGCGGCGAAATTTCGGAAACGGCGCGCGTGTCGCGCACGGAATTGAGCGGCGGCTTCTCGCAGTTCCAGCAGACGCTCGCTTCCCAGTTCACAAGCATGACGACCGTGCAGGCCGCAAAGATCGACGGTTTTGCGCAGCAGCTCGTCAAACTGACGGATACGAATACGCAACAGCTCGACGCCGTGCGCCAAAGCCTGCAACAGCAGGCGCAGCAGGCGCGCGAGGAGCAGGGCGTCACGCTGAAGCGTTTCGGCGAAACGTTGCAGCAGCAACTGGCGCAGGTGACGGAGGCAAACGACCGGCGCTTTGCGGAAGTGCGCGCGACCATCGAGCAGCGGCTGAAAGACATCGAGGCGAACAACTCGACGAAGCTCGAAGAAATGCGTCGCACCGTCGACGAAAAACTGCATGCGACGCTTGAGCAACGGCTTGGCGAATCGTTCAAGCTCGTGTCCGATCGTCTTGAACAGGTGCATCGCGGTCTAGGCGAAATGCAGACTTTGGCCGCGGGCGTAGGCGATCTGAAGAAAGTTCTGACGAACGTTAAGACGCGTGGTACATGGGGCGAAGTGCAGCTCGAAGCGCTGCTCGAACAGATACTGACGTCGGATCAATACGCGAAGAACGTTGCGACGGTTCCGAAGAGCAACGATCGCGTCGAGTTCGCGATCAAGCTGCCGGGCCGTCAACCGACTGCCGATGCGGCCGCAACCCCCGTATGGCTGCCCATCGATGCGAAATTTCCGCGTGAAGACTATGAACGTCTGATCGAAGCGCAGGAGCGTGCTGATCCCGTCGCAGTCGAAGACGCGTCGCGCGCGCTCGAAGGGCGGATTCGCGCAGAAGCGAAGACGATCGCGGAAAAGTACGTGTCGCCGCCGCATACGACGGACTTCGCGCTGCTGTTCCTGCCGACGGAAGGCCTGTACGCCGAGATTCTGCGTCGTCCGGGTCTCACGGATCTACTGCAACGCGACTATCGCGTGACGATCGCCGGGCCGACGACGTTGACGGCCTTGCTCAACAGTCTGCAGATGGGTTTCCGCACGCTCGCCATCGAGAAGCGTTCGAGCGAAGTGTGGCAGGTGTTGGGCGCGGTGAAGACCGAGTTCGGCAAATTCGGCGACGTGCTGGCGAAGACCAAGTCGCAACTCGAAACCGTCACACGTTCGATCGAGGCGGCGGAAGTGCGCACGCGTCAGATGAACAAAAAGCTGCGCGACGTCGAGGCGTTGCCCGAAGAACGGGCGGCGGGCTTGCTTGGGGACTCGCTGTCCGGAGTCGATGCGGAAGAGGCTTGATGCAAGGAAGGCTGGCAACGCTTGACCGCGATGGTTAAGCGTCTCGCCAGCCAGCAGGGCAGCTTCGAACGGAAGCGAAGCTGCGCCGGGCGTGCGCGCAAATCAGTCGGCGCTTGCCGCCAGTTGATCGAGCGCGTCGCCCGTGATGCGCACGACGCGCCAGTCCGGCAACACGGTCGCGCCCATCTTCTGATAAAAATCGATGGCAGGCTGATTCCAGTCCAGCACCGACCATTCGAAGCGGCCGCACTGCCGCTCGACCGCCAACGCCGCCAGATAGCGCAGCATTTTCGACCCGAGCCCCGTGCCGCGCTCAGTCGGCTGCACGTACAGGTCTTCGAGATACAGGCCGCGCCGTCCGAGGAAGGTCGAGTAGTTGTGGAAGAACAGCGCGTAGCCGATCGTCTTGCCGTCGCGTTCCGCGACGATTGCTTCCGCCGAGGGGCGCGCGCCGAACAGCGCGTCGCGCAGGCCGTCTTCCGTCGCGATGAACAGATGCGTGAGCTTCTCGAACTCGGCCAGCTCGTACATCAGCGCTAGCATCGTGCCGACGTCGTCAGGCGTGGCCGCGCGGATGGTGGCCGGCATTACGCTTCCTCCGGCACGTCGCTCAACTGGATCTCGATGCCGCCGAAGCGCGACGCCACCCAGTTGTACGCGTGGCATGCAATCCACAGCAGGATGAAGCCCAGAATCGCGTTGAGCAGCAGCGCGCTGAACACGGTGCTCAGTTCCACCGACCCGTAACGGATGAAGGCGACCAGCACGCCGAGCAGCACGATAGGCACACTGAACGTCAGATACACGAGGATCAATGCCTTTGCCGTTTGCCCCGGTGCAATGAACGAGATCTGTTTTTTCATGTAAGTCAAACCCGTATGTCGTAGTGGATTGCGTAAAAACTGCCGGCCTCGTGTGGTCAGATGAGGCCTTCGAACAGCATGATATCGACGGCGTCGCCCGGATCGAGATCGCCCTGGTCATGGGCGAGCACGATGAAGCAATTTGCTTCGCTCATCGAACTGAGCACGCCGGAGCCTTGCGAGCCCGTCGGTGCGACGTGCCATGCGCCTTGCGCGTCGCGCTGCGCGATGCCGCGCTGGAATTCGGTGCGGCCCGGCCGTTTGCGGATCGCGTCGCCGCATGACGCGCGGATCATAGGCACCGCGTGTGTCGTAGCGCCTGACATCCGCAGCAACACTTCGCGCACGATCTGATAGAACGTCGCCATCACCGCGACGGGGTTTCCCGGCAGACCGAAGAAGATTGCCGGTTCGCCCGCGCCGGGTTTGCCGCCCGACCAGATGCGCCCGAACGCCAGCGGCCGGCCCGGTCGCATCGCGAGGCTCCAGTGCGCGACGTCGCCGAGCATGCGCAGCATTTGCTTCGTCAGATCGGCTTCGCCTACTGAAACGCCGCCGGAGGTTATCACGACATCCGCGCTCGATGCAGCCGTTCGCAGCGCTTCTTCAAGCGCGGCGGGTTCGTCGCGGACCACGCCGAGATCGATGGGATCGACGTCGAGCCGCTTGAGCATCGCGAACAGCGTATAGCGGTTGCTGTCGTAAACGCAGCCCGGATCGAGCGGCTGGCCGATCGAGCGCAGTTCGTCGCCCGTCGAAAAGAATGCGACACGCAGACGGCGGCGCACGGACACTTCGCCAATGCCCAGCGACGCGAGCAGCCCAAGGTCCGACGCGCGCACGATGCGGCCCGCCTTCAGCGCGACCGAGCCCTTCGCCAGGTCTTCGCCCGCGAGGCGCCGGTTCGCGCCCGTGCGTAATTGCGAAACCGGAAAGCGGATGGTGTCGCCATCGCGCGTGACGGCTTCCTGCGGCACGACGGTGTCGCAGCCGGCGGGCATGGTCGCGCCCGTCATCACGCGAACGCATTGCGTGCGCTCGATGCTTCCCGCAAACGGATGCCCCGCGAAAGCCTTGCCCGCCACGTTCAGCGCGAGCTCATCCTTTTCACCTGGTACGCCTGTCGTGTCCGTTTGAACTTCGAGCGCGGCGCCTGCAAACGCGTAGCCGTCCATCGCCGAGTTGTCATGCGCGGGCACGTCGATAGGCGACACGATGTCCTGCGCCAGCACGCGGTTCAGCGCGTCACGCAGATGCACGCGCTCGACGGTCGTCACGGGTGTCGCCCACTCGCGCACGATCGCCTGTACGGCGGACACCGGCATGGCTTGAGCGTCGTACTGTGCGACGCAACTCGAAGTTTCGTTCAGCGTGGTCATGAAAGGGGAGCGTCGCGACGGGGTGCGGTGCGGCGGCGGCCGGGCGGCAATCGCGGCAAATGGCGCTGCTAATGTTAAACCCGCTCAACCGCGTTCGAGGTCGGCGAGTTCCTGCAGTGAATTGATATTGTAAAACGTGCGCTCGTCCGGAAAGGCGACTTCGACCGCCCTGTGGCGTGCGTACCACGTGCGAACCTTGCGCTCGCCCGCCTGCAGAAAGCCTTCGAGATCATCGGCGAGCGACGTGCGCACGAGCGCGAAAACGGGGTGAATCGACGTGTCACCCTGGGCGTCCGTGGTCGTGACGGTTGCGATGCCGGAGTCACGCGCATCGAGCGCGGCCGCGAGCCGATCGGCGAGATCCGTCGGCAGGCCGGGCGTGTCGCAGGGCGCCGACAGCACGAACGGTGTGCGCGCTGCGCGCAAACCGGCGAGGAGACCGGCGAGCGGACCGGGAAAATCAGGCAGCGTGTCGGAGATAACGGTTGCGTGAAACGGCTCGCCCAGTTCCGCGTAGCGTGCCGTGTGCCGGTTCGCGCTGATCAGCAGCGGCCCGGCCTGCGGCGCGAGACGCCGCATCACATGGAGCGCGAGCGGTTCGCCGCGCAGCATCTGCAAGCCTTTGTCGACGCCGCCCATGCGCATGCCGCGTCCGCCTGCGAGCAGCAGGCCGGTGATCTCGTCGCGCGTGATGCTCATTGGAAAGACCGACTCAGCCGCCGATGTACGACATCTCGACTCGCCGTTCTTCGCGCGTCGTCGTCGATGCCGGGTTCGCGCTGCCGCGCAGTTGCGAGTAGCGGTCGCCCCGCGCGTGCCAGATGTTGGCGATCGCGGTGGCGATGCCTGCGTCGCTTGTGCCGTTGCGTACGAGCGCGCGCAGATCGTGGCCCGAAGACGCGAACAGGCAAAGATACACCTTGCCTTCCGTCGACAGCCGCGCGCGCGTGCAGTCGCCGCAGAACGCGCGCGTCACGCTGGAAATTACGCCGATTTCGCCGCTGCCGTCCGCGTAGCCCCAGCGCTGCGCGGTTTCGGCGGCGCTGTGGGCTTCGAGCGGCAGTAGCGGGAAGTGCTCGCTAATGCGCGCGACTACCTCCGCCGACGGCAGCACTTCCGTCATGTTCCAGCCGTTCGACGTGCCGACGTCCATGTATTCGATGAAGCGCAACACCACGCCGGAGTCCCGGAAGTGGCGCGCCATCGGCACGATTTCGCTGTCGTTCGTGCCGCGCTTGACGACCATGTTGACCTTGAGCGGCGCAAGACCGACCGACCGCGCAACTTCGATGCCGTCGAGCACGTCGCGCACGGCGAAATCGGCGTCGTTCATGCGGCGAAACAACGCGTCGTCGAGTGCGTCGAGGCTGACGGTCACGCGGCTCAGGCCGGCGTCTTTCAGGCTGCGCGCCTTGCGCGCGAGCAGCGAACCGTTGGTGGTGAGCGTCAGGTCGAGCGGCTTGCCGGCGGCCGTCGTCATACGCGCGAGCCGTTCGATCAGGAATTCGAGGTTCTTGCGCAAGAGCGGCTCGCCGCCCGTCAGACGGATTTTCTCGACGCCATGCGCAACGAAAATCGATGCGATCCGCTCGATTTCCTCGAAAGTCAGCAGCGCGCTGTGCGGCAGGAACGAATAGTCCTTGTCGAACACCGCGCGTGGCATGCAGTAGACGCACCGGAAGTTGCAACGGTCCGTGACCGAGATGCGCAGGTCGCGCAGCGGGCGCGACAGCGTATCGGTCAGCTCGCCGCGCGGGGTCCGGGCAGGACCGTCGACGTCGGGAACGGCGCTGACGTCGGCAACAGGGATGATGCGTCGGGACATGATTACATATTTGGGATATCAGACTTCATTCTAGCGGAAGGCCCTTTCCGTCACAGTAGGGCGAACGCGCGGTGCCGTCAGGTGCGGGTGCAGCAAAAAGCCCGCCTTGGAGGCGGGCTTTTCGGGTTGCCCGGCGTTGCCGCCGGGCGAAGTTAGCAACCGCTTACTGCGGCTGCTTTGCCGTTTCGACCTGTTGCATCGGGGTCGAGTCGGCGGCCGGAAGCGGCTTGCGCTCGCGCGGCGCGCGTGCGGGCTTCACCGCTTGCGCGGCGGCTTCCTGCGCGACGCGCAGCTTGTCCGAATCGGTATTGACCCAGACGAGGCCGGCGCTTTCCAGCATCGCTTCGAGGCCTTGCGTCGACTGACGGCCGGCCGATGCGCCGTTCGTGCGAACGGGTTGCGGCTCGGCTGCTGCGGTGACGGGCGCGGCTTGCGTTGCGGGTTCCATCACGGCTTCCGTTACGGCCGGTTCCGCTGCGGGTTGCGCTTGTGCGACATGCGCGACAGGTTCCGCGACCGGCTGAACGACCGGCTCGACAACGGCCTGAACCACCGGCTCGACGACGGGCTGGGTTGCAACGGGCGCTTCGACAACCGGCTGCGCTTCTTCGGCGGGCGCTGCCGGGGCCGGAGCCGCTGCAACCGGCTCGGCTACAGGCTCGACGACGACAGGCGCTTCGACGACGGGTGCTGCCGCAACGGTCTCAACCGGCGCGGGCACTTCAACGGGAGCTTGCATGGTTGCGACAGGCGCAACCGCTTGCGGCTCGACTGCGGCCGGTTCTTCGACGGCTGCTTCCGTGTGCGTCGCAACAGGCGCTTCGTCGGCGGCCACGACGGCTTCCGCCTTCGCAGCCTTTTCGACAGCCAGCGCCGGGGTTTCAGCCGATGCACGCAACTCGCTGACCACGGCGGCGGCGCCCGTCGCGACAGCTGCCACGACGACCTCGACCGGCTTCACTTCCTGTGCCGGCTGTTGTTGTACCGCTTCGACCGCTTGCGGCTGCGCTTCGTGACGGCCCGTGTGTTCCGGTGCGCGCACGGGCGTTTCCGCCGATGCTGCCACAGCCGTTTCACCTTCCGCTTCCGCGACATCGGCGGCCGTGTTCACGTTCACGCCTTCCTCGTCACGCTCGCGACGGCCACCACGGCGGCCGCGACGGCGACGACGACGCTCTTCACCATCACGCGCGTCGTCGATGGGAGCAGCGCCGCCCATCAGATTCGCTTGCGCCTGTGCGGCGACATCGGCCTGAGCCTCGTTCTGGTTCAGCGCGTCGGCTGCTTCGGGCTGCTGCTTGCGGCGCTCACCACGTTCGGCGCGCTCGCCGCGCTCACGGCGGTCTCCGCGATCCTGGCGTTCCTGACGCTCGCCGCGCGTTGCCTCAGCGGTTTCCGCGCGGTCTGCGCGTTCCGCACGCTCCTGACCGCGTTCGACACGCTCCGGACGTGCCTCGCGCGGTTCGCGTGCCTCACGAGGCTCGCGGCCTTCGCGCGGCTCGCGGCCGCCACGCGGCTCACGTGCTTCACGCGGTTCGCGTTCCTGACGTTCGCCGCGCTGCGACGGTTGACCCTGACGGCCTTGCGTTGCCGCGCCTTCGCCACGGCCTGCCGCATCGCGGCCACCTGCGCCGCTGCGACGGTTGCGGTTGCGATCGCCGCCGCGGTCGCCCGTGCGCTCACCGCGCTCGGTGCGTTCGCCGCGTGCGGGCTTCGCCGTCTTTTCGACAGGTGCGGGCGCGGGGGCGGGAGCAGCCGGTTGCACGCCGAACAGACCCTTCAGCCAGCCGATGAAGCCGCCCGTCGCAGGCTTGACTTCGACCGTAGCGGCAGCGGGAGCGGGCGTGCGCACGGGCGCGCTCGGCGCCGGCTTCTCAGGCGTAATGCCCTTCACGGCCGCTTCCTGCTTCGGCTTCACTTCTTCAGCGCGCTTGCTGTAACCCGTTTCCGATTCCAGTTCGCGGGCGGCTTCTTCGGCCATCTTCCACGACGCGCGCGGATCGTCGAGGCGCGCGTCGTCGTGACGCAGACGCTCGAGCTTGTAGTGCGGCGTGTCGAGATGCTTGTTCGGCACCAGCACGACGTTGACCTTGAAGCGCGATTCGATCTTGTTGATTTCCGAGCGCTTTTCGTTGAGCAGGAAGGCCGTGACTTCGACGGGCACCTGGCAGTGGATCGCCGCGGTGTTTTCCTTCATCGCTTCTTCCTGAATGATCCGCAGCACTTGCAGCGCGGACGATTCGGTATCGCGGATGTGGCCCGTGCCGTTACAGCGCGGGCAGGTCACGTGGCTGCCTTCCGACAGCGCCGGACGCAGACGCTGGCGCGACAGTTCCATCAGGCCGAAGCGCGAGATCTTGCCCATCTGGACGCGCGCGCGGTCGTGCTTGAGCGCGTCTTTCAGGCGCTGCTCGACTTCGCGCTGGCTCTTGGCCGACTCCATGTCGATGAAGTCGATCACGATCAGGCCGCCCAGGTCGCGCAGGCGCAATTGGCGAGCCACCTCGTCTGCGGCTTCGAGGTTCGTGCGCGTGGCCGTTTCCTCGATGTCGGCGCCCTTGGTGGCGCGTGCCGAGTTCACGTCGATCGCGACGAGCGCTTCCGTGTGGTCGATCACGATCGCGCCGCCCGACGGCAGCGGCACCGTGCGCGAGTACGCCGTTTCGATCTGGTGTTCGATCTGGAAACGCGAGAAAAGCGGCACGTCGTCATGATACCGCTTCACCTTATTGACATTGTCCGGCATCACGATGTCCATGAAGGCGCGTGCCTGGTCGTGGATTTCCGTGGTGTCGATGAGGATTTCGCCGATGTCCGGCTGGAAGTAGTCGCGAATCGCGCGGATCACGAGGCTCGATTCGAGATAGATCAGCATCGGCTGACCTTGCGAGCCGCTTTGCGACGCGGCTTCGATCGCGCGCCACAGCTGCATCAGGTAGTTCAGGTCCCACTGCAGCTCTTCCGCGCTACGGCCAATACCGGCAGTGCGCGCGATGATGCTCATGCCTTCGGGCAGTTGCAGCTGGGACATCGTTTCGCGCAGTTCCTGGCGGTCGTCGCCTTCAATCCGGCGCGACACGCCGCCGCCGCGCGGATTGTTCGGCATCAGCACGAGGTAACGGCCGGCGAGCGAGATGAACGTGGTGAGGGCTGCGCCCTTGTTGCCGCGTTCTTCCTTCTCGACCTGAACGATCAGTTCCTGGCCTTCCTTGAGGGCATCCTGGATGCGCGCCGAGCGCATGTCGATGCCTTCGCGGAAGTACTGGCGGGCGACTTCCTTGAACGGGAGAAAACCATGGCGGTCTTCGCCGTAGTTGACGAAACAGGCTTCGAGCGACGGCTCGATGCGCGTCACGATCCCCTTGTAGATATTGCCTTTGCGCTGTTCGCGGCCGGCGGTTTCGATGTCGATATCGATGAGTTTCTGCCCATCGACGATGGCGACGCGCAGTTCTTCCTGCTGCGTCGCATTAAACAACATGCGTTTCATTGAACGGCTCCAGAGCGGCTCTGCCTGTCCGGCCGACGGCGCACGGGAACAAACCCGGCCGACGGCTTGGGCAGCGGCATGCCGCGCCTTATTGTGTTTTCACAAGCACGCTGGAGCGGGAAAGATGGCGGGAGAATTGCCTGATATGGGCGCCGTCTCCAATAAATGGACGCGCAGCCGCAGGGCACATGCGAACACGGCTTCAAATAATGGCCCGACACGCCGCGGGTCCTGGCAGCCGACTTGCATAAACCTTCGTCCACGTGCGCCGGCGCGCCAGTTGGGCGCGCGTCCGGACAACGTTCGAAGGCTGCGGTCTTGCCGCAGCGGGCAGGCTCGCTCACTGCGCGTGCCTGTCCCGCTCGGGGTGTCTCGCCTCATTTTGACGTCGCCTTGTCCTGCACTCTCCGCAGGACGCCTCGGGCGCACGCCGTATTTTCGCCACCGGCCGCTTCGCGCTTAAGGGACATGAAAGCTGCCCTTGCCGAAGCTCGCCAGTCAAATTCTTTTTGACCAAAATTCCGTTACCGACGGTGCCGACTGTGACCGAACTCGCCTGTGGGCGCCGTCCCTGCCGTGTCGTGCATCGTGCGTGCAACTTGTTGCATCTCATTTTCAGGGCGAGCAACCAGCCCCCGGCGCAAGTAAAATGACGTTTTATCGCTTGCACCTGCGCAATCCACCCGCGATTCGGTTTAAGGCGCCGATCCTATATAGTCGGCCACCGCAGACTGCTGGGCAAATTATATTCAGAATGAAAGAGTTAGGCAAAATATCCCAGAAATCGGTGTCAAGCCCCGTTGCAAGCGATCAGGTGTCGATGATCGAAATCGACGACAGCGCGGCCGGTCAGCGGATCGACAACTTCCTGTTACGCGTCTGTAAGGGCGTGCCGAAAAGTCATATTTATCGGATTCTGCGCAGCGGCGAGGTGCGCGTGAACAAGGGTCGCGTGGACGCGCAATACCGTCTCGCCTTTGGCGATCTGGTGCGCGTGCCACCTATTCGCGTCGCGAAGGCGGACGAGGCGGTGCAGGCGCCCGTGCCGTCCGCGCACTTCGAAATCCTGTTCGAAGACGAGCATATGCTCGTGATCGACAAGCCGGCCGGCGTCGCCGTGCACGGCGGCAGCGGGGTCGCGTTCGGTGTGATCGAGCAGTTGCGGGCCGCGCGTCCGCAGGCGAAATTTCTGGAACTGGTGCACCGGCTGGACCGGGAGACGTCGGGCGTGCTGATGCTCGCGAAAAAGCGCGCAGCGCTCGTGAATCTGCATGAGCAGATTCGCGAGAACCGGATGGACAAGCGCTATTACGCGTGCGTGCACGGCGAATGGGCGAGCGATTGGGGCCGCCGGCGTGCCGTGAAGGAGCCGCTGCATAAATATCTGCTGCCGGATGGCGAGCGGCGCGTGCGCGTGCAGCCGGACGGGCTGCCATCGCACACTATTTTCAATCTCGTCGATCGTTGGCCCGGTTACGCGCTGCTCGAAGCGGAACTGAAAACGGGTCGGACCCATCAGATTCGTGTCCATCTGGCGCATCTGGGGCTGCCGATCATCGGCGACGCCAAATATGGCGATTTCGCGTTGAACAAGGCGCTTGCGCGCGCGAACGCGCAGCCGGGGCTCAAGCGGATGTTTTTGCACGCTTACCGGCTTAAGCTGGCGCACCCGGCGACGGGCGACACACTACAGTTCGAAGCGCCGTTGCCGGCAGACTGCAAGCGGTTCATCGCGCAACTTGCCGGGATGGCCGGCGCAGGAACGCACGAACAATCACAAACCGAGACGAAAACGCATGGCTAGAGAGCAATTTGACCTGATCGTCTTCGATTGGGATGGCACGTTGATGGACTCGACCGTCCACATCACGCGCAGCATTCAGGCGGCCTGCCGCGATCTCGGGCTGCCCGTGCCAGCTGACGAGGCTGCGAGCTTCGTGATCGGCCTGGGTTTGCGCGACGCACTGCAGATCGCCGCGCCGACGCTCGATCCATCCGACTATCCGCGTCTCGCCGAGCGCTATCGCTTCCACTATCTGGTGAAGGATCAGACGACCGAGCTGTTTTCGGGTGTGCGCGAGATGCTCGCGGATCTGCGCGATCAGGGCTATCTGCTCGCGATTGCGACGGGGAAGAGCCGTGTCGGGCTGAACCGCGCGCTCGATCAGGTCCGGCTCACGAGTCTTTTCGACGGCACGCGCTGCGCCGATGAAACGTTCTCGAAACCGCATCCGGCTATGCTGCAGGAACTGACACGCGAACTGGGGCAGGACCCCGTGCGCACGGTGATGATCGGCGATACCACACACGATCTTCAGATGGCGATCAACGCAGGCGTGTCGGGCATTGGCGTCACGTACGGCGCACACCCCGCGGATTCGTTGACGGCGCTGGAGCCGAAATTCGTCGCGGACAGCATCGCGTCGCTGTCGGGCTGGTTGCGGGAGCACGCATGACGGACGTCGCGCAGGAGGCGGTGCGCATTTGCGCATCCGAAGAACTCGTCGACGGCGGCGCGGGCGTGCGCCGCGACGCGACATTCGCGGGCGGCGACGCCGTGGTGTTCTTCGTCCGCTATGACGGCGTGGCGTATGGCTATCTGAACCGCTGCGCGCACGTGCCAATGGAACTGGACTGGAACGAAGGACAGTTCTTCGAATCGTCCGGCTTATACTTGATGTGCGCGACGCATGGCGCGATTTACGCGCCGGATACGGGCAAATGCGTCGGCGGTCCGTGCCGCGGCGGCAGACTTCGCCCGGTACGCGTCGACGAGCGCGACACACCTGAAGGGCGCACAGTGTTCTGGCTTCCGGACGCTGATCTGCGTCCAGCATCTACCTGATTTCCCAGCATCTTTTCCCGAAACCTTGTTTTCTCCGGCGCCAACGCATGTCCGATAATCTGACTCCCGATCCGAACGAACCGGCCGCAACAGGCCGCGAGCCGCGCCGGGTGCCCGCCGACGAGCCGAACTGGGAGCGCGCCGCGCTCGAACGGATTGCGCTGGCGGCCGTCAACGAGCAACGCGCCGCGCGCCGCTGGCGCATCTTTTTTCGTTTCCTGTTTCTCGGCGTGCTGGTCCTGATTGCGTGGGCTGTGCTGGATTTCAGCGGAGAGAAGGTCGCCACGTCGGGGCGGCATACGGCACTCGTGACACTTGAGGGTGAGATCGCGTCGGATACCAACGCGAACGCGGAAGATGTCGACGCCGCACTAGCGAGTGCATTCGACGACGCGGGCACGGCGGGCGTGATCCTGCGTTGTAACAGCCCGGGCGGCAGTCCTGTTCAGGCGGGGATTATCTACCGTGAAATCCGTCGATTGCGCGCGAAATATCCGTCTATTCCGCTTTACGTCGTTGTCAGCGACATGTGCGCGTCGGGTGGGTATTATGCTGCGGCGGCCGCCGACAAGATTTACGTGGACAAGGCGAGCATCGTCGGTTCGATTGGCGTGTTGATGGACGGCTTCGGCTTTACGGGCTTGATGGACAAGCTTGGTATTCAGCGCAGGATGCGCACTTCCGGTGAGAACAAGGGTTTTTACGATCCGTTCTCGCCCGATACGCCGAAGATGGATCAACATGCGCAGGCGATGCTGGACGAGATCCACGCGCAGTTCATTGATGCCGTGAAACAGGGGCGCGGCAAGCGCCTTCAGGAATCGCCGGATATCTTCTCCGGTCTGTTCTGGACGGGTGAAAAGAGCGTCGAGCTGGGCCTTGCGGACGGTTTCGGCGACACAGATTACGTCGCGCGCGAAATCATCAAGGCGCCCGATGTGGTCGACTACACGGTGAAGGAGAGCATCACCGATCGTGTTGCGCGCAAGTTCGGCGCGGCCGTCGGCAACGGCGCCGTTCACGCGATGGCGGCAATTGGCCGGTTGAATTTGCGATAGGGCTCTATCCGGCGGTGGCCCAGGACTTAGTGGGCCACCGCTTTCTTAAGCTCAGGCCGCCAGAATCAGGAAGATCGCTGGACGCTTGTGGAGGTCCAGTCCCGGCTTTTTCTTCCAGTCGGCAACCGTCCGGCTCACGATGGTTTCGCTTTCCAGTGTCAGATCGACGGCGACGCAAACGAGCGTCGACGGCGCGCAGGTCGCGATCAGCGTGTCGAGCAACGCGCGATTCCGGTAAGGCGTCTCGATGAAAATCTGCGTCTGCTTGCCTTTACGCGACTGCTGTTCGAGGTCCCGGAGGCGTTTCGCGCGCTCGTTCGCGTCGACGGGCAGGTAGCCGTGAAACGCAAAGCTCTGGCCGTTCAATCCCGACGCCATCAGCGCGAGCAGGATTGAACTCGGCCCGACTAACGGCACCACCTTCACGCCACGCTCGTGTGCGCGCCGCACGAGCAGCGCCCCCGGATCGGCGACGGCCGGGCAGCCGGCCTCCGACACGAGCCCGGCATCCGTCCCCGCAAGGACAGGCGCCAGCAACTTGTCGATTTCGCCCGCCGGCGTATTGACGTTCAGTTCGCGAATCTCGATTTCCTGGATAGCCCGTTCCGTGCCGACTTTCTTCAGGAATGCGCGCGTGGTTTTGGCGTTTTCGCCTATGTAATAGTGCAGGGCTGCCGCGCGAGCGCGAACGGGCGCGGGCAGGACATCATCCAGCGCGGCGGCGTCGCCGTCGCCGAGCGTGTTCGGGATCAGATAGAGAACGCCGCTCATCGCACCTCCAGCAGCGGATAGCCGGCGACGAGCAGCATGCGCGTAAGCGCGATCAGCGGCAGGCCGATCAGCGCCGTCGGATCGTCGGATTCGATCGCGTCGAGCAGCGCGATGCCGAGGCCCTCAGCTTTTGCGCTGCCCGCGCAGTCGTACGGTGTTTCGGCACGTAGATAGGCGTCGAGCGCGGCGTCCGGCAGATCGCGAAAACGCACTCGGGTGACCACATCGACGGTTTGCGCATCGCCCGAACGGCTGTCGAACAGGCACAGCGCGCTGTGGAAAAGTACTTCGCGGCCGCGCATGCCTTGCAGTTGCGCCAGCGCTTTTTCGTGCGTGCCGGGCTTGCCGATCTGATGGCCGTCGTAGGTCGCCACCTGATCCGAACCGATTACGAGCGCTCGGTCGCCGGCGCTCAGTCCGGCTGCGACGGCGCGCGCTTTCGCCTGCGCGAGGCGCAGTGCCGTCGCTTCCGGCGATTCGCCCGCGAGCGGCGTTTCGTCGATGGCAGGCACGGCGACGTCGAATGGAATGCGCAACCGTTCGAGCAGTTCGCGCCGATACGGCGAACTCGACGCCAGAATCAGGCGGGGCGGGCGTTTGGAGGAATCCGGCATGCTGGAAAAGAACCTTGATCTGTAGGTAAAACTGAAGGTGAAAAGGCGGGGCGCGAAAGCGCTCGCGCGTGTGGCCTTAAGTGTTTGACTCGAAAAGACAAAACGGATATGATTTTGGGCTTTTCATCGGTATGCTTTGCCGAATGGCGCACCAGATGGGCGTCCTGGTGATATCCGGACCGTCTTTCGGTGCCACCAAAACGACGCATAACGACTTACCCGGCTGAAATCCTTGCCGACGCAGGAGCGCACATGACTCAACATCCTGGCAAACCTGCTGGTCTCGTCGACCCGCGTGCACTCGACCTGTTCGAATTTGCCCGCAGTGGACGTCAGGCCGCGGGTACCGTGCGCGTCTCGCAACTGCCGCGCATGTTAAACGAAGTCCCGCAGGAAGCGCCAGACCGCGACACCGCGTTCACCTGGCAAGCCGAAGGGGTGACGCAGCCGGAATTGCAGGACGACGGCACCGAGGGTCCGCAGCCGTATCTGAGGCTCGCGATTCACGGCGCCGCATGGCTCGAATGTCAGCGTTGCCTGTCGCCGTACGAGCAGGCATTCAACGTCGATGCGACTTACCGGATCGTCAATACCGAAGAGGAAGCTGAAGAGTTTCCTCTGGACGAGGATGAAGTCGATGTGATCGTTGGGTCACGCCAGTTCGATCTTGTCGACTTGATCGAAGAGGAATTGCTGCTTTCGTTGCCGCTCGTGCCGAAGCACGATGCCTGTCCCGAAGTGCACGAGAGTCTCACCTCGGGTGCTAGCGGGCTGGAAGGCGACGAGGCCGTCGAGGGTGAAGCTGAAGAGGGTGAAGAACCCAAGCGGCCGAATCCTTTTGCGGCGCTCGAAAGCCTGAAGTCGGGCGAATCCGGCGACAAGAAGCACTGAACAGTTGCATGGGAGCGCGACAGGGCGCGCCGGGCACGATGGTTTAGCCACGTGGCCTATGGCGGTTGCCGTGCCGGGCTGTGTTAGAATTCGGAAAATTTTCAGGAGTTATCATGGCAGTTCAACAAAACAAGAAGTCGCCGTCGAAGCGCGGCATGCACCGCTCGCACGATTTCCTCAACGCAGCGCCGCTGGCTGTTGAGCCGAGCACGGGTGAAGTGCATCTGCGTCACCACGTCAGCCCGAACGGCTACTATCGCGGCAAGAAAGTCGTCAAGACGAAGAACGACTAATCGCCCAGCATCGCGCTCCTTTGGGTCTGACCCATTGGTATTTCGCGTGGCGATCGGCTCGCTTGACATTTTCCCGGTTCATCAAAAGGGCGGCATTCAACTGCCGCTTTTTTGTGCCTGAAATTCGTCGCATTCCATGACTGTAAAGCTCACGATAGATTGCATGGGAGGCGACCACGGCCCGTCCGTGACCGTTCCTGCTGCCGTCAACTTCGTTCGCTCGCACCCCGATGCGCACCTGATGCTCGTCGGCATCGAAAGCGCGATTCGTGCTCAGCTGAAGAAGCTGAAGGCGTCCGACAATCCGGCCCTCACGGTCGTACCCGCGTCCGAGATCGTCGCCATGGACGATCCCGTCGAAGTCGCGCTTCGCAAGAAGAAAGACTCGTCGATGCGCGTGGCGCTCAACCGCGTCAAGGACGACGAGGCGCAGGCCTGCGTCTCCGCCGGCAACACCGGCGCGCTGATGGCCGTTTCCCGCTATGTCCTTAAAACGCTCCCGGGCATCGAACGTCCGGCGATCGCGTTTGCCCTGCCCAATCCCACCGGCTACACGACGATGCTCGACCTCGGCGCGAACGTCGATTGCGAGCCGCAGCATCTGCTGCAATTCGCGGAGATGGGGCACGCGCTGGTTTCTGCCGTCGAAGGCAAGGAACGTCCGAGCATCGGGCTCCTGAATATCGGCGAAGAGGTCATCAAGGGCAACGACACCATCAAACGTGCGGGCGAACTGCTGCGTGCCAGCACGCTCAATTTCCGCGGCAACGTGGAAGGCAATGATATCTACAAAGGCACCGTCGACGTGATCGTCTGCGATGGCTTCGTCGGTAACGTTGCGCTGAAGACGTCGGAAGGGCTTGCGCAGATGCTGTCCGACATCATCAAGGAAGAATTCGGCCGTTCGTGGCTGACCAAGGTGATGGCGGTGCTGGCGCTGCCCGTGCTGCTACGTTTCAAGAAACGCGTCGATCACAGGCAATACAACGGCGCTGCGCTGCTCGGCCTGCGCGGGCTCGTGATCAAGAGCCACGGCTCGGCCGACGCCTACGCGTTTGAGTGGGCCATCAAACGCGGGTATGATGCCGTCAAAAATGGCGTTCTCGAACGCCTTGCCCGCGCGATGGAGGAGAACGCGGGTTCTCTCGAACAGGCGAAGCACGAGGCCGGCGGCGCGGGTTCCGCGAGCCAGATGGCGAGCCCGATCACGGGTCCGGTGTCCGGACAGCCGGCCGAGCCCTACAGCGCACAATCCTCGAAGACATAATGGCTCAATCCACTACCTATTCCCGCGTGCTGGGCACGGGCAGCTATCTGCCGCCCAACCGCGTTTCCAATCAGGAACTGGCTGATCGCCTCGCGAAGCAGGGCGTCGAAACGAGTGACGAATGGATCGTGGCCCGTACGGGCATCCACGCGCGTCACTTCGCCGAACCTGATGTCACGACCAGCGACCTCGCGCTGTTCGCGTCGCAACGCGCGATCGAAGCGGCCGACGTCGACCCGCAATCCATCGACCTCATCATCGTCGCCACGTCGACGCCGGACTTCGTGTTTCCGAGCACGGCTTGTCTGCTGCAGAACAAGCTGGGCATCAAGAATCATGGCGCAGCCTTCGACGTGCAGGCCGTGTGCTCAGGTTTTGCCTATGCCGTTGCGACGGCTGACAGTTTCATCCGAAGCGGGCAACATCGTACTGCGTTGGTGGTCGGTGCTGAAACGTTCTCACGCATCCTCGATTTCAACGACCGCACCACCTGCGTGCTGTTCGGCGACGGCGCGGGCGCAGTCGTGCTGCAGGCGTCGGACGAGCCGGGCGTGCTGTCGAACGCGCTGCACGCTGACGGCAGTCATTCGAACATCCTTTGCACGCCGGGCAATGTGAACGGCGGCATCGTGCAAGGCAGTGCGTTCCTGCACATGGACGGTCAGGCGGTCTTCAAGCTTGCCGTCAACGTGCTCGAGAAAGTCGCGGTCGAAGCGCTGCAGAAGGCTGATCTCCAGCCCGAGCAGGTGGACTGGCTGATTCCGCACCAGGCCAATATCCGCATCATGCAGAGCACGTGCCGCAAGCTCGGCCTGCCGCAGGAGCGGATGGTCGTCACCGTGCACGAGCACGGCAATACGTCGGCAGCGTCGATTCCGCTCGCGCTCGACGTCGCCGTTCGCGACGGACGCATCCAGCGCGGCCATAACGTGCTGATCGAAGGCGTCGGCGGCGGCTTTACATGGGGCGCGTCGGTCATCCGTTTCTGACGACCGCGCGCGGCGGCGCCTGGAGCGCCGCTTCAAGTGGCAGCGCACGTCGTGTGCGCGTCACGCACATTTGAACTCATCGAATTGGGGACGATATGAAATTTGCGTTCGTTTTTCCGGGGCAGGGCTCGCAGTCGGTCGGCATGCTCAACGCGTTCGCCGACAATGCGATCGTGCGCGAAACCCTCCAGGAAGCGTCCGACGCGCTCGACCAGGACCTCGGCAAGCTGATCGCCGAAGGCCCGGCGGAAGACCTGAACCTCACCACCAACACCCAACCCGTCATGCTGACGGCTGCTTACGCGATCTTTCGCGCATGGCAGGCGGCAGGCGGTCCTGCGCCTACAATCGTGGCCGGCCACAGCCTTGGCGAATACACGGCGCTCGTCGCCGCTGGCGCGCTGAAGTTCCGCGACGCCGTGCCGCTCGTGCGTTTCCGCGCGCAGGCGATGCAGAACGCGGTGCCCGTCGGTCAGGGCGGCATGGCCGCGATTCTCGGTCTCGACGATGACACCGTGCGCGAAGTGTGCAAAGAAGCATCGGTGGCGGGTGTCGTCGAAGCCGTCAACTTCAATGCGCCCGCGCAGGTCGTGATCGCCGGTCACAAGGCGGCCGTTGAGAAGGCGTGCGAAGTAGCCAAGGCGAAGGGCGCCAAACGCGCGCTGCCGCTGCCCGTATCCGCGCCGTTTCACTCGTCGCTGCTCAAGCCGGCGTCGGACCAGCTGCGCGAGTATCTGGCGAGCGTCGACGTGCAGGTGCCGTCCATTCCCGTCGTCAATAACGTCGATGTGGCCATCGTCAACGAGCCGGCTGGCATCAAGGATGCGCTGGTGCGTCAGGCGGCCGGCGCGGTGCGCTGGGTCGAATGCGTGCAGTCGATCGGCAAGCACGGCGTCACGCACGTGATCGAATGTGGTCCGGGCAAGGTGCTCGCGGGGTTGACCAAGCGTATCGACGGCAATCTGGTCGGCGCGTCGATTGTCGATCCGGCTTCGCTCGACGAAGTGCTAAAAGTCGTCTCGGCCTGAACGTCTGGTTGAAGGCAGCAAAGAATCGAACAGCCCAGCATGTGCGGGGCACTGTGGAAAGCAACGATGGAAAAGACTCTCGATAGACAGATTGCGATCGTGACGGGCGCTTCGCGTGGCATCGGCCGCGCAATCGCGATCGAACTCGCGCGTCAGGGCGCGACGGTGATCGGCACGGCAACGAGCGAAAGCGGCGCGAACGCAATTACGGAGGCGTTCAAGGCCGAGGGCCTGAATGGCCGAGGCGCCGTGCTCAACGTCAACGACGCAGCTGCGGCCGAAGCACTGATCGACGGCACGGTGAAGGAATTCGGCGTGCTCAATGTGCTGGTGAACAACGCGGGCATCACGCAAGACCAACTCGCGATGCGCATGAAGGACGACGACTGGGACGCCGTCATCGACACGAACCTGAAGTCCGTGTTCCGTCTGTCGCGCGCAGTGCTGCGCCCGATGATGAAAGCGCGCGGCGGCCGAATCATCAACATCACGTCGGTGGTCGGTTCTGCGGGCAATCCTGGGCAGGCGAACTACGCTGCAGCGAAGGCGGGCGTGGCGGGCATGACGCGCGCGCTCGCCCGTGAAATTGGCAGCCGCGGCATCACGGTGAACTGCGTCGCGCCGGGTTTCATCGACACCGACATGACGAAGACGCTGCCCGAAGAACAGCAAACCGCGCTGAAGGCGCAGATTCCGCTCGGCCGTCTCGGCAGCCCGGAAGATATCGCACACGCCGTGACGTTCCTCGCATCGCCGCAGGCCGGTTATATCACCGGCACGACGTTGCACGTGAACGGCGGCATGTATATGTCGTAATCGAATTCGGTTACTATCCGCGCCTTGAAGCCATTCGAAGTGCGGATTTAAACGGCTCTACAGCAACCTTGTGCGTCGCTTTTTTACAGATGCAAACCTGATAAAATGCGCGCACCTGTATTTATGAACTTTTTTCCCTTGGAGGGGTAATGGACAATATCGAACAGCGCGTCAAGAAGATCGTTGCAGAACAACTCGGTGTTGCCGAAGCGGAAATCAAGAACGAAGCATCGTTCGTGAACGACCTCGGCGCTGACTCGCTCGACACGGTCGAGCTGGTGATGGCTCTCGAAGACGAATTCGGCATGGAAATTCCGGATGAAGAAGCCGAGAAGATCACGACGGTTCAGCAAGCGATCGACTACGCTCGCGCTAACGTCAAGGCCTAAGGTCATTCGCGCCTGGCTGGTTGCTTCGGTTGCTGCGAAAAACGCGGCTTCCGTCCTCCCGGCAGCCTTGTCGTGCCGTCCGTCGGTGCAACGAGGGCAGGCGTCAATGCCAATGCGCATGCGCGCAAGCCTGACGGCGTCGTTCAAGGCGCACTGGCCGATGCAGCAAAGGTCGGCTCTTTCGCCATTGCGCTTACTGGTGCATGTTCTGGCGTCACCGCCAGTGCACCGGTCAGCGTATTCGTCAGCGCCCTGGTCAGCGCGATCGTCAGGTTAAACAGCCACAGGGCTCACAGGGCACTTTCCTGTGCGCTACTGTGGCTTTTGTTTTGTCATCTATGGAAAAGGGGTTACCGTGAGCCGTCGTCGTGTTGTTGTTACAGGCCTGGGGCTTATTTCGCCTGTTGGCAATAATGTTGCCGACGGCTGGGCCAATCTGGTCGCCGGCAAGTCCGGCATCGCCAACGTCACGAAGTTCGACGCGTCGAACTTCTCCACGCGTTTTGCCGGCGAGGTGAAGGGCTTCAATATCGAAGACTACATCCCCGCCAAGGAAGCGCGCCACATGGATACGTTCATCCATTACGGCGTGGCTGCAGGCTTCCAGGCAATGCAGGACAGCGGCCTCGAAATCACCGAAGCGAACGCGGAGCGTGTCGGCGTGGTGGTCGGTTCGGGCATCGGCGGCCTGCCGATGATCGAAGTCACGCAAACGGAACTGCTGAACCGCGGCCCGCGCCGTATTTCGCCGTTCTTCGTGCCCGCGTCGATCATCAACATGATCTCCGGCCATCTGTCGATCAAATTCGGCCTCAAGGGCCCGAACCTGTCGATGGTGACGGCTTGCACGACCGGTCTGCACTGCATCGGCGAGGCCTCGCGCCTGATCGAATACGGCGACGCCGACGTGATGATCGCGGGCGGCGCGGAATCGACCGTTTCGCCGCTGGGTATCGGCGGCTTTGCGGCGGCGCGCGCGTTGTCGCAGCGTAACGATGATCCGGCGACGGCGAGCCGTCCGTGGGACAAGGATCGCGACGGTTTCGTGCTCGGCGAAGGTGCGGGCGTGATGGTGCTCGAAGAGTACGAACATGCGAAGGCGCGCGGCGCGAAGATCTACGCGGAAGTCAGCGGCTACGGCATGAGCGGTGACGCGTACCACATGACGGCCCCGCTGGAAGATGGCGACGGCGCGCGCCGCTGCATGCTCGCGGCGATGAAAAACGCGGGCGTTAACCCTGACTCGGTGAACTACCTGAACGCGCACGGCACATCGACGCCGCTTGGCGATCTGGCTGAAACCACGGGCATCAAGCGCGCATTCGGCGATCACTCGAAGAAGATCGTCGTGAACTCGACAAAGTCGATGACGGGTCACCTGTTGGGTGGCGCGGGCGGCCTGGAGTCGGTGTTCACGGTGCTGGCCGTGCATCATCAGGTGTCGCCACCGACCATCAACATCTTCAACCAGGACCCGGAATGCGATCTCGACTACTGCGCGAACACCGCGCGGGAGATGAAGATCGATGTCGCGCTGAAGAACTCGTTCGGGTTCGGCGGCACGAACGGCACGCTGGTTTTCAAGCGCGCCTAAGCGCTTGACGTCGGCATTGTCGTTTCCGGCTGGGCCGGCACACGCTTCCGATACCGCACTGAACGGCGGACCCTCGCGGCGCATTGCGCTGCGGCGGTCCGCCGCGTTGTATCTGGCGACGTCACTTTTCATCGCTTTTGCCGTGGCGGCTGTCTGCATGACGATTGCGCCTCGCTTCGGCGTGACCTGGACGGTTGTGGATGCCGCGGCCGTGTTCGCGATTCTGGCGGCGTCGGCGGCCCGTCATGCGCGCAATCAACCGGGTGCCCTTAAAATCGGGCCGGAAGGATTATCTGTCTGGAACCGGGCGGGAATATTGCGCGCTCAGGGCCGTATCGTTGGATGCAGCCAGTTGAGCGACAGCCTGCTGATGCTGTGGCTCGAGGAAGATGGCGGCAAGCTGCATCGGCTTCTCATCGCGGCGGACATGGCCGGACGCGACGCTTTTCGAGAGCTCGCGGTGCTGGCGAGACACAGCGCGTACGTCTGAGCGGGCCTCGCGGCGCGGCCGGGCACCTCGGCTGTAAAGACTGTAACGGCTGTTACGGGCGTAACGTGCCGCGGTGGAGGGGACGCTACAATGGTGCCCCGCTACACGCGCAAAAGTTAACGGATTTATCAGGTGAGCGAAAAAGAAATAGATCAGGTGCTGGTTGAGCGCGTCCAGAATGGCGACAAGGCCGCGTTCGAGCTGCTGGTCGCCAAGTACCACCGCAAGATCCTCCGCCTGATCTCGCGCCTCGTGCGGGATCCCGCCGAGGTCGAGGATGTGGCCCAGGATGCCTTCATCAAGGCATACCGGGCGCTGCCCCAATTCCGCGGCGAGTCCGCGTTCTATACGTGGTTGTACCGGATTGCCGTCAACACGGCCAAGAATTACCTTGCGACCCAGGGCCGGCGAGCGCCCACTTCGACGGAAGCAGATGCAGAAGAAGCTGAAACTTTCTCGGATGCCGACCAACTAAGGGATATCAACACGCCCGAGTCGATGTTGATGAGCAAACAGATCGCTGAGACTGTCAATGCTGCGATGGCGGTTTTACCGGAAGAACTGCGCACCGCCATAACTCTTCGTGAAATTGAAGGTCTGAGCTACGAGGAAATCGCTGAAATGATGGGTTGCCCGATCGGCACCGTCAGATCAAGAATTTTCCGCGCTCGCGAGGCCATTGCGGCAAAATTGCGTCCGCTGCTTGACACACCCGAAGGCAAGCGCTGGTAGCAGCTGTTCGACACAGCAGCCAGCCGGTCCTCGCGGACAGCGGCGCAGTCTCTGGGTCAAGTGGTGTCACTACGGGGTGTCTGTAAAGATGGGGAGCATCATGGGGTCGGTTTCGATGCCAATGCAATCGAATGCACAAGCGAACTCGCAAGGCGAGCGTCTGTCTGCTTTTGTCGACGGCGAACTGCTCGACGGCGAGCATCCAAACACAGTTCTGGCCGCGCTGGGTCGTGAAGAGTGCGCGACATGGTCGTGCTATCACCTGATCGGTGACGCCCTGCGTTCCGACGACCTGGCCGTCAGCCCGGCAACGAGCAGCGCGTTTCTGAACGGTTTCGCGGCCCGCTTCGAGAGCGAGGTGCATGTGCTGGCGCCGGTTTCCGTGCCGGCCACGCGCCGTCTGCTGGCGCTGCGACGCCGCGTCATTCCGGCGTTCGCAGTGGCCGCAGCCGCGGCGACGCTGACGTGGATCGTGATGCCGCAGCTTTCGGGCGTGAGCACGGTCGCGGGCGTGACGCAGGTTGCATCGGTCGCGCCGCAGGGCGATTCGGTGCAGCGCGTGGCGATGGCCTCGATGCCTGCTGCGACCACGGCTCAAGCCAATGTTTCGGACGGCAACATCATCCGTGACGCGAGTCTCGATCAATATCTGGAAGCGCATCAACAGTTCGGCCTTCAGCCCGTCGTATCGGGTTCGATGCCGTTGCTCCGCGCGGCTTCTCTGACCACGCAGGGCCATTAGTCTGATGCAGAGTCTGCGGTTGAAAAAAACGACTATCTGGGGGCGGCTGCCGGCATTTCTGTTCTGTGCAGCCGTGATGTTGTCCGCCACGTCGCGCACCTACGCGCAAACCGACGACTCTGCCACCCGGCATAGCGCGGCGGAACTGTTGAACCGCGTTCATCAGGCTGCGCAGCAGCAGAACTACGAAGGCACGTTCCTCTATCAGCGCGGCAACTTCGTACAGTCGTCACGCATTGCCCATTACGCGACGCGTAACGACGGCGAGTTCGAATCGCTCGAAAGCCTCGACGGCGCGCCGCGCAAGATTCTGCGCCACAACGACGAGCTGTACACGTTCGTGCCGGAGCGGCATCTGTGCGTCGTCGAAAAGCGTCAGAACAAGGACTCGTTCCCGGCGCTGATGTCGGCAAGCGGCGAGCAGGTCCTGTCCGTCTACGAGCCGAAGATGCTGGGCTCGGACCGCGTGGCGGGCCTCGACAGCCAGGTCATCGAACTGGACCCGAAGGACGCGAACCGCTTCGCGTACAAGCTGTGGGCCGATGCGAAAACGGGGCTGCTGCTGCGTGCACAGACGCTCGACCCGAGCGGTCAGGTCCTCGAGCAGATGTCGTTTTCGCAGATTCGTATCGGTGTGCCCGTGGACAAGGCGCCGATCGCCAGCGGCATCAAGAACACGTCGGGCTGGACGGTGGTGCGGCCGCCTGTCGAGCCCGTCGATATGGAAGCGCAGGGCTGGCAGGTCGCGTCGCCCGTCGCCGGTTTCCGCAAGATTCGTGAGTTGCGCCGGCCGATGGCGGCGCACGATCCATCCAATCCGCCCATTCCCGTCGACCAGATGGTGTTCTCCGACGGTCTCGCCGCGATCTCGATCTTCGTCGAGCCGGTCGAAAAGAGCACCCGCAAGGAAGGCGCGGGAAGCAGCGGTGCAACGCACGTGCTGGTCAAGCGGCGCGGCGATTTCTGGATCACCTTGCTCGGGGAAGTGCCTCAGACCACGTTGCAGCAATTTGCGGCTGCCATAGAATACAAGCCTTCCAGGTAATCCTTCGGTCCCCTACGACATGACGATTCTTTCGGTGCGCAAATTCTTCGCGGCCGCAGTGCTGATGGCTTGCCTGCCCCTCGTGCCGCATGCGGCGTCGGCGGCGCCTGCTGCCAATCTGCCTGATTTCACCGATCTGGTCGACAAGGTCGGGCCGGCCGTCGTCAACATTCGCACCACGGCGCGCGTGTCCAACAGCGCGCGCGGTTTGCCGCCCGGCATGGACGACGGCGACATGTCGGAGTTTTTCCGGCGCTTTTTCGGCATTCCGATGCCGAACTCCCCGCAGTCGCCGCAAACGCCGGGTACACCCAATTCCCCGCGAGGCGGCAACAACGACCAGGACCAGGCGCCCGATAGCGGCGGCAGCGATTCCGAGCAGAACAGCGGCGTTGGCTCGGGCTTCATCCTGTCGGCGGATGGCTATGTGATGACGAACGCCCACGTGATCGACGACGCGGACACGATCTACGTCACGCTCACCGACAAGCGTGAATTCAAGGCCAAGCTGATCGGCGTCGACGACCGCACGGACGTGGCGGTTGTGAAGATCAACGCGACGAACCTGCCAACCGTGACGATCGGCGACTCGAACAAGGTGCGCGTCGGCGAATGGGTCGTCGCGATCGGTTCGCCGTTCGGTCTCGAGAACACGGTGACGGCGGGTATCGTCAGCGCGAAGGGGCGCGACACGGGCGACTATCTGCCGTTCATCCAGACCGACGTCGCCGTGAACCCCGGCAACTCGGGCGGCCCGCTGATCAACATGCAGGGCGAGGTGATCGGTATCAACTCGCAGATCTACAGCCGCACGGGCGGCTTCATGGGGATATCGTTCGCGATTCCCATCGACGAAGCGATGCGCGTGGCCGACCAGCTGAAAACGTCGGGCAAGGTCACACGTGGCCGGATTGCCGTCGCGATCGGCGAAGTGACGAAGGACGTGGCCGATTCGCTCGGTCTGCCGAAAGCGCAGGGCGCGCTCGTCAGCAGCGTCGAGCCAGGCGGTCCCGCCGACAAGGCTGGCGTGCAGCCGGGCGACATCATCCTGAAGTTCAATGGCCACAATGTGGATACGGCGACCGACTTGCCGCGCATGGTCGGTGACACGAAACCGGGTACGAAGTCGACGATCACGCTGTGGCGCAAGGGCCAGACGCGCGAATTGCCCGTAACCGTGGCCGAAATGCAACCTGACAAGACGGCGAAGGTCGACCCGAAGAAGGCGCCGACACCGAAGCCGCGCGCATCGAATGCGCTGGGCGTGGCCGTCAGCGACATTCCGGCCGACCAGATGAAGACGCTCAAGCTGCGCAACGGCGTGCAGGTCGACGCCGTTGACGGTCCGGCCGCGCGTGTCGGGCTGCAGCGCGGCGACATCATTCTGCGTGTCGGCGACACGGACATCACTAGCGCGAAGCAGTTCGACGAAGTGACTGCGCATCTCGACCCGTCGAAGATGGTCGCGTTGCTGGTCCGTCGCGGCGAGAACACGCAGTTCGTGCCCATTCGCCCGCGCGCGCAGAAGTAAGCGACGTGGTCGACGCGGTGGCATTGCTCACGCTCTACGGCCGCGCGTGGTGCCACCTCTGCGACGACATGCGTGCCGCGCTCGCGCCTTTGCTGGACGAGTTCGGCGCGCAACTCGAAGTGATCGACATCGATGCCGATCCTTCGCTCGAAGCGCGTTACAACGATTGGGTTCCCGTGCTGGTTCATGAGGGCGTCGAGCTGTGTCATTACCATCTCGACGAAGCGCGGGTCCGTGCGGCGTTGGCGGGGCATCACGCAACGCGGCCGCGTTGAACACAGCGGATGCGCTAACGAATCTGCAGGGCGAAAGCGGGCGGCCAGATAGCACGAATAACGCCCGCTACCCGTAAGTCCCGCCCGTCGACCCCCTTTTCGGCTAAAATAGATAGGTTTTTCACTTACTTACAAGGCGTGCTCCGCTATCGTCAGAGCGCGCCTTTTTCGCTTGATCGGCACTGAATGGATCATATTCGTAACTTTTCGATCATTGCGCACATCGACCATGGCAAGTCGACGCTCGCCGATCGCATCATCCAGCTTTGCGGCGGTCTGTCGGACCGCGAGATGGAATCGCAGGTCCTCGACTCGATGGATCTCGAACGCGAGCGTGGCATCACCATCAAGGCACAAACGGCCGCGCTGTCTTACCGCGCGCGCGACGGCAAGCTGTACAACCTGAACATGATCGACACGCCCGGGCACGTCGACTTCTCGTACGAGGTCAGCCGCTCGCTCTCCGCGTGTGAAGGCGCGCTGCTGGTCGTCGACGCGAGTCAGGGCGTCGAGGCGCAAACGGTCGCCAACTGCTACACGGCCATCGAACTTGGCGTCGAAGTGGTGCCCGTGCTCAACAAGATCGACCTGCCGGCCGCAAACCCCGAAAACGCAATCACCGAGATCGAAGACGTGATCGGCATCGACGCCACCGATGCCACGCATTGCAGCGCGAAGACGGGCTTGGGCGTCCAGGATGTGCTCGAAGCGCTGATCGCGAAAGTGCCGCCGCCGAAGGGCAGCCCGGACGAGCCGCTGCAGGCGCTGATCATCGACTCGTGGTTCGATAACTACGTCGGCGTCGTGATGCTGGTGCGTATCGTCAACGGTACGCTGCGTCCGAAAGACAAGATCCGCATGATGGCGACGGGCGCCGAATATCCCGTCGAGCACGTCGGCGTGTTCACGCCGAAATCGAAGAATCTGGAAGAACTGTCGGCAGGGCAGGTGGGCTTCATCATCGCCGGCATCAAGGAACTGACGGCGGCGAAGGTCGGCGACACCGTCACCATCGTCAAGCGTCCCGCGGCTGAACCGCTGCCCGGATTCAAGGAAGTGAAGCCGCAGGTGTTCGCCGGTCTCTATCCCGTTGAAGCGAACCAGTACGACGCGCTGCGCGAATCGCTGGAAAAGCTCAAGCTCAACGACGCATCGCTGATGTACGAGCCGGAAGTGTCTCAGGCGCTCGGCTTTGGTTTCCGTTGCGGCTTCCTTGGTCTGTTGCATATGGAGATCGTCCAGGAACGGCTCGAGCGCGAGTTCGACATGGACCTGATCACCACCGCGCCGACCGTGGTGTATGAAGTCGTGCAGCGCGACGGCACGATCTTGACGGTCGAGAATCCGGCGAAGATGCCGGACCCGTCGAAGATCGAAGAAGTGCGCGAGCCGATCGTCACCGTGAACCTGTACATGCCGCAAGACTATGTCGGCTCGGTGATTACGCTGTGCACGCAAAAGCGCGGTTCACAGATCAACATGCAGTACCACGGACGCCAGGTGCAGTTGACGTACGAAATCCCGATGGGCGAAATCGTGCTCGACTTCTTTGACCGGCTGAAGTCGGTGTCGCGCGGTTATGCGTCGATGGACTACGAGTTCAAGGAATATCGCGCGTCGGACGTCGTGAAGGTCGACATGCTGATCAACGGCGACAAGGTCGACGCGTTGTCGGTGATCGTTCACCGTTCGCAGAGCCAATATCGCGGCCGCGAAGTCGCTGCGAAGATGCGCGAAATCATTCCGCGTCAGATGTATGACGTCGCCATTCAGGCAACCATCGGTGCGCACATCATTGCGCGCGAGAACATCAAAGCACTTCGTAAGAACGTTCTGGCAAAGTGCTACGGCGGCGACATTACGCGTAAGAAGAAGCTGTTGGAAAAGCAGAAGGAAGGTAAGAAGCGGATGAAGCAGGTCGGCTCCGTCGAGATTCCGCAAGAGGCTTTCCTCGCTATTCTGCGCGTCGAAGACAAATAAGACTAAGAACTGGAACCCTATGAATTTTGCGCTGATTCTTTTTGTGCTCGTGATCTTTACGGGCGTGGCATGGGTCGCGGACAAACTGGTTTTCCTGCCAAAACGGCGCCGCGCGGCGGAAGCCGCCGTCGCCGAGTTCGACAATCAGCAGGCACGCGTCGGCGAACGTTTCGCCGATGAGAATGCGCCCTCCACACGCGCGCGCCTGCGTGAGGAAAAGCTGCGCCAGCCGTGGTGGCTCGAATACACGGCGAGTTTTTTCCCGGTGATTCTCGTCGTGTTCGTCGTGCGTTCGTTCGTCGTCGAGCCGTTCAAGATTCCGTCGGGTTCGATGGTGCCGACGCTGCTCGTCGGCGACTTCATCCTCGTCAACAAGTTCGATTACGGCATCCGTCTGCCCATCACGAATACGAAGGTCACGGAAGGCCGTCCGCTGCAGCGTGGCGATGTCGTCGTGTTCCGCTACCCGAAAGACGAATCGGTTGACTACATCAAGCGCGTGATCGGCCTGCCTGGCGACGTCGTCTCGTACGAGGACAAGCAGCTCACAATCAATGGCAAGCCGGTGCCCGAGACGGCGCTGCCCGATTACTTCGATGAAGAGCGTATCGGCTACGCGAAGCAGTTCGAAGAAGACCTCGACGGGCGCAAGAACCGCATTCTCAATAATCCGGCCGTGCCGCCGTTCATCGTCGGCGCGGAAGACTTCCCTTATCGAGATAACTGCAAGTACGACGCACGCGGCGTCACATGCAAGGTGCCGCCGGGCAACTACTTCATGATGGGCGACAACCGCGACAACAGTGCGGACAGCCGCTATTGGGGCTTCGCGCCGGACAAGAACATCGTCGGTCGCGCGTTCTTCATCTGGATGAACTTCAGCAATTTGAAACGCATCGGCGGCTTCCATTGATCGCCACTCGCGCATCGCAAGACGATGCGCACTGAACCCGCGCAACACGTCGCGCATCGAGCGCGACGTGTTATCACGCTACTTTAACAACGCGCGGTAACGTCGCTACAACACGCTTTTTCGGCGCCGGGGCTGCGGGGCTCACTCTCTCCGCCCCGTGATGCGCCCGCGTTATACTCTGCACATGCCCCTATCTCCGTTGGAAAGCCGTTTGCGCTACGAATTTCGCAATGCGGAATTGTTGCGCCAGGCTTTAACTCACCGCAGTCACAGTGCCACGCATAACGAGCGGCTGGAATTTCTCGGCGACTCCGTTCTGAATTGCGCGGTGGCTGCGCTTTTGTTCCAACGTTTCGGGAAACTGGACGAGGGTGATCTATCCCGCGTTCGCGCCAATCTGGTCAAGCAACAGTCGTTGTACGAGATTGCTCAGGCCCTGAATATTTCCGAAAGCTTGCGGCTCGGTGAAGGCGAATTGCGCAGCGGCGGTTTCCGCCGCCCGTCCATTCTCGCGGACACGCTGGAAGCCATTCTGGGCGCGATCTTTCTCGACAGCGGGTTCGAGGCGGCGCAGACGGTCATCAAGCGCCTGTACGTGCCGATTCTCGATCACATCGACCCGCGTACCCTTGGCAAGGATGCCAAGACCTTGCTGCAAGAGTATCTGCAGGGCCACAAGATTCCGCTGCCTACCTACACTGTCGTCGCCACGCATGGTGCGGCGCACAATCAGCAGTTCGAAGTCGAGTGCACCGTGCCGAAGCTGGACGTGAAGGTCTCCGGTTCGGGCGCGAGTCGCCGTGCGGCCGAGCAGGCCGCGGCAAAGAAGGCGCTCGACGAGGTGATGGCGGCGGCGCCCGCCATGGTGGCCAAGCCGAAGCGCTCGAAGAGCGCGCGCGCGGCCAAGCAGGCCGAGACCGAAATCGTGCCGGGCGTGACGGGTGTTCAGGCGGCGCTCGATCTGCGCGCGCCCGATACGCGGAGGTCTGATCGAGCGTCACGCGCCGTGGAGGCGAAGCCGGTCACACCCGAGGTACCGTCGGCAGGGCAGGCGGCTGCGGCGGCGCCGCTCGCGGTCATACGCGCGGCGCATGTCGAGTACAGCCAGGAATCCGCTGGCGGCGACAAGACCGAGCGCGCCACGCGCTCGGCAGACAAACCGGAAACCGTACTGAAACTGGCCGAGCGTCCCGCGGAACGCCTGAATCAGGACAAGCCCGACACGCCGGCGCGCGCAGCGGAAAAGACGCCTGAGAAGCCTGTCGAAAAATCGGCTGACAAGGCGTCGGACAAACCTGCCGATAAATCTGCGGAAAAACCCGCCGAAAAACCCGACACCAACACTCGCGGCACGGACAAAACCGCGTCGCGCGCCCGCGAGGCCGCTCCCGGCGCAAGCGCGGGCGATCTCGAACCCGGCGTCGCCGGCGCGGTGCACACCCGCGTGGCCGATGCCGGTCATTGAACGCTATACGCCGTGGCCGCGCTCGACCTGACGCGCGTCCACACGAACCTGCCGTAGTACGAATATGAACGCTCCCACTCCCACTGGTTTTCGCTGCGGCATGGTCGCAATCGTCGGCCGCCCGAACGTCGGCAAGTCGACGCTGATGAACGCGCTGGTTGGCCAGAAAGTCAGCATCACGTCGCGCAAGGCGCAGACCACCCGCCACCGCATCACGGGCATCAATACGATCGACGACGCGCAGTACATTTTCGTCGACACGCCTGGCTTTCAGACGCGTCACAGCACCGCGCTGAACCGTTCGCTGAATCGCGCGGTCACGTCGACGCTGTCGTCTGTCGACGCCGTGCTGTTCGTGATCGAAGCCGGCCGCTTCGGTCCCGACGACCAGAAGGTGCTCGACCTGATCCCGAAATCCGCGCCGACGCTGCTCATCGCGAACAAGCTCGACCGCGTGAGCGACAAGGACTCGCTGTTTCCGTTCATGCAGCAGATGAGCGCGCTGCGCGAGTTCAGGGAAATCGTGCCGCTGTCGGCCAAGAATCCTGACGACATCAAGCGCCTGCTGGCGACCGTCAAGCCGTATCTGCCCGAGGGCCAGCCGATCTACGGCGAAGACGATCTGACCGATCGCAGCGAGCGCTTCCTCGCCGCCGAAATTCTGCGCGAGAAAGTGTTCCGCTGGACGGGCGACGAACTGCCGTACACGAGCACGGTGCTGATCGACAAGTTCGAGACGGAAGGGCGCCTGCGTCGCATTTTCGCGACGATCCTCGTCGAGCGCGATATGCACAAGGCGATGATCATCGGCCAGAAGGGTGCGAAGCTGAAGCAGATCAGCACGGAAGCGCGCCTCGACATGGAGAAGCTGTTCGACGGCCCCGTGTATCTGGAGACGTTCATCAAGGTGAAGAGTGGCTGGGCCGACAATGAAGCCGGACTCCGCGCCTATGGTTACGAATGACGGCGCACCGGACACCCAATCTGACGCGTGGATGACGCCGCCGAACGAAACACACCCTGACGCCGATCCCGACGACGCCTCCGCTCACGACGAGCAGCCGGCTTCGTTCGCGCCGCCGCCGCGCGCCAAGCCGGCGCGTCCCGCACGTTCGACGAAACGCAGCGCATCGCGCCAGGACGCCGATGACTTCGGCGAAGGCGGCGATCACGCCGAAGCCGCGCTGCGCAAGACATCAGGGCGTCGTTCGACGTCGCGCGTGCAGCGTGCGCCAGCTTCCGACTTCCGTATCTCCGAGCAACCCGCGTTCGTGCTGCATAGCTATCCGTATCGCGAGACGAGCCTGATCGTCGACGTGCTGTCGCGCGATCACGGCCGCATTGCGCTCGTCGCGAAGGGCGCGAAGCGTCCGCATTCCGCGCTGCGCGGCGTACTGCAAACTTTCCAGCCCTTGTCGCTTTCATGGTCCGGCAAGTCCGAGATGCGCACGCTGACGGGCGCCGAGTGGGTTGGCGGCATGTTGCCGCTCGGTGGCGACGCGCTGTTGTGCGGCTTTTACGTGAACGAATTGCTCGTCAAGTTTCTCGCGCGCGAAGATCCGCATCCCCAACTGTTCCATCACTACGTCGTCACGCTGACGCGCCTCGCGCACGACGAGCCGCCCGTGCAGGTGCTGCGTTCGTTCGAGCGCGTGTTGCTGCGCGAAACCGGCTACGCGATGTCGCTCAATCGCACAGTGGCGCGCAAGGCCGTGGTGCCTGACGGCCGCTACGTGTTCGATCCCGAGCGCGGCCTGCGCGAAGCATCGGACGAGTATCCTTCGAACTGGCCTGTGATCAGCGGACAGACCTTGCTCGACATGGAGCAGGACGATTACCATCGAGCGCAGACCGTCGCGCAAAGCAAGACGCTGATGCGCTTTTTGCTCAACACCTATCTGGGGGGCACGCCGCTCGCGACCCGCCAGATCCTGATCGACCTGCAGAATCTATGAGCTTCTTTCTGACTTCTCCGACTGTGATCGACCTCGGCGTGAACATCGATCACGTCGCCACGCTGCGCAATGTGCGCGGCACGTCCTATCCCGATCCGATCCGCGCCGCGTTGCAGGCTGAAGAGGCGGGCGCCGATGCGATCACGCTGCATCTGCGCGAAGACCGCCGTCATATCGTCGATGCCGACGTGCGCGCGCTGCGCTCGCAACTGAAGACGCGCATGAACCTCGAATGCGCGGTGACGCAGGAGATGCTCGACATTGCATGCGAAGTGCAGCCGCACGACGTGTGTCTCGTGCCGGAAAAGCGTCAGGAACTGACGACGGAGGGCGGCCTCGACGTCGTCGGGCACTTCGAGGCCGTGCGTGCCGCTTGCAAGCAACTTGCTGACGCCGGCTCGCGCGTGTCGCTCTTCATCGATGCCGATGAAACGCAGATTCGCGCCGCGCACGAAGCGGGCGCGCCCGTGATCGAACTGCACACGGGCGCTTATGCGGAAGTGCACGACGCGAGCGAACAGCAGCGCGAGTACGAGCGCATCGTGCGCGGCGTCGAGTTCGGCGCGTCGCTGGGGCTGAAGGTCAACGCGGGTCATGGCCTGCATTACACGAACGTCCAGCAGATTGCGGCGATCGAAGGCATCGTCGAACTGAACATCGGCCACGCGATCGTCGCGCATGCGATCTTCGCGGGCTGGGACAACGCCGTGCGCGAAATGAAGGCGATCATGGTCGCCGCGCGTCTCGCAGCGCGTGCCTAACCAGACACGGCAACACGGATAACGGATAGCGACGGTACACGTATGGCGATCTACGGCATTGGCACCGACGTCGTTCAGGTAAGCCGCGTCGCGGCGGTCATGGAGCGCACCAACGGACGCTTCGCCGAGAAAGTGCTCGGCCCCGATGAGCTGCGCATCTATCACGCGCGTAATGCGCGTTCGCAGGTGCGCGGCCTCGCGTTTCTCGCGACCCGTTTCTCCGTCAAGGAAGCGTTCTCTAAAGCGATCGGACTCGGCATGCGCTGGCCGATGACGTGGCGCGCGTTGCAGACGCTGAACGAACCGAGCGGCCGTCCGATGTGCGTCGCGTCGGGCGAACTCGCCGACTGGCTGGCCGAGCGCGGTATCACGTCGAAAGTGACTTTGTCCGATGAGCGTGATTACGCGGTGTCGTTCGTGATTGCCGAGACGGCTGACCCTTCTGCCTGATTCTTTCGACGCGGCGCAAACACTGCGCCGCGTTCTTCCCTCTCTTTCACAAATCCGATGAAACTGACTCCTGGCCCGGTGATGCTCGACGTCGTCGGCAAGACATTGAACGCCGACGACGAGCGCCGCCTCGCCCATCCGATGACAGGCGGCGTGATCCTGTTCGCGCGCCACTTCGAGAGCCGCGCGCAACTCGTCGCGCTGACGAATGCGATCCGCGACATACGCGACGATCTGCTGATCGCCGTCGATCACGAAGGCGGCCGCGTGCAGCGCTTTCGCACTGACGGCTTCACGGTGCTGCCCGCGATGGGCAAGCTCGGCGCGTTGTGGGACGACGACGTGCTGCGCGCGACCAAGGTGACGACGGCTGTCGGCTACGTGCTTGCGTCCGAGCTGCGCGCGTGCGGTATCGATATGAGCTTCACGCCCGTGCTCGATCTGAACTACGGCCACTCGCAAGTGATCGGAGACCGCGCGTTCCATCGCGATCCGCGCGTCGTGACGATGCTCGCGAAGAGCCTCAATCATGGTCTCGCGCTTGCGGGCATGGCGAACTGCGGCAAGCATTTTCCGGGACACGGCTTCGCTTCGGCGGATTCGCACGTCGCCGTGCCCGTCGACGAGCGCACCCTCGACGAGATTCTCAGCGAAGACGTCACGCCCTATGACTGGCTCGGCTTGTCGCTCGCGTCGGTGCTGCCGGGGCATGTGATTTACCCGAAGGTCGACAGCAAGCCGGCGGGATTCTCGCGCGTGTGGATTCAGGACATTCTGCGCACGAAGCTCGGCTTCGAAGGCGCGATTTTCAGCGACGATCTGTCGATGGAGGCGGCGCGCCAGGGCGGCACGCTGACGCAAGCCGCGACGGCCGCGCTCGAAGCGGGTGTCGATATGGTGCTGATCTGCAATCAGCCCGACGAGGCGGGCAAGGTGCTCGACGCGCTGCGCTTCATGCCGTCGGAGGAATCGAGGCAGCGTCTCGAACGGATGCGGCCGCGTGGCGACGCGCTGTCGTGGGCACAACTGATGGACGAGCCGCAGTATCAGCAAGCACAGTCGTTGTTGCGCGAGGCGTTCGCGGGCTGATCTTCGCTTCGCGGTCGAAAAAAAAGGACGGGTTCCAAGCGGAACCCGTCCTTTTAGCTTTGTGACGCGGGACTTCAGTTCAGGCGCATGCGCTGCAGCTTGTTATACAGCGTCTTAGGACTGATGCCGAGTAGCGACGCCGCGCGATGCCGCGTGCCGCCAACCGCATCGAGCGTCGCGCGAATCAGCATTTCCTCGACGTCGGCGAGCGGCGTGCCGACGGTGACCTGCACGCGGCCACCGTTCAGATCGCGTCCGCCTGCGCCGTTGCCTTCGTCGGCACGCAGCGTCTCCAGCACATCGCCGGATGCGTGATACGCGCGCCGCACGCGATCCTGCAACTCCCGCACGTTACCCGGCCATTCATACGCAAGACATTCGCGGACGAAATTCGGCCCGACCAGCTTGGTCGCATCCGCGACGCCGCGCGCGTTGGCTTCGTCGTTCAGTTCATCGACGAGCGCCTGCGCGAAGAGAGCGGGGTCTTCGCCGCGCTCGCGCAGCGGCGGCAGCGACAGCGCGGCCGCTTCGAGACGCAAGCCGAGATCCTGATGCAGCGTGCCTTCGGCAACGGCCGAGCGCGGCACCTTGCGCGTCGACGCGATCAGCCGGAAGTCGGTCGCCACCTGATTCGTGCCGCCGACGCGCATGAACGTCTGCGAATCCAGCGCGCTCAGCAACGCTTCCTGCTGCGCGCGCGGCAGCATCGTGATCTCGTCGATGAAGAGCGTGCCGCCGCTCGCCTGCTCGAAGAGACCGGGCTCACGTTGCTCCGCGCCGCCGAACGCGCCGCGTTCGTGGCCGAACAGCAGGCTGTCGAGCGGCCGCCCGCCCGCGACGGCTTGCGCCGAGCGGCAGTCGAGCACGACGAACGGGCCTTTGCGGCGCCGGCTCATTTCGTGCAACGTGCGCGCGGCGACTTCCTTGCCGGTGCCCGCTTCGCCCGAAATCAGCACGGCCGTTTCTGTCGGTGCGACGTGCTCGATCGAATCGTAGACATGCTGGATCGCGCCGCTGCGACCGATCATCGGCCCAAAGCGGCCCATGCGGCGCAGCTTGGCGCGCAGCGTCTGCACTTCCTCGGTGAGTTCGTAGGGACGCGGAATGCGCGCCAGCAGGCTGCGCAGGCGTGGAATGTTGACGGGCTTGAGCAGGTAGTCCCAGATGCCATGGCGCAAGCCTTCAATCGCGCTTTCGACTGTCGCATTGCCCGTCATCACGATCACGGGCAATGCGCCGCCGGGCGGCTGCGCGGGTAGATGCTGGAGCAGGTCGAGGCCACCGCCATCGGGCAGATTCAGGTCGACCAGCACGACGTCGGGGATGAAGCGTGTCAGGGCTGCGCGTGCTTCGGAGAGCGTGATCGCGGTGTCGACGGAGAAGCCGTCGGCCGCGAGAATCGCGGACAGGCCTGACAGGCTATTAGGATCGTCTTCGACAATCAGGGCATGTGGCATAACGAGCGCAACTGTTCAGATTGACGGATGCCCGACGCACGCGGCTCGCCGTAGGCGGCGCCGCACGCACGGACGCTTGATGAGTGAGCTTGAGCGGCCAATGCTTCCGATAGGCGTGGTGGGCTGGACGCGATCCCGATCAGAAGGGCCGGTTGCTGTCGAAAAAACGGCGCACTTCGAACTCCGCTTCGTCGCGGGTCTTGCCATAGCGCTCCTGGATCAGACCCGCCAGCTTGTCGGCGCGACCTTCCGCCTTGGTCAGTTCGTCGTCCGTGAGTTCGCCCCACGCGGTTTTCGCCTTGCCGATCATCTGTTTCCACTTGCCTTCAGCGATATCGTTGTTCATGACACACCTCCCGTGTTTTCCGAATGAACGAAAGCCTTAAAGGCCTGAACTATTCGGTAAGCAGGACGCGTGCCAAACCGGACTATCTTGAAAAAGCGACGTGAGCGCAGGCTAAAAACCGCGGCCGCGCGAGCCGACCTGGCAAAATTGCATGACTGGCCGGTAAAGTTTTCCACCACCATACACGGTCGCGAAAAAAAGAAAAAGCGCCCGAAGGGCGCTTTTTAATTCAAAAACCCTGAGTTGACTCAGGGCTTAAGACGAATGCAATGCGGCGCGATTCAAATTTATGCGCGGCTGCGATATTCGTTGGTACGCGTGTCGATTTCGATCTTGTCGCCGATGTTGCAGAAGAGCGGGACTTGCAGTTCGAAGCCGGTGTTCAGCTTGGCCGTCTTGAGCACCTTGCCCGACGACGTGTCGCCCTTGACAGCCGGTTCCGTGTAGATGATTTCGCGGACCAGCGTGGTCGGCAGTTCGACCGAGATCGCCTTCTCGTTGTAGAACACGACTTCGCAAGCCATGCCGTCTTCGAGGTAGTTCAGCGCGTCGCCCATCATTTCGGCTTCGACTTCGAACTGGTTGTAGTCTGCGTCCATGAACACGTACATCGGGTCGGCGAAGTACGAGTACGTGACTTCCTTGCGATCCAGCATGACGACGTCGAACTTGTCGTCCGCCTTGTACACGCTTTCCATGCCCGCGCCCGTCAGCAGGTTCTTGAACTTCATCTTGACGACGGCGGAGTTACGGCCCGATTTGTTGTATTCGGCCTTCTGCACGACCATCGCGTCGGTGCCGATCATCACCACGTTGCCGGTGCGGAGTTCTTGAGCGATCTTCATAAAACTGTCCTGTACGAAATAAGGTGCTTCAACTTTTTGCTCAACGGCATACGGCGTAAGCGCGTTCGGCGCCCGGCGCGCGCTTGACATCTCGTTCAGCAGCCTGACGGCAGATCGAGCTGGAGTGCGCGGTGAGCGGGGCCGGTGCTTGCCGGAATGGCGCCGATGTTCCCTGACGCCATGTTCCGTGCTTCGTCCGTCTGCTTCTTTTACCCGAAGCGGGCGCGTACGCGTGTGACACTGACTGACACAGCCGTGAAGGCGGACTCTCGATCCGCCGCCGGTCTGGCCGCCGTGCCGCGCTTGCGTCGTCGGCCGTTGGATAACCGCTTATTTTAACTGACTTTTTGCGGATCCGGCGAGATTTCCGGCGAGATCGCCGATCGACGCGAGTTCGCGCGCCCAGTCGGCTGCGCGTGCGTCGAGCAGCCGACGGTGACGTTGCAGTTCGGCCCAGTCGGGCGTGCCGTTGCCGTTCCATGCATGCCAGAAACGGCCGAGCGCGGCGCGGGCGGCGGCGGGAAGGCCGTGCGCGTAGTGCGCGAGGGCGGCGTCGAGCTTCGGCAGATGGGCGTCATCGGCTTGCGGGTAGATGTGCCAGACGAACGGCCGTGCGGCCCATTGCGCGCGCACGAACGAATCCTCGCCGCGCACGAAATTGATGTCGCTCGCCCACAGCAGTTCGTCGTAGCCGGGCTGGTCGGTGAACGCGAGCGCGTGCGCGCGCAGGCTGCCGCGCGACCTATGCGTGCCCGCCGCGAACGACGGCAGGCCGAAAAACCGCGCAACGGCGCCCGAAATGCGGCCTTCGGGCACGAGCAGCACGATTTCGCGTTCGGCGTCGCGCCATTGCTCGAGCAGGCTATCGACGGCAGGGTTCTCGTAGGCGAACAGCGAGACGACGGTGGCGTCCTTCGACGGCGGCGCGCTGCCTGTCTTCGCTTGCCACCAGGCGGCGCGCGCGTCGGGTGACGCTTCGAAGGCCACGCGTCGCGCGTCGAGGTCGCGCTCCTTCAGTACGCCGCCTGTGCCCTTGCCGAGCCCCGGGAAGAAGAACGTTTTGTTCAACGCGTGACGCGGATGCGGCGACGGACGCAAATGAAAGTCCGCGACCCAGTCTTCGCCGCTCAGATACTCGAGGTTGAACCAGACGGGCACGCGCTCGCGCCGCGCCATCGCCTCGACGTACACGTGCGGCACCTCGCACGCGAACGCCTCGATCACGACGTCCGCCACTTGCAGCGTATCGCCCGCGTGCGCCGGCTCGTGCCAGTGCTCGACGACGATGCCGTCCACCGTCTGCTGCGCGCTTTTCACATCGACGGATGCATTGAGCTTGTGAAACGCGTGCAGATCATCGACGAAGAGGCGCACCTGCCAGCCATGCTCGCTCGCGAGTTGCCGCGCGAGCCGCCAGCAGACGCCGATGTCGCCGAAGTTGTCGATCACCGCGCAGAAAATGTCGCACGCGATCGTCGACGGCTGCAACGCTTGAGGGGGAGCGGAAGACATGATGGCGGCGCCTGGGTTCGGGCGTGGACGGAATGTTCTAAACTGGCGATTCTAAAGCACATCACCCACATGACACGCCGTTCGTACACGGCGTCCAATCCGATTCTGCATGACCCGATCCGATCCCTCCGCCGAGAAGCCCGGCGCGCCCGAAGCCGTCGCTGAAGACTTCGACCCGAAGAAGGTGCTGCGCCAGTTGCCGCACATGCCGGGCGTCTATCGTTACTACGATGCGCAGGGCGCCGTGCTGTACGTGGGCAAGGCGCGCGACCTGAAGAAGCGCGTGTCGAGCTACTTCACGAAGACGCTGCTGTCGCCGCGCATCGCGATGATGGTCACGCGGATCGCGAAGATCGAAACGACAGTCACGCGTTCCGAAGCTGAAGCGCTGTTGCTCGAGAACAATCTGATCAAGGCATTGGCGCCGCGCTACAACATCCTGTTTCGCGACGACAAGTCCTATCCGTATCTGAAGCTGACGGGCCATCAGTTTCCGCGCATGGCGTATTACCGCGGTTCGGTCGACAAGAAGAACCAGTACTTCGGACCGTTTCCAAGCGCGTGGGCAGTGCGTGAGAGCATTCAGATCCTGCAGCGTGTATTCCAGTTGCGCACCTGCGAAGACTCCGTGTTCAACAACCGCACGCGGCCGTGTCTGCTGCATCAGATCGGACGATGCACGGCGCCGTGCGTCGCCGCGATCAGCGAAGAGGACTACGCACGCGATGTGTCGAACGCGTCGCGTTTCCTGCTCGGACGGCAGTCGGAAGTGATGAACGAACTCGAGCAGAAGATGCACGCTTTCGCCAGCGAACTGAAGTTCGAGCAGGCAGCGGCTGTGCGCAATCAGATGAGTTCGCTGTCGACGGTGCTGCATCAGCAGGCCATCGAAGTGGGCGGCGAGAGTGACGTCGATATTCTGGCCGTCGTCGCGCTGGGCGGACGCGTGTGCGTGAACCTCGCGATGGTGCGCGGCGGTCGGCATCTCGGTGACAAGGCGTATTTCCCGACGCATGTCGAAAGCGCGTTGACAGCGGAAGAGGGCGGTTTCGATGATGGCGATGAAATCGTGCCGGTTGAGCCTGCGACCGTGATCGATGTCGAGACGGAACTGGGCGAGGAGTCCGATGAAGTCGTGAGCGTCGACGAAGACGCGCCGCAGGAAAGCGGCGAAGACCCCGAAGTCGCAACTGGCGCAGATGCAGACACCGACACCGGCAGGAAGCCGCGCCGCACGCCCGGCATCGAATCGGAAGTGCTCGAAGCGTTCATCGCCCAGCATTATCTGGGCAATCGCGTGCCGCCCGTGCTCGTGGTCAGCCACGCGCCCGCGAGCCGAGAACTCGTCGATCTGCTGATCGAGCAGGCGGGCCACAAGGTCACGCTCTTGCGCCAGCCGCAAGGCCAGAAGCGCGCCTGGCTCGCGATGGCCGAGCAGAACGCGAAGATCGCGCTCGCGCGGCTGTTGTCGGAGCAAGGCTCGCAGCAATCGCGGACGCGTGCGCTGACCGACACGTTGTCGCTTGAATTCGAAGACCTCGCGCACCTGCGCATCGAATGCTTCGACATCAGCCATACGATGGGCGAAGCGACGCAGGCGTCGTGCGTCGTTTATCACCATCACAAGATGCAGTCGTCGGAGTACCGGCGTTACAACATCACGGGCATCACGCCCGGCGACGACTACGCGGCGATGCGTCAGGTGCTTACGCGCCGCTACGAGAAGATGGTCGCGCAGGCCGCGGCAAACGCGAACGACGAAGCGGCCGAGCTGCAACCCGAAGCCGCCGCCGATCCGGCCGTTGCGCCCGAAGGCGCAGAACCCGTTGCCGCGGGCGGGCTGTTGCCGAACATCGTGCTGATCGACGGCGGCAAAGGGCAGGTCGAGATCGCGCGCCAGGTGTTCAATGAACTCGGGCTGGACCTCGGCATGCTGGTCGGCGTCGCGAAGGGTGAAGGGCGTAAGGTTGGCCTCGAGACGCTCGTCTTCGCGGACGGCCGGTCGTCGCTCGAACTCGGCAAGGAAAGCGCGGCGCTGATGCTGGTCGCGCAGATCCGCGACGAAGCGCACCGTTTCGCGATCACGGGCATGCGCGCGAAGCGCGGCAAGACGCGCCAGACGTCGCGGCTCGAGGAACTGGAAGGCGTCGGCGCGAAGCGACGTCAGCGGCTGCTGGCGCGCTTTGGCGGCTTGCGCGGCGTGGTGGCGGCGAGTATCGACGATCTCGCGAGCGTCGAGGGCATTTCGCGCGCGCTCGCCGAGCAGATTTATCGGCAGTTGCATTGAACGCGTCAGCGTCCGCGTATGCCGCTGCGCCGTGCGCCCGGGCCTTGCTTGTGGCTCGCCCGGTGAAGCGGCACAATTGCATCTCTTATCTCAGAACGTAGCGCCTGCCCATGCCGTTTAATTTCCCGATCTTCCTGACGTGGCTGCGGATAGTGTTGATTCCGCTCGTCGTGGGCGTGTTCTATTTGCCGGACATGATGCTGAGTCCGGCGCACCGCAATCTGGCCGCGGCGACGATTTTCATCCTCGCCGCGCTGACCGACTGGTTCGACGGCTTTCTCGCGCGTAAGTGGAACCAGACGTCCGCGTTCGGCGCGTTCCTCGATCCCGTCGCCGACAAGCTGATGGTGACAGCCGCGTTGCTCGTGCTCGTGCAGTTGTCGCGTCTGGATTCGGCGATCGCGCTTGTGATCGTCGGCCGCGAAATTGCGATTTCGGCGCTGCGCGAATGGATGGCGCAGATCGGCGCATCGAAGAGCGTCGCGGTGAACTCGCTCGGCAAGTTCAAGACGGCCTGCCAGATGACCGCGATTCCGATGCTGCTGTTCTATGGCCCGCTATCGCTCGGCGTGTTGTCGATCGACACGCGCGTGTGGGGTTTGTGGCTCATCTATCTCGCCGCGTTCCTCACGATCTGGTCGATGCTGTACTACATGAAGCTTGCGTGGCCGCAGATCCGCGAGCGCGGTGGTATGGCGTGACGTCGCGGCGTCAACGCGATGCGTCAGTAGAATTTTCAATCTCTCGTACAAAAAGAGTTGACACGATTCGGCGGCTTCTACATAATCTCGTTTCTCCGGTGCACGCGCTACTAAACAGCGCGAAACACTAGGAAGCAGTAGAAGCAAAACGCGGGAGTAGCTCAGTTGGTAGAGCGCAACCTTGCCAAGGTTGAGGTCGCGAGTTCGAGACTCGTCTCCCGCTCCAGATTTTGAAGCAGCGTTTTGTGGCAAGCAGTCAGCAGGGCGTTGTGAAGCAGTAAAGCGCAGGTTCATGCGGGAGTAGCTCAGTTGGTAGAGCGCAACCTTGCCAAGGTTGAGGTCGCGAGTTCGAGACTCGTCTCCCGCTCCACACATAGGGGGAAGCCAAGCTTCCCTTTTTGTTTGATGCTTCGGTAGAAGCATCAAACGCAGATGGCCCTGATGTCGTGTTTTTCAGGTCATCGCACAAAATCTGCGAGCCGTTGCAACTGCAACAAAGTACGGTTCGGTAGTCCGCTTTTGGCGCGATAGCAAAGCGGTTATGCAGCGGCCTGCAAAGCCGTTTAGACCGGTTCGACTCCGGTTCGCGCCTCCAGAAGCAAAGAAAAGCCCCGAGATTTCGGGGCTTTTCTTTTTTCAGCGCGTGGTTTCACGCCCGAGCAAACGTCACGACTGGACGGCAACGTATGCAAAGCAAACAGACTTCTTCTTTCGAATGGCGCTGGAAGGCTTTTGACGATCTGACGAACGTCGAGGTCTACGACATGCTCGCCGCTCGCGCAGCCGTCTTCGTGATCGAGCAGAACTGTCTGTATGGCGATGTCGATGGACTCGATATCGACGCGTGGCATCTGTTCGCGTACGGCGCGCAGCAGCCATCCAGCACGCGCGCGAAACTGGCGGGCTATCTGCGTGTGCTGCTGCCTGATAGCGAGGACACCGACATCCGCATTGGCCGCGTGCTGACGACGGCCGATTTCCGCGGACAAGGCCTCGGCAGCGCGATGCTCGAAACGGTGCTCGGCCATATCCATGCACAGTGGCCGGGGACGCCCATACGTCTGCATGCGCAGGCGCATCTGCAGCCGTTCTATGGTGCATTCGGCTTCGCGCCGATTTCAGACGTGCATGAAGAGGACGGCATCCCGCATATCTGGATGCGTTCTGCCTGATGCTTGCTGTTGGTGTGTCTGAATGCAGATCAACGGTCGGCGTGCGCGACCACGGGCGTGCTGGCAGACGCAGGCACCTGCGCATGGCGCTTATCACGCAGGCGCGCTCGCGCGGAGAGTCTCATCCAGTGACGCAGCGCCAGCACAGCGCCGATCACGCTCATCATCGAACCTGGAATCCATAGCAGCAGTCCGCCGATCTGCTGATCGCGCATCGGGCTGAGCCATGTGAAGGCGCGCCCGCAGATCGAATAGACGGGATAGAGCTCGCGCGGCGAGAAGAAGATGAACGCGCCGAGCATGATCTGCGGCGGAATCGCGGCGACGACCAGTAGCACGCGTTTGCCGGGCGATAGCCGCGCCGGCGGCGCGGGCCGCGCATCGAGCACGAGCCACCAGAACATCAACCCATCGATCACCATGCTCCAGTTCATCACGCGATACAGCCGCCAGTCGAGCATCGCGACGAAGTGAATCGGCGAGAGCAGCCAGAAATAGATCAGTCCAACGAACAGAACGACCGCGACGACAGGGTGAAATAGAACGTCGAGCGTCGCGCGCACGTAACGCGTTTGCAGCGCGGGCCGCACGAAGCGTTGCCGCCACGCGAATGGAATGCCCGCACGCAGCGCCGTGCCGGGATAGGACAGTGCGATGAAGAACGGCCCGAGATGATGCAGCACCAGATGCTGCGCGCGATGCATGAAGAACTCATGCTCGAAGAAATAATCGAGCCGTGTGTGAAGCGCGACATAGAGCGCTGTCAGCCCGAACCAGTACGACACCTGCCGCGCCACCGATACCTTCACCTTGCGCACGCCGCGCGCGAACAGCAGCGCGGCGAGCAGCATCACGATCACGACAGTCGGCGACGGCTCCCAGGGTTCGAGCCAGTAGAGCAACGTCATCGCGAGTTCATCCCACGCCGTTACTTGGTCTGCGAAGGCGACTTGACGGCGAACGGCGCATCGAGCGTTTCGCCATCGGAGAACTGCAGCTTCAGATGCACCGTGTCACCCGGCGCGATCTTGTGCTTCGCTTCTTCGAGCATCACGTGATAGCCGCCCGGCGCAATCGACGCCTGGCCGTGCGCGGGCACCGTCAATTTGTCGACCATCACCATCTTTTGCGTCGAACCGTTCGACACCGTCTGATGCAGCATCGCGCTGCCGTAATCGGCGCTCGACACGTCGACGAGATCGATCGGCTTGTCGCTCGAGTTGGTCAGCGTGACGTACGCGGCGGCGGGCAGATTGTTGGGCAGCCAGCGGACCCACGCGTTCTGCACGGCGATGGCCTGCTTGCTGTCGGCAGCGTGCGCGGCGATGCTGCCCGTGGCGACGAACGCGAAAGCGGCTGCGCAAACCAGCGTGTGAATCCTCGAAAGTGTTTTGATTTGTTGTGTCATGGCGAACCTGTGAGAAATCAGGATGGGTCTTCAATGATACGGCGCACGTCTCGCGCGATAGCGTCGGGCGAATCGTGGTCCGTGGCGAGCAGGCGCGCGCGATTGCGTGCATCGAAGATGTAGACGGCCGAGCTGTGCGTCACCTCGTAATTGCCGTTCGGGTCGCGCTTTTCCATCTGATACGCGACGCGGTAGTGCTTTGCCATCTGCTCGATCTGTGCATCCGTGCCCGTCAGGCCGAACGCATGCTGCGAATCGAATGCGCCGACGTAGTCATGCAACGCACGAGGCGTGTCGCGCGCGGGATCGACGGTGACGAACAGGATGCGCACATTCTGCGCGTCCCGCCCGAGCTTGCCGATGACCTGCATCAGACGCCCCATCGTTTCCGGGCAGACATCGGGGCAATGCGTGTAGCCGAAGTAGACGAGCGACACGCGCCCCTTGAGCGTATCCGCCGCTACAGGCCGGCCGTCGTCACCCGTCAGCGTGAAATCCAGGTCGGGCAGATGGCCGCTCACGTCCGTCAACTGCCACGGTTCGCCTCGATGCGAGCATCCCGCGCTGCTGAGCGCCGCGCACAGCACGACGCTCAACGCCGCGACGCGCATTGACGTAGAAGCGTGCGAAGCGAGGAAGCGGGAGATGGACACCAGTGCTTTCGGGAACAAAGGCAGTTTCGACGACTCGATTCAGAACAGGGCGCAGCGTAATGCAAGCGCCGCGATTGGCATGACTCGATGACGGCCCATGCTATTCCATGTCCACGGCGCGCGCCGCTGCGACTCTATCGCAATTTCAGACGCGTCGTTGTACCGTGGTCCTGTGAGGGAAAAAGCGAGTCAATATGCCGCAGCGCGTTGAAAGGCGGCTGTAGCCGGATCGTGCGGAGTTTGCATTCCGTTCGTTGGGCGACAGCCCGGAACGCCCGCCCACGCGGCACGAAAACTTACTTTCTCGAAAAAACGACCGATGCGCGGTAAGATGCGCACACTTTTCCGGCTGCAAGCGGCTGAGAGGCAACGTACACCGATGCAAGCACTTCCGGCTTTTCTGTCTCCGACGGAGACGGCATTTTTCTTCGATTTCGACGGCACGCTCGTCGATCTGGCACCGACGCCCGACGGCGTGCTGGTCCAACCCGAGGCGATCGCCTTGCTCACCGAACTCCGGCGTCTGACGAACGGCGCCGTGGCGATCGTGTCGGGACGCGGGATCGACAGCATCGACCAGTTTCTCGGCATGCCCGATATGCCCATCGCCGGACTGCACGGCGCCGAGCGGCGCGACGCGAACGGCGACACGCAGCGCATCGGCTTCAACGACGACCGGCTGCTGCGCATGGAGCAGGTGCTCGCTGAAGTCGTCAACGCGAATCCCGGCATGCTGCTCGAAATCAAGGGCGCGGCGCTCGCGATGCACTATCGCAACGCGCCCGATCGCGAACCGGTGGCGCGCGAAGCGACGAGCCGGCTGGTTGCCGAGTACCCTAGCGCTTATGTGCTGCAGCCGGGCAAGATGGTCTATGAAATCAAGCCGAAGGACGTCGACAAAGGCCGCGCGCTGCGCGCCTTTCTGGACGAGCCGCCGTTCACGGGCCGCACGCCCGTGTTCGCGGGCGACGATCTGACTGACGAGAAGGGCTTCGTGGTCGTCAACGAAAAGGGCGGTCTGTCGATCAAGGTCGGCGGCGGCGATACGATCGCGCGCTCGCGCATCGGCTCGGTGAGCGCGCTCCTCGCGTGGCTGTCGGAAATCGTCGCGGCGGCGCGCAACGCATGATGGCATCCGTTCATCCGCGCCTCGCGCCTGTTCAGCACGGAAACCTCGCGTCATGAGCCGATTGATCATCGTATCGAACCGCGTCGCGCCGATTTCGGAGGGCGGCCCCGCGGCGGGCGGCCTGGCCGTCGGCGTCTACGATGCATTGAAGGAAACGGGCGGCATGTGGTTCGGCTGGAGCGGCGACGTGCTAGGTTCCGGCCAGCCGCAGATCAAGCTCGAAGAGCGCGGCCCGGTGACGTTCGCGACCATCGGCCTCGTGCGGCGCGATTACGACCAGTATTACCGCGGCTTTTCGAACGCGACGCTGTGGCCCGCGTTTCACTACCGGCCCGATCTGCTGCAGTATGACCGGCACGATTTCGAAGGCTATTGCCGCGTCAATACGTGGCTCGCGCAAAAGCTGGTGCCGCTGCTGCGCGACGACGACGTCATCTGGGTCCACGACTACCATCTGATTCCGTTTGCACAGGCACTGCGCGCGGCGGGCGTGAAGAACCGCATCGGCTTCTTCCTGCACATTCCGTTTCCGGCGGCGCAGGTGCTGCTCGCCGTGCCGCCGCATCGCGCGCTGGTCGAGGCGCTGTGTTCGTTCGATCTGCTCGGCTTCCAGACGAAGCCTGATCTGCGCGCGTTCTGCGATTACATCGTCAACGAGGCGGACGGTTCCATCGAACCCTCGGCGCAAGGGCCGACAGTGGTGCACGGGTTCGGCCGCACGCTGCGCGCGGCAGCTTATCCGATTGGCGTATATCCCGACGAGATCGCCGAACTGGCGAAAGCGGGCGAGGGCGACAAGCCGGTGCGCACGATCGAAGCGACGCTGCATGCGCGCAAGCTGATCATGAGCGTCGACCGGCTCGATTATTCGAAGGGACTGGTCGAGCGGTTTCGCGCGTTCGAGCGGCTGCTCGAACACTCGCCGTCGTATCGCGACAAGGTGTCGTTCCTGCAGATCGCGCCGCCGACCCGTTCCGATCTGCACGCGTACCAGGAAATCCGCTTGCAGCTGGAAGGGGAGTCGGGGCGCATCAACGGCCGCTTTGCGGAACTCGACTGGACGCCTATCCGCTATATCCATCGACAGTACGAACGGCCCGTGCTTGCGGCGCTGTTTCGCACCGCGCATGTCGGCTATGTGACGCCGCTGCGAGACGGGATGAATCTCGTCGCGAAAGAGTATGTGTCGGCGCAAGATCCGGAAGATCCGGGCGTGCTGGTGCTGTCGCGTTTCGCGGGCGCCGCGCAGGAGCTGACGGGCGCGCTGGTCGTCAATCCCGTCGATATCGACGGCATGGCCGATGCGCTCGGCACGGCGCTGTCGATGCCGCTTGCCGAACGCAAGGCGCGCTACAACGACATGATGGTGCAGCTGCGCGAGAACAACGTGTCCGTGTGGCGCGACAACTTTATGCGCGACCTGCAGCAGATGCCGAGCGCGCAACCGGTGGCGAGCGAAGCCGCCGAGAGTTGATCGCTTTCTCGCTGTCGCAGCTGTCGCAGGAAAAGAAAAAGCCGCTTCTTCGAAGCGGCTTTTTTCATGACGCGTCAGTTCGGAAGCGCGTTATGCAACATGCTGCTCGTCGAACTTCTTGCCACCGACATGCAGTGTCGAATGCTTGCCGAACTGCTTCGACAGCAGGTCGCGATACAGGCCCGGACGGTTGCGCAACTCTTCGGGGCTGCCGTCGTCGATCACCTTGCCCGCGCTCATCACGATGATGCGGTCGAAGTTGTGGAGCGTCGACAGGCGGTGCGCGATCGCGACCACCGTGCGGCCCACCATCAGTCGGTCAAGGGCTTTCTGGATCGCTTCTTCGGACGCGCTGTCGAGCGCGGAGGTCGCTTCGTCGAGCAGCAGGATCGGTGCGTTCTTCAGGATCGCGCGCGCAATCGCGATGCGCTGACGCTGACCGCCCGACAGCTTCACGCCGCGGTCGCCGACGATCGTGTCGAAGCCTTCCGGCATCGCCTCGATAAAGTCCGAGCAGCGGGCTTCACGGGCGGCGGCGAGTACTTCGTCGCGCGTCGCTTCGGGCCGGCCGTACGCGATGTTTTCATAGACCGAGCGGTGGAATAGCGAGATGTCCTGCGGCACCAGTGCGATCGAGTGGCGCAGGCTGTCCTGCGAGATCGACGAGACATCCTGACCGTCGATCAGGATGCGTCCGGCCTGGGTTTCATAAAAGCGTTGCAGCAGCGCGAGCACGGTCGACTTGCCCGCGCCCGACTTGCCGATCAGGCCGACGCGCTGGCCCGCCGGAATGTCGAGATCGAAATGATCGAGAATCGGGCGGCGCTTCGGATACGCGAACGTCACCTTGTCGAAGGTCACGCGGCCGCCTTGCGGCACGAGTTCGACAGCGTCGTTGTGGTCGGGCATGCCATGCGGTTCGAGCAGTGTCTTCACGGCTTCTGCGAGACGCGCGACGTGCTGTGTCACGTCGACGAGCGCGACAGCCAGGTCGCGTGTGCCGTGCAGAATCGTGAAGCCAAGCGAGCTGACCAGCACGATGTCGCCCGAGGTCGCCTTGCCCTGATCCCAGAGCCACAGCGCCCAGCCGAGCAGCCCCGCCGACAGCAGCGCCGTGATGACCGCGTGCAGCAGACGCAGCTTCTCCAGATACAGCAGGCTTTGCTGGCGCGCGACCATTTCCGACTTCACGGTCGCGCTGAAGCGCTTCTGCTCGCGGAACGTCATGCCGAACGCGCGCACGAGGCCCATATTGCCGATTACGTCGACGAGTTCGCCGTCGACGGCAGCCGCCTTGCTCGCGAAGGTGTGATGACGAGCCGAGCCACGGCCGGCCAGCTTGAACAGCACGACCGACAGAATCGCCGAGCAGGTCAAAAGGCCGAGCGCCATCAACGGATTGACGGCGGTAATCATCACGATCGCGCCGACCACCGCGATGCACGGCGGCAGCACGTTCCACGCGGTTGTGTTTTCGGCTGTGTAGACGGCATTCGAGGTCGCCGTGATCCGGCTCGCCAGCGTGCCCGGTTGTTTCTCCGCGTAATAGGTCGGCGAGTGGCCTGTCAGATACTGAAACAGGTCCTTACGAAGATCACCCGTGACGGCCACGAACGTGTGCGCGGCGACCCAGCCGCCAACGCGCCACAACAGGTTGTCGGCGGCGATCAGGCCGACCAGGATCGCGAACGCGCCCCACAGCGGCCCCGGATGATGACGGCCCGCGCCGAGCACGTCGATCAGATGTTTGATCGCGTATTGCGAAGCGAGCGCACAGCCCACGGCCGCGAACACGCTGCCCAGCACGATCAGATGAGCGACCGGATGGCGGCGGATAAAGCGGAAAAGGAACGCAAGCGGCCGGTGCGCATAGCTCGCAAGCTTTGCGTTATGGGCGTTTCGCTGGGCAATGGTCAGATGTTCCAATTGTTCGTTTGGTCTGTCAGTGTCGGTTTGAGACGTCTGAAACGGGTTCAGGTCGTGCAACGGTCGTGCCTGGGAACGGCCCGTAACACCAGCGTAGGCCTCGCATTGTAAACATGCAAAAGCCATTTCGCATGGCGGTACAGCCAATGGGGGCGCGATTATTTTCGCGACACGTACCGGTAAGGTTTCCCAGGCTTGACCCGCGAGCTGGCAAGTGGTTCACGACAGCGCCGTGAATTTTCGAGATATAATTACAGATTGCATACGAGCCGGCGAGGCGGAATTTAATCGAGTTCCGGCCGTCGCAGACGGGTTATCGATGACCGCGGTCGAACGGCTTGCGACGCCAGTGCCGAAGCAGGGCTCCCACTGTAAAACACCTTGAGAAAACAAGGGTTTGCGAAGTGTTTCGCGTTTGTAACAACGTAAAGACTTTGAAATGTGGGGGGCCGGTGCGCGAGATAGGCATCGATAATGCATGCTCGGTCGCGTCAGGAAAAAACTGACAGTTTGTCAACGTTCGTTCGTCAGCCGCGTTTATGGCTTTGAGCACAGACTTTGACATTGACCAAGCTGGCGTCTTACCAAGCGATCCATCGCAGGAATTTCTCGAAAGAATCAGGCTCGTGTCCGATGCAGCTTCAGGCTGCACACTGAACCGGGCGCCCTGGCGAGCAAGCGAAGTCGCTTTTTCCAAACTGCAGTCTTTTTGCCTGATTTTTTACGAGGAGTTCTCCCTATGCGAATCGCTCAAATCGCTCCCTTGCACGAGGCGGTTCCTCCCAAGCTCTATGGCGGCACGGAACGCGTCGTGTCGTACCTGACGGAAGCGCTCGTCGAGCTGGGACATGACGTGACGCTTTTTGCGAGTGGCGATTCGCAAACCTCCGCGAAGCTCGAAGCTTTCTGGCCGCAGGCGTTGCGTCTGGACCCGACCATCCGCGACGTAATGGCGCCGCACATGCTGCTGCTCGAAGAAGTCCGCCGCCGCGCGGAAGAATTCGACGTGCTGCATTTCCACATCGACTACTACCCGTTCTCGCTGTTCGCGCGCCAGCCCGTGCCGTTCCTGACGACGATGCACGGCCGTCTCGATCTGCCCGAACTGCAGCCGGTCTTCAACACGTTCAGCGACGTGCCCGTCGTGTCGATTTCGGACAACCAGCGCCAGCCGCTGCAACAGGCGCACTGGCTGTCGACGGTGTACCACGGCCTGCCGGAAAACGTGCTCACGCCGATCCCCAACGTCGAGCCGGGCTACCTCGCATTCCTCGGCCGCGTCTCGCCGGAGAAGGGTCTCGACCGCGCGATCCGCATCGCCGGCCAGGCAGGCATGAAGCTCAAGGTCGCCGCCAAGATCGACAAGGCCGACCGCGCCTATTACGAAGAAGTCATCAAGCCGCTGATGGCGCTGCCGCACGTCGAGTACATCGGCGAAATCGGCGAAGCCGAAAAGCGTGAGTTCCTCGGCAACGCGCATGCACTGGTGTTCCCGATCGACTGGCCGGAGCCCTTCGGTCTGGTGATGATCGAAGCCATGGCTTGCGGCACGCCCGTGATCGCGTTCAAGCGCGGCTCGGTGCCGGAAGTGATCGAGAACGGTGTGTCGGGCTTCGTCGTCGAAGACGAAATCAGCGCGGTTGCCGCCCTCAAGCGTCTGGACCAACTGCCCCGCGCGCAGGTGCGCAAGGCGTTCGAATCGCGCTTCTCGTCGAAGGTGATGGCGCAGAACTACCTGAAGACGTACGAAGAACTGCTGCACGCGAAGCGCCGCACGGTGCTGCGCGAAGTCAACGCAAGCTGATCTTCGTCGAAGCGAGCCGCGAGAGGGTTGTTTAACTTCTGCGCGGTCCGTTGGATGGGCCGACAACGCCCCGCATGTGTCGAACATGCGGGGCGTTGTTGCATTTGCGCCGCACGCCGATGCGAAACGCGCGGCGAATGTACCAAAAGTGCGCGTTCATGGTCCTGCAACCGTGAGACGACTCCGTAATATCCCTATAATGGCCGTGCCGCAAATCCGGCGCAGCCGGTCGATATGAGGAGATTGCTTTGGCGAGAACGAAACAGACGCGTGCGAGCGCGGCGCCCGGCGCCGGCACGATGTTCACGCTTCGCGCCATCGGTCTCGTGATACTGGCGCGCTGGCTCTTCTCGATGGGTGAGATGGACCCGCTGACGGCCCTGCAGGCGATGGCCTCGTCGCCATGGGCATGCATCAATCTCGTCTTCCTCTTTCTGCTGATCTTCCTGCCGGGCGCGAAGGCGCGTGCCGAGCGGCCGTTCCATCCGTTGCCGCAATGGTTGCGTCAGGCGCTGCGCGTGTTTGCGTTCCTGGGCTTGCTGTTCGCGGTCTGGTCGGTGGGCGCGTTCGTCTGGGCGGCGGGCTGGCGGCGCGCGTTCAACGCGGTCGCCGCGACCAACGGCTGGCTGCTCGCCGCGCCGACGCTGTACGCCGTGGTCGTGTGGATCTGCCGTCCGCGTGCGTTGTGGCGCACGAATATCGCTGCGCGCCGCTTTGCCATCGGCCGCTTTGCCATTTCGATCGATGCCGTCACCCGGACGGCCATCGTCTGGGCTGAAAGCCGCAAGCTCGGCCAGTACGACGCGCGCGAGTTGTCGTTGCGCTGGCACGACGGGACTGAGCGCGCGGCCGGTGTGCCGCGTGCGGCGCAGGCCGTCGATCTGTCAGGCGCACAGCCGGCGACCGTGCCGCCCATTTCGAACGGCCACGCGACGCTCGAGCGCGCGGGTGTCGGCGGCTTGCTGCGCCGTCCGAAAGTCGAGTTGATGTGGGATTCGCCCGCTGCCGCCGGCCACAACCGTCAGACCGTGTTCAGGACGCCGCTCTCGACGGAAGGCGATCGCGTCGCGGCGCGGGCGCTCGACGCGAGTCTGCGCCAGGCCTGAATACTCTTTCCGGGCGCGGGTCCTCGCGTCCCGGCACCCTCGGCCCGACATGGGCCTGACGCGCCAACCGCTTTGCATCGTTCACGGAGGTGTTCATGCTGATCCGCTGGTTGCTGGCCGCTGTCCATCTGCTGGGTTACGGCTTCGCGCTCGCCGCGATCATCGGGCGCACGCGCGGGCTGCGACAGCTGTCCGATCCGGCCGGTCTGCAGCGCGTCTTCGTCGCGGACAATCTCTGGGGCACCACGGCCATCGTTCTGATCGTCACGGGCTTGATGCGCGTGTTCGGTGGCTTTGAGAAGGGCGCGGACTACTACCTACACGAGCCGCTCTTTCACGTGAAGATGGCGGCGCTCGTGCTGATCCTCGTTTTCGAGATCGTGCCGACGATGACCTTGATCCGCTGGCGTCTCGCCGTCAGAAACGGCGAGACGCCGGATCTCTCCCGCGCCCGCCGCTTCGCCCGAACGGGGCACTGGCAATCCATTCTGCTCGTCGTGATGGTGTTCGCCGCGTCGGGCATGGCGCGCGGCATTGGCGCGTAGTTATCGACGGATAGCTGTCAGTGCGGGGTAATGCGGCACCACTGCCACGCGATCACGCCCTTGCCGATCCCCGCCTCATACGGCGTGCAGGAGGCCGCGTCGAAGTCGAAGCCGGCTCGCTCGAAAGCGCCAGCGGCATCAGTGGCGAGCTGGCGGTTGCGGGCCGTAAGATCCAGGCGATCGTCGGCGCGCAGGCCGAGCCGGCACTGTTCGTACGCGCCGCGCGGACCTTCGACGGCCGCATGCAGATGCAGTTTCGACACCGCCCAACGCAAGGTATTGCAGCCGCCAGCCGAGCGCGTCAGTCCGAGCGTGGCGGCAACGTCGTTCACGCCGTTGACATTGTCCTCGCGCCAGTTGTGCGCGCCGTCGATCAGCGCGAACGTCGGGCCGCCGCGTTCGCGCGCGAGCGCCACGATGCGGGCGCGAAACGCGTCGCTGGCGGGAAAACTGCTGTCGATTTGCGTGAACGCGACCGTGTCGGGAAAGAGCGTCGCGATCCACGCCCAGCCTGTCGTGGTGCTCCGGATCACGACCGTCGTGCGCTCCGGCTGTGCCAGCGGCGGAAGCTGCGCGTGGTAGAGCGGATCGGCCCAGCCTTCGTGTCCCCACGTGCGCGCGCCGCCCGTCACGACGACGGCCGTGGCGGCGATGAGTATCCACGCCGCCGCGCGCCGTGCGATGTGGGCGGGCGGCAACCGGTCGAGCAGCAGCACGAGCACCATCGGCGCGAGCATTTCGATGGGCACGATGTAACGGTAGATGCTGAACAGCTTCATCCACACGACGAAACCGAGCACGACGAACAGCACCACGAGCCGCTGTTTCGGTTCGAGTGCGGCGCGCGGCTGGCCCTTGAAGCGCTGCGCAATGCGCGCGAACACCCACCACGCGAGCACGATATAGACGATCGGCCAGATGATCTGACGGATTGGCGTTTCGCCGACACGCTTCGAATCCGCCGCGATGATGAATGGCCACAGCAGCGTCTCGACGAGATTGCGCGGCAGCCAGCGCACGTCGCCTTGCGCGGCGGATGCCGTCAGCGGATTTGGAAAGAACTTGCCGAACTGCGGATAGAGCGGGTTGCCGAACTGCTGCCACAGATGCAGCATCCAGAAGCCCGTCGTTGCGGCCATGCCGAGCAGCACGCCCACGCCGAACAGAAACGCGATGCGCACGCGCGCGCCCAGCGCGCCGGGGTAGCTCAGAAGGCTCACGCACAGCGCGACGGCGAAGACCGCGTTGGTAAGCTTCAGGCCCGTCGCGCAACCGACGAGCAGGCCGCTGAGGATTGACGCCGCGAACGCGCCCGCCGTGCGCTCGCCGAGCCGCCGCCAGTTCGAGAGCGCCACCAGCAGGCCGCCGAGCACGAGGATCGCCGTCGTGTCGTCGCCCATCGAATTGCCGAGGCCGGACAGATAGTTGGCGGTGAGGCAGCCGGCCCCGGCGATCAGAACGGGCAGGCGGTAGCGATCGTCGCTGGACGCGGACGGCCATACTTCGCGGGCGATCGCCACAATCAGCACGAACGTCGAGCCATGCAACACGCCGAGCAGAAACCCGACGACACGCGACGGCAGATGCGTATTCAACAGGTACAGCGCGGTGTCGAGCAGCGGGTTGAAATACGATTGCATGCCCGCCGGAGCGAGGTCGGTCTGCAACTTGCCGTGCAGCCACGCGAACGGGTTGTACAGGTGATAGTTGTAGAGATCCCAGTTCGCGTCGGCGCCGAGCAGCAGCGAGTACAGACCGAACAGCAGCGGCACGATCACGCATGCGGCCGTCATCGCTCGACGCGAGCGGAGATCGACGATGCGCCGGCGCGCGGTGGGCAACGCGGCCCTGGTTTGAGGATGCGGCTTCGCGGGGCGGGCGGTCACGAGCGGGCCTTGAACACCCAGAGCTTGGCGCTGACGAAGTTGACCGTCATGCCCGCGAGCGACCCGACGGCAACGCCGATGAGCGGCAGCAGCGCGCTCTTCGGCAGTAGCAGGATCGTCGCGCTATAGGCAGCGTAATTGACGACGCCGCCGCCCAGCATCGCGAACAGGTAATGCCACCACTCGGACCACGCGGATTTGTTGCTGCCCTGGACGAACGTGAAGCGTCGATTGAACTGCCACGTCGACCAGACGGCCGCGACGAACGAGACCGCGCGACCGACGAAATAGCCCGCGCCGAGCGCGAGCATTCCGTACAGCACGCCGGCGTCGACGATGAGGCCGATCACGCCGGCAATGGCGAAGCGGAGTAGTTCGCGCTTCATTTGACGGCTCGTTCTGGGAGTGTCGTAGCTGTTGCTGTCTTCGCTGCCGCTGTTGCTTCGCGCGGAGCGCCCGGTGCCGGAACGGCGAGATACGCGAGGCGCTTCACTTCGGCGCGGCCGTGGGTGACGGTATCGAGTATCACGCCGCACACCAGGAACAGCGCTGCGAAGATCATCAGCGCTGCGCACAGCACGGCCGTCGGAAGGCGCGGCACGAGACCCGTTTCGAAGTACGTTTCGAACAGCGGCACGGCGAGTGCGATCGACGCAAGCGCACATATTGCCGTGCCAATCGAGAAGAACGTGAGCGGCCGTTCGGCACGGAAGAGCTTCACGATCATGCCGAGAATGCGAAAGCCGTCACGATACGTGTTGAGCTTGCTGACCGAGCCTTCGGGGCGCGATTTGTAGCGCGTCGCGATTTCGGCGACGGGCATGCGCAGTTCCAGCGCGTGGACGGTAAGCTCCGTCTCCGTTTCGAAGCCTTTCGAATGCGCGGGGAACGACTTCACATAGCGGCGCGAGAACACGCGATAGCCCGACAACATGTCGGTGAACGTACGGCCGAAGATCGACGCGACGAAGCGCGTGAGCATCACATTGCCGAAGCGATGGCCGAGCCGATACGCTTCCTGCTCGTCCGTGTGACGGGTCGCGACGACCATGTCGAGTGTGTCCTCGATGAGGCGCTGGATCATTTGCGGCGCGGCGGCGGCGTCGTAGGTATCGTCGCCGTCGACGAGCACGTACGCATCTGCGTCGATATCCGCGAACATTCGCCGGATGACGTTGCCCTTGCCCTGATACCCGACCTGACGCACCACGGCGCCCGCCGCGCGCGCGACGTCGCTCGTGTCATCCGTCGAGTTGTTGTCGAACACGTAGATGTCGGCGCCCGGCAGAGCCGCGCGAAAATCCCGCACGACGGAGCGGACAGTCGCAGCCTCGTTGTAGCAGGGAATCAGCACGGCTAGACGAAGCGAATCATAAAGGGGCATCGGCAGGGTGATGGATGATGATGGTGACGGGCTTCGCGCGCGACGGCCGGCTGCGCGAAGCGCGGCTATTTTAACGCACGCATCAGGCGCCGCCTGATTGTTCGAGGCGGGTGTCGCGGCGATGCGATTGAGCGTCAGCGGGTTCTAAGGGAAGCGCGGCGAGCGCAAGCATTGACGAAAAGGAACCGGAAAAGAAAAAGGCCCGGACGTTTCCGTCCGGGCCTTCTTTTCTTCGAATTTGGTGGGTAGTACTGGGATCGAACCAGTGACCCCTGCCGTGTGAAGGCAGTGCTCTACCGCTGAGCTAACCACCCGAAGAGCTGTGCATTATGTCAGCTCTTTTAGACTTCGACAAGTACTTTTTAAGCGATTTGCGCATCCGCTGTCGCCGAGACATCTTCCGCAGCCGCTTGGGTGCGCCACACGCTCGTTCCCTTCACCGATTTGTCGAGACCATCGAGCAGTGCTTCGTGTTCGGCCAGTTCGTCGTCCGTCGCCGTCAGCACGATGAGTTCGAGTGTGTCGAGCTTCACGCGCTTCGCGCCGCCTGCATGACCCGCTGCCGCCTCGCCGATCATGTCGATCACGAGGCTTTCCTGACCGCGCGTCATCGCGAGGTACACCTCGGCGAGCAACTCCGAGTCGAGCAGTGCGCCATGCAGCGTGCGGTGTGCGTTGCTGATGCCGAAGCGGTCGCACAGCGCGTCCAGCGAATTGCGCTTGCCCGGGAACATAGACTTCGCGCGCACGAGCGTGTCGATCACCTCGCCGCAGTGTTCCGTGAACGGTGGCAAGCCCAGCAGCGAGAATTCGGCGTTGAGAAAGCCGATATCGAATGGCGCGTTGTGGATGATGAGTTCCGCGTCCTTCACGAAGTCGCGCAGCGCGTCGGCGATCTCCGCGAACTTGGGCTTGTCGCGCAGGAATTCCGTTGTCAGTCCGTGTACGGCCAGCGCGCCCGGATCGCTGTCGCGCTCGGGATTGACGTAGAAGTGCAGGTTGTTGCCCGTTAGCCGGCGGTTCATCAATTCGACGCAGCCGATTTCGATGATACGGTCGCCGCTCTTCGCATTCAGTCCTGTCGTTTCCGTATCGAGGATGATTTGACGCATGTCGGTGTTGCCTGCCTGTGTGGATGCGTGAAAAGAATGGAGCGTTCTAAAATGCGCCGCTGAAGATTAGAGCTGCGCCAGCGAGGCCACGCCGCGATTGGCGAGCGCGTCCGCGCGTTCGTTCTCCGGATGCCCCGCATGCCCCTTGACCCAGCGCCATTCGAGTTCATGCTGCTGCGTGAGCGCATCGAGCCGCTTCCAGAGATCCGCGTTCTTCACGGGCGCTTTCGCGGCCGTCACCCAGCCTTTCTTCTTCCAGCCGTGAATCCATTCGCTGATGCCTTTCTGGACGTACTGCGAGTCCGTGTGCACGATCGCCTTGCATGGGCGCTTCAACGCTTCGAGCGCGGCGATCACGGCCATCAGTTCCATGCGGTTGTTGGTCGTGTTCGCTTCGCCGCCGAACAGTTCTTTTTCCTGCGCGCCGTAGCGCAACAGCGCGCCCCAGCCGCCAGGGCCGGGATTGCCCTTGCAGGCGCCGTCGGTGAAGATTTCGATCAGATCTGAACTCATTTTGCCTTGTTGCGGGTGTTGGGCGTGGCGGCGGGCGCGAGGCCGGCGGCCAGCACGGGCTTCTTGACTTTCAGCGGACCGACGAGGCGCATGCCGCGCACGCGCTTGATCGCCGTGACCATGTAGACGGCGCCGAAAATCGGCCACCAGCGGTCGCCGGCGGCTTCCATGAACTCATAGCGCGACAGCCATTTTTCGCCGACGAGGGGCGGACGATAGCAGCCGAAGCGTCCGCGTTCAAGGTCGAAACCGAGCAGCTTGATCCAGTCCTTCAAACGCGTGAACGCGATCAGATCATGCGCCGCAGGCACGAACGGCCGCCCCGTGACCTTGCCGACCGACTGCCGCGCGCCCCACAGCGACAGCGAATTGAAGCCGAGAATGATCAACTGGCCTTCGGGCATCAGCACGCGTTCGGCTTCGCGCAGCAGGCGGTGCGGATCGCGCGTGAACTCGAGCGTGTGCGGCATCACGATCAGATCGACACTTTGCGCCTCGAACGGCAGATCGAGCAGGTCGCACCAGACGGCGCTGCGTCCAGATGGCGCGTGACGCTCGGGCAGCCCGCCCGCGACGCCGCGCGGAAACGTGTAAGGCGCGCTCGCGCCGCTCTCGGCGTCGAGCACGAGGCCGCGGCAGGGCATGCGGTTCTCGCGCAATGCGTCGAGTTGCGGCAGGCCCAGCTGCAGCGCGTGGTAGCCGAATACGTCGGACACGACGCGGTCGAGCTGCGCCTGCTCCCACTCCAGCACATAGCGTCCGGGCGGGGAGGTAGTCCAGGCAGGCCAGTCTATAATCGATCGGTCAGACATGTTGAAGAATGCGTCGCCTATGAATTCGCTCGAGTACGTGCCGGTCCCGGCGTTTGATGACAATTACATCTGGGTCGTGTCGGACGGCCATCACGCCGTCGTCGTCGATCCGGGCGACGCCGCCCCGGTGAAGGCTTATCTGGCAAAACGGGGATGGCGGCTGAGCGCTATTTTACTCACGCACCATCATGCCGACCACGTCGGCGGAGTGGCCGATCTGCTGAATGGCCAGGTTGTGCCCGTCTACGGCCCCGCCGGAGAAGCGATTCCGTACCTGACGGAGCGCCTCAAACAGGGCGACGAGGTGCGCATCGCCGCGCCCGCGCTGGATTTCACCATTCTCGATGTACCCGGTCACACGAGCGGCCATATCGCGTACTTCCAGGCAGCCGATCCGCGCGGCACGCCGCACGTGTTCTGCGGCGACACGCTGTTCGCCTGCGGTTGCGGCCGGCTGTTCGAAGGGACGCCCAGGCAGATGCTGAACTCGCTCGACGCGCTCGCCGGCTTACCCGGCGAAACGGAAGTGCACTGCGCGCACGAATACACGCTGTCGAACATCCGCTTCGCGCTCGCGTGCGAGCCGGACAACGCCAAGCTGCAAGCCTGGCGCGACGAGGCGACGGATCTGCGCGCGCGCCACGTGCCGACGCTGCCCACGACGATCGCCCACGAACGCGCCGTCAACCCGTTCCTGCGGGCGGGCGAGCCGTCTGTGCAGGCGACCCTCGCCGAGCAGTTGCATGAATCGGTGCCGGATCGGTTGGCCGCGTTCACGCTGATGCGGGAATGGAAGAACAGGTTCCGCTGACCTGGTAAACTATGGGGACATGCTCATCCGAATCGTAGAAACAAACGCCAAGCCTCAGATTTGGCTACGTTTTTCACATTATTCTGATTGACGGAAAGGGCGGTCTTTCGTACTATCGGCTGCAAATTCCAGCCCCTTTGGAAGCCAAGATGTTCATGCGATTTATCCTGAGTGCGTTGTTGGTCCTGACGCTCGCCGCCTGCGCGAGTCAGGGGCCAGCAACGAATAGCCTTTCCACTGCTTCCGATCCCGCTAGCCAGCAAGCCGTAGCCGACGCCCTCCGCAAGACTGCCACCGCCAAAGAAACGATCAACGTCGACCAGGGTTCCGTCGATCAGTTGACGAGCGCGGACAGCGATCTCTGGGGCCGTATCCGCCGTGGTTTTCAGATGCCCGACCTGCAGACCGACCTCGTCGACATGCAGGTCAACTGGTATGCGCAGCGCCCGGACTACGTCCAGCGCATGACCGAACGGTCGCAGAAGTACCTGTATCACATCGTCGAAGAGCTGGAAGCGCGCCACATGCCGACCGAACTGGCGCTGCTGCCGTTCATCGAATCCGCGTATAACCCGCAGGCGCTGTCTGTCGCCAAGGCCGCGGGCATGTGGCAGTTCGTGCCCGGCACCGGCCGGACGTACAACCTCAAGCAGAACATGTGGCAGGACGAGCGCCGCGACGTGCTCGCCTCCACCAGTGCCGCGCTCGACTACCTGTCGCGTTTGCACGATATGTTCGGCGACTGGTATCTGGCGCTCGCCGCGTATAACTGGGGCGAGGGCAACGTGCAGCGCGCGATCGCGCGCAACGAGGCGGCCGGCCTGCCGACGGACTATCAGAGCCTGCGCATGCCGATGGAAACGCGCAATTACGTGCCGAAGCTGCAGGCCGTCAAAAATATCGTAATGAACCCGCAGGTCTACGGGCTCACGCTGCCGTCCATTCCGAATCACCCGTACTTCGTAACGGTCACGACTTCGCACGATATCGACGTCGACACCGCGGCGAAGCTCGCGAACATGACGCCGGACGAATTCCGTTCGCTGAATCCGTCGTTCAAGAAGCCGGTCATTCTGGGCGCGACGCAGCCGCAAATCCTGCTGCCGTTCGACAACGCCAGCGCGTTCGAGCGCAATCTGAAGTCATACACGGGTTCGCTGTCGTCGTGGACGACCTATACGGTCACCGAGCGCTCGCGTCCGGCCGCGATTGCCGAAAAGATCGGCGTCGATCCCGACACGCTGATGGCCGTCAACAAGATTCCGGCTGGCATGCGCCTGAAGCCGGGCTCGACGATCGTCGTGCCGCGCGCCGATGACGATGACGAAGACATCAGCGCCGATGTCGCCGAAGGTGCCGTGCTCGCGATGGAGCCGGACGTGCCGGACACGCGCAAGATGCTGATCCGTGTGCGCCGCAAGCAGTCGATGGCGATGATCGCCGACCGTTATGACGTATCGATCGGTCAGTTGAAGGCCTGGAACCGGACGAAACGCGATCTCGTGATGCCGGGCCAGGTTGTCGTGCTGCACGTTCCTGTCGGCAAAGCGATCCCGAGCGAGCCGGGTCCGCAGAAGCTGGCGACGGTGCCCGTCGGCGGCGGTGTCGAGAAGGCCAGCGCCCAGGTCGCAGACACCCGGTCGGAATCGCGCTACGATAAGAAACGAGGTCGCAGCCACACTGGCGTGGTGAAGGTGTCGGAACCGGTTGGCAAGCCTGCTGCCGCCAAAGGCAAGGTGACGAAGGTTTCGACGGAAGCGGCTGGCAAGGCGTCGAAGGCTGATACCACTGGCCGCCAAAAGGTCTCGGCCAACGCGAAGAAGGGCAAGTAGACAACAGCGGCCTTCTCGAGGATGACCGAACATGCGCTGCGGGGGCAGCGTATGAAGTGCGCTCCGATCTCTCCTCGTTTTCCTTGACGCCGTCACCTGAGGTGACGGCGTTTTTCATTTCCACCGACGTTTCCCTACGGGAACCCATACGGGGACTCATACCGGAGCCCGTACGCGACACGCGGTCTTGCACCACGATGGACATGATTGGGCTATCGTTCACCCTCGGGCCCGCCGGGCCAACTCGCTGACGCCTCATGTTCTCGACGCCGCTTCGTGTTTTTCTCCTGTTCTCCGCCGGTTACTTCGTCTCGTACGTGTTTCGTGGCGTGAATCTCGGTTTCGCGCCGCTGATCACGCACGAACTCGGCTTGACGGCCGCCGATCTAGGTCTGCTCACGAGCCTCTACTTTCTTGGCTTCGCGGGCGCGCAACTGCCCGCCGGTGTACTGCTTGATCACTACGGCGCGCGTCGCGTGACGGCGGGGATGCTGCTGTTCGCCGCTGCGGGCATTGGTGTATTCGGTGCGGCGCACGGCGTCGGGACAATGATGATCGGGCGGCTGTTGATTGGCGTCGGCGTGTCGGTGTGCCTCGGTGGCGCGTTCAAGGCGCTGGCGCAGCATTTCCCGGCAGCGCGCCTGCCACTGATCAATGGGCTGGTGATGGCCGTCGGCGGACTGGGCGGCGTCGTGGTCGGTTCGCCGTTGACGTGGTTGCTGACCTTTGCAAGCTGGCGCGGCGTCTGTTTTGGGCTTGTCATTCTCACGATCGTCGTGGCGGCGATGCTATGGGCGTTCGCGCCCGAAACCAGGGAAACGCATCATCAGGCCAGCCTCGTCAGCCAGTTCAAGGGCACGTGGCATATCCTGCGCAGCGCGGCGTTCTGGAAGATCGCGTCGTTCTCGGTCGTTACGCAAGGCGTGTTCTACGCCATGCAGTCGCTGTGGGTGGGCGCCTGGCTGCGCGACGTGTCGGGATTTCAGTCGCATGAAGCGGCTGCGTTCGTGTCAGTGCTCGGGTTCGCGATGATGGCCGGCTGCGTCGGCTTCGGCGCGGCGGCGCGCAGCATGGAGCGGCGCGGGCTGTCGTTGTATGCGTTTTGCGGCGTCGGCATGGCGCTTTTCGTCATCACGCAACTGCTGATCATGTTGCGTGCGCCGCTGCCCGCGGGATTGCTGTGGGCGGCGTATGGGATTTTCGGTGGCGTCGGCATTCTGAGTTATGCGGTGCTCGCGCGCCATTTCCCGCCGCATCTGATCGGACGCGCGAATACGACGCTGACGCTGATCATTTTTCTGCTGATCTTCGGCTTCCAGATTGGCGTCGGCGCCGTGCTGTCGCGCTGGACACCTGTCGACGGTCACTATCCGCCCGTCGCGCATCTGACCGCGTGGGGCATTCTCGTTGCGCTGCAACTGGCGAGCGCCATCTGGTACGTGCTGCCGAGCCGTGTTCTGGCCAGAAGTCCGGCGCACGTGCACGCCGAGCATCAGCCGTAAGCTGCCGGGCATGTCCTGATACACGGTGAAGGGCCCGCCAGGCGGGCTGCGCGGCAAGCTGATTGCGCCCCGAGCGCCTGATAACGCCAGGTTTGCCGCGCCATCGCCCATCTCGGATTTGAAGAGAAGGGTCATTTCAGGCTATAATTTCAAGGTTTGAGCTTATCAACCCGCACCCTAGCGCCTACCTCTCCCATACCGTTCATCCGCCGCGTTTCGTTGTAGTCCCGGTTGTTTTTCATGAGTGAAACCTCCCGGCTACCGTCGCCAGCGGCCCGCAACCAGCCAGTTCGCCTACACAATGGGCCAACTGCCAGCTCTGCGGCGCCCCATGCGACCCTCCGCGAACAGCGACAACGCGAGCGAGCCTGCGCGCGCATCGAATGATGCGCCTCGCCGCGGCCCGCACGGTCGGATAGACAGGTCGGCAACAGGGTGCTCCCCAAGGAGTCTCCCGTGTTGCCGTCATTTTCTCCCGCTCTGCTCGCGCTCGCCGACGGCACGGTCTTTCGTGGTTACTCGATCGGCGCGCCCGGTCATACGATCGGTGAAGTCGTCTTCAATACGGCCATCACCGGCTATCAGGAAATCCTGACCGACCCCAGCTACGCGCGCCAGATCGTCACGCTGACGTATCCGCACATCGGCAATGTCGGTGTGAACGCCGAAGATGTCGAAGCCACGAAAGTCCATGCCGCCGGCCTGATCATCCGTGATCTGCCTGTTCTCGCGTCGAATTTCCGCATGGAGCGCACGCTCCCGGATTACCTGAAGGCGGAAGGCGTCGTCGCGATCGCCGGTATCGACACCCGTATGCTCACGCGCGTGCTGCGCGACAAGGGCGCGCAAAACGGCGCGATTCTCGCAGGCTCGGATGACGAGGCGAAGGCAATCGAACTCGCGCGCTCGTTCCCCGGTCTCGCGGGCATGGACCTCGCGAAAGTCGTGTCGACGCAAAAGCCGTACGAATGGAAACAGACGGAATGGCGTCTGGGCAGCGGCTACGGCATGCAGAATACGCCGCGCTACCGGGTGGTCGCATTTGACTTCGGCGTGAAGTACAACATTCTGCGCATGCTGGCGGAACGCGGCTGCCAGGTCACCGTGCTGCCGGCGCAAGCCACGGCCGCTGACGCGCTCGCGCTGAATCCGGACGGCATCTTCCTGTCGAACGGCCCCGGCGACCCGGAACCGTGCGATTACGCGATCGCCGCGACGCGCGAATTCATCGAGCGCGGAATTCCGACGTTCGGTATCTGCCTCGGCCATCAGATCATGGGTCTCGCCGTCGGCGCGAAGACGATGAAGATGAAGACGGGCCACCACGGCGCGAACCACCCCGTGAAGGACCTCGACGATGGCCGCGTCGTGATCACGTCGCAGAACCACGGCTTCGCAGTCGACGCCGACACGCTGCCCGCCAACGCAAAGGTGACGCACGTGTCGCTGTTCGACGGCACGCTGCAAGGCTTCGCGCTGACGGACAAGCCGGCGTTTTGCTTCCAGGGTCACCCGGAAGCATCGCCCGGTCCGCACGACATTGCCTACCTGTTCGACCGCTTCACCGCGTTGATGGATACGGCGAAGGGCAACAAGTCGGCAGCGGCGTAAGCAGGCGCTCGTACAAGCAGCGACGGAAGAAAGCGCGCCCCGCGACGCCGTTCAGGCCAGCCCAAATGGGCCGGCCCGAACGGCACACCGCCGGCGCGCCAACAGTAAGAACTCAGGAATACATTAGCGAGAGCGTTATGCCCAAGCGGACAGACATCAAGAGCATCCTCATTATCGGCGCGGGTCCGATCATCATCGGCCAGGCGTGCGAGTTCGACTACTCGGGCGCGCAGGCGTGCAAGGCGTTGCGTGAGGAAGGCTACAAGGTCATTCTCGTCAACAGCAATCCGGCGACGATCATGACCGACCCGAATACGGCCGACGTCACCTACATCGAGCCGATCACGTGGGAAGTGGTCGAACGCATCATCGCGAAGGAGCGCCCGGACGCGATCCTGCCGACGATGGGCGGCCAGACCGCGCTGAACTGCGCGCTCGATCTGCATCACCACGGCGTGCTGGAGAAGTACAAGGTCGAACTGATCGGCGCATCGCCGGAAGCGATCGACAAGGCCGAAGACCGTCAGAAGTTCAAGGACGCGATGACGAAGATCGGCCTTGGGTCGGCGAAGTCAGGCATCGCGCATTCGATGGAAGAAGCGATGGCTGTGCACGCGGAAATCGCGGCGTTCACGGGCGGCAGCGGTTACCCGATCGTGATCCGTCCTTCGTTCACGCTCGGCGGCTCGGGCGGCGGCATTGCGTACAACCGCGAAGAATTCGAAGAGATCTGCAAGCGCGGTCTGGATCTGTCGCCGACGCGCGAACTGCTGATCGAAGAATCGCTGCTCGGCTGGAAAGAGTACGAGATGGAAGTGGTCCGCGATAAAAAGGACAACTGCATCATCGTCTGCTCGATCGAAAACCTCGATCCGATGGGCATCCACACGGGCGACTCGATCACCGTCGCGCCGGCGCAGACGCTCACCGACAAGGAATATCAGATCCTGCGTAACGCATCGCTCGCGGTGCTGCGCGAGATCGGCGTCGATACGGGCGGCTCGAACGTGCAGTTCTCGATCAATCCCGTCGATGGCCGGATGATCGTGATCGAAATGAATCCGCGCGTGTCGCGTTCGTCGGCATTGGCGTCGAAGGCGACGGGCTTCCCGATCGCGAAGGTCGCGGCGAAGCTCGCCGTCGGCTACACGCTGGACGAACTGAAGAACGAAATCACGGGCGGTCAGACGCCGGCATCGTTCGAACCGACCATCGATTACGTCGTCACGAAGATTCCGCGTTTCGCGTTCGAGAAATTCCGCGAAGCCGATCCGCGTCTGACCACGCAGATGAAGTCCGTCGGCGAAGTGATGGCAATCGGTCGCACGTTCCAGGAATCGTTCCAGAAGGCGCTGCGCGGTCTGGAAGTCGGCGTCGACGGTCTGGACGAAAAGACCACGAGCCGCGACGAAGTGATCCGCGAGATCGGCGAAGCCGGCCCGGATCGCATCTGGTATGTCGGCGATGCTTTCCGCCTCGGCTTGACGCAACAGGAAATCTTCGAGGAAACGGCGATCGACCCTTGGTTCCTTGCGCAGATCGAAGAGATCGTCCGCAAGGAAAAGGCGCTCGAAGGCCGCACGCTCGCGAGCCTCACGAAGGAAGAACTGAAGTATCTGAAGCAGAGCGGCTTCTCGGATCGCCGCCTCGCGAAGCTGCTCGGCGCGACGGGCGCCGACGTGCGCAAGCGCCGTATCGAACTGAACGTGCGCCCGGTGTACAAGCGCGTCGATACCTGCGCGGCTGAGTTCGCGACGAAGACGGCGTACATGTACTCGACGTACGAAGAAGAGTGCGAAGCGAACCCGACCACGAACAAAAAGATCATGGTGCTGGGCGGCGGCCCGAACCGGATCGGCCAGGGCATCGAGTTCGACTACTGTTGCGTGCACGCCGCGCTCGCGATGCGCGAAGACGGCTACGAAACGATCATGGTCAACTGCAACCCTGAAACCGTTTCGACCGACTACGACACCTCGGACCGTCTGTACTTCGAACCGCTGACGCTCGAAGACGTGCTTGAAATCGTCGACAAGGAAAAGCCGCTCGGCGTGATCGTTCAGTACGGCGGTCAGACGCCGCTTAAGCTCGCGCTCGATCTCGAGGCGAACGGCGTGCCCATCGTCGGCACGTCGCCGGACATGATCGACGCCGCGGAAGACCGCGAGCGTTTCCAGAAGCTGCTGCAAGACCTCGGTCTGCGTCAGCCGCCGAACCGCACCGCGCGCGCCGAAGATGAAGCGCTCAAGCTTGCGGACGAAATCGGTTATCCGCTTGTCGTGCGTCCGTCGTACGTGCTCGGTGGCCGCGCGATGGAAATCGTCCACGAGCCGCGCGATCTCGAACGCTATATGCGCGAGGCTGTGAAGGTATCGAATGATTCGCCCGTGCTGCTCGACCGCTTCCTGAACGACGCGATCGAATGCGATGTGGACTGCATCTCCGACGGTGACACGGTGTTCATCGGCGGCGTGATGGAGCACATCGAGCAGGCAGGCGTGCACTCGGGCGACTCGGCTTGCTCGCTGCCGCCATACTCGCTGTCGAACGAAACCGTCGCTGAACTCAAGCGACAGACGGGCGCGATGGCGAAGGCGTTGAACGTGGTCGGCCTGATGAACGTGCAGTTCGCGATTCAACAGGTGCCGCAGGCGGACGGCTCGAAGCTCGACGTCATCTACGTGCTCGAAGTGAACCCGCGCGCTTCGCGCACGGTGCCGTACGTGTCGAAGGCGACCAGCTTGCCGCTCGCGAAGATCGCGGCGCGCGCAATGGTCGGCCAGAAGCTCGCGCAGCAAGGTGTGACGAAGGAAGTCATCCCGCCGTACTTCAGCGTGAAGGAGGCGGTGTTCCCGTTCGTCAAGTTCCCGGCAGTCGACCCGGTGCTCGGACCCGAAATGCGTTCGACGGGCGAAGTGATGGGCGTGGGCCAAACCTTCGGCGAGGCGCTGTTCAAGTCGCAGCTTGCGGCGGGTTCGCGTCTGCCGGAGTCGGGCACGGTGCTCTTGACCGTGATGGACGCCGACAAGCCGAAGGCCGTCGAAGTCGCGCGTATGCTGCATGAACTGGGCTACCCGCTCGTCGCGACGAAGGGCACGGCGGCGGCAATCGAAGCGGCGGGCGTCCCCGTGCGCGTCGTCAACAAGGTGAAGGACGGCCGCCCGCACATCGTCGACATGATCAAGAACGGCGAGATCGCGCTCGTCTTCACGACCGTCGACGAAACGCGCGCCGCCATCGCCGATTCGCGTTCGATCCGCATGAGCGCGCAGGCGAACAAGGTCACGTACTACACGACGATGTCGGGTGCGCGTGCCGCCGTTGAAGGCTTGCGTTATCTGAAGGATCTGGAAGTCTATGATTTACAAGGACTCCACGCTCGCCTAAACTAAGGCTTCAGTTTCCTGTCCAAGACATAAGTGCCGCGGTTAAGCGGCGTCCCTAAGGTGTCAGATCGGGCTTTACGCCACGCTTGAACACCTGTACGGGATGCACTTAACCGCGGTGATTTTTTTTGTGGCTGTCTTTTGCCAAAGAGTTGTTTATGAGCACTATTCCATTGACGAAGCGCGGCGCAGACCAACTGCGCGACGAATTGCAGCGCCTGAAATCGGTCGAGCGTCCGTCGGTCATCAATTCGATCTCGGAAGCGCGCGCCCAGGGCGATCTGTCGGAAAACGCCGAGTACGACGCTGCGAAAGAGAAGCAGGGCTTTATCGAAGGCCGCATCGCTGAGATCGAATCGAAGCTGGCGGCTGCGCAAATCATCGATCCGTCCGCACTCGACGCGGAAGGCCGCGTCGTGTTCGCCGCGACGGTCGATCTGGAAGATCTGGATTCGGGTTCTTCGGTTACCTATCAAATCGTCGGCGATGACGAAGCCGATCTCGAGCACGGCCTGATTTCCGTCAGCTCGCCGATCGCACGCGCGCTGATCGGCAAGACGGAAGGCGATGTCGCGTCGGTACAGGCACCGGGCGGCGTACGCGAGTACGAAATCATCGCGGTCCGTTACATCTGAGGCGGTTGCCGTGTCTTCGATGCCGCATCGCCTGTTCCGCCTGCTGACGGTCGTTTGGGTCGGCAGCTTGCTGACCATTGGCTATGCCGTGGCGCCCGTGCTGTTCACGTCGCTCGACCGGGTGACGGCGGGCGCGGTCGCGGCGCAACTGTTTCGCATCGAAGGCGTGATCGGCGTGGTGTGCGGCGTGCTGCTGCTTGCGCTTTGTAACGTGCTGGTCCGGCGCGGCGGCGAGGCGTACCGGCGTCTGCGCTGGCTGATCGCCGGTATGCTGGTGTGCGTGCTGGTCGGCTACTTTGCGCTTCAACCGTTCATGAATGCGCTGCGCATCGCCGCGCAGGAAGCGGGCACGGATGTCGGCCACTCTGTTTATGCGAGCCGCTTTGGCATGCTGCACGGCGTGTCGAGCGTGTTCTATCTGATCGAAAGCCTGTTGGGTATCGTGCTCGTGTGGAAGCTGCCGGCGGGAACGGGCATCACCGTAGAGCGCGGCGCGGGACGCGTTGCTGGCCGGACGGCGGGGTAGTGTATCGACGCTGATCGTTTGTCCGCGTGGGCGAGTAGCTTGGTCCGACAGCACTCAAGTACGCGGCGGATCGCCGCACAAGGCGCGGCACCCGCTAAATTCTTTTCGGGCGGCGCGGCCCAGTCCAAATATCAAACCGGTTTCCCGCGCCACGCCCGTTTTATTTCGACGTCTGATGCATGCGCTTCGCGCTGGTCTGGCGTTTCTTCGCTTTCTTGATGTTGCCGCCCGCGGTGACGCGTTCGTTGCCGCGAACCACCAGTTTCTGCGCTTTGGGCTTGCGCATCGGATTTTCGGACGGCTTGACGACCTTCACGACGCGAGGCGCGCGTCCCTTGCCCGCCGGTGCATCGCCGAGGGCCTCGCGGACGCTCGGCAGCGCGCCACGCTTCGTCTTCGTAGCGGCGGGAGCACGTTCGGCGGCCACCTTTTCCGGCTTCCAGATGACGAGCAGCTTGCCGATATGCTGGATCGGCGCCGCATTCAGGCGATCGCAGATGTCGTCGTAGATGGCGATGCGCTCTTCGCGCTCGTCGCCGAACACGCGGATCTTGATCAACTGGTGCGCTTTCAGATGGACCTTGATTTCAGTCAGCACGGCATCGGTCAGCCCTTCGGCACCGACGATCACGACCGGTTTGAGCGCGTGAGCCTGGGAGCGCAATTCGGCGCGTTGTTCGGAAGAAACTTTGAGGGCTGGCATGAGAAGTAGAGGACTCGACTAAAATGGCGACGCCCGCGAGCAGGGACCGGTGGTCCGGCAAACCGGCGATCCGGCGGAACAGCAGGCGGTGCGCGAAAAACAGGAAACTGCGGTTAGGACACTGCGGGCGATGAATCCGGCATCAAGGCCGACGCCAATTGCGATGGCAGCGGCGACGGCAGCGCGGACTACCAGCAGAATCACGAGCGCGGAAGGCGGCCTTTGGCTGCAGCCGCGCGAATTAAACGCGTATTATCCGCTAAAAGCGCGGCATTACGTAGCAAGAGTTCAACGTTTAATGGCAAAAAACAAGTTCAACACGTCGTGGCTGCACGACCACATCAACGATCCGTACGTGAAAATGGCACAGCGGGAGGGCTATCGCGCCCGCGCAGCCTACAAGCTGAAGGAAATCGACGAGCAGGACAAGCTGATCCGCCCGGGTCAGGTGATCGTCGATCTGGGCGCCGCGCCCGGCAGCTGGAGCCAGTACGTACGCAACAAGCTCGCGCAGGGCGAGCACCGCGACGCGCGGCGGGACGGCGGGATCGACGGCACGATCATTGCGCTCGACTTGCTGCCGATGGAACCGATCGCCGACGTTCATTTCATTCAGGGCGACTTCCGCGAGGACAATGTTCTCGAACAACTGGAAGAAGTCGTCGGAGAGCGTGATGTCGATCTTGTAATTTCGGACATGGCGCCCAACCTGTCGGGAGTGGCGGTGGCGGATGCCGCGCGAATCGAGCATGTGTGCGATCTCGCGCTGGAGTTTTCGCAAAACCACCTCAAACCCGATGGTGCCCTTTTAGTCAAATGCTTTCACGGCAGCGGTTACAGCCAGATTGTCGAAAAGTTCAAGCATCAGTTTAAGACGGTGGCCGCTCGCAAACCGAAGGCGTCCCGGGACAAATCCTCCGAGACGTTTATTCTGGGAAGGCATCTGAAGCGACCCCGTTAAACCGGGTGCAATGATATGTAAGCCCGCATTTCCGGCACGCCGGAAAATAAGAGCGCTGAGGTTGCGCGGTACGCTATTTATGCGGTAGCGAATGCTTATGGCAGGGGTCTTCGGACTGGATTAGAATGCCTGAGTGGTGCCGCAAGGCAAATGTAGGCGCTTGTCTATGAGTGAAGGAGTGGTGCTTTGAACAACAACATGTTTTCGAAAGCAGCAGTGTGGCTGGTGATCGCACTGGTGCTGTTTACGGTGTTCAAGCAGTTCGACAAGCCCCGTGTCCAGGAAGGCGTTTCCTATTCGCAGTTCATGGACGACGCGAAAAGCGGCAAGGTCAAGAGCGTGATCGTTCAAGGGCGCAACCTCACGGTGACGCCGGCCGACGGTCAGAAGTATCAGATCGTGTCGCCGGGCGACATCTGGATGGTCGGCGACCTGATGAAGTATGGCGTGCAGGTCAGCGGCAAGGCGGATGACGAGCCGAACGCGCTAGTGTCCGCGTTGTATTACCTCGGGCCAACCATCCTGATCATCGGGTTCTGGTTCTACATGATGAGACAGATGCAGGGAGGCGGGAAAGGCGGTGCGTTCTCGTTTGGTAAATCCCGTGCGCGTCTGATCGATGAGAACAACAACGCAATTAATTTCTCGGATGTCGCCGGCTGCGACGAAGCTAAGGAAGAAGTGTCCGAACTGGTCGACTTCCTGCGCGATCCGCAGAAGTTCCAGAAGCTGGGCGGCCGCATTCCACGCGGCGTGCTGCTGGTCGGTCCGCCGGGAACCGGTAAGACGCTGCTTGCGCGCGCTATCGCGGGTGAGGCGAAGGTGCCGTTCTTCAGCATCTCGGGTTCGGACTTCGTCGAAATGTTCGTCGGCGTTGGCGCGGCTCGTGTGCGCGACATGTTCGAGCAGGCTAAGAAGCATGCGCCTTGCATCGTGTTCATTGACGAAATCGACGCGGTCGGCCGTCATCGCGGCGCCGGCATGGGCGGCGGCAACGACGAACGCGAACAGACGTTGAACCAGATGCTCGTCGAGATGGACGGCTTCGAAGCGAATTCGGGCGTGATCGTGATCGCTGCGACGAACCGTTCGGACGTGCTGGACAAGGCGCTGCTGCGTCCGGGCCGTTTCGACCGTCAGGTGTATGTCGGTTTGCCGGATATCCGTGGCCGCGAGCACATCATGAAGGTGCACCTGCGCAAGGTGCCGATTGCGAACGACGTCGACGCGGCAGTGATCGCGCGTGGCACGCCGGGCTTCTCGGGCGCCGATCTGGCGAACCTCGTGAACGAAGCGGCGCTGTTCGCTGCGCGTCGCGGCAAGCGCATCGTCGAAATGCAGGACTTCGAGGACGCGAAGGACAAGATCTTCATGGGTCCGGAGCGCAAGTCGGCCGTGATCCGCGAAGACGCGAAGCGCGCGACGGCTTACCACGAGTCCGGCCACGCTGTGATCGCCAAGCTGCTGCCGAAGGCAGACCCGGTGCACAAGGTCACGATCATCCCGCGCGGCCGTGCGCTGGGCGTGACGTGGCAATTGCCGGAGCACGACAACGAGACGTATTCGAAGGACTACCTGCTCGACCGTCTGGCCATCCTGTTCGGCGGCCGCGTGGCGGAAGAACTGTTCCTGAACCTGATCAGCACGGGCGCATCCGACGACTTCAACAAGGCGACGGCCACGGCGCGTGCGATGGTGGCTCGCTTCGGCATGACCGACGCGTTGGGACCGATGGTCTACGTCGACGACGAGAACGATGCGTCGCCGTTCGGCCGGGGCTTTACGCGCACCATTTCGGAAGCGACGCAGCAGAAGGTCGACGCGGAAATCCGACGCGTGCTGGACGATCAGTACAACCTCGCCAAGCGTCTGCTCGACGAGAACCGCGACAAGGTCGAAGCGATGACGGCCGCGCTGATGGAGTGGGAAACGATCGACGCCGATCAGATCAACGACATCATGGCTGGCCGTCCGCCGCGCTCGCCGAAGAGCTCGCCGTCGCCTGGCGATGCATCCGGCGGCAGCAGCCCGGGCACGGAAGTGAAGCCGGGCAGCGCGACCGCGCCGGCTACCTGATGATCGGTTAAAGGTGTTTTACGGGCCGGTGTGTTTTCACACCGGCCCGTTTTCATTTCTAATGCTGCTCGGATCGCGATACAGCTGTTTCGCGATCGTTCCTAACCTTCGCCTATGTAGTACGGTCCTGTCTCGTGTCAAACGCCCAATCCCCGCTTTATCCCATTCCCGAGCCGATGCAATGCGGCCGGTTCACCTTTACGTTCGAATGCCCGCTCGTGATGGGCATTCTGAATGTCACACCTGATTCGTTTTCCGATGGCGGTCTGTACGCAGAGCCCAGCAAGGCGAGGCTGCAGGCGGAACTGATGCTGGCCGACGGTGCCGACATCATCGACATCGGCGGCGAGTCGACCCGGCCCGGTGCGCCGCCCGTACCGCTCGAAGACGAACTCGATCGCGTGATACCGCTCGTCAAGGAACTGAGCGACGCAGGCATCCCCGTATCCGTCGACACGTATAAACCTGAGGTTATGCGCTATGCGCTGGCGGCCGGCGCTGATCTGATTAATGATATCTGGGGCTTCAGGATGCCTGGCGCGATCGACGCTGTGAAGGACAGCCAGTGTGGTCTGTGCGTGATGCATATGCTCGGCGAACCGCAGACGATGCAGGTCGGCGAACCCGCCTACGCGGATGTCGTCGCTGAGATCCGCGCCTTCCTCGACGAACGTGTCAATACGATGATGAGCGCAGGTGTTGCAAAAAATCGCATCAGCGTCGATCCAGGATTCGGATTTGGCAAGACGGTCGAGCATAATTACGCGCTGCTCGCTCACTTGTCTCAGACCGCGCCGATCGTCGGCACGCCGCTGCCTATTCTGGCCGGTATGTCACGCAAGTCGATGCTGGGCGCTGTCGTGGACAGGCCTGCGCGGCAACGCGTAGCCGCGAGTGTCGCGGCGGCTGTGTGCGCGGCTGAACGGGGGGCGGCGATCATCCGCGTGCATGACGTAGAGCAGACGGTGGATGCACTAAAAGTATGGGCGGCGACGCGCGACGCAGCGCGGCGCGCCTGATCTCCACGCTTGGGAGGAAAATTCCAATATGGCACGGCGATATTTCGGAACCGATGGGATTCGAGGCAAGGTCGGCGAAGTGCCGATCACGCCTGACTTTGTGCTGCGGCTCGGCTACGCAGCCGGCAAGGTGCTCGCGGGCGCCGACACCTGGGCAAATACGGGCAAGCGGCCTACGGTGTTGATCGGCAAGGACACGCGCGTGTCGGGCTACATGCTCGAAGCGGCGCTGGAGTCGGGCTTTTCGGCGGCGGGCGTCGACGTGATGCTGGCCGGACCGATGCCGACGCCGGGCGTCGCATATCTGACGCGCGCGCTGCGTCTGGCGGCGGGCGTCGTCATCAGCGCGTCGCACAATCCGTACTATGACAACGGCATCAAGTTCTTCTCCGCCGACGGCAACAAGCTGCCGGACGAAGTCGAACTGCAGATCGAAGAACAACTGGACAAACCGCTCGACTGCGCGCCGTCCGAGCGCCTCGGCAAGGCGCGACGTCTGGACGACGCGGCAGGCCGTTATATCGAGTTCTGCAAGAGCACCTTCCCGCAGGCGTTCGATCTGCGCGGCATGAAGCTGGTCGTCGACTGCGCGCACGGCGCGGCGTACGACGTCGCGCCGCAAGTGTTCCATGAGCTCGGTGCGGACGTGATCACGATCGGCGTCTCGCCGAACGGCTTCAACATCAACGACGGCGTCGGTGCGACGGCGCCCGACGCGCTCGTGCGCGCGGTGCGCGCGAACCAGGCGGATCTCGGCATCGCGCTCGACGGCGACGCGGACCGCCTGCAGGTCGTCGACGCGAATGGCCGGCTCTACAACGGCGACGAGCTGCTGTACGTGCTGGTGCAGGACCGGATCGCGACGCAAGGCAAGGTCGAAGGGGCAGTCGGCACGCTGATGACCAATATGGCCGTCGAAGTCGCCTTGAAGAAGGCGGGCGTGCAGTTCGTGCGCGCCGCCGTCGGCGACCGCTACGTGCTGGAACAACTGCGCGAGCATGGCTGGGAGCTCGGCGCGGAAGGCTCGGGCCACATCCTGTCGCTGGATCGCCATTCGACGGGCGACGGCATCGTCTCCGCGCTGCTGGTGCTGGCAGCGATGCAGCGCAGCGGCCGTTCGCTCGAGCAACTGCTCGAAGGCGTCAATCTGTTCCCGCAGAAGCTGATCAACGTCCGGATGCAGCCGGGCGCGGACTGGAAGGGCAGCGACGCGATCCGTCGCGCGATCAGCGAGGCGGAAGGCGCGCTCGACGGCAGCGGTCGCGTACTGATTCGCGCGTCGGGCACCGAGCCTGTCCTGCGCGTGATGGTCGAGGCTGCGCAAGAAAAGGACGCCGTGCATCATGCGGAAACGATCGCGGCTGTCGTGAAGCAAGCGACGACCTGATTGTGCCAGTAGCGTTTGACGAGAAGGGCGGCGTTATGCCGCCCTTTTTTTGCACAGTCGTCTCGTTGAGCGCTGAGCCCGCAAACGTTCGCAACGGGCCGATTTCGAGCGCAAAACCACCGATTCACAGCGCATCTGCTCCTGCAGTAGAAACCCTGAGATAGCGCCTTTCACGGCCGTAATAGAACTGTCACACGAAGTTCACGAATAGTCATGTGACTGTCACAATTGGCCACTATTCTTCGCGGTGTCGTTGCACACGCTCACAACCACGGAGAAAACATGAAACTGATGCAAACCGCGTTCGCTGGCATGGCTGGCGCTCTCTTCGCGATCGCAGCGCAAGCCGCCGATATCACCGGCGCGGGCAGCACCTTTGCAGCACCGATCTACACGAAGTGGGCAGATGCTTACCAGAAGACGGGCGGCGGCAAGGTCAACTATCAGGGCATCGGCTCGTCGGGCGGCGTCAAGCAGATCGTCGCGAAGACGGTTGATTTCGCGGGCTCGGACGCGCCGCTGAAGGATGACGAACTGGCGAAGGAAGGCCTGTTCCAGTTCCCGACGGTCGTCGGCGGCGTGGTGCCCGTGATCAACGTGCCGGGCGTCAAGGCTGGCGAAATCACGCTGTCGGGCGAAGTGCTCGGCGACATCTATCTCGGCAAGGTCAAGAAGTGGAACGACCCGGCTATCGCCGCGCTGAACCCGAAGGTCAAGCTGCCGGATACGGACATCGCCGTGGTTCGCCGCGCTGACGGTTCGGGCACGAGCTTCATCTGGACGAACTACCTGTCGAAGGTCAACCCCGAGTGGAAGTCGAAGATCGGTGAAGGTTCGACGGTCAACTGGCCGACGGGTACGGGCGGCAAGGGTAACGACGGTGTCGCAGCCTTCGTGCAGCGTCTGCCGGGCGCAATCGGCTACGTCGAGTGGGCGTACGCGAAGCAAAACCACATGACCTACGTCGACCTGAAGAACTCGTCGGGCACGGTGGTCGAGCCGAAGACGGAAACGTTCAAGGCAGCGGCAGCTGGCGCTGACTGGTCGAAGTCGTTCTACCAGATCCTGACGAACGAGCCGGGCAAGAACGCATGGCCGATCGTCGGCGCGACATTCGTACTGCTGCACACGACGCAGGACAAGGGCCCGCAAGGCGCGGAAACGCTGAAGTTCTTCGACTGGGCGTTCAAGAACGGCAGCCAGGCTGCAAACGACCTGGACTACATCACGCTGCCGGAATCGGTCGTGTCGGAAATCAAGACGCAGTGGAAGGCAAAGGTCAAGGACGCATCGGGTAAGGCGCTCGCCGAGTAATCCTCGACTTGCAGAAACAGCAGCAAGCACCGCGCGCATGACAGCTGGATGATGCGCGCGGGCCGGCCGCCCGGCTTCGATGAAGCCCGGCGGCCATCGTTCTGGCCGTCTGGCATACGCCATGCGGCAACCGGAAACAGGTTTATCAGCTCCCATGTCCGACCTCCCTCTCACTTCTGGTTCGGCCCGGTCGACTCCGCCCGGTAGCACGACGCAGAAAGCGCCCAGCCGCGCGGGCGATGTCATTTTCGGCGGCATTGCACGGCTTTCCGCCATCGTCACGCTACTGCTGCTCGGCGGCATTATCGTGTCGCTGATCGTCGCTTCGCTGCCGACGATCCAGAAATTCGGCCTCGCCTTCCTGTGGACGGCCGACTGGGATCCACCTTCCGAGCAGTTCGGCGCGCTGGTGCCCATCTACGGCACGATTGCGACGTCGATCATTGCGCTCATCATCGCGGTGCCTGTGAGCTTCGGCATCGCGCTCTTTCTGACCGAACTCTCGCCAGCATGGCTGCGCCGTCCGCTCGGCATCGCGATCGAGCTGCTCGCCGCGATTCCGTCGATCGTCTACGGTATGTGGGGCCTGCTCGTGTTCGCGCCGATCTTCGCGCAGTATTTCGAAAAGCCGCTCGGCACGCTGCTCGGCGGCATGCCGATCATCGGCGCGCTCTTCAAGGGTCCGCCCATCGGCATCGGCATTCTGTGCGCGGGCGTGATTCTCGCGATCATGATCATTCCGTACATCGCCTCGGTGATGCGCGACGTGTTCGAAGTTACGCCCGTGCTGCTGAAGGAATCGGCGTACGGCATCGGCTGCACGACCTGGGAAGTGATGTGGAAGATCGTTCTTCCTTTCACGAAGACGGGTGTGATCGGCGGCGTGATGCTCGGCCTTGGCCGCGCGCTCGGCGAGACGATGGCCGTTACGTTCGTGATCGGCAATACGAACCTGCTCGACAACGTGTCGCTGTTCTCCCCGGGTAACAGCATCACGTCGGCGCTCGCGAACGAATTCGCGGAAGCCGCACCCGGTCTGCATACGGCCGCGCTGATGGAACTCGGCCTGATCCTGTTTGTGATTACCTTCATCGTGCTGGCGATTTCGAAGATCATGCTGCTTCGCCTCGAGAAAGGGGAGGGCGCGAAATGAGCCAGTCCTCGATGAACATGCCGGGCACCACCGACGTCGCAGCGCTCGAAGCGATGCGCACCCGGCTCCAAAAGCGCCGCAAGATTACCAATGCGATCGCCCTGACGATGTCGCTCGGGGCAATGGCATTCGGCCTGCTCTGGCTGGTGTGGATTCTCTACACGACGCTGCGTCTGGGCATCGGCGGTCTGTCGGTCGAGCTGTTCACGCAGTCGACACCGCCGCCCAACACCGACGGCGGCGGTCTCGCGAACGCGATCGTCGGCAGCCTGATGCTGGTCGTGATCGCGACGTTCGTCGGCACGCCGATCGGCATCATGGCGGGCGTGTATCTCGCCGAGTACGGCCAGAAGGGCTGGCTCGCGAGCGTCACGCGTTTCATTAACGACATTCTGCTCTCGGCGCCGTCGATCGTCGTCGGTCTGTTTGTGTACGCGCTCGTGGTTGCCAAGATGGGCCACTTCAGCGGTTGGGCCGGTGTGATCTCGCTCGCGCTGCTGCAGATTCCCATCGTGATCCGCACGACGGAAAACATGCTGAAGCTCGTGCCGAACGCGCTGCGCGAAGCGGCTTTCGCGCTTGGCACGCCGAAGTGGAAGATGGTGCTGTCGATTACGCTGAAGGCGTCGGTGGCGGGCATCGTGACGGGCGTGTTGCTGGCCATCGCGCGTATTGCCGGTGAAACGGCGCCGCTGCTCTTCACGGCGCTGTCCAATCAGTTCTTCACGCTGGACATGAATCAACCGGTTGCGAACCTGCCGGTCACGATCTTCAAGTTCGCGATGAGCCCGTTTGCGCAGTGGCAATCGCTCGCGTGGGCTGGCGTCTTCCTGATCACGCTCGGAGTGTTGGGACTCAACATTCTCGCGCGTACGATCTTCTCGAAAAAGTAAGGGCGGAGCGATCCGATGAACATGGCAGAAACTCACCTGAATCCCGTCGAACGCCCGGCGGCACCCGCCGGTTTCGACCCGGCGCAGAGCGGTCAGGCGGCAGCGCCCTCGCGCCCGAAGATCGAAGTCAACAACCTGAACTTCTTCTACAACAAGTATCACGCGCTGAAGAACATCAACCTGCGGATTCCCGAGGGCAAGGTGACCGCGTTCATCGGCCCGTCGGGTTGCGGCAAGTCGACGCTGCTGCGCACGTTCAACAAGATGTACGCGCTCTATCCGGAGCAGCGCGCCGAAGGCGAAATCCTGATGGACGGCGAAAACCTGCTCACGACGAAGCGCGACATTTCGCTGCTGCGCGCGCGCATCGGCATGGTGTTCCAGAAGCCGACGCCGTTCCCGATGTCGATCTACGACAACATCGCATTCGGCGTGAAGATGTTCGAAACGCTGTCGCGTTCCGAGATGGACGATCGCGTCGAATGGGCGCTGACCAAGGCGGCGTTGTGGAACGAAGTGAAGGACAAGCTCGGCCAGAGCGGCTACGGTCTGTCGGGCGGCCAGCAGCAGCGTCTGTGTATCGCGCGCGGCATTGCGATCCGTCCGGAAGTGCTGCTGCTCGACGAACCGTGCTCGGCGCTCGACCCGATTTCGACGGGGCGCATCGAAGAACTGATCGCCGAACTGAAGAGTGACTATACGGTGGTGATCGTTACGCACAACATGCAGCAGGCGGCGCGTTGTTCGGACTACACTGCGTATATGTACCTGGGTGAGCTGATCGAGTTCGGTGATACCGAAAAGATCTTCATCAAGCCGGTCCGCAAGGAAACGGAAGACTACATCACGGGCCGTTTCGGCTAAGCGCTGAGCGCACGAGCTTAGGGAGTACGACATGTCCGACAAACACCTGTCCAGCCAGTTCGACGCCGATCTGAACGCCGTGTCTTCGAAGGTGCTCGAAATGGGCGGCCTCGTCGAGGCGCAGATCGTCGCTGCGATGAATGCGCTGAACGAATTCGATGTTGGCATCGCCGATCAGGTGATCGCCGCCGAAGAGCGTCTGAACCAGATGGAAGTCGAGATCGACGAAGAGTGCAGCAACATCATCGCGCGGCGTCAGCCGACGGCGCGCGACCTGCGCCTCGTGATGGCGATCTCGAAGACCATCACCAACCTCGAGCGCGCCGGCGACGAAGCCGAGAAGATCGCCAAGCGCACCAAGCGACTGTCCGAAGACGGCGCATCGCGCACGATCAACATCGCCGAGATCAAGCTGTCGGGCGATATGGCCGTGAGCATCCTGCGCCGCGCGCTCGATGCATTCGCGCGCCTCGACACGGTGGCCGCCGCGCAGATCGTGCGCGACGACAAGGCGATCGACGAGGAATTCCGCGCGTTCGTGCGCAAGCTGATTTCGTACATGACGGAAGATCCGCGCCTGATCTCCGTCGGGCTCGATTTCCTGTTCATCGCGAAGGCGATCGAGCGGATCGGCGATCACTCGAAGAACATCGCCGAGTTCATCATTTACGTGGTGAAGGGCACGGACGTGCGCCACATGGGCCGCGACGCGCTCGAACGCGAGGCGCTCAGCTGAGTGCTGAGTTGATTCGTGAGCGGATGCGTTTATCCGCTCACGCGAACCGTTTTCATCGCATTTCGTTTATCAAGAGGCGCCGATGCCCAGCAGTATTCTCGTTATCGAAGATGAACCCGCTATTTCCGAGCTGATCTCGGTCAACTTGCAACACGCGGGCCATTGTCCGATTCGTGCGTACAACGCCGAACAGGCGCAGAACCTGATCAGCGATGTGCTTCCCGATCTCGTGCTGCTCGACTGGATGCTGCCGGGCAAATCGGGTATTGCGTTCGCGCGCGACCTGCGCAACAACGAGCGCACCAAGCACATTCCGATCATCATGCTGACGGCGCGCGGCGACGAGCAGGACAAGGTGCTGGGCCTCGAAATCGGCGCCGACGACTACGTGACGAAGCCGTTCTCGCCGAAGGAACTGATGGCGCGCATCAAGGCGGTGCTGCGCCGCCGCGCGCCGCAGCTGACGGAAGACGTGGTTGCGATCAACGGGCTTAAGCTGGACCCGGCCACGCATCGCGTCGCGGCGCATGCGGAAGGCAGCGAGATCAAGCTCGATCTGGGTCCGACGGAATTCCGTCTGCTGCACTTCTTCATGACGCACCCGGAGCGTGTCCACAGCCGCACGCAATTGCTCGATCAGGTGTGGGGCGACCATGTGTTCGTCGAAGAGCGCACGGTCGACGTGCACATCAAGCGTCTGCGCGCCGCGCTCAAGCCGGCCGGCTGCGATGCGATGATCGAGACGGTGCGGGGCAGCGGGTATCGCCTGGCCAAGAGCGCATAAGGTAAACTGATTGAAAAACACGAAGCGCGCTGCGGGATGTCATCGCAGCGCGCTTTGTTGTCTCTGTAGTCTTCAGATTTGTCTTCAAGGTTGCAGGAACACATGAACATCATCTGGGCGCGCTCCCTGGTATCGCTTGTGCTCCTCGCTGTGCTATGCGTGGCAGTCGCTGTTTTCGTCAGCACCAAGGCGGCGTTGACGCTCGCCGTGCTCGCGCTGCTCGCGCAAGGCATTTTCAGCACGTTTCACAAGCAGCGCTTGTGGCGTCTGCTCGACGCGCCTGTGTATGGCGAGGTGCCGAGCGCGCCGGGCATCTGGGGCGAAATCTACTACCGGCTGCACAAGCTCGCGAAGCGCTGGCACGCGCAGGTGCGCCAGGTCGAGCAGCAGCACTCGCGCTTCATTCAGGCGATCCAGGCGTCGCCGAACGGTGTTGCGATGCTCGACGATCACGATCAGATCGAGTGGTGCAACGCGATCTCCGAAGAGCACTTCGGCCTCGATGCGAAACGCGATCTGCGCCAGCACATCACGCATCTCGTGCGTCATCCCGACTTCGTCCGCTACCTGAACTCGCATCACTATGAAGAGATGCTGATCATGCGCGGGATGGGCGACAAGCGGCAGAACGTGATTTCCGTGCAGGTGTTTCCGTACGGCGAGAATCGCAAGCTGGTGTTGTCGCAGGACATTACGGAGCTCGAACGCACCGACGCGATGCGCCGCGATTTTGTCGCGAATGTATCGCACGAGCTTAAGACGCCGTTGACCGTGTTGTCCGGTTTCCTCGAAACGATGCGTGAGTTGCCGCTCGACGAGAGCGAGCGCGTGCGGTATCTGGATCTGATGATGCAGCAGGCGCAGCGGATGCAGCATATCGTCAGTGATTTGCTGGTGCTCGCGACGTTGGAAGGCGATAACAAGCCGCCGAGCAGCCAGATGGTCGATATGCGTGCAGTGGTGCGGCATTTGCAGGACGATGCGCAGAGTCTTTCTGGCGGATGTCACCGGATTTCGTTCGATGCCGACGAGGCGCTTACTGTGACGGGCGTCGAGACTGAGATACTCAGCGCGTTTGGCAATCTCGTTACGAATGCGATTCGGTATACGCCTGACGGCGGGTCGATTAGTGTGAGCTGGCATGCTCAGAGTGGGCAGGCCACGTTTTGTGTGACCGATAGCGGGCTCGGGATTCCTGCTGCGGATATTCCACGGTTGACTGAGCGGTTTTATCGCGTTGATCGGAGTCGGTCCAGGGATACCGGGGGCACCGGGCTTGGGCTGGCTATCGTCAAGCATGTGCTGCAGCGGCATGATGCGCAGCTCGAGGTTAAGAGCGAGGAAGGGCGGGGGAGTGTGTTCACCGTGCGGTTTCCTGTGGCGCGGACTGCGCGGTTGCAGTCGACTGCGGCGTAAGGGTTTGGTTTTTGCGTTTTGTCTGTGACGCTGTTTGGTTTTTTTTGGATTTTCGCTGGCATCCGCGTTTTGTTAGCTTGCTTCACGCGTTGCCCCTGTGCGGGGCGGCACCTACTTTTCTTTGCCGCCGCAAAGAAAAGTAGGCAAAAGAAAGCGGCTAACACCGCCAGTTCTTCTGCCTGCCTGAGGGCCCCCAACCGGGCCTTACGCTTCACACGGCAATCACGTGACCCACGTTCGTTGCCAGCGCTCTTGCGGTGCGCCTCACCCGCTTCGCGCGCCCGCGTCGTCACATGCCGGCCCAGACAATCTACGGCCGCCCAGGTGGCAAACTGTGTGTAGGCCGTAGCGCCACACACGCCTCACTCCGGACCGATAGCGCAGGCGTTCCACCCTGTAAGAGCGTCAGGCTATACGCCGCGACAACCTACACACAGTTTGCCACCTGGGCGGCGCAAACCATTCGCTGCCGCTAGCCCTTGTGTGGGTGTTTGAAGTGGGTGAGGCGTTCATTCGAAGCGTTGGCAACACACGCGAACAAGGACGTTGGCGTGTGAAGCGTAAGACCCTTTGGGGGCCCTCAGGCAAGAAGAAATGTTGGCGGTGTGAGCCGCTTTCTTTTGCCTACTTTTCTTTGCGGCGGCAAAGAAAAGTAGGTGCCGCCCCGCACAGGGGCGACGCGTGAAGCAAGCTAACAAATCGCGGATGCCAGCGAAATTCCAAAAAAACCCGAAAAGCGTCGCAGACAGAAAACCGCGCCCAACAACAAAAAAAGCCCAGCTCGCTGTCACCAGCAAACCGGGCTTCATACTACCGGAACATCAGCGCCTGAAACCTCCAGCGCTCATCCGACGCATTCGGATCAGAACTCATACCCAACCTGAGCGCGAACCCCTGCATCGCCCGTCGACGTCACCGACACTGCGCCATTGACCAGCCACTTGCTATTCCGCGAGCGATAGGTCGCGCCGACACCCAGCGCCGCGCCGCTCTTATACGAGCCGGCACCTGCGGCGACAACCGTGTTGCCTGGCTGCGAAGGCGTCATGTTCGGCATGCCGCTGCCCATCGTCACGCTGCTGTAGCTGACGGAATCGTCTGCGTTGCTGTCGTAGGTGACGGCCGCTTTCGCCGCACCGTCCGTGCCGACGAGACCCGTCGCCTTCAGTTGTGCGACGTTGACGGCATCCGTATCGGCCGTACCCGCCGCCACGTTCGTGATCTGCCGTTCGGCGCCTGCCGAGCCTACGGAAACCGAGTTTGCACGGTTAGCAACCGAGTTCGAGCCGAGTGCGACCGAGTTGGCGGCCGTTGCCACGGCAGCGCCGCCGATCGCCACCGATTCGCTACCCATCGCCTGCGAGTCCGCCAGCATCGAGTTCGTGTGGAAGTACTTGATGCCCATTCCGCCGCCGGTGATGTCGCTCAACGCGGTGTTGATGCTGCTGATGTCCGACGCGTTCTGCGTGGTGCGGGCGTCGATACTGGTGATTGCGCCGGCGATGCCGTTCATCGTCGTGCCGCCGATCACATAGCTCGGTGCCGAGATCGAGCCGTCGCTATTGACCGTCGAGCCGCCGCCGATCGCGTTTGCCGTCGAGTTCGCCAGGCTGTAAAGCTGCGAGCCGTTGACGGCGTCGACGCTCGATGCGCTCACGTCGCCAGCGAGTACGCCCGTCAGTTTGCGCGCGCCCGCTGTGCCGGCGAAGTCGACGATCGTGCCGTCGGTGGTCTTTGCGACCGTGATGTTGCGAGTCGTTGCGTCTTGCTGAACGAGGCCGAATTCGCCGTTGTTGATCGACGTCGTCAGGTTGGTGACATCGTTCGCCAGTTGCGTGGTGCGCGCATCGATATTGGTGACTGCGCCGCCGATGCTGTTGACCGTCGCGCCGCCGATCACGTAGCTCGGTGCCGAGATCGAGCCGTCGCTGTTGACCGTCGAGCCGCCGCCGATCGCGCTAGCCGTCGAACTCGCAAGGTTGAAGAGTTGCGAGCCGTTGACTGCGTCGACGCTCGATGCGCTCACATTGCCAGCGAGTACGCCCGTCAGCTTGCGCGCGCCAGCCGTGCCGGCGAAGTCGACGATCGTGCCGTCGGTGGTTTTCGCGACAGTGATGTTGCGGGTCGTGTCGTCCTGTTGGACGAGGCCGAGTTCGCCGCTGTTGATCGCCGTGGTCAAGTTGGTGATATCGCTCGACATTTGCGTGGTGCGGGCGTCGAGATTGGTGACGTCGCTGGCGATTTGCGTGGTGCGCGCATCGATGGTGGTGATGTCGTTCGAGTTCTGCGTGGTGCGCGCATCAATGGTGGTGATGTCGTTCGAGTTCTGCGTGGTACGCGCATCGATGTTGGTGATCGCGCCGGCGATGCTGTTCATCGTCGTGCCGCCGATCACGTAGCTGGGTGCTGAGATCGAGCCGTCGCTGTTGACGGTCGAGCCGCCGCCGATCGCGCTGGCCGTCGAGTTCGCCAGGCTGTAAAGCTGCGAGCCGTTGACTGCATCGGCGCTCGATGCGCTTACGTCGCCAGCGAGCACGCCCGTCAGCTTGCGTGCGCCGGCAGTGCCGGTGAAGTCGACGATCGTGCCGTCCGTGGCCTTCGCGACGGTGATGTTGCGGGTCGTATCGTCCTGTTGGACGAGGCCGAGTTCGCCGCTGTTGATCGCCGTGGTCAGGTTGGTGATATCACTCGAATTCTGCGTAGTGCGCGCGTCGATATTGGTGATACTGCTCGCGTTCTGTGTGGTGCGTGCGTCGATGTTGCTGATCGCGCCAGCCACGTTGTTGATGGTGCTTCCACCCACTACATGCGTCGGGTTCGTGATCGCACCCGTTGTCGAGTTGTAGGTCGAGCCGCCGCCTAGCGCTGCCGCTGTCGCCGCGCCCTGTGCGTTGACCTTCGCAGCTTCTGACTGCAACTGGCTCACGTTCACCGCGTCCGTCGCTGCGGAAACGGCCGCCACGTTTGTGACGCGCCGTTCCTTGCCCGCCGAACCGACCGACACTTCGCCGTTGGCCGCCGACGCCGTGCCCGACAGCGTGCCCGAGCCGGGGTTGTATCCGGCTGCGCCCAGATTCGCCGTCGTGGTCGAATTCGCGCCCAGTGCTACCGAGTTGGATGCCGTTGCGGTCGCGTTAAAGCCCAGAGCGACCACGTTGGCAGCCGCTGCCGTGGCTTGGTTGCCAATCGCCAGAGCATTTGTGGCATTCAAAGACCGGCTCAATCGCCCAATCGATATCGCAGAGTCTGAGTTTGCGTCAGATTTCGACTGGGTGCCGATCGCGATGGCGTCAGAAGCGGAGGCGGTCGACTTTGCTCCCATAACGAACGTGTTTTGTTGCGCAGCGCTCGTGTTGTAGCCGATAGCAGTAGCATACAGACCCGCGGCGTTTGCACCGGGGCCAATTGCTGTTGACAATGAACCGGACGATTGCGCATTTAGTCCGAATGCTTGCGAACTGCCGCCGCTTGCCGTCGCACCGCTTCCGATCGCAATGGTAAATCCATTCGACGCCTGCGCGGACGGTCCGACTGCGACCGAACCATTTCCCGATGCCAGCGAGTCCGGCGCCGTCGAATTCGTGTGGAAGTATTTGATGCCAGCGCCACCGTTGGTGATATTGTTGACCTTCGCATCTACCGACATCAGCTGGCTCAGGTTCACAGCATCGGTCGGATTCAGACCTGCAGCCACGTTCGTAATGCGACGCTCGGCGCCCGCCTGACCAATCGACACTTCCCCCGCTGCTGTCGCTGCCGAAATTGCCGTGCCGCCAACGGGCGCAAAACCAGCCGTACCGAGCGTGGTCGAGTTCGCCACCGAGTTCGCGCCCAGCGCCACCGAATTAGCCGTCGCCGCCGTCGCGCCGGCGCCTACCGCCGTCGACATCGAGCCTGCGTAGCTCGCCCCGCCCACGGCAACGCCGCCGTCCGTCGCGCTGGCCGAGTCACCCACGGCGACCGTTCCGTCAACGTTCGGCGTTGCGCCGGAGAGATTGTTTGCAGAAGCGTTTTGGCCAATCGCCACGGCCGCCTTGCCGCCTGCGGCGTTCGTCGTTTGAGCGCCGCTGCCGTACGCGATGTCAGCAGCGATTCCGCCGAGCGTCGAGCCACCGTCCAGCGCCCCTGCGTGCGCCGCACCCGCCACGCCGCCGAGCGTCAGCAGCGTTGCGCAGGTCAGCGCACGCATGCCGCTGCGGGCCGATTTGCCCTTGGCCCTGGCGGTTTCGGCTGCGGCGATAAACGTACCCGTCTTTGCGCACCAAACGTTTCGGTAAGTCTTGTTCATGGAAAACTCGTCAGCAAATAAATTTAGGATAACGATCTATAATTTTGAGATTTGCGAACAAAGCGATGCCGCACATGCGTGCATGAATCTGCTGCTATCTCGATAGCCGTGAATGTCGAGTGCTCGTGGGTTTTCGGGGTGTTCCGCGAACCAGCAACGAGTTCGTTTCGATGTCTCTTAATTTATTTGAGATGAGTCTTTGCTTTAATGAGACAACTCTTAATTTGGTGAGGCGGGTCGGGTGTCTTGGAATTTGCCGGGTGTGCTGTATTTGTCTGATTTTTTGACGAAACGCAGCGTGAATTCCCCAAAAAAAACACCACAGCGTCGTCACCGACGTCTGGGGTGTCTGTATTCGGAAGAGGGGGATTAGGAGCAGAACTTCGTCAGCAAGCTCATCTGCGCATTGCGCGACGATTTCCCCGGCCTGCGCCGGCGATAGTGCCCATCGCTCTGCATCAGCCACGCGGCCTGGTTGTCACCGAGAAACGCCGACAGTCCTTCCGCAATCACGCGGCGCTTCAACCGCCGGTTGTTGATCGGAAACGCGACTTCGACGCGGCGGAAGAAATTGCGATCCATCCAGTCCGCGCTCGACAGATAAACCTGCTCGCGGCCGTTGTCATGGAAATAGAAGATGCGGTGATGCTCGAGGAACCGCCCGACGATCGAGCGCACGGTAATGTTCTCCGACAGCCCCTCGACGCCCGGCTGCAACGCGCACACGCCGCGCACGATCAGATCGATCTTCACGCCCGCCTGCGACGCCTCGTACAGTTCCGCAATAACGGTCGGTTCGAGCAGAGCATTCATCTTCGCGACGATCCGCGCGCGCTTGCCCGCACGCGCATGCTCTGCCTCCGCACGAATCGCGTCGACGATCCGCGGATGCAACGTGAACGGCGACTGCCAAAACTCGTGCAACGGCAACTCGCCGCCGATCCCCGTCAATTGCTGGAACACGTGATGCACGTCTTCGCAGATCTTCTGGTCGGCCGTCATCAGGCCGAAGTCGGTATAAAGGCGGGCCGTGCGCGGATGATAGTTACCCGTGCCCAAGTGCGCGTAGCGCTTCAGGATCGATTTACCGCCTTCCGACACGCGGCGCACGATCAGCATCATCTTGGCGTGGCACTTGTGGCCGACCACGCCGTACACGACATGCGCGCCGACGGCTTCCAGTTGCGACGCCCAGTTGATGTTCGTCTCTTCGTCGAAGCGCGCGAGCAGTTCGACGACGACCGTCACTTCCTTGCCGTTGCGCGCGGCCTGCATCAGCGCGTCCATCAGCGGCGAATCGGTGCCCGTGCGATAAATGGTCTGCTTGATCGCAACGACGTTCGGATCCTTCGCCGCCTGCAGCAGCAATTCGAGCACCGGTTGAAAACTCTCGTACGGATGATGCAGCAGCACGTCGCCCTGATCGATCACGTCGAACAGACTCGTGCTGTTGGCGATCTGCGGCGGCGTCGCGGGAATGTGCGGAACGAACTTCAGATCGGGCCGGTCGACCATCTCAGGCAACTGCATCAGCCGCACGAGGTTCACCGGGCCATCGACGAAGTAGCAATCCTTCTGCGACAGACCGCTTTCGTCGAGCAGGCGCCGCATCAGATGCGCGGGCGTTCCCGCCGACATCTCGAGCCGCACCGCATTGCCGAGATGCCGCGCGGGCAGTTCGCCCTGCAGCGCGACGCGCAGGTTCGTGATTTCGTCTTCGTCGACGAACAGCTCGCTGTTGCGCGTGATGCGGAACTGGTTGCAACTGCGCACGGCGAGATTCGGAAACAGCTCACCGACAAACCGTTGCAGCAGCGAACTGAGCAGGACGAAGCCATGCGGATAGCCGGACAGGTCCTGCGGCATGCGCACGAGACGCGGCAGTGCGCGCGGCGCCTGCACGATGCCCATCACGGCCTGACGGCCGAACGCATCCTTGCCTTCCAGTTCGACGACGAAGTTCAGGCTCTTGTTCAGCACGCGCGGGAACGGATGCGCGGGGTCGAGGCCGATCGGCGTCAGGACGGGCAGCAGTTCATTGACGAAGTAGTCGCGCGCCCATTGCGTCTGCGCCTCGTTCCACGCTTCCGTGCCGTGAAAATAGATGCCTTCGTCTTCCAGCGCGGGCAGCACGGTGTCCTGCAGCATCGTGTACTGTCGATGCACGAGCTTCTGCGCGCGTTCGACGACGAGATCGTAGCAATGCTGCAGCGACATGCCATCGGGCGACAGCGCGCCGGGGTTGTCGCGCATCTGTTCCTGAAGACCGGCCATGCGGACTTCGAAGAATTCGTCGAGATTGCTGCTCGTGATGCAGATGAAGCGTAAGCGTTCGAGTAGCGGAACAGCAGGGTCAGCGGCCTGTGCGAGCACGCGTTCGTTGAACCCCAGAATGCCCAGCTCGCGGTTCAGAAGAGGATAGCGGTTGGACATCGGTGGTGAGAATGAAATGTCGGGAGGTGACTCGAAGGGACGCTCGGAAATTCTCACAGTATGATGACAGTTGCATGAAATGACTTTTGTCATGATTTTACGCTTTTGCCGCGTCGTGTCGTAAATATGACGCAGCCATGTGTGACGATATCGCTCGACAATGGCGGAGGTGACAGCGTAATGACGACTACGCTTAAAATGGCGCTTTTGAACAACGCGCCAACGAAGGCTCCCCGCATGGGGCTTTCCCCGCGCGCACAAGGTCCTCACACCCGATGGTCAATACTCCGCCACTCCTTGCCGCCGTCGATCTCGGCTCGAACAGTTTCCGTCTGATCGTTGGTCGCGTCGAGGAAACCGAGGCGGGCAGCCAGATCTACCAGGTCGACGCGCTGCGCGAACCCGTGCGGCTCGGCGCGGGCCTGTCGCGCGAAAAAATGCTCGACCGTGCTTCGCAGGAACGGGGTTGGGATGCGCTGAAACGCTTCGGCGAACGTCTGCGCGATTTCCATCCCGATCATGTGCGCGCGGTCGCCACCAACACGCTGCGCGTCGCGAAGAACGCCCAGGAATTTCTCGGCGAAGCGGAAGCGGCGCTCGGCTTCCCGATCGAAGTGATCGCGGGCCGCGAAGAAGCGCGCCTTATTTATGCCGGCGCCGCGCATTCGGTCCCGGCGAGCGCGGGCAAGCGGCTCGTCGTCGATATCGGCGGTGGCTCGACGGAGTTCATCATCGGCTCGCACTACACGCCGATTCGAATGGAAAGCCTGTATATCGGCTGCGTGAGTCACAGCCGCCAGTTCTTTCCGGCGGGCAATGTCGACGAATACACGATGCGCCAGGCCGAACTCGCGGCTTCGCGCGAAATCCAGATCATTTCGGCCGACTACAGGGCCGAGGGTTGGGACCAGGGCATCGGCTCGTCGGGCACGGCGCGCGCGCTGGCCGAACTGGTGGAAGCGAACGGCTTCAATGATCCAGGCATCACGCACGGTATTTCGCGCGGTGGCCTCGAGCGTTTGAAGCGTGCGCTGATCAAGGCGGAGAACGTCAACCGGCTGAAGCTCGTGGCGCTGAAACCGGACCGTGTGCCCGTGCTGGCGGGCGGCCTGTCGATCATGATCGCCGTGTTCGACGAACTCGGCGTCGAATACGTCGACACGACGGACGGCGCGCTTCGGCTTGGCGTGCTGTATGACCTGCTGGGACGTTCGCAGCATCAGGACATGCGTACGGTCACGGTTGAAGGCTTCATGCGGCGCTATGGCGTGGATCGCGAGCAGGCGGCGCGTATTGGCGAACTCGCGGTGCGGTTCTATGACCAGTTCGAAGAACCTGATGCCGAGGTGCGCGAAGAGAACCGCATGTTCCTGGGCTGGGCGGCGGCGTTGCATGAGATCGGGCTGTCGATTTCGCACAGTGCGTATCACAAGCATTCGGCTTATATCGCGAGCAATGCGGATATGCCGGGTTTTTCGCGTACCGATCAGGCGCGGCTTGCGGCGCTCGTCGTGGGGCATGCCGGTAAGCTCGGCAAGCTTGCGCAGACGCGGGATATCGAGTGGAATTTGCTGTTCTGTCTGCGGCTTGCGGCGCTGTTTTGCAGGCGGCGTGCGGATACTGGGTTGCCTGAGATTACTGTCGCTGAGGCGAATGGCGGGTATGAAGTGCGACTGCCTCAGTCGTGGGTTGCGAATAACCCGCTGACGGACTACAGCCTCATTCAGGAGGCGGCTGAGTGGGAGAAGATTCGGACGCCGTATCGCGTGGTGTACACGGAGGATTGAGGTTTTTTTGTCTGCGACGCTCTGGGCGTGTTTTTGCGTTTGCGCTGGCATTCGCGTTTTGCCTTTTCGCTGGCATCCGCGATTTGTTAGCTTGCTTCAAGCGTCGCCCCTGTGCGGGGCGGCACCTACTTTTCTTTGCCGCCGCAAAGAAAAGTAGGCAAAAGAAAGCGGCTAACACCGCCAGTTCTTGTTCTTGCCTGAGGGCCCCCAACGGGTCTTACGCTTCACACGGCAATCACGTGACCCACATTCGTTGCCAACGCTTTTGCGGTGCTCATCACCCGCTTCACGCATCCGCGTCGCCGCACGCGTGCCAGATATTCAACCGCCGCCCAAGTGGCAAACTGTGTGTAGGCCGTAGTGCCTCGCACGCCTCACTTCGGACCGATAGCGCACACGTTCCGCCCTGTAAGAGTTCCAAGCTATACGACGCGACAACCTACACACAGTTTGCCACCTGGGCGGCACATACCATTCGCTGTCGCCAGCCCGTGCGCGGGTGCTTGAAGCGGGTGAGGCGTTCATTCAGCGCGTTGGCAACATGCGCGAACAAGGACGTTGCCGTGTGAGGTGTGGGACCGCTTGGGGGCCCTCAGGCAAGAACAAGGATTGGCGGTGTTAGCCGCTTTCTTTTGCCCTACTTTTCTTTGCGGCGGCAAAGAAAAGTAGGTGCCGCCCCGCACAGGGGCGGCGCGTGAAGCACGCTAACGAATCGCGGATGCCGGCGCAAAGGCAAAAACACCAAACGGCAACGCCTACGCCGCAAAGGCAAAACCTAAACCAGGACCCCGACGAGAAAACCCAAGAAAATCACTTACCTCGGCAACGCGTCCCCAAGAAAGTGCCGCGCATACCGCGCATTGATTTCCGAGAGCCGGAACAATGTCAGATAGTCAGCGGTGTTGAAATCAGGATCCCACGCCGGCGCCCCGCAAATCTTCGCGCCAAGCCGCAGATAACCCTTAATGAGCGGCGGCGGCGCGACCTTCGCGCCAGTCTTCAGCTCATCGACGGGGAGGGGCGTATGCGGAAACGCGCGATACTCAGGCGTGGTCAGCGCATCGTCCTGCAGCGACGCATACAGGTTGGCCGCGTAGTGGCCGCCATCCGCCATCGCGACACTCGCGCAGCCGAGCATGGTCTCATACCCGTTGTGCTGCATATAAGAGCCAAGACCGGCCCACAACGACATGATCACCGACCCGCTGCGATAGTCAGCATGCACACACGAGCGCCCCACCTCGACCATCTTCGAGCGCAGATGCGTGAGCCGCGACACATCGAATTCGCTCTCGGCATACAGCCGGCCGATACGCGCTGCCTGGTGCGGCGGCAGCACGCGATACGTGCCGACCACCTTGAGCGTGTCCAGATCGCGAACGATCAGGTGATCGCAATAAGCGTCGAACGCATCGACGTCGAGGCCGGCCGGGCCGGACAGGCGCGCGCCCATTTCCTCGGCGAAGACGCGGTAACGCAGACGCTGCGCTTCACGAAGCTCCTCGTCGGTGCGCGCCCACGACACTTGCAGACGATGCTGGGCGGTGACCGTTTCTTCCGTGCGCGGCAGACGGCGACGCGGCTCGAGGATCGATGCGAAGGGCAGGGTAGGCGTCGGCAGTTCTCGCATGTGGCGTTCCTGGTCGAAAATGTGAAATTCGCTTCGACGCCAATGTAGTAACGGCGGGTGACGCTCACGTGGCAACGTCGTGACGATTCGATGACGTGTCGTAAGCCAGACGCTTTCGCAGCGCCTGCAATCCTTGCTTCGCGTTGCCCGGCTATGCGGCGTGGATCAGATGAGATCCGGGCTGATCGCCGCGCGCAGCATGGCCTGTTCGCCATTGCTGCGCGAGCGGCTCTCGATCCACCACACCGCCGATTTCTTGACCGACCAGCTCGCGCCGCTATCGGCGAGCAGACGCGCGATGACATGACCGAGTGTCGGCTGATGGCCGACGATCACGACCGTCGGCGCGATGCCGTCGGGCCAGCCGGCGGCCGTGAGAATCGCTTCGACGCTCGCGTCCGGCGCAATCTCGCGTACGACGCGGTATTGGTCCGTCAGCGATTCGGCCGTCTGTACGGTGCGCGCGGCGGGACTGGCGAGGATCACGGCGTCGTCCGGAAGGCGCGCGCGCAGCCATTTAGCGGACGCCTGCGCCTGCTTGCGGCCGCGCGGCGTCAGCTGACGGGCGAGATCGGTCGAGGCGGTGTCTTCAGCCTCGGCGTGACGCCAGAGGATCAGGTTCATGGCGGTGTCTCCGTTTTTCTGTCGGCAGGTGAGTTTCGACAACTATGGACAGCGCGGGGCGAGTTCTGCTGCTTTGGTTTGAATGAATGCGCGCGTGTTTCGGCAGTGTAGGCGGCGCTCGCAGGATTTTTCGCGTTATTCGCGTGAAATCGGCGCGCAAAAAGCAAAAACCCGCGACACCAGGATAAGTGTCACGGGTTTCTTTACGGCATGTTGGTGGTCGGAGCGATAGGATTCGAACCTACGACCCTCTGATCCCAAATCAGATGCGCTACCAGGCTGCGCTACGCTCCGACGCGAGCCCGAGATTCTATCTGCATTAAGGACGACAAGTCAAACCCTCGCGTCAAAAAAGTCATAACTGGCCCATCAGCAGCAACACGATCACCACGATCAGCACGATGCCGACGAGCCCGGTCGGGCGATAGCCCCATTCGCGGCTGTACGGCCAGCTTGGAAGGGCGCCGATCAAAAGCAGGATCACCACGATCAGCAGAATGGTTCCGAGGGTCATGTTATCTCTCCTTATATGGCCGGGCCACAAATGGAGACCGCGTAGGCGCGTACAGGCAGCGACCGTGCGCGCGCGGGCGGCCGGAGTGTCGAGCGCGCGGAATGCGCGCTCTATGCGTTACAGATGAGCAAACCATGTGCCCGGCATGAGGCGGTGCCGCGGGGCAAAAAGGACGGGAGATAGCGCGTGCTCGGGAATCCGGACGCGCAAATGAGGATGTCGCGCGTCGAGGCCAAACCGACGCGTGAACCGGACGAAAATTCAGGCGGTCACAAAGGGTAGCGCCGCAGTCGCGGCGCATCCGGTTTCAGTGTCTGCGGCGCATTCTGTCCAGGACGTGATGCTCGGCAAGCCAGTGATGCATCATGCCTTCGCCTTGATGCTCGCGCCGATAGGTGCGCGACTCGAACACCGACAGCACGACAAGCACCAGCAACCCTATGGCGAGTCCAACCAGACCTGCGATCGATTCGGCATCCATGGCGGCCTCCTTCGACGAAAACGACCCTGTGTACATAGTAGAACAGGCGATGCAAGATCGCGCAATGCGGTGGATATCCAGGTTCGGCGGCGCACATTGCGCTTTGCGGTTAGACTCGTGGCCCGCGACGTCATCCGTCGATGCTCACACCTTGTCCGAAAAGTTTATGAAGCGCTTCCTGCTGGCTGCATCGTTGTTTTCGCTGTTCGCCCTGTCGGCGTGTGCCGACGATCCGACCGTTCACCATCACGTGCCGCCGAAAGACCCGGCGGACTACCACGGCGTGCCGACCGACACCCGCCCGCCTTCGATGATCGACGCGCCCGACGCGCCAAAATAAGCGTACGACGGGGCGCGCTCTTCAACGCGCACCTACGCGCGGCTCGCCGACAGATCAGACCCGACATCGCGCGCAAGACGCGGCAACAGGCGAAGCAGCGTGAGGCCGCGCGCGGCCATGAAGATCGTCAGCGCCGCCCACAGTCCGTGATTGCCGTGCGCGCCGGCGAGCGCCCACGAAGCCGCGAGAAACACGCCTAGCGACACGACCATCGACGTCATCAGATCGCGCGTGCGCGTCGCGCCGATGAACACGCCATCGAGCAGAAAGCCCCACACGGATACGATCGGCGACAGCACGGTCCACGGCAGGAAGGCTTCTGCCGCTGCCCGCACTACGGTCTGATCGGTGAGCCGCTCGATGATCCACGCGCCCGCCGTCCAGTAGACGAGCGAGAACGCCAGCGCGCCGAGCGCCGACCACAGCAGCGTCACCTTGACGGCCTGGCGGAACGCATCGCGGTTGCGCGCGCCGATGGCCGCGCCGACGAGCGCTTCAGCCGCATGTGCGAAGCCGTCGAGCCCGTAGCCCATGAACGTCTGGAAGTTGAGGAGCAGCGCGTTCGCGGCCAGCGTCGCGTCGCCCTGTTTCGCGCCCAGATGCGCGAACCAGCCGAACGCGCCTAGCAGGCACATCGTTCGGACGAAGATGTCGCGGTTGATGGTCACCATGCGCCTGAGCGCAACGCGATCGAACAGCGCGGCGCGCTCGAGCGCGGGCAGCCCGCGCGGACGCATCTGCCAGAGCAGGACGGCACCGAACACGAAGCCAAGCGCATCGGCCGTCGCCGTGGCGGCGCCGATGCCCGCCACGCCCCAGTCGAACGCATACACATACAGCAATACGGCCACGATGTTCGCCGTGTTGATGAACACTTGCGTGGCAAGCGCAACGCGCACGCGTTGCGTACCGAGCAGCCAGCCGAGTACGACATAGTTGCCGAGCGCAAGCGGCGCGGCCCAGATGCGGGCGTGACAGTAGGCGCGCGCGTGCCGCTGCACGTCGTCGCTGCCGCCGATCGCGCGTACCGCGAAATCGATTAGCGGAACCTGCGTCGCCAGGATGGCTGCGCCGATCGCAAACGCGAGCAACAGCGCGCGCACGATGTTCATGCGCAGGCCGGCCTGATTGTTCGCGCCGAACGATTGCGCGACGAGCCCCGTCGTGCCCATGCGCAGAAAGCCGAAGCCCCAGAACACGAAATTGAAGAACAGGCCGCCCAGCGCCACGCCGCCGAGATACGACGCGCTGTCGAGATGCCCGGCGACGGCGGTGTCGACGGCGCCGAGTATCGGCTGCGTCAGATTGGCGAGGACGATGGGGAACGCGAGCGTCAACACGCGCCGATGCCAGCGCGTCGGCACGGCATCGGCGCTCGCGTGTGGCGGGTCCGACGCGACGCTGTCGTCCGCGCTATTGCTCAACCGCGTTCCTGCACGCAGACCCACGGCGATACGACCACGGCCCACAGTTCGGGGTCCCGCGCGGCGAAGTCGGCAGCCGTCTCCGCCTGCACGCGCTCGACCAGTCCCGCCGACAGCCATTGGGTGACCTGCGTCGTATCGTCGTTTGCGATCGCTTCGGCGACGCTCACCAGATCGAGATCGCGCGCGACACGCAGCAGCATGCCGCGCGCAAAGAAGCGTTCGAGTTCCGTCCAGCCGATCTTCGCGGTTTCACCGAGCAGTTTCTCGTAGAGCGGGCTTTGTGGGGTGTCGGGGGAGGTCATGGTGTTAGCAGGCAGCATGGCATTCGTGCGTGGGGGCGTGTCGGCGGCATGCGCCGGCACGGGCGGGCGTAACTATAAACCAAACCATAGGCGACACCTCGCGACTTCGCTCGCCAATGCCTTGCGGTGCGAATACGCGGATAAATGCCTTCACGTCACGCGCTTTAATCGCCGTGTCCGCCCGCATTTGAATACGTTAAACGGAAGATCGCGAATTCGTTAAATCTGAGGAATTCACCGCAAGAATCGCAACGGAAGGGTGCGTTGGCGCACCAAGTCCCGCTATTGCGGGAAGTGAAGCGAAATGCTTGAAATCGACGAATATCGCAGTGCAGAACAATTCACGCGGAATCCTTTCACGATCTTCCGAAACCCCCGTCAGCCTTGGGTTTCGGGGTGGCGCGCTATTGCGCCGAGTGCGAATTGAATGCGCAATCGCGCGTTGATTCGGTTTGCAAATAGACGGGTGCGACATTCAGTTCGTCTTGAAACCGTGCGCCGACTCACACTATTTGCACAATTAATCGATTGCGTGGGTATAGGGGCGTTGCTAGATTTCGTCTCGGCGCATGGTGAACCGGTCCTTTGCCGATATGCGCCGAACCCCCGTTTGCCCGGCCTCGTGCCGGGCATTTTTTTGGTGTGCCGAGCATGCCCAACAGCTTGGGGGTGAAAGTCCCCTGCCCAGCCTGATGGTGGCGAAGGGCTAGCGAAACGCAAGGGCGTCGTCGCGAGGCGGGGTCTGAAGGAAGCGCGTAGCAAAGCCACGACCTGACGAACAGAAACCAGATACGAGGCCTACCCGGCCGGACGAGCGAGCCAATGATCGCGAAGTCCACAACCATCAAGTGCTGGGGTGGTAAATCTGGCGGGTGTGTGGCGAAGGCGGTTGTGCTTACCCCGGGAGGCCTGCCTGGTGTCCTGGAATCAGGACTGAACGGCTCGTAAGGGCTATTGATCGCCGAGCAGGAGTCAGCAGCGGGCATATTAGGGCGGCGACGCCTGAAGGCCCAAACGGAGAGGAGCGGCGAATAAGCCGGAGAACTCGACATGGGAACGCAGCAGAAAACGCATCGCGTCCTTGATAGCAGAGGAAGGGGTGAAGCCCCGGTGGTTGCTGATCGAGGGGCTGAACCTATGGCGGCGGACCCCGAGCCTGAAAGCCCGTCGGCTTGTGACCGACTGATGGAAGAAGTCTGCGAGAGGGAGAACCTGCAGCAGGCGTTGAAGCGTGTGAAAGCGAACAAGGGTGCACCGGGCGTGGACGGCATGACGGTTCAGGCATTACCGGCGTACCTGCGTGAGCATTGGCCGTCGATAAAGGACGCGCTGCTGAACGGCACGTACAAGCCCCAACCTGTGAGACGAGTCGAGATACCCAAGCCGGACGGAGGTGGCGTGCGCAAGCTCGGCATTCCGACGGCGATCTCATAATGCACCTCTCACAGTTGAATGCTGGACTGCTACGGTTGAAGATGCCCTGAATTGCGGATCCAGTTCTGAAGCTGATGCTCTTTCGTGGCGTCCAGGGTGATCCACCACGCTCCCCGGCCGTCGATCTTGCGTGCTTCGACGATACGGCGGTCGATCCAGTAATAGACGACGTACGTGCTCACCTGCAATCGACTGGCGAGTTGCTGCACGGTGAGTTCGTCAGGACGCGTCAGGCAGGCCGGCGCAATACCGTACCTGAAGCGGACCCATTTGATCATCGCGAGCGTAAAGGGCTTGCCGTAAGGACTGCGGAGCCCCGCCTGATTGAAGCGTGCGACGATTTGCGGATCGGACATACTTCGCGCTGCCTGGCGGACCTGCTCGACGGTCTCCGCCGGATAGCGTATCGCTTCGGGACGTGGCCTGGGCAGATTGACGGTGATGTCGGTGCAGACGCCGCCTTGCCAACGCACATGCAGAACGAACTGCCGTTGCCCGGACAATTTCTCTACGGTGATGTCGCGGATGAGCAGTCGCAGCATCCGCTTGCGTTCCTTCGCGGCAGTCGTTGGTGCGCCCCACAGGCGCGGCAGATCACAGGCCAGAGCAAGGATCTGGGCCCTCTGTTCCGCCGTGACAACGCGCGCTTTCTGGCTCTGGAATTGCGCGGCTTCCGTCCTGATCGACTCGACGCGAAGCAACGCGTCGTTCCAGCGCCGCTCGAGGGTGCCCGCAACCAGACGGTTGGCAGGATCGCATTCCTGATAGCGTCGTTCGGCAAGCGCGGCCTCGTATTCGGCTCGCTCGATGCGCATATGCCACTGACGCATGATGGCCTGATCACGTTGCTCAAGTTCCTTCAGCGCCGTCAGGGCGAGTTCGAGCTCGGCCGGGCGCAGCGCATTGATCACCGCGTCGCTGATCGCGGCGTCTAGCAGGTTGCTGCGCACGCTCATGCAGTCCCGGGTTGCCAGACCTTCACGGCGCCGCCAGTTGCACACATAGACCGGATAAATGCCGCCGTTCCCCTGGTAGCGTACCGTGATGGCCCGGCCGCAGCAGCCGCACACCAGCAGGCCCTGAAGCAACGCGAGTCCTTCACGAGCTGCACCGTTCAGCATGTTTCCTTCGCCGTTAGTGCGATTGCGTGCCAGGCGCACCTGATTCTGCTCGAATTCATCCGGGGTAATGTATCCCTCGTGATGTTCCGGCAGATGAACGCGCCATTGCGCCTTTGGTACCGCCTTCATGTGCGTGCGCACATCCCCTTGGGGCGTAATGTGCTTGCGATACTGGTAGCGTCCAAAGACATAGACGCCCGCGTAAGACGGGTTCTTGATCAGCCCACGCACGCGTTCATGACTGAGTTGCCCCCAGATGATCTGGCCTGCCCAGGCCCCGCCGTACGCGCGCCTGGGAAACCGCAGACCATCTTCGGCAAAGCGCTTGACGACGCCGTACGCGCTACCGGTTTCACGAAACAGGCGAAACGCCAGCTGAACGGCGCCGCGCACCTCGTCGTCGGGATCAAGGACGATGCGCCCTTGATCGTCGTAGCACAGGCCGACAGGAAGAGGAAACCGCAATTCTCCCTTCTGCGCCTTGTTGAGCTTGCCTCCCTGGAGGCGCCCGCGCAAGAAATGTAGCTCCGCCTGTGCCATCGTTCCCTTGAGGCCCAGCAACAGCCCGTCGTTGAAGTCGCCAGGGTCGTAACAGCCGTCGGCGTCGATAACCAACGTATGAGTGAGCGCGCACAACTCCAGCAGCCGGTGCCAGTCCAGATTCGAGCGTGCCAGGCGTGACACCTCCAGGGCAAACACCGCGCCCACCTGTCCCATCGAGACATCCGCTACGAGCGTCTTGAAGTCCTCGCGTCCCGCCATCTGTGCGCCCGACTGACCGAGGTCCCGGTCCAGCGTGCGGATCGCGGTCTCTGGCCAGCCCAGTGCCAGTGCCTTGTCCTTCAACGCATACTGGCGCTCGGTACTCTCGTGATGGTGGCGTACCTGAGCCAGCGTCGACTGGCGGATATAGATGTACGCCGGTTTGCTGTGATGCTGTTGCGTGATCTTGGGGTTCATCGGCGGTCTCCTCGATCGGTGCCGGGTCGAACCCGGCCACAAGCCAGGCCTCGAGCATGTTGGCAATGAGCACGCCGGCAAGATGCGGATCGATGGAGATGGTGAGCGGCAGAGGCTGGCTCACCGGGTCTCCTTAGAGTGCCTCGCGGCGACGTAACAGTTCGCGGTTGATCTCGCAGATCTCTTCGATGATCTCGCGCACCCGGTGATAACTCGCCAGGCGCTCGACGACGTCGGCGTGATCGGCCTGTGGCACGTAATCCATTTGCGGACGACGACCGGGGAAGCTCACGGAGAGGTAGTACTTGGGGCCATGGCCTGGGCCATCCGCGCACTTGCAGCCGGGTTTGCCGCAGCGCTTGTAGCGTTCGATGAGGGAGCCCCTGAGCAGCGTGTCCAGAGCCGGCATTTGCCGCAGTAATTCGGCGCGTCGTTTGCGGAGGGTGGACGACGGAATATCTTCCATTATCAGACCACGTGATTAACTGGTCTGATAGTAGGTCACGAATGTTCATTGATCAAGCTCCCTTGATCGGCGAGTTCGTAGAAGTTGACGCGGTGATCTGCTCGATCAGGGCAACCAGATCCAGCAGCATGCCGGGATCGAAGTAGCATGCCGGGGCCTGCGGATCGGCAACCGGCGAGCCCCAATCGGTCCATTCGCGGGGAATGCTGAAACTACCGCGCTTTGCGTGACCCACGATCAGCGTTTCGATACCCGAGACGCGTCGCCTCTTCAGCACCGGAAAGCGTTGGCCCTTAAGCGGATGAAATGGATGACAGATCTCCGCCCAACCCAAATGCTCGTTGAGCGCTTGTGTAGTTCGCGCTGACCGTCCCTTCTGCGCTCGACCGGCTCGTCCAGCAGGCGGTATTGCAGGTGCTGCAAAGACAGTGGGACCCGACGTTCTCGGACTCCAGTTATGGCTTCCGTCCGGGACGCTCGGCGCATCAGGCCGTGGCGCGCGCGCAGGGCTACATCCAGGCAGGACATGGCTGGGTGGTAGACCTGGATTTGGCGCAGTTCTTTGACCGCGTGAACCACGATATCCTGATGAGCCGGGTGGCAAGCCGGATCAGCGACAAGCGTATGCTGAAGCTGATCCGTGCGTTCCTGACGGCAGGCGTGATGGAACACGGGCTGGTTGGTGCAACGGACGAAGGCACGCCACAAGGCGGTCCCCTGTCGCCGCTGTTATCCAACCTGATGCTCGACGATCTTGACAAGCTGCTTGAGCAACGCGGACTGCGGTTCGTGAGGTACGCCGACGATTGTAACGTCTACGTACGTAGCGAACGCGCCGGCCAGCGAGTGATGATCGGCCTTAAAGCCTTCCTCACTGGCAAGCTCAAGCTGACGGTCAACGAAGCGAAGAGCGCAGTCGCGCCACCACACACGCGGAAGTTTCTGGGTTTTACCTTCTCGAGCCGGGAACAGGTCAAACGGCGCATTGCGCCCAAGGCACTGACCCGCTTCAAGGAGAGGATAAGGGAACTGACACAGCGCACACGAGGCATCAGCGTCGACCAGATGATTGGTACGCTGAAGCGGTATCTCACTGGCTGGCGTGGCTACTTTGGTTTCTGCGAAACCCCAAGCGTGTTGAAGCGCCTCGATGAATGGATTCGTCGCCGCATCCGCTGCTTCTTCTGGAAGCAATGGAAGCGTGGCCGGACCCGTTTCAAGGAGTTGACTGCCCGCGGGGTTAGCCGTGATCTAGCCGCTCGGACCGTTGGATCGCCGCACAATGCATGGCGCCTTAGTTGTAGCCCCGCGCTGGGTCTCGCACTGCCAAACCGGTATCTACGTTCTCTTGGACTTCCCTCGGTCGGTCCAGCCGGCTAACCGATCCGAGCCGCCGTGTACGGACCCGTACGCACGGTGGCGTGGGAGGGGGCGGGCCGCGAGGCCTGCCCCTATCCCGATTCCTCACGCAATGAAAACCGGACGACGCGCGAGTGCCGGCTATTGCTTGCAGCGGATCACCATCGAGCGGTTTTTCACGTTGGCGCCGAGCACGCCGCCAAGCGTGCCGCCTGCCGTGCCGCCCGTGTCGACATCTTTCGAGACCACGTCGTAGCCATAGGCGCCGCATGCCTCGCCCGCGCGCTTGTAGCATTCGCCCCAGTTCTGGCTCGCATCGCTGCCGCTACAGTTGATCGCGAAGCCTGTCTCGCCGTTGGGCAGATAGGTGAGTGTCGTCGAACCGGAACTGGCGCAGCCTGCCAGGCTCGCCAGAGAGAGGATCGCGAGGCTCGTCGCCGTCGCACGGACTGCCGCAAGGGCGTTTTTCATCGGAGTGTCCTCTGTGTGTCGTTGCGCGGATGAACGCGGTGTCGACAGGCGTGGCACGGAGCGTGCCCGCCTGCCATCCATGATGGAGCGCCGCACGGTCCATCGGGTTCCCGCGGGTTCCCGTCGTGATGCGGCGGGACAGCGCCTCAGCGCGGCGGGAGCGAGCGCGCCGGATCGATCGACCGGCCGGCGTAACGCAGCTCGAAATGCAGCATCACGCGGTCGTTGTCGGAGTCGCCCATCTCGGCGATCTTCTGGCCTTGCTGGACCGTCTCGCCTTCCTTCACGAGCAGCGCGCGGTTGTGCGCGTACGCGGTCAGATAGTCGGCGTTGTGCTTGATGATCAGCAGGTTGCCGTAGCCGCGCAGGCCATTGCTCGCATAGACGACGGTGCCGCCCGCCGCGGCGAACACGGGTGTGCCCGCAGCGTTGGCGATATCGATGCCCTTCGAGTTGTTGCCGTCGAAGCCGCGCACCACGTTGCCCGTCGCCGGCCAGATCAGCGAGATCGACGACGCGGGCGCCGCAGGCGTATCTGCGGCCGCACTGCGCGACGCAGACGACGCATTCGCCGATGCGCCCGCCGAACCACTGCCCGAGGCGCTGCCGCGGGACGAACCCGTGCTGGCCGTCGCCGTGCCGGGCGGCGGCGCGACGCGCAGCACCTGGCCGACCTCGAGCGAATCGGGGTTCGACAGCTTGTTCCAGCGCGTCAGGCTCTCGACCGACGTGCGATTGCTGCGCGCGATCTTGTACAGCGTGTCGCCCCGTTCGACGCGATAGTAGCCCGGACCCACGGGTGCCGAGCCGCATGCGGCCAGTGCTGCGACCATGGCCGCGCAGACGAGCCGTCTGATTTTTGTAGTCAACTTGGACCTCGCAAGACGCTGCCGCGCGCCGATCCCGATCACGTGGCAGATGCAAAACGCCAGATTCTAACGGTTTTGCGATGCAGCACCCGTTTTCGGGTCGAGGCGCCGCGCGACGATCGTGCCGCGCGCGATGCGCGGCGCTCAGGGCAGCGTGCCGACGATAATGCGCAGCGACGCTGTTTCGGTGTCGCCTGCTTCGAGCCAGCGCAGCCCCAGGCCGTTGTGGATCGCATCGGGCAGACCCAGCCACGGCTCGACGCAGAAGAAGTCCGATTCACGCTTTTCCGTCCACGTCGTGACGGCGTACCACGGCACCGAGTTGGGACGCTGCAGATCGATCGTGATGCTGCGGTTCAGGCCGAGCGCGACCACCCGCACGACGTGATCCGGCGCGCCATCGAGGCAATGGAAGCGATCCAGAATGCCCGGATCGTCCAGACGATAGTCCGGCTTGCCGGCTTCACCCTCGCTGATCGCGCCGTCCGGCAGCTGATGGCGGCGCACCGTGCGGGGCAGTTCGAGCACCGTCTCGCCGCGTTGCGCGTGCGGCAGCGTGAAGTAGAAATGATGGCCCGCGTAGTAGGGCAGCGGCGCACTGTCCGCCGTGCCCGTGTTGGTCGTGATGAAGTCGACGTCGAGCGTGTGCGCGTCGACGAGCGTGTACTTTGCCTCGAAGCGGAAGCTGAACGGATAGCCGGCGCGCGTCGCGTCGCTGTCGGTCAGCGTCATGCTGATCGAGCGGGCGGCTTCGTCGACCGTGGCCTCGAACGGCAGGTCGCGCGCAAAGCCGTGCATGGGCAGATCGCGCACGGTGCCTTGCGCGTCCTTCCAGCGCCCGATCTGTCCGTCGACGAAATGGCGGCCGAGAAACGGAAACAGCAGCGGATTGCCGCCGCGTACGCGCGCAGGCTGGCTCCAGTCCGCTTGCTCGGGCCAGAAGATCACCGACTGGCCGTCGATGTCCCACGACAGCAGGCGGCCGCCCGCCTGCGGCGCGACGCGCAGCAAGGAGCCGTCGCGTGCGATCTCGATGATGTCCTGTTGCTGGAATTGAGGCATGGCAATGACGATAGAAAGCGGTTAGGAAGGGATCGGCGTGCACAATTGTGGCGCGAAAAGCGCAGCGACGCCGATTTTGCGCCCCTTTGTGCTACGGGGAAACCCTTCTCGGGAAATTGCGGGTGTTGGCGCACAGTCAGCGCAATCGATAATGTGTAGGAAGACCGGCTCCGGCCGGATCCGATCACTCGGTTTTCAGGAGGGGCGATGGATCTCGCAATGGCAATGAGCGTGGCACTGTTCGGCATGTTTACGGGCAGTACGATTTATTTCTTTTATAAATTTACACGCTGACACGGGGCGACGAGAATCCACGTTGAGCCGTCGGCACGTACCGACGGTCCACGCAGCCTCCGCACGCAGGCCCGCCTTCCAGGCGGGCCTTTTTGCTTTCATCGTCGTAATAATCCTTTCGATCTTGTTGCAATGCGGCAAGATTCTGTTAAAAGCGAATTTTTGTCCTTGGCGCACCCCGGTCGCCCAGGCATAATCGACCCGCCTTCAGATGCCGGACGTCATGCTCCGGCAAGCTGCCATCCTCCCCACTTTTCAAAAGGACCGACGCGTGAGCCTGTCGTTTTTGATCTTTTTGAGCGTGCTGCAGGGCGTCACGGAACTGTTTCCGGTGAGCAGTCTTGGTCACACGCTGCTCGTTCCCGCTCTCTTCGGCATGCATATCGACAAGCATGCACCGCAACTGCTGCCGTTTCTCGTCGCGCTGCATCTGGGCACCGCGTTCGCGCTGCTGTGGTACTTCCGTACGCGCTGGATTGCGCTCGTAAGCGGCTTTTTCGCGTCGCTGTCGGGCCGCCGCAATGACGATGGCCATATGATGTGGGCGCTCATCATCGGGACGATTCCGGCCGGTCTGGTGGGTCTCGTGCTCGAGAAGCGCCTCGAACGCGTGTTCCACGATCTGCGCATCGTCGCGATTGCGCTGATCGTCAACGGCATTCTGCTGTGGCTGGGCGACCGGCTTCAGCGTGCGCGCGTGCACCGCGCGCCGGAGAAGCTGACGTTCAAGCAGGCATTTCTGGTCGGCCTCGCGCAGATCGGCGCGCTGATTCCCGGTTTCTCGCGCAGCGGCCTGACGATGATCGCGGGCAACGGCGCGGGCCTGACAGCCGAGAAGGCCGCCGAGTTCTCGTTCCTGCTCGGCACGCCGATTATTTTCGCGGCGGGCATCCTCGAACTGCCGAAGCTCTTCCACGCGCCGGGCCAGCTCGCCGACGCGCTGCTGGGCGGCGTGCTGACGGCGATCGCCGCGTACCTGAGCGTGCGTTTCCTGATGCGCTATTTCGAAGGACGCGGCCGTCTTGCGTCGTTCGGCGTGTACTGCGTGATTGCGGGCGTGGTGTTTCTCGGCTGGTTCATGACGCATCCGCAACCGGCCTGATTGCGCGGTTCGATCGGTTATAATCGCGGGCCCGGCGTAGCTGCCGGGCCTTTCTGTTTGAGCGCCACGGCATGCGTGGCGTGCTTGCACCGGCGCCTGACGCCAGTTTCGATCAGGTCCAGCCAGGTTAAAATTCCGGTTTCGCCTCCCCATAGTTCAACGGATAGAACACGGGTCTTCTAAACCTGAAATCGAGGTTCGATTCCTCGTGGGGGGCCATCGATGCACCAAACTTTCCCCAGGATCTACTACCAAAAAGGACGGTAAGTTAGGGCCCTGCGGCGATTCTTGTATCTCCTTCCCACCAGGTTTCGGCATTGACATCCACGCGCCCAGGGGGCAGCGTTGGGGGCAATCCATATCGCTGTGGGGCATGGCAATGCCCCCTCCATTCGGGTGCCCCTTACCAACGTTGCAGTACAGTCCGAGAGGCCACGCGAGCGCTCCTATAAGCTGGCTGACGGCCAGGCATATACCTCGAAGATGTCCTCAAAACTGTGGACATTCCAGCAGACTGACCGGCTCAAAGACTCTCAGTCTGGCCAATCGACAAAAAGAGCCGGACACGGTAGCGTCCGGCCGACAAGGGTTCTAGCTAAATGCGAGGGCCCTACACGCCGCTATCGCGTAAGCTACATCATGGAATTCAGCATCAACCCGGAATGAGGGCCGGGCAGGAGTACGGGTAAGCCTGCTCGTGACAGCGAGGCAATCTGGGTGACGCAGCATGAAAAAAAGCATCACAGCAGGGGTAATTGCGGCATTCGCACTGGCAGCGTGCGGAGGCGGCGACAACGGAGGCGCACCCGCCACGTCCCAGGTGCCCAGCACCGATGCGCAAGGCATCTACACGGGGACGGACTCCGTCGGCGGCAACGCGGTCACCGGCACGGTCCTCGACAACGGAAATCTCTACTTCATCTACACGAACGGCTCGAGTGTGCTGGGCGTCGTAAATGGAACGTCCAGCCCGGCGAATGGAAGGCTCGCGTCGGATGCGAAGAACTACCGCGTCAACAGCAGCACCGTGGACAGTGTGAGCGTGACGGGGTTTTAGCAGGCAAAGGCATCGCTCGTCACCACGATCGGGGGTAGCAAGACGACGGTGTTCTCAGGCTTCGGTACCTCGACGGTGTTCACGGGCAGCTACAGCTCGATCTATGATCAGGTGCCCGACCTGACCAGGTTCCAAGGTACGTACACAGGCGCGGCCGGTTCGGTCAAGACCGCCGACACGGTCACGCTCACGATCAGCGGCAACAGCATTTCCGGGCAAGGCGTGAGCGGCTGCACGTTCGCCGGCAACTTCTCCGCCCACAACGGCAAGAACGTCTGGGACACGGCCGTCACGTTCGGCGGCGCTCCCTGCCTTTATCCGAATCAGCGTGTGTCGGGCATCATGGTCGTGAATGGCAACAGCATTCTCGCCGCCTTGCTGCTCACCGATCAAAGCGACGCGTTCGTGATGGCTGTCAGCAAGTAACGCCGATCCCGCGTCGCAGGACGCGTCTCGGTGAAAATCGGTCTAGACGATTGGCTGAAGCGCGAGTTTTACCCACCACCTGCGATCCGCACTGCGCGTCGATACATCGAAGCCGGCAAGATCTATCCGCCGCCGGTCAAAGTGGGCCACGCAGTCAGTCTGCGCGTGTGTGCGCACGTCCTCCATCTTTCTCCCATCCTCCCCGAATCACACGCCCATAAAAAAGGGCAGCCGAAGCTGCCCTGAAGCGTTGCGCATCGAACGTGGATGAATGCGCGACTGTTGCTTGCCCGAACTGTGTCGATGACGGGCGACGGGCCCGCCTGCCTGCGTTGCTGCGTGCTTACTGGTTGATGTCGAGCGCGTTGGTCAGATCGCCCATCGCCTGGCCGCCGTTCGCGACGAGCGCGCTGTCACGCGCCGTCAGGCCCGGCAGGTTCGGCAGATTGAAGCGGTGCGTGATGAAGCGCAGGATCGACGTCGTGTCGTACTGCGTATGATCGACGAAACCCTTCTTCGCGTACGGCGACACGATGATCGCGGGAATCCGCGTACCCGGGCCCCAGCGGTCGCCCTTCGGCGGCGCGACGTGATCCCAGAAGCCGCCGTTCTCGTCGTACGTGATGACGACGACCATGTTGTTCCACTGCGGGCTCTTCTGCAGATGCGAGATCACATCCGCAATGTGCTGATCGCCCTGCGACACGTCCGTATAACCCGCGTGCTCGTTCAGGTTGCCTTGCGGCTTGTAGAACGCGACTTGCGGCAGCGCGCCGGCGTCGATCGCCTTGATGAACTCCGAGCCGTTCAGTCCGCCGTCGAGCAGGTGCTTCGCGCGGTTGTCGGTGCCTGGCGCGAGGTCGGCGAAGTAGTTGAACGGCTGGTGGTGCGGCTGGAAGTTCGGCGAGCTGAGGTTCGCGCCGTAGATCACGTTCGCCGTGTTGTTCTGGACCGCCGAGATCGCGTTGCCCCATGCGCCGCCGTACCACGCCCACGTCACGCCCGCATTGTTGAGCAGATCGCCGATGTGCTGGTTCGTCTGCGCCGGCAGCGTCGTCGCGGCCGTCGGATCGGCGAGATTCGCGTCGCCACCCGTAGCCGGCTTGTTGCCGCTCGGCTGGTACGGCGGCTGCATCGTGTTGATGGCGTAGAAGTCAGGCGTGAGGTTGCCCGAGTTGACGAAGGTCGGCACGTCGGTCAGCGCCGATGCCGCCGACGTCGACTTGAGCGTCAGCGACACGCCGTCCGGTTCGACCGCGGAGATCGACGTCTTCGCGACGCTCGTGTCGGCGTTCGCGTAGAACGGCGTACACGCGCAGACCAGCCACTGATGGTTCAGAAACGAGCCGCCGAACGCGCCCATGAAGAAATTGTCGGCCAGCGTGAATTGCTGCGCGAGCTTATAGAGCGGCAGCTTGTCGGCGTTCGGCGTGTAGTGGCCCATTACGAGACCGCCCGAATCGGCCCACGCGGCGAACATGTCGTTCTTGCCGCCGTGGATCTGCATCTGGTTCTCGTAGAAGCGGTGATACAGGTCGCGCGTCGTCGCGCTGAGCGGCGCGTTGAAACCGGCCGGATCGTCGATGGCGAACGGCGAGTTCGGCAGATTGACCGTCATCGCCTGCGTGATGACGGGCGTCACGCCAGCAGCTGTAAGGCCTTTCCAGACGGGCGGCAGCGTGGCCAGCACGGAGCTGTCGCGGTCGAGCTGGCGTGCGCTCGCCGCCGTCACGTTCTGGAGGCCGTTGGCGCCCGGGAAGTTGCCATAGAGGTTGTCGAAGCTGCGGTTTTCCGCGTAGATGACCACGACGTTCTTCACGGAAGACAACGTCGGCTTCGAATTCGAATTGCCACCACATGCGTACAGCCCGATCGCTGCGGCGATCGCGATAGGCGTCGCGCAGATCAGTTTCTTGTTCATGATTTATCTCTCTCGCGTTGGGGACCGGCGGTGAATCCGCATCGGGATGACCGGCGGCGAGAGTGTCGCAAGGCTTTTTGACAGAACGATTAATTTCTTACATCAAGGTTCCGATTTGCTTGTGATTTTTAATATGTCGTCGGGTATATGTCATTTAGACGACATGTCGGTGAAATAACCTCGCGCAGTCAATCAACACGAGCAGGTAAGAAAGATATGTGGCGCGATGTGGCGGGGCTTCAGACAAGACGGGCGTGGCGCGCGGGATGGCTCGGCGCGCTGGGTGTTTCGGTTTCGATGATGCTGGCGGCTTGCGATGCCGGCAGCGCGCAGAGCGATGCCGCTCACGCGGCGGCAGCAGCACAACAGTCAATGAGCGGCGCGCAGATGCAAAAAGTGTCTGCCGATGGCGTAGCCGCGATGCCCGCTGGCGGTCAGACGCGTGCCCAGGTGTACGAGTCCGTCAAGAGGATGACGGCCGTCGGCAAGCAGCTTTTCTTCGATCCGTCGCTGTCGGGCTCGGGCAAGCTCGCCTGCGCGTCGTGCCACAGCCCGCAGCACGCCTTCGGACCGCCGAACGCGCTCTCCGTGCAGCTGGGCGGCCAGGACATGCGCCAGCAGGGCATGCGCGCCGCGCCCGACATCAAGTATCTGCAGAAGGTGCCGTCCTTCACCGAGCACTATCACGATTCGGACGACGAGGGCGACGAAAGTGTCGACGCAGGTCCGACGGGCGGCCTGATGTGGGACGGCCGCGTGAACAGCGCGCACGATCAGGCGCGCATGCCGCTGACGTCGTCGTTCGAGATGGGCGGCACGCCGCAGAAAGTGGCGGCGGCCGTGAAGGCCGCGCCGTACGCGAACCAGTTCCGCGACGCGTTCGGCGAGCACGTGTTCGATAGCGACGACGCGACGTTCAAGGCCGTGCTGCGAGCGCTCGAAGTGTTCGAGGAGACGCCGGAACTGTTCTATCCGTACACGAGCAAGTACGACGCGTTTCTCGCCGGCAAGGCGCAACTGACGAAGGCCGAGCTGCACGGCCTGCAGCTCTTCAACGACGAGACCAAGGGCAACTGCGCGAGCTGCCACATCAGCCAGCGCGCTCTCGACGGTTCTGCGCCCGCGTTCTCTGACTTCGGTCTGATCGCGCTCGGCGTGCCGCGCAATCGCACGTTGGCCGTGAACCACGATCCGCATTTCTACGATCTGGGCGCGTGCGGTCCGGAACGGACCGATCTGAAAGGGCAAGACGAGTATTGCGGTATTTTCCGTACGCCGACGCTGCGCAACGTCGCGCTGCGCAAGACGTTCTTCCACAACGGGATTTATCACTCGCTCGAAGAGGTGGTCCGCTTCTATGCCGAACGCGATACGAATCCGGATAAGTTCTATCCGGTCGTAAAGGGGAAAGTGCAGAAGTTCGACGATTTGCCGAAGAAGTATTGGGCGAATCTGAATACCGATCCGCCGTTCGATCGCAAACCCGGCGACAAACCGGCGCTGGATGAATCAGAGATCAAGGATGTGGTTGCATTCCTTAAGACACTGACGGACGGATATCAGCCGGAAGCGCCTCAGCAACATGCTGACGCTCACGTCGTCAGCAGCAAATAACAGCCGGCAATCAACAGCAGGAACGACGCGAGCAGGCACACAAGGCCCGCTCGCGTCAGCGCGCACGGCCACCGGCTGCGGCGCAGGCCGTGGATACGTACGATGGTCGGCATCGGCGCGGGATCGACACGCATGACGATCATGCCCAGAACGACGCAGGTCAGCGTCAGCATCGCGGCGAAAAACTGGAGAGCAAACGAGAGGTCCATGAGCAAGAGTCGCAACGCGCAAAGCGTTTGAAGCGTGGTTGAATTTGATTCGACTCATGTTATGGATCGCGTGCCTGAGAGCCTATGGGACGTGTCCTAAAATTCTCCTGAACGAGCCTCCGGTGGGCCTAAGGCCCGGTGGCGTTATCTCAAATATGGTGGCCTCGCGAGCTGTGCATGTAGGCGGCGTGCTATGCTTTTGAGGTCCAGATCGCGGGCCTCAACACGGCCGCGCCACGCTTGCCCGAACCCGACTTCTGCGGAGAACTTCATGTCGATGCGAACCCGAGCCGCGTTTCAACTCACAGTGGGCGGGCTGTTGCTCGCTGGCGCAATCGGTGCGCATGCCACCAATCTCAACTTCCTGAACGACACGCCGATCGCGTACATGAAGCAGGCCGACAACGATTCGCTCAGAAAGGCCGCGTTCGAGGCGCTCGACAAGAAGCAGGACGGCGAGTCGTCTACCTGGAACAACGAGGGCCTGCGCAATAGCACGAGGATCGAGGCGCAACTGACGCCTGATGCCACGTCGAAATCGGGCGACCGGACATGCCGTCAGATGCACGTCGTGTTGAGCGCCAAAGGCCAGTCGATGAATCTGAACCCGCAGTTCTGCCGTCAGGGCACGGGCAACTGGGTGATGCAGAAGAAGAATTGAGCGCACGCACGATCTCTTGCGGCGTCGTGTTGCTCGACCCGGATGGGCGGGTGCTGCTCGCGCACGCGACGGAAACCAGCCACTGGGATATTCCCAAAGGGCAGGGCGAGGAAGGCGAAGCGCCACATGTGACGGCGCTGCGCGAGATGGAAGAGGAAACGGGTATCGCCGTGGACGCGGCGCGGCTGAAAGACCTTGGCCTGTTCGTGTATCGGCGGGACAAGGATCTGCATCTGTTCGCCGCGCGCGCCCTGGCGGGCGAGCTCGATCTCACGCGCTGCACGTGCACGTCGATGTTTCCGCGCCGCTCCGACGGCACGATGATTCCCGAGATGGATGCATTCCGCTGGGCCGCGCCCGATGAAGTCGAGCATTACGCGAGCCGCAGCCTCACGCGGCTCTTTCAGACCACGCTCTCACTCGCCGACCTGCACCGCGCGCTGGACGCGGCGTAGCGCAGGCTTTCCAATCGATTCAATCGAGCGCCTTGTCGTTCGGATGCGCGAACATCGTGCGCATTTCCGCCGACAGCGGGTAGTTCAGGTTGATGCCATGCGGGGGAATCGGCTGCGTGAACCAGACGTTGTAGAGGCGCTCTGCCTCGCCTGACGTCTGCATCTTCGAGATCACCCGGTTCACCAGTTCGCGGAACGGCGCGTCACCCTTGCGGAACATGCACGCATAGGTCTCATAGCCGAGCGGCGTGCCCGTCACAATGAAGTCGTCGGGGCGCGGGTCGGTGGCGCGAAAACCGTACAGAATCGGTTCGTCCATCACGAACGCGACTGCGCGGTCCGCCTTCACGGCTGCGAATGCGTCGGAGTGGTCCTTCGCGCTCGCAATACGCATATTCAACTGCTTCTCGCTGTTCAACTGCCGCACGAGCCGTTCGTCCGACGTGCCCGCCGTCGTGACGACGGGCTTGCCGGCGAGGTCCGCGAAGTCGTTGATGCCGGCGTTCTTGCGCGCGATCATCCGCACCGCGTACTGGAAAAAGCTATTCGAAAACGCGGCGACATTTTCGCGCTCGCGCGTATGGGTGGTCGAGCCGCATTCCAGATCGATCTGGTTGTTGACCAGCATCAGGAAGCGGTTCGCCGAGGTGATCGTGACTTCGCGCACCTTGAGGTTCGGCATCGCGAGCGTCTTCCGGATTTCTTCGACGATGGCGAGCGCGATCGATTGCGAGTAGCCGACCGTCTGGTCGCCGTTTGAATAGGAAAAGGGGATCGACGCTTCGCGCACGCCCAGCGTGATTACACCGTCGTCGTGAACCTTCTTGAGCGTGCCCGTCAGCTCTTCGGCATGCGCGGGCGCCGTCAGCGACATGAGCGATGCCAGCGTCACGGCCGCGATCGCCACCAGCTTGTATTTGATTGCAACCTTCATCGTTCCCCCTGAGCCGGCAGCAATCACTCCGGCCGCATCGTCCTGCTGTCGCCTGGCGATGTCCGTCGCGGGACACGGCGGCATGCGCGCCGAATGCGCCGCATGCCGCGGTGACGCAACCAGACAATCAGCTTACGCCGGCTTTCCCCAACTGTCGCGCAGACTGACGATCCGGTTGAATACGGGTTTGCCCGGTTTCGTGTCATAGCGGTCAGCGACGAAGTAGCCGTGACGCTCGAACTGATAGCGCGCTTCGGGCTCGACCTCGCCCAGGCCAGGCTCGACGTAGGCGTGCATGATGCGCTTCGAATCCGGATTGAGCGCCTCGAGGAAATCGCGACCGCCCGCGTCGGGCTGTGCTTCCTTGAAGAGGCGGTCGTAGACGCGCACTTCGACGGGCACCGCCTGGGTCGCGCTGATCCAATGGATCGTGCCCTTCACCTTGTAGTTGTTCGCGCCTTCCGTGCCGGAACGGCTGTCTTCGAAGTAGTTGCAGTGGACAGCCGTGACCTTGCCGTTCTCGTCCTTGTCGAAGCCCGTGCATTCCACGACGTAGCCGTACTTCAGACGCACCTTGTTGCCCGGGAACAGCCGGAAATAGCCCTTCGGCGCGTTTTCCATGAAGTCTTCGCGCTCGATCCACAATTCACGCGAAAACGGGAACGTGCGCACGCCGCGATCGGGGTGATGCGGGTGGACGGGCGCGCTGCATGGTTCCGACTGACCTTCGGGATAGTTGTCGATGACGAGCTTCAGCGGATCGAGCACGCAGGTCGCGCGCGGCGCCTTGTCGTCGAGATCGTCGCGCAGCGCGCCTTCGAACACGCTCATGTCGATCCACGAATCGACCTTCGTGATGCCGATGCGCTCGCAGAACAGCTTGATGCTGTCCGGCGTAAAGCCGCGGCGGCGCACGCCGACGATGGTCGGCATGCGCGGATCGTCCCAGCCGTCCACGTGGTTTTCGTTGACCAGTTGCAGCAGCTTGCGCTTGCTGGTGATCGCGTACGTCAGGTTCAGGCGCGAAAATTCGATTTGCTGCGGCAGCGGGCGCGTGAAGATGCCGGCCTCGGCGAGTTCGTCGAGAATCCAGTCGTACAGAGGCCGGTGGTCTTCGAACTCGAGCGTGCACAGCGAATGCGTGATGTTTTCGAGCGCGTCCGAGATGCAGTGCGTGTAGTCGTACATCGGGTACACGCACCACGTGTCGCCCGTCCGGTAATGGTGGGCGAAGCGGATGCGGTAGATCACCGGGTCGCGCATGTTGAAGTTTGGCGACGACATGTCGATCTTCGCGCGCAGCACGTGCTCGCCTTCCTTGAACTCGCCCGCCTTCATGCGGCGGAACAGGTCGAGGTTTTCTTCGACGCTGCGCTTGCGGAACGGCGACGGGGTGCCGACTTCCGTCGCGGAGCCGCGGTTCGAGCGCATTTCTTCCGCCGTTTGACTATCGACATACGCCTTGCCGCGCGTGATCAGCAGTTCGGCGAACTCATAGAGCTTGTCGTAGTAGTCGCTCGCGAAGTAGAGGTGCTCCTTGCTTTCGGCGTTCCACTCGAAGCCGAGCCACTTCACCGCGTCGACGATCGAGTCGACGTACTCGAAGCTTTCCTTTTCGGGGTTCGTGTCGTCGAAGCGCAGGTGACAGATGCCGCCGTAACTCTGCGCAATGCCGAAGTTCAGGCAGATGCTCTTCGCGTGGCCGATATGCAGATAGCCGTTCGGTTCCGGCGGGAAGCGCGTTTCCACCCGCTGCCCCCACTTTCCGGAGCGGTTGTCGTCGTCGATGATGTTGCGGATGAAATTGGAAACGGGCGCTTCGTTGCGCTCGGCGTCTTTGCGATCGTTGTTCATGCGAGAAGGAGAAAGTCGGTCCTGGACACTATATGCGTCCGTTAGTCTGTCAATTCTACCTGACGACACATTCGGCGACAGTCTTTAGCTTGCGCCGTGCGGCGCGCAGCCGAAAACAACTGAAATCGAAGCGTTTCCGGGGCGCAATCGGCGCTGTAACAGGAGGTAAATTGCGTTGGCCCGGTGTGGTGCGGACGCTTAGCATGCGTCGCGCGCCATGCCCCACGCCGGCTAGCGCCGTTGCTAATGATCGCAGCGGTTTGCCATTGCGTTTTGCGGCGAGCATGAGCCTTGTCCCGCGCCTTCGAGCGGCGCTTTCGTTATCGGATGCGCCCGTCGCGCGGTTTTTCGGCGGGCGCTGCGTTTCCGTTATTCTGTCGTGGGCCCGGGCATACGATGCCCGTCCCACCGCTTCACGCGACCTGTCCTTGCCGCGAGCCGGCCGCCCCATGCGCTGTGCACGCGCGGGCAGGTCCATCTATCCCGGAGTTCCTCGGATGTCCCTTCCGATGCTGCGCGCGCCTCGCGCGCTTTCCGGCGCCGACATGCATGCCGAATCCCATGCGGGCGCCCACGCCGATTCCTGTTCCAGCGCCGGCCGCGTCGTTGCGCGCGGCACGTATGCGCGCTTCGCCACGACGCTCGCGCTGACGGGCGCGCTGATCGCGAGCCTGGCGGCGTCGCCCGCCGTCGACGCCAAGACGGCCCAGCCGAAGCCCGCGCTCGACGCGGCGGCCGTCGCGACGCCCGACCGCTATGCCGCCGACGCCGCGCAGCAGATTTTCGCGGCAGGCGGCAATGCCGTCGATGCAGCCGTCGCGATTGCCTTCACGCTCGCCGTCACGTACCCGGATGCTGGCAACATCGGCGGCGGCGGGTTCATGACGCTGGTCATGGACGGCAAGCCGTACTTTCTCGACTACCGCGAGAAAGCGCCGCAGAGCGCGACGCGCGACATGTATCTCGACGACAAGGGCAACGTGATCAAGGGCATGAGCCTCGTCGGACATCGCGCGGTGGCCGTGCCGGGCACGGTCGACGGCATGTGGGAAGCGCAGAAGCGGTTCGGCAAGCTCAAATGGAAGCAGGTGCTCGCGCCCGCCATCAAGTACGCGACGGACGGCTTCCCCGTCGAACCATGGCTGCAGAAGCGCCGCGACGGTGCATCGCAGAGCTTCGGCGGCAAGACCAATTTCGACGCCTATTTTTCGAACCTGAAAGCGGGCAACACGTTCCGCCAGCCCGAACTTGCGCAGACCCTGACGCGAATCGCATCGGACGGCGGCCGCGAGTTCTACGAAGGGCAGACGGCCGATCTGATCGCGCGGCAGATGTACGGGCACGGCCTGCTCACGAAAGCGGATCTGCTGCAGTACAAGGCCGTATGGCGCCAGCCCGTGACGGCCAGCTGGAACGGCTATCAGATCGTCACGGCGCCGCCGCCCAGTTCGGGCGGCATCGGACTGATCCAGCTGCTGAAGATGAAGGCGGACCTGAAGCCGCAGTTCGACGGCGTGGCGCTCAATTCCGAGCCGTACATCCATCTGGTCGCGCAGATCGAGGACCGCGCGTTCGCTGACCGCCAGCAGTACATGGGCGATCCCGATTCGTACCGCGTGCCCGTCGACAAGCTGATCGACGACGCCTACCTCGCCAGGCGGGTCGAGGACATCACGCCCGACGAAGTGCCGGGCGCCTCACCCGTCAAGCCGGGCCTCGGCGACTCGATGCCGGAAAAGGCCCAGACCACGCACTTCTCGGTGGTCGACAAGTGGGGCAACGCGGTGTCGAACACGTACACGCTGACTGGGCCGTTCGGCTCGGGCGTGGTCGTCGACGGCGGCGGGTTCGTGCTGAACGACGCAATGGACGACTTCGAGATGAAAGCCGGCGTGCCGAACCAGTCCGGCGTGACGAGCGGCGACGTCAACACGATCGCACCGGGACGCCGGCCGCTGTCGTCGATGGCGCCGACCATCCTGACGAAGGACGGCAAGGTGTCGCTCGTGATCGGCACGCCGGGCGGCTCGCGCATCTTCACGTCGATCTTCCAGGTGATGACGAACCTGTACGACTTCAACATGCCGCCCGCCGACGCGCTCGCCGCGATGCGCTTTCACCATCAGTTGTTGCCGCAGAAGACGATCTACTTCGAGCCGTACCATCCCATTGATGGCGAGCTGGCCGAGCAGTTGACGGCGCGCGGCTACACGCTGCAGGGCCAGACGTTCAACGGCGACGTGCAGATGATCCGTATCGATGGTTCGACGCCGCAACCGGCTGCCGATCCGCGCGGCGTTGGCGTGGGCCGTGTGATTCAATAGCGCTGGCGGCGCGATGCCGCACTTCGACAACTCAAAACGAACGGGGTCAAGGAATGGGGTTGGAGCAGCAGAGCGTGATCGTGTTGCCGGGTTATATGAACTCTGGCGTGGGGCATTGGCAGACGCGCTGGGAAGCGCGTTATCCGAACTTTTCGCGCGTGCCGATGCGGGATTGGGATCATCCCGTTTGCGATGAGTGGTGCGATACGCTCGACGCTGCCGTCGCCGCTGCGAAAGCGCGCGTTCTGCTTGCCGCGCACAGCCTGGGCTGCCTGACGGTTGCGTTCTGGGCGGCGCGCCATGCTTCGCAGGATGCGCTTGCGAAGGTCGCGGGAGCGCTGCTCGTCGCGGTGCCCGATCCGGCTGGCCCTGGATTTCCCGCCGATGCGGCCGGCTTCGACGCCGTGCCGATGAGTAAGCTGCCGTTCCCGTCGATCGTCGTTGCGAGCACCGACGATCCGTACGGCGGTGTGCCGTTCTCGCAGGCCTGTGCGACGGCATGGGGCAGCCGCTGGGAGAACATCGGCCCGCGCGGCCATATCAACGCCGACAGCGGTCTCGGCGACTGGGAAGAAGCGCAGCGCTGGCTGGGCTCGATGGCGTGAGCTGCGGGTAGAGCGGCGCGATTCAGGCACTGAGGGTTGGGTCCGGGACGACGGGCGCGCCGCGCTGCGCGCCTGGTTCTGCCGCCGCAAGCTGGAACCGGCGTGTGCCGGAGCCGCCGTTCGCCAGAACGCCTTCAATTGCAGTGCGCCGACGGCGGGAAGCCTACGGCAGCAAGCCACCCGCAGCCCACCGCCTCCCGGCCTAACGTCAGATCACCGACCGGCCCCTCAGCGCGTCGATGCGCGCATCGTCGTATCCGAGCACATCGCGCAGGACCGCTTCCGTATGCTCGCCGAGCGTTGGCGGATGGGCCTGTGCCTCGGGCGGCGTCGCGCTCATGCGGATGGGATTACGCACCAGCTTCACGGTGCCGCCCGACGGATGTGGCAATTGAACCTCCATGCCACGCGCGACCACCTGCTCGTTCTCGAACACCTCTTCCAGATCGTTGATCGGGCCGCAGGGCACGCCCGCCGCTTCGAGTGCATCGATCCATTCGTGCTTGCTGCGGGTACGGACCATCTCCGCGAGGATCGGCACGAGCGTCTCGCGGTTGCGCACGCGCTCGGGATTGGTCGCGAAGCGGTCGTCGTCGGCCAGATCCGCGCGCTTGCCCGCTTCGACGAACTTGCGGAACTGTCCGTCGTTGCCCACCGCGACGATGATCCAGCTGTCGCTCGTCTGGAAGGTCTGATACGGAACGATGTTCGGATGCGCGTTGCCCCAGCGTGCTGGAGCCTTGCCGCTCGCGAGGAAGTTCGAGTTCATGTTGGCGAGCATTGCGACCTGTACGTCGAGCAGCGCCATGTCGATGTACTGGCCTTCGCCCGTGCGGTCGCGGTGCGCGAGCGCCGTCAGCACCGCGACGCTCGAGTACATGCCCGTCATCAGGTCCGCGATCGCCACGCCCGCTTTCTGCGGGCCGCCGCCCGGCTGGCCGTCGCGTTCGCCCGTAATGCTCATGAACCCGCCGATGCCCTGCACGATAAAGTCATACCCCGCGCGCTGCGCATACGGCCCTGTCTGTCCGAAGCCCGTCACCGAGCAATAGACGAGGTCGGGCTTCACGGCCTTCAGCGACTCATAGTCGAGCCCGTACTTCTTCAACTGGCCGACCTTGTAGTTCTCCAGCACGACGTCGCTTTGCGCAGCCAGCTCGCGGACGATCTGCTGCCCTTCGGGCGTGGCGATATCGACGGTCACCGAGCGCTTGTTGCGGTTCGCCGCGAGGTAGTAGGCGGCTTCGCGCGTGTCCGCGCCTTCCGGCGTTTTCAGGTACGGCGGCCCCCAGTGGCGCGTGTCGTCGCCGGCGCCTGGCCGCTCGACCTTGATCACGTCGGCGCCGAAATCGGCTAGCGTCTGCGCGCACCACGGACCGGCGAGCACGCGGGTGAGGTCCAGCACGCGGATATGGCTGAGTGCACCCATGTTCTGTCTTCGTCTCCAATGTGCAATGTGATGAGGCGCGCGCCGCACGGGCGCTGCCCGATTGAACCGATGTGGTGCATCTTAAGCGATCGGCCGCGCCCGACCTACTCAGCCTGACGGCATAGGACGAATGACAGCACGCGCTTTCGGCGTTTTCGAGAGGGCGAACTGGCCGGATGGCCAATGCCGCGCACAGCCCGCGCCACGGCGCCGCGCGACAGCGCCGATCCCGTATAATCGACCGTTCAGGAAACAATCTATTGCGACGGCCGGTCAGTCTTCCGCAGCCGTCGGCTCAAGCCAGGACCGTCCCCAAAGCACGCTATGAAAGCCGCCGAAATCCGCGAGAAATTCCTCAAGTTCTTCGAATCGAAGGGCCATACGATCGTCCGTTCGTCGAGCCTCGTGCCCGGCAACGACCCGACGCTGCTCTTCACCAATTCGGGCATGGTGCAGTTCAAAGATGTGTTTCTCGGCACCGAATCGCGTCCGTACTCGCGGGCTACGACCTCGCAGCGCAGCGTGCGCGCGGGCGGCAAGCACAACGACCTGGAAAACGTCGGCTACACGGCGCGTCACCACACGTTCTTCGAAATGCTCGGCAACTTCTCGTTTGGCGACTATTTCAAGCGTGACGCGATCCACTACGCGTGGGAACTGCTGACGGGCGTCTATCAGTTGCCGAAGGAAAAGCTCTGGGTCACCGTCTACCAGGAAGACGACGAAGCCTTCGACATCTGGGCGAAGGAAGTCGGCGTGCCGACCGAGCGCATCATCCGCATCGGCGACAACAAGGGCGCGCGTTACGCATCGGACAACTTCTGGCAGATGGCCGACGTCGGCCCGTGCGGTCCGTGCTCGGAAATCTTCTACGACCACGGTCCCGAAGTATGGGGCGGCCCGCCGGGATCGCCGGAAGAAGACGGTGACCGTTACATCGAGATCTGGAATCTCGTGTTCATGCAATTCAGCCGCGACGCGCAGGGCAACATGACGCCGCTGCCCAAGCAGTGCGTGGACACGGGCATGGGTCTGGAGCGTATCGCGGCCGTGCTGCAGCACATGCACAGCAACTACGAGATCGACCTGTTCCAGGCGCTGATCAAGGCGGCAGGGCGCGAAACGGGCGTCGAAGATCTGTCGAACAACTCGTTGAAGGTGATCGCCGATCACATCCGCGCGTGCTCGTTCCTGATCGTCGATGGCGTGATCCCCGGCAACGAAGGCCGCGGCTACGTGCTGCGCCGTATCGTGCGCCGCGCAATCCGCCACGGCTACAAGCTGGGCCGCAAGGGTTCGTTCTTCCACAAGCTGGTCGCGGACCTCGTCGCGCAGATGGGCGGCGCGTATCCCGAACTGAAAGACGCCGAACAGCGCGTCACGGACGTGCTGCGTCAGGAAGAAGAGCGCTTCTTCGAGACCATCGAGCACGGCATGTCGATCCTCGAAAGCGCACTGGCCGATCTGGAAGCGAAGGGCGGCAAGACGCTCGACGGCGAAGTTGCGTTCAAGCTGCACGACACCTATGGCTTCCCGCTCGATCTGACGGCAGACGTGTGCCGCGAGCGCGAAGTGACGGTGGACGAACCCGCATTCGACGAAGCGATGGCCCGTCAGCGCGAACAGGCGCGCGCGGCCGGCAAGTTCAAGATGGCGCAGGGCCTCGAATACACGGGCGCGAAGACCACGTTCCACGGATACGAAGAAATCGTCTTCGACGACGCGAAGATCACGGCGCTGTATGTCGACGGCGCGTCCGTCAACGAAGTGACGAAGGGCCAGCAGGCTGTCGTCGTGCTCGACCACACGCCGTTCTACGCGGAGTCGGGCGGCCAGGTTGGCGATCAGGGCGTGCTGGCGAACGCGAGCGTGCGCTTCGCCGTCGCCGATACGCTGAAGGTGCAGGCGGACGTCGTGGGCCATCACGGCACGCTGGAGCAGGGCACGCTGAAGGTCGGTGACGTCGTGAAGGCGGAGATCGACGCGATCCGCCGCGCGCGCACGGCCCGCAACCACTCGGCTACCCACCTGATGCACAAGGCGCTGCGCGAAGTGCTCGGCGGCCACGTGCAGCAGAAGGGCTCGCTCGTCGACGCCGACAAGACCCGCTTCGACTTCGCGCACAACGCGCCGATGACGGACGATGAAATCCGCCGCGTCGAAGCCATCGTCAATGCCGAAGTGCTGGCGAACGCGCCGGGCATCGTGCAGGTGATGCCGTACGACGAAGCGGTGAAGGGCGGCGCCATGGCGCTGTTCGGCGAGAAGTACGGCGACGAAGTGCGCGTGCTGGATCTGGGCTTCTCGCGCGAGTTGTGCGGCGGCACGCACGTGCATCGCACGGGCGATATCGGCTTCTTCAAGATCGTGATGGAAGGCGGCGTCGCGGCGGGCATCCGTCGCGTCGAAGCGATCACGGGCGATAACGCGGTGCGTTACGTGCAGGAACTCGACGCGCGCATCAACGCCGCGGCTGCGGCGCTGAAGGCGCAGCCGTCGGAACTGACGCAACGCATCTCGATGGTTCAGGACCAGGTGAAGTCGCTGGAAAAGGAACTGGGCGCGCTGAAGTCGAAGCTCGCGTCGAGCCAGGGCGATGAACTGGCCGGCCAGGCCATCGAGGTTGCCGGCGTGCAGGTGCTGGCGGCTACCCTGGAAGGCGCGGACGTCAAGACGCTGCGCGAAACCGTCGACAAGCTCAAGGACAAGCTCAAGAGCGCGGCGATCGTGCTGGCGTCCGTCGAAGGCGGCAAGGTCAGCCTGATCGCGGGCGTCACGGCCGAGGCGAGCAAGAAGGTCAAGGCGGGCGAGCTGGTCAACTTCGTCGCGCAGCAGGTCGGCGGCAAGGGCGGCGGCCGTCCGGACATGGCGCAGGCGGGCGGTACCGAGCCGGCCAATCTGCCGGCTGCGCTGGCTGGCGTGAAGGGCTGGGTCGAAGCGCAACTCTAAGCCTCCGCGCCACGTAGCATTCGTATCAACCAAAAAGCCGCGAGTCGTAAGACTTGCGGCTTTTTGATTTTGTGCTTTCAGGTTAGCCAGATAACGTCCGTCGAGGGCTCAGGCAGCCACATCGTCCGCCGGCTTTTGCTGCAGGTTCCCGCTCGCGACCAGCATCCCGCGCAACGCATTCAATGCCGACGAGAAGTGACCGCGTCGCCAGACCAGTATCGTCTCGATGCTGCCGAGCCCGGCGAGCGGATGCACGGCGATATCGTCCGATTCGGGCAGCAGCGCCAACACCGAGCGCGGCGCGAATGCGACGCCCGCGCCCGCCGCCACGCACGCGACGATCGCGTGATACGAGCCGAGCTCCAGCACCCGCGAGGGCCGGATGCCGTGCTCCATGTACCACTTTTCGACATGCACGCGATACGCGCAGCCCACCTCGAACGCGATCAGCGTCGAAAGCGAAATATCGCTCGCATGATGGATGGGCGGATGACCGCGCGGCGACACCATCACCAGTTCTTCGCGAAACACGGGCACGACCTCGAACAGATCGCCGATCCAGCCCGGATCGAGCGGCGTTGCGACGATCGCCGCGTCCACCTCGAATTCGCGCACGCGATCGATCAGCTTGCCCGTCGTCCCCGTCTCCAGTTCGAGCGCGACGTCGGGCCACGTCTGGTGATACTGCGCGAGCAGTCCGGGCAAGCGGGTCGCGGCGACGCTCTCCATCGTGCCCAGCCGCAGGCGTCCGCTCGGACGCGTGTCCTTGACCGCGTGGCGCGCTTCGTCGGCGAGCGCGAGCAGCCGTTCGGCATAGGGCAGCAGTGTCTCGCCCGCAGGCGTCAGCACAAGCCGCCGGCCGTCGCGAACGAACAGTTCGGTGCCCAATTGCTCTTCGAGTTGCTTGATACGCGTGGTCACGTTCGATTGCACCCGATTGAGCTTCGCTGCGGCCCGCGTCACGCCGTTTTCGCGCACGACGGCGCGAAAGATCGAAAGGGCGGCAAGATCCATCAATCTCTCCATGAGATTAAATCTATCCGTATTATTCATTTTATGAGATTGAAGGGTCAAGCTACGATTGTGTGGAAGAAGCAGACCGCCGTGCCGTCCAACCTCGGGGCGACAGGCCACCGCCATGTCATCAATGAACGATTTCGCCACCCGCACCTTTCAGACAAACCACGTTTCAACCCATGTCGCGCGCCGCGCGGCGTTGGCCTGCATGGCGGCGCTTGCCGTCGCGCTCGGCGTCGGCCGCTTTGCCTTTACGCCGCTGTTGCCGCTGATGCTCCACGGCGGCGCGCTCGATATCAGACACGGCGGCTGGCTCGCGTCGCTCAACTACGCGGGTTATTTCCTCGGTGCGATCGCTTGCGTCGCGCTACGCATGGATGCGGCGCGCGTGGTGAAGGCGGGCCTCGCGTCCACTGTGGTGCTCGTGCTCGCGATGGGTGTCACGCATCAGTTCTGGGTGTGGGCCGTGGTGCGCTTCATCGCGGGCGCGATCAGCGCGTGGACCTTCGTATTCGCGTCGCAATGGGGTTTGCGGCGGCTCGCCGAACTGGGCGCGAACGAGTGGAGCGGCGTGATCTACACGGGCCCGGGACTCGGCATCGCGGGGACGGGCCTGCTGGTCAGCGCGGCGGGCGGATATGGCGCGTCGGCGGGCTGGATCGGGTTTGGGCTCGTGTCGGCTGTGCTGACCGTGCTCGTATGGCGCACGTTCGAGACGCCATCGACCGCAACGGCATCGACGCGGAAAAGCGCGTCGGCGCAGACCGATGCGCATCGACATCGCGTGCATCTGCACCGCGCGGATGCCTTCTGGCTGATAGTCCTCTACGGCGTGCCCGGTTTCGGGTACATCATCACCGCGACGTTCTTGCCCGTGATCGCCCGCGCTGCGCTGCCCGTGGATTCGCCGTGGCCTGATCTGTTCTGGCCGATGTTCGGCGGCGCGCTGGTCGTGGGCGCGTTGGTGGGCGCGCGTCTGCCGTCGCGCTGGGACAACCGCACGCTGCTGGCCGGCTGCTACGTGCTGCAGTCGCTCGGCATCCTCGCGGGCATCGTGTCGCCGACGGCGGGTGGCTTCGCGCTTGGCAGCGCGCTGATCGGCCTGCCGTTCACGGCGATCACCCTGTTCGCGATGCGCGAGGCGCGGCGGCTGCACGGCGACAACGCGGCGGGATTGATGGGCTATGCGACGGCGGCCTATGGCCTTGGGCAGATCGTGGGTCCGCTCGTCGCCGCGCCGATCGCCGCACACACCGGTTCGTTCACGCTGGCGTTGTGGCTGGCGGCGATCGCGTTGCTCGCGGGCGCCGTGGGTCTCGTCGTGGTAGCTGTGTTGCGCCCGTCGCTGCGCGCCTGAGCAAAAGCCCGGCACGCCCAGACGCTGCCGGATGGTGCGGACGAACAACGCCCGCGAGCACCACGACGACCGAACAACCGCAGGCACCTCTCACTCCCACTGGCTGTGCAGCGGACTCTCGTACGCACAGTCTCCCGTCCTGATCAGGCGTCCATTCCCGCCGATCCAACCCGCCAGAAACAAATTCAGCACCCGCCGCACTAAAATGTCCGCTTTCCAGCCATCATTGCGCGCTCATCGCCGGGTGCGCCGCCTGCCATGCAACATTTTGCGTCGGACAACTACGCCGGCATCTGCCCCGAAGCGCTCGAAGCGCTGATCGCCGCCAACAACAGCGGCCACGAACCGGCCTACGGCGACGACTCGTGGACGCAGCAAGTCTGCGACCGCCTGCGCAACCTGTTCCAGACCGACTGCGAAGTGTTTTTCGTCTTCAACGGCACGGCGGCCAACTCGCTGGCGCTGGCGTCGCTGTGCCAGTCCTACCATTCGGTGATCTGCCACGAGCTCGCGCACATCGAAACGGACGAATGCGGCGGCCCCGAATTCTTCTCGAACGGCTCGAAACTGCTGACGGCGCCGGGCGTCGGCGGCAAGCTCACGCCCGATGCGATCGAAGCCGTCGTCACGCGCCGCGCCGACATCCACTATCCGAAGCCCAAGGTCGTGACGCTCACGCAGTCGACAGAAGTGGGCACCGTGTACAGCGTCGAGGAAATCCGCGCGATTGCGGCGATCGCGAAGCGCCGTCATCTGAAGGTCCACATGGATGGCGCGCGCTTTGCAAACGCCGTCGCCGCGCTCGACGTGCATCCGTCGGAGATCACGTGGCGCGCGGGCGTCGACGTGCTGTGCTTCGGCGGCACGAAGAACGGATTGCCCGTGGGCGAGGCGGTCGTGTTCTTCGATCGCGCACTGGCTGATGACTTCGCTTATCGGCTGAAGCAGGCGGGACAGCTTGCGTCGAAAATGCGCTTCATCTCCGCGCCGTGGCTCGGCTTGCTCGACAAGGACGTCTGGCTGCGCAACGCGCGCCACGCAAACGCCATGGCGCAACTGATGGAATCGCGCCTCGCGGAAATTCGCGGCGTGAGCATCATGTTCCCGACGGAATCGAACGCCGTGTTCGCGCAATTGCCGCCGCATGTCGCGAAGGCCATGCGCACGCGTGGCTGGAAGTTCTATGAGTTCATCGGCGCGGGCGGCTGCCGGCTGATGTGCGCATGGGACACGCAGCCCGAAACGGTCGAGCGCTTCGTCGCTGAGGTTCGCGAACTGTGCGCCGCGTGAAGTCTGTATAAGCGGCGCGCCGACGATGCACGGGCGCGGCTTGCCATTCGGATTCATCGAGCGGCCGGGTCAATGACGCAACAATAGAAAGGGCAATGCGCAACGCTTGCCGTGATGGTCGCAGTCAGCCGCTCTCGCCGTTTCGACGGCGCGAGCACGGAATCCTCGATAACAACGGAGACGCATCGCCATGGCCTACATCTACTATCTGACGCACATTCATCTCGGCTACGACGCGCTCGCGCAGTTGCCGGCGGAGTGCGAGCGTTCCGGCATCAGGCGGCCGCTCGTGGTGACGGACAAGGGCGTGATGGCGGCGGGCGTCGCGCAGCAGGCAATCGACGCGTTGAAGCTGCCCGGCGTGCCCATCTTCGACGACACGCCGTCGAACCCCACGGAAGCGATGGTGATGGCGGCCGCGCAGCGCTATCGGGAAGAGGGCTGCGACGGGCTGGTGGCGATCGGCGGCGGCTCGTCGATCGATCTCGCCAAGGGCGTCGCGATCATGGCGACGCATCCGGGCACGATGACGGATTACGCGACGATCGAAGGCGGCAGCGCCAGGATCACCGACAAGGCGGCGCCGCTGATCGCGATTCCGACCACGGCGGGCACGGGCAGCGAAGTGGCGCGCGGCGCGATCGTGATCCTGAACGACGGCCGCAAGCTCGGCTTCCATTCGTGGCATCTGCTGCCGAAGGCCGCTATCTGCGATCCGGGTCTCACGCTCGGCCTGCCGCCGTCGCTGACGGCCGCGACGGGCATGGATGCGATCGCGCATTGCATCGAAACGTTTCTGGCGCCTTCGTTCAACCCACCCGCCGACGGCATCGCGCTCGACGGGCTGGAGCGCGCCTGGGCGAACATCGAACTCGCGACGCGCGACGGCCAGAACCGCGACGCGCGCCTGCACATGATGAGCGCGTCGATGCAGGGCGCGATGGCGTTCCAGAAGGGACTCGGCTGCGTACATTCGCTGTCGCATCCGCTCGGCGGCGTGTCGGTGAATGGGCGCACGTCGCTGCATCACGGCACGCTGAACGCCGTCGTGCTGCCCGCCGTGCTGCGCTTCAACGAAAGCGCGCCGTCCGTCGTCGAGAATCGCCGTTATGCGCGCATGCGCCGCGTGATGAACCTGCCCGACAACGCCGATCTCGCGGCAGCGCTGCACGACATGACCGCGCGCCTCGGACTGCCGACGGGCCTGAAGCAAATGGGCGTCGACGAAAGTGCATTCGACAAGGTCATCAAGGGCGCGCTCGCCGATCATTGCCACAAGACGAATCCGCGCGAAGCGACGGCCGACGATTATCGGCGGATGCTGATCGAGTCGATGTAAGCGCCGTCCCTTCATCCAACCGCACACGACATGAACAAACCTGCTCCCGCGCCGCGCACGGCTTACCCGCACTTCCTGTCCATTGCCACGCGCTGGATGGACAACGACGTGTACGGCCACGTGAACAACGTCGTCTATTACAGCTACTTCGATACCGTCGTGAACGAGTATCTGATCCGCAGCGGCGTGCTCGATATCGAGCGCGGCACGACGATCGGCCTCGTGGTCGAGACGCAGTGCAACTACTTCGTGCCGATCGTGTTTCCGGATCGCATCGATGCGGGCCTGCGCGTCGTACGGCTCGGCACGTCGAGCGTGCGTTACGAAGTGGGGCTTTTCAGGGAAGGCGATGCGGAGCCCGCCGCGCAAGGGCATTTTGTGCATGTCTATGTGGATCGCGACACGCGGCGTCCCGTTGCGTTGCCCGACAGCTTGCGCGCGGCGCTCGAACCGCTGCTCGTCGTGGAAGGCGTGCAAGACGAGCAGGCAGGCTGACGCGTGCAGTCGTTCGTCATCGATGCGCTGAACGGCGTCAGCTACGGCTTGCTGCTGTTCATGCTGTCGGCGGGATTGACGCTGATTTTCAGCATGCTCGGCGTGCTGAACTTCGCGCACGCGAGCTTCTACATGCTCGGTGCGTATGTCGGCTTTTCCGTCGCGGCGCGCGTGGGTTTCTGGTGGGCGCTCATCGTCGCGCCGCTCGTCGTCGGGCTGATGGGCGCGGCGCTCGAACGGTGGCTGCTGCGGCGTGTGCGGCCGCACGGGCATCTGGCGGAATTGCTGCTGACGTTCGGCGCGGCCTATCTGATCGGCGAGGGCGTCAAGCTCGTCTGGGGCTTGCAGGCGCTGAGCGCCGCCGTGCCGGCAGCGCTCGATGGTCCGCTGCTCGATGTGTACGGCGTCGCGTTCTCGCGCTATCGCGCGTTCATGATGGCCGTCGCGATTGCGATGCTGGCCGTGTTGCACGCGGTGCTGCGCGTGTCGAAAGCGGGGCTGATCGTGCGCGCGGCGCTCACGCATCCGCAAGCCGTCGAAGCGCTCGGTCACGACGTGCCGCGCGTGTTCACCGGCGTGTTCGCGGCGGGCACCGCGCTCGCCGCGCTGGCAGGCGTGATCGGTGCGCCGCTGTTCGTGCTCGAACCGGCGATGGCCGAATCGGTGGGATCGATCGTGTTCGTCGTGGTCGTGATCGGCGGGCTGGGGTCGCTTGGCGGCGCGCTCGTGGCGTCGCTGGTGATGGGCTGCGTGCAGACCTTCGCGGTCGCTACCGATATTCCGCTCGGCGAGTTGGTCGGCGACTTCGACAACGCGTTGCCCGCCGCATGGAGCGCGCTGACGCTCGCGCAACTCGCGCCGCTCGTGCCCTATCTGCTGCTCGTCGCGATGCTTGCCGTACGCTCGCGCGGCTTCTTCGGACAACGCGACGACGATGCGTGAGGTGAATCAGGCGCACGACGCGCAGGCTGCTTCGCCGCGTAGGCCGACATGGCGCGCCGCGTTGCCGTGGGCCGCGCTCGCGGCGTTGCTCATCCTGCCGCCGTGTCTGTCGACGCAAAGCTGGCTCGTCGCCTGGCTCGCGCAGACGGCCGCGATGATCGTGTTCGCGCTGTCGTATAACCTGCTGCTCGGTGGCGCGGGGCTATTGTCGTTCGGGCATGCGGCTTCGTCGGGCGTCGGCGCGCTGATCGCCGCGCAACTGTTCAATCGCGTCGGCGTGCCGTTGCCGCTGCTGCCGTTGATGGGCGGTATCGGCGGCGCGCTGTTCGGCGCGCTGTATGGCCTGGTTGCGACACGCCGGGCAGGCACCGCGTTCGCGATGATCACGCTCGGCATCGGCGAACTCGTCGCGGCGGCGGCGTGGACCTTGCCCGACTGGTTCGGCGGCGAGGCGGGCGTCGCGATCGACCGCACGGCGGGTCTCGCGGTGCCGGGCTTGACGTTCGGCCCTGCGCGCGAAGCCTATGCGCTGATCGCGTTGTGGTGCGCGCTCGCCGTGATCGCGATGTACCTGCTGTCGCGCACGCCGCTCATGCGGCTCGCGAATGCCGTGCGCGACAACCCGGTTCGCGCGGCGGCTATCGGTTGCTTTCCGCGCCGTGTGCGTTATGAGGTCGTTGTGTGGTCGTCGTTTTTTGCGGGCATCGCGGGCACGCTCGGGCTGATCAATGTCGAACTGGTATCGACCGAAAGCGTCGGCATGCTGCGCTCGGGCTCGGTGCTGATCGCGACGGTGATCGGCGGAAGCGGGGCGTTTTTTGGGCCGGTGGCGGGCGCCGTCGTGCTGACGTTTTTCAGCGTCGTCGTGGCGGGCGCGACGCGCGCGTGGCTGCTGTATCTCGGGCTGTTCTTCGTGGTCGTGGTGGTGTGCGCGCCCGATGGCATCGCGGGATGGATGCGGCGTCAAACCGCCCGCATTTCACGCGATGGATGGCGCGTATGCCTGCCGTGGTTTGCATGCCGGATAGCGAGCGCTTGCGCGTGGTGGCTTGCCGTCGTGCTGTGCGTTCAATGGGCTTACGCGCAACGCTTCGGCACGGAAGAGCGCGCGGGTCTCTTCACGACGATCGATCCTGCATGGCTTACGGCATCCGTGCTGTGCCTCGCCGCGATCGGCTGGCTGACGATGCGCGTGGCTGCGCGTATGCCCGGAAAGCTCAACGACGAAACGCGCGCGGAGGTCAACGAATGATTCCCGCCATCGCCGTGCGACGTCTCGACAAGCGCTTCGGCGCGACGCGCATCCTGCGCGGCGTCGATCTCATGGTCGAGCCGCACGAACGTCACGCGCTGATCGGTCCGAACGGCGCGGGCAAATCGACGCTCTTCAATCTGATCGCGGGCGCGGCGCGGCCGAGCGCGGGCCGCATCGAACTGTATGGCGCGGACATCACGCGTCTTGTGCCCGCGGCGATTTGCCGTCGCGGGCTCGCGCGCAGTTTTCAGACGACGAGTTTCTTCGCGAAGCTCAGCGTATTCGACAACCTGCGTTGCGCCGCGCAGATCGCGAATCGTGACCGCATGCGCTGGTGGCAGCGCTACACCGCGACGCGCGAGGGTGACGAGCGCGCCGAGCAAGTACTGAACGCCGTCGGTCTGGACGACCGTCGCGACGTGATCGCGGGCACGCTGAGTTACGCGGACCAACGCGCGCTCGATCTGGGCCTGGCGCTGGCGAGCGGCGCGCATACGCTGCTGCTCGACGAGCCGACGGCGGGCATGAACCGCGCCGAGGCAGCGCGCGCTGTCGAACTGATCCGCGCGGCGACGGCGGGCCGCACGCTGCTGATGGTCGAGCACGATATGGACGTCGTGTTTGGTCTCGCGGATCGCATCAGCGTGCTCGTGCAAGGCGAGGTGATCGCGACGGGCACGCCGGACGCGATTCGCGCCGATCCCGCCGTGCGCGCGGCGTACCTGGGCGATATTGGCGACGCCGCACAGGGAGCCGCGCGTTGAACCCATTACTGGAGATTCGCGATCTGCGCGCGTGGTACGGCGCGAGTCAGGCGCTGCACGGCGTGGACCTGCATATCGAAGCGGGCGAAGCCGTCGCGCTCGCGGGCCGCAACGGCTCGGGCCGCTCGACGCTGGCGAAGGCGATCATGGGTTTCGTGCGTACGCGAGGCGTGATCCGTTTCGCCGGACAGCCGCTGGAAGGCCGGCGTGCGTTCGAGATCGCGCGGCTCGGCATTGGTTATGTGCCCGAACAGCGCGATGTATTTCCGACGCTGACGGTGCAGGAAAACCTGCAACTGGGCATCCAGCCGCGCAACGCCAGACGTGCCGCCCGCTTCACACTCGACGACGCGCAAACGCTCTTTCCCGTGCTGCGCGAACGCGCGCGGACGAAGGCGGGTGCGTTGTCGGGCGGCGAGCAGCAGATGCTTTCGGTGGCGCGCGCGTTGCTCCGCGACCCTGATCTGATCGTGATCGACGAGCCGACGGAAGGACTCGCGGGTCAGGTCGTTGCGCAGCTTGCAGCGGCATTGAAACTGCTGCGCGAGCGTGGCGTCGCGATGCTGCTGATCGAACAGCGGCTCGTGATCGCCGACCGGATTGCGAGCCGTATCGCCGTGATGGGGCATGGCGAGATCGTGTTCGATGGTTCGCTGGAATCGTTTCGGGCGCGGCCCGACGTGATGCGCGAATGGCTCGGCGTGGGCTGATTTTGCATCGCATCACTTTTGTTCTCTGTTTGACTTGCACAGCAGTCATTGCGCGAAGCGCTGTGCTACGGGCGGTTGCGGCTGACTTTTATGCCTGTCGGTGTGATGTGGTGAAAGGATAGGTGATTGTGGGGTGCCCGTTGTTGATCGAGCTAAGTGGGTTTGATTGTTGTCTGCGACGCTTGGTTTTGGGTTTTTTGCTTTTGCGCTGGCATATCTGCGATGCAGTGTTTGCTTTGCCTCTTCGCTGGCATCCGCGATTCGTTAGCTTGCTTCAAGCGTCGCCCCTGTGCGGGGCGGCACCTACTTTTCTTTGCCGCCGCAAAGAAAAGTAGGCAAAAGAAAGCGGCTCACACCGCCAGTTCTTGTGTTTGCCTGAGGGCCCCCAAACGGTCTTGCGCTTCACACGGCAGCCTATCTGTTCGCGTGCGTTGCCAACGCGCTGAATAAGCGCCTCACCCACTTCAAACACCCGCACACGCGCTAGTGGCAGCGACTGGTATGTGCCGCCCAGGTGGCAAACTGTGTGTAGGTTGTCGCGTCGTATAGCGTGGCGCTCTTACAGGGTGGGACGCGTGCGCTATCGGGTCCGAAGTGAGGCGTGTGAATCTCTACGGTCTACACACAGTTTGCGACCTGGGCGGCCGTAGATCGTCCGTCGCGGCATGTGGCGACGTGGGCGCGCGAAGCGGGTGAGGCGCACCGCAATAGCGTTGGCAACGAACATGGGTCACGTGATTGCCGTGTGAAGCATAAGATCCTGTGGGGGCCCTCAGGCAATAACTAGCGCTGGCGGTGTGAGCCGCTTTCTTTTGCCTACTTTTCTTTGCGGCGGCAAAGAAAAGTAGGTGCCGCCCCGCACAGGGGCGACGCTTGAAGCACGGAGGCAATACGCGGATGCCAGCTCAAAGGCCAGAACACCGAACGGCGACGCCTGAAGCACGCTAACGCAACGCGGATGCCAGCGAAAAGTCCAAAACACCGACCAGCGTCGCAGACAAAAAACCTAACCCTTCGAATCCCGCTCAACAATCCACTCATGCCGAGGATCATTCTTGAAATGCCAGGCTCTGGTAGGCCCAGCCATGACATTAAGATAATAAGAGTCATACCCATAAGGCACAACGACAGGATGATACCCACGCGGCACCATCACGACATCGTGATCCTCGACCGCGAGAGACTCATCGATATCCCGCTCATCGGTATACACGCGTTGAAACGCAAACCCTTGCGGCGGACTAAGCCGATGATAATAAGTCTCTTCAAGAAAGCTTTCCGCAGGAATATTATTGGTATCGTGCTTATGCGGCGGATAGCTGGACGAATGCCCACCCGGCGTACGCACCTCAACCACGAGCAGTGATTCAGCCGTCTCAGTCTGCGGAAGAATATCGCACACATACCGCGTATTCGCGCCCTTACCCCGCACAGACCGCTTCATCTGCGAAGACTCGATCAGCCGCGCAGGATACTCGCCCTTGGCCGGCGCACTAGCCACACCCACCTCCGCATGCCGATTGGCACGAACAATAGCCCGCACGCCAGGCGGCAAATAAACCGCAACAGGCGCGCTGTCCTCGAACACGCTGTCACGCGAACCAAGCCCAGTCCACGTCTGCGCATCGGTTTCAATATCAACGGCACCCGCCATCACCACAATACACACCTCGCGCGACGCTTCCAGCACGTGCACGACCTCGTTCGATTCCATCCGGTACGCGGCGAATCCCACATACTTCCAGCCCGCCGATTCGGGCGTCACGCGCGCGATCGTCTGGCCTTCGCGCTGTGCCTTCACAAGCAAACTCATGCTGCCTCCTGTGCGACATCGAGGGGCGCATCGACGAGCGTGCGCAGCGTGCGATAACCCTTCTGCGCATAAGCATACGACGGCGCGACGGCCGGGTCCTGCTCCGCCTCGACGACAAGCCAGCCGCGATAACCGTGACGCTTCAACGTATCGATGATCGCGGAAAAATCGACAGCGCCGTCGCCCGGCACCGTGAACGCGCCCGCAATCACCGCATCGAGAAAGCTCCAGTTGCGATTGCGCGCGAGCTTCATCACGGCAGGGCGCACATCCTTGCAATGCACATGACAGACGCGACCTATATGCCGGTTGAGCACCGCAAGCGCATCCCCGCCCGCAAACGTAATGTGGCCCGCGTCGAACAGCAGTCCGACGTCGTCGGTGGTCAACGCCATCAGACGATCGACGTCGGCGGCAGTTTCGACGTACGCGCCCATGTGATGGTGATACGCGACGCGCACGCCCTTGCTCAACGTATAGCGTGCGAATTCATTCAGGCGCTTTGCGTACGTGTTCCATTGCTCATCGGTGAAAAAGCGCGGCCGCTGATACAACGGCAACGGCGAGCCCTGGATCGTGTTGTGCACTTCGCCGTAGACCATCACCGTCGCGCCGTTTTTCGCGAGTAGCTCCAGATGAGAGTCGGCGGCCTTGCACTCGTCCTCGATGCTGCGGCTGAAATCCGCGAGCCGTCCCGAGTACCATCCGGACACGAGCGACAAATCGTACTGTTTGAACAACGCCTTCAATGCTTCGGGCTCGCGTGGAAACTTGTTCCCAAGCTCGAACCCCTGATAGCCGATTTCGCGTCCTTCCGTGAGCGCGACGTCGAGTGGCGTCTCGCCGCCGAGCGACGGCAAATCGTCGTTCATCCACGACAGCGGATTGATGCCGATGCGTACTTCGAACTGACTCATGTGCGCTTCCTCACTCATTGTCTTTGCCACGCGCGCTGATATGCGCTTCGTAATCGGCGCGTGCCTTGCGCACGCCTTCGCGCTGCGACACTTCGGGCACCGCGACTTCCCACCACCAGCCGCCTTCGTCCGTCGTGCGCGCGGCGTCGGTGTCGATGCAGACCAGGTACGTGCGATCGGCGGCGCGGGCACGCTGCATCGCCGCTTCGAGTTCCTGCACGTTCGCCACGTGCTCCGCCTGCGCGCCCATCGCGCGCGCGTGCGCGGCGAAGTCGATGTTGGGCGCGCCCGGCGAGCCCTGCACGCAGTCGTCGAACATGTTGTTGAACGGCGCGCCGCCGCACGCCTGCTGCAAGCGGTTGATGCAGCCATAGCCGCGATTGTCGAGCACCACGACGATCAGCTTCGCGCCCAGCATCACGGAGGTAGCGATCTCGCTGTTCATCATCAGATAACTGCCGTCGCCGACCATCACGATCACTTCGCGCTCGGGCCGCGCGAGCTTGGCGCCAAGCCCCCCGGCGATCTCGTAGCCCATGCACGAATAGCCGTACTCGACGTGATACGCGCCTGGACGTCCAGCGCGCCACAGCTTGTGCAGTTCGGCGGGCAGCGTGCCTGCTGCGCAGACGACGATGTCATTCGTCGTCGAGTGTTCGCTCGAACGCTGCACCGCGCCGATCACGTCGGCGTCGTAGGGAAGGGCGCCTTTGCCTTCCACACCTTGTGGCGCGTGCGTGAGCTTCTGCACGATGTCGCGCCATTCGTTCGCACGCTGCTGCGCGCGTGACGTCCACGCCGCATCCGCTCGCCAGCCTTCCAGCCGCGACGACAACGCATCGAGCGCAAGCCGTGCATCGGCCTGTACGATACAGCCGCGATGCTTGATGGCGTCGAACGCATTCGCGTTGATGCCGATCACCCGCGCATGCGTGAAGAGCGTGTTCGAACCCGTAGTGAAGTCCTGCAGACGCGTGCCGACAGCGAGCACGCAATCGGCGTCGTGCGCGATTTCATTTGCGCCGGGCGAACCCGTCACACCGAGCGAGCCGAGATTCAACGGATCGTCCCACGCGAGTGCGCTCTTGCCCGCCTGCGTCTCCGCAACAGGAATGCCGTAGCGCGTTGCGAACGCTTTCAATGCGTCCGTTGCGCGGCCGTACAGCACACCGCCGCCGGCGACGATCATCGGTTGCTTCGCGTTGCGCAGAATCGCGAGCGCTTCATCGACTTCATGTTCGACGGGCGCGGGCGCATGGAATTTCACCACGCGCGGCGCGAAGAAGTCGGCGGGGTAGTCGTACGCGGTTGCTTGCACGTCTTGCGGAAGTGCCAGCGTCACAGGGCCGCACAGCGCGGCGTCCGTCAGCACGCGAATCGCACGCGGCAACGCGTTGAGCAATTGCGCCGGATGCACGATGCGATCGAAGTACCGTGACACGGGCTTGAACGCATCGTTGGCCGAGATGCCGCCGTCGTGGAAGTCTTCGACCTGCTGCAGCACCGGGTCGGGCGCGCGCGACACGAAGATATCGCCGGGCAGCAGCAACACGGGCAAGCGGTTCACATGCGCAAGCGCCGCCGCCGTGACGAGGTTCGTCGCGCCAGGACCGATGGATGTGGTGACGGCCATCATCCGTCGCCGGAAGTTCGCCTTCGCGAAGGCGATCGCGCTGTGCGCCATCGCCTGTTCGTTGTGCGCGCGATAAGTCGGCAGTTCATGTCGATACTGATAGAGCGCCTCGCCAAGGCCCGCGACGTTGCCATGCCCGAAGATCGCGAACACGCCGCCGAACAGCGGCTCGGTGCCCGTGCCGTCTTCCGTCTCGACGCGTTGCGCGGCGAGATAGCGGACCACGGCCTGCGCGGCCGTCAGACGGATCGTGCCGTCCGCCGATACTTGCGGGGCCGTTTCAGGCGAGGTCGTCACGTCGTGATGCAACGCACGTTGGTTCATGCTGCCTGCTCCTGACGGATGGTATGCGAACCCGCCGCATGCGCTGTGCCACGGCTTTCGCGCCACGACCGGATCAGCGTTTCGAACGTGCGGCGCACGCGGGCGATCACTTCATCGTCGTCGATCTGACCCGCGAGCCATGCCTGGCTCGCTTCGTAGTGAATTGTGCGGCCGACCGTGAAGCCCTTGCAGGTCTTCGATTGCGCTGCCGCGCGGAAGCCTTCGATCATCTGCTCGACAGGCGCCGACAGGCCGAGCAGCACGACGCCACGGCAGTACGGATCGCGTTCCTGGATCAACGCATCGATGGCTTGCCACTGCGACGCTTCCATCGGTTCGAGCTTCCACCATTCCGGATAGAGGCCGATGTTATAGAGCCGCTTCAACGCGCGGTACACGATATCCGGTCCGCCGGGCAAGCTCTTCGGCGGAATCACTTCGAGCAGCAGTTCGTGGCCGGACTCCTGCACGGCATCGTAGAGCGCGCGCAGTTGCGCTTCCTGTTCGATGCGCTGTTCGATCGGCTCGTCGGGATGAAACTGGACGAGGCACTTCACCACATGCTCGCGCGGCCAGCTGGCGAGCGTCGTGCCGATCGAGCGGCCGTGATCGAACACGAGCGGCACGGAACCCGGCAATTCGACCGGCCGGCCGATCCACCAGCCACGGCCTGTTGCAGCGTTGAGCGCGTCCTGGCCATAACGGTCGTCGATCAGCACCGCGGTCTTGCCTTGCAAGCCCAACGCCTCTTCCGTTTGCGCGACGGCTTCGACGAACAGGCTCTTCAGCTTCGAAATGCGCGAGAGATCTGCACCTGTTTGCTGTGCGAGTTCGAAGAACTGGTTGCGGTGATCGAAGGCGAAGCCGAGCACTTCGTCGTGGGTCTTGCGCGCGGGCGTCACGCGATGCAGGCGCGCAAGCGTCGCGTCGCGATCGGGACGGCGCATGCGCGCCGGGTCCGCTTTCGCTTCGCGCAGGAAGTAGTCGAGTTCAGCGGGTGTCGGCATGGCGGGCGCGCAGCCGTGGCGCGATACGACGAGCGCGCCGCTCGCGTTCGCCGCGCGTGCACAGGCTTCGAGCGGTTCATCGCGCAGCCAGCCCGACAGAAAGCCGGACGCGAAGGCATCGCCCGCGCCGAGCACGTTCAGCACTTCGACTTCGACGCCGCCTTGAATCGGCGCGTCGTCGATCGAAGCGGGCACGTCGCCGTCGATGATCTGGCAGCCGAGCGGCCCGCGCTTCACGACGAGCGTCGCGGGCGTCACCTTGCGGACTTCCCGGAGGCATTCGATCAGCGAATCCTTGCCGCCCGCAATCCGGAACTCTTCTTCGGTGCCGATCACGAGATCGAAGAGGGGCAGGATGCCTTGAATATGAGCGCTTACGCTTTCATTCGCGACGAAGCGCGTCTCGCCGTCGGCCTTGCCCGTGAGTCCCCACAGTACCGGGCGATAGTCGATGTCGAGCACGGTGCGCACGTCGTTGTTGCGCGCGTATTCCAATGCGCGGCGGCTCGTGCGGTTGACCTGTTCCGTCGAGAAGTGCGTGCCCGTAATCAACAGCGCTTTCGATGATGCAATGTAGGCCTCGTCGAAATCCGCTTCGTCGACGGCCATGTCCGCGCAGTTCTCGCGATAGAAAATCAGCGGGAACGTGTCGCGGTCTTTCAGGCCGAGCAGCACGAGGGCGGTCAGCCGTTCCTGATCGACGCGCACGTGGCTGACGTCGCAGCCTTCCTTCGTCAGCGTCTCGGTGAGGAAGCGGCCCATGTGGTCGTTGCCGACGCGCGCGAGCATCGACGCGTTCAGACCGAGCCGCGCGCAGCCGAACGCGATGTTTGCCGATGAACCGCCCAGATACTTCGCGAAGGTCGAGACGTCTTCGAGGCGTGAGCCGACCTGCTGCGCGTACAGATCGACGGCAAGCCGGCCTAGACAGATGATGTCGCGGCTGCGGCCCGCCGCGAAGCGGCTCGCGTTCTGAGGCGTGGGTTTACTGGTAAGAGCCATGAGTGTGTCCTGAGTGTGCTGGCAGCAGATGGATGCGAGGTCCGCGCTCACTAAATCGTCGCGCCTTCGAGTTCGCCGATCATCTTCTGCATTTCGGCGCCGCCCGCCATCATGTCGAGCACTTCGTCCTTCGTAATGGTTTCTTTGGTGTACGTGCCCATCGACTTGCCGCGGTTGAGCAGCGTGAACGAATCGCCGATCGGATACGCGTGGTGCACGTTGTGCGTAATGAAGATCACTGAGATGCCTTTCGCGCGCGCCTTGTGAATCAGCTTCAGCACGTTGAAGCTCTGCTTCACGCCGAGCGCGGCCGTCGGTTCATCGAGAATCAGCACACGTGCGCCGAAGTGAATGGCGCGCGCAATCGCGAGACACTGCCGTTCGCCGCCCGACATCGTGCCGATCGGCTGATGCGGGTCGCGCACGTTGATGCCCATTTCGGCGAGCTTTTCGCGTGCGATGGTCGCGCTCGTTTCGAGGTCCATCACGTTGACGAGGCCGAACAGTTTTTTCTGTGGCTCGCGTCCCATGAAGAAGTTGCGCGCGACGGAAAGCAGCGGTACCAGCGCGAGATCCTGATACACCGTCGCGATGCCCATATCGAGCGCATCGCTCGGCGATTCGAACAGCACTTTCTTGCCGTCCACGAGGTAGTCGCCGGCAGAGGGCTGATGCACGCCCGCGAGCGTTTTGATGAGCGTCGATTTGCCCGCGCCGTTGTCGCCCAGCAGGCAGTGCACTTCGCCGCGCCGCAGGCGCAAGGTGACGCCCGAGAGCGCGATCACCTTGCCGAAGTACTTGCTGACGTTTTCGAGCGACAGGATGATGTCGTCTTGCTTGAGAGTGTCGGACATGGTCGTCTCCCGATTACGATTGCGCGACGCGACGGCGCACATAGTGGTTGAACAGCACCGCGATCAGCAGCATCACGCCGAGGAACACGCGGAACCAGTCCGAACTGACATTCGTATAGGTAATGCCGATCTGCACGACGCCGAAGATCAGCGCGCCGAAGCAGGCGCCGACCACTGATCCATAGCCGCCCGTCAGCAGCGTGCCGCCGATCACCGCAGCGATGATCGCCTCGAATTCCTTTTGCAGGCCGCGGTCGGCGGCAGCGGAGCCAATGTCGCACACTTGCAGCACGGCGAACAGGCACGAGCAGAACGCTGTCAGCACGAACAGGGAAATCTTCACGCGGCGCACGGGCACACCGACATTCTTTGCAGCGTTCGCATCACCGCCGACAGCGAGCACCCAGTTGCCATAACGCGTCTTCGCGAGGACGAACGCACCAACTGCCGCGAGCGCGAACCACCACAGCAGCACTTTCGGAATGCCGGGCACGAGCGGCTGGCCGTTCTCGAGCAGCGAGCCGATGCCCATGTGCGCAAGGCTCGTGAAGAGTCCATGCAGCGCGACGCCGTGGAAGAGGAAGTTAGTGATGGCATCAGACTGCGCGAGATCGCCGACCCCGGAGATGATGGTGCGGTCCGCGACCATGATCGACAGTGCGAGCGTCAGGCCGCGCAGGATGAACAGGAACGCGAGCGTCACGATGAACGACGGCAGGCGCGTACGCATCACCAGATAGCCGTTCAGTGCGCCAAGCGCCATCGACCCTGCGAACGCGAAGATGATCGCGGCCCAGATCGGCCAGTGGAAGTACACGGACGGAATCGCGACCATCATGCCCGCGAAGCCGATCATCGAACCGATCGACAGATCGAACTCGCCCGCGATCATCAGCAGGCACGCGCCGACGGCGAGAATGCCGAGATAGGCGGAGACCTGCGACCAGTTCATCACGCCGTCGAGATTGAACATCCCCGAGCTGCCGGCCGTGAGGGCGAACACAAGGAACACGAGCACGGTGCCGGAGATCGCGGCAAATTCGGGGCGGTTCAGCAGATGCCCGAAGAACGATTCCTTTCTGATGCGCTCGTCGCCGGGCTGTGCCGGTGCGGCGGATTGCGCTTCGGCGCCCGACGCATCGTTGCCCGATGCGTCGTGACCATGTGTTGGATAGTGTTTGCCGGCTACGCCCATGATGTCTCCAATGTCGACTTTGCTGTGCGTTTCACTCGGATGAGTGGCGAGAGGCGCAGAAAGCCGTTAAACGACGCGGTCGGGGCACCCGACGATGGCGGCCGAATCTGCACGAAAAAGCGTGCAAAAGTCCGCCGGGGTCGCGCTGTGCTGGCGCGCCCGGTACCGCGTATGACTGACTAGAGGAAAGGCCGTTAGCGGTACTGGCCCGCGTACTTGATGACCTTGTCGATATTCGCCTTCGTGATGAAGCCCGGACCGGAACGGATGTTCTTCGGCCCATACGACGGCTCGAGGCCGTAAGTCTGCAGGCGTTCCTTGAACTTCGGGTTCGCTTGCAGGATTTGCCGGATCTTCGTCGGATCGGTCGTGTGTTCTTTCTTTACGATCGCCAGCACGGCGACGGCGATATAGCCTTGCAGATACGGCTGCTGATCGATTGCGAAATTGATCGTGCCGTCCTGGATGCCCTTCGCGATGTCATCCGAGAAGTCGAACGTGGCGAAGTAGATCTTGCCTGCGAGGCCCATCTGCTGCACGGCCTTGATCGTCGCCGAAGCGGGCGTCGGTCCGAGCGTCAGGATGGCGCCCGTGTTCGGATGGTTGCGCAGGTACGCGCTCACCTTCGACTGGATTTCCGTCGGGTCCTGGCCGGAGTCGATGGTCGAGGTCTTGTAGTTCACGCCGAGCGCGTCGGCAAAGCCGCGGCAGCGTTCGAACGAAACGACATTGGTGGCGAAGTGGTTCACGCACAGGAACGACTTCACGCCGGCAGCCTTGGCCTTTTCGCCTGCTGCCTTGCCTGCCACGTATTCCGGCTGGCCGATATGCATGATCGCGCCGAGCTGCGCGCTCTGTTCTTCCGTGCCGGAGTTGATCGTGACGAGGGGAATCTTCTTGCCCGTGACCTTGCCGAGCGAACTCTTCAGCACGTCGAAGTCGGCGATCGTGACGATCACGCCGTCGTAGTTGCGCGCCGCAGCCTGTTCGATCAGGCGCGACATGTCGGCGAGATCGCCGTTGGGCGGGTTGCGGTAGTCGGTTTCGACGTTGAAATCCTCGTCGGCCTGCTTGATCGCATTCTTGATCGTGTTCCACCACGAGTCCGAATCGGGCGCATGGCTGATGAGCACGAACTTCGCGTCCGCCGCCTGTGCCGTCGATGCCGCCGTCATCGCACCGATGCCCGCCGCCAGCGTCAGCGCTGCTGCCAGAACCTTGAACGAAGCCTTGCCATTGCAAAGTCTCATTGTCTCCACCTTTGTCTGTTCGTATTTGAAGGGAGCGTATGACGCTTTGCGAGGTGAGGCCGGTTCGCCGTTGCGTCATCGCTCAGGACCAAGATTAGGCCAACTTTTTGAGACTTGCAATGAAAATTTCATGTCAAAGAAAAATGGAAAATCCATTCCATTTGCTTTCGGTTGTGCCTATACTCCGCAACGTTGGGACAGTGCATTGCCGTTCCCTGTGAGCCTTACGGGACGGGATTTTGCGCTGCAAAAAAGCACACGGAAGCACAGAGGTAAAGACCATGGCGGAAGACAGCACAGAAGAGTTGCCGAGCGTCGAAGAATTGATGCAGCGCATCGCGGAAAACTACGAATCGTTGCCGCGTCAGCTGAAGAGCGTGGCGACGTATCTCGAGCAGCATCGATCGAGCGTGATGGTGGATCGCACCAGCGACATTGCGGCGAGTTGCGGCGTGCATCCGTCGGCCGTGGTGCGCTTTGCGCAGCGTTTCGGGTTTTCGGGTTTTTCCGATCTTCAGGCGGTGTTCCGCCAGGCTTACACGACGCAAGGCGCGTCGTCGCAGAGTTATCAGCAGCGCATTCGCAAGCTGATCGACGAGAAGCCGGGGCGGCTGTCGGGCGGCAGCGTCGCGCGCGAGTTCGTGGCGGCGTGCCGCGATGGCCTCGACGAACTCGAAGGATCGCTCGACGACGCGCAGTTCGACGCCGCCGTGAAGATGCTGCAACACGCCGACAACATCTATGTGATCGGCGTGCGGCGCTCGTTTCCGGTTGCGAGCTACATCGTCTACGCGCTGCAGCACACGCCCAAGCGCGTGCATCTCGTGTCGGGCTTCGGCGGGATGTACCGCGAGCAGATTCGCAGCGTGAAGAAGGGCGACGTCGTGATCGCCATCAGCTTCGCGCCGTACGGTAAGGAGACGCAGCATTGCCTGCGCGTCGCGCATCACCATCAGGCAAAGACGCTCGTCATTACGGATAGCCAGCTGTCGCCGCTCGCGCGTTATGCGAGCACGCAGCTGTATGTGAAAGAGGGCAGCGCGTTTGCATTCCGCTCGCTGACCAGCACGATTTGCCTGTGCCAGGCGCTGTTCATCGCGCTCGCGTACAAGCTGGAATTGAACGTGGAAGAGTCGACAGACACTGGAGGATACGATGACTGATGTGGCAGGCAAGACAATCGACGTAGCAGTGTTCGGCGCGGGACGCATCGGCAAGATTCATGCGGCCAATCTCGCGCGGCAGCCGGGCGTGCGGCTCAAGTACGTGGTCGATGTGAATCGCGATGCAGCGGCTGCGCTCGCGGCGCAATACGGCGCGCAGGTTGCGGATGTCGACGGCGCGATGGGCGATGCGTCCGTGGGCGCGACCGTGATCTGTTCGAGCACCGACACGCACGCCGATCTGATCTTGCAATCGGCGGCGCAGAAGAAGCATGTGTTCTGCGAGAAGCCCGTCGATCTGACGCTGGAGCGTGCGCGCGCGTGCGCCGATGCCGTCGCGAAGGCGGGCATCGTCTGCATGATCGGCTTTCAGCGACGCTTCGATCCGACGTTTGCCGCGCTGAAGGCGCGCATCGACGCGGGCGAGATCGGCACGCCGGAAATGCTCGTCGTGACGAGCCGTGATCCAGGCGCGCCGCCCGTCGAGTACATCAAGCACTCGGGTGGCATCTTCAAGGACATGTTGATTCACGACTTCGACATCTTCCGCTGGATTCTCGATGACGAAGCGGACACGCTGCACGCGACGGGCAGTTGTTTGAGCGATCCCGCGATCGCCGATGCGGGCGATATCGATTGCACGGCGGTGACGATCCGCACGAAACGCGGGCGTCTGTGCCAGATCAACACGTCACGGCGTGCCGCGTATGGCTATGATCAGCGCTTCGAACTGCTCGGCAGCGAGGGCATGCTGCAGGCGGGCAATGTGCGTCCGACGGAAGTCACCGCGTATTCGAAAACGGCCGTTTCCAGCGACGTGCCTGAGCATTTCTTCCTCGAACGCTATCGCGCCGCGTATGCACTCGAAATCGCGCACTTCTTCGAAGCCGTGACGCAAGGCAAGCCGGTGCGCACGACGGTCGCCGATGGCCTGAAGGCGCTCGAACTCGCCGAAGCGGCGACGCGTTCATGGCGCGAAGGGCGCGCCGTCAAACTCAACGAGGCGCTATGATGAGCGGCCCGCTGCGGATGGGTGTAGTTGGGCTCGGTCGGCTCGGCAAGCGGCATGCGGAGAATCTCGCGTATCGCGTGTCGGGTGCGGCGTTGGTGGCCGCGTGCAGCCCTGTCGAAGAGGAACGCGCGTGGGCGCGCGCCACCTTGCCGGCGCCGCGCCTTTACGACGACTATCACGCGTTGCTCGAAGACCGCGAAGTGGATGCGGTGTGGCTCGTGACGCCATCGGCGTTGCACGCGCAGCAGATCATCGATGCGTTGCGCGCGGGCAAGCATGTGTTCTGCGAGAAGCCGCTATCGCTCGATCTGGCCGAGTGCGAGCGGGTGATCGCGGAGGCGCAGCGTCATCCCCAGTTGCAGGCGACCATTGGTTTCATGCGCCGATTCGATCCGAGCTATCGCAATGCGTTCGAGAAAATCGAATCGGGCGCGATTGGCCGGCCATTCATGGTGCGCTCGCAGACTTGCGATCAGAACGATCCCGAAGGGTTTTTCGTGCGCTTTGCGCCGACCTCGGGCGGGATTTTTCTCGACTGCACGGTGCATGACATCGATGTCGCGCGATGGCTGCTCGGCATGCCGAAGGCGACGCGCGTGTATGCGACTGGCGTGGTCGCGCTGCACGAAGGGCTGCGTGAATTCGGCGACGTCGACAATGGTGTCGCGATCTGCGAGTTCGAAGGCGGGCGCATGGCGATGTTTTACGCGTCACGCACGCTGGCGCACGGCAGCGATACGGGCAGCGAGGTGATCGGCACGGCGGGCGCGTTGTACGTCGGGCGTAATCCGCGCGCGAACCGTGTCGAGATCGCGGATGCGAGCGGGATTCGCAACGAGTGCACGCCGACCTTCTTCGACCGTTTCGAGGATGCGTTTTTGTGCGAGGCGCAGGCGTTCGTCGCGGCTGTGCGGCAGGGCAAGCAGAGCGGGGCGACGTTGGCGGACGCGATGGAGGCGACTCGCATTGGGTACGCGTTGCGTGAGTCGCTGGCGAGTGGACGTTCGGTTGATTTGTAGCGGCGCGCACGCCCGGGCTGTTGTGGCTTGGGCGTGGGTTGAGCGCTTGCGTTAGAATTTGACCCTTCTGCATGAGCGCCGTAAATCCAGCACGAGCGCCGGCTTACGAAGGGCAACGTCGATGGAAATTCAGATTCACAAGGAAGTGGATGCGCGCGGTCTGAACTGTCCGCTGCCCATTCTGCGCGCCAAGAAGGCGCTGGCTGATATGGAAAGTGGTCAGATTCTCAAAGTGCTGGCTACCGATCCCGGCTCGCAGCGGGATTTTGCTGCGTTCTCCAAGCAGACTGGGAATGAGATTGTTGAGGTGACGACTACGTCGGATAAGGTTTTTGTGTTTTTAATGCGGAGACGGTAGGGGTTTGTGCCTGCGGCGCGTTTGGTTTTTTTGCTGGCGTACGCGATTTGTCGTTTTCTGGTTCGGGCGTTGCAGTGGGGTGTGTTGGCCTTTGTGCTGGCATCCGCGTTTCGTTATCTGGCTTCACGCGTTGCCCCTGTGCGGGGCGGCACCTACTTTTCTTTGCCGCCGCAAAGAAAAGTAGGCAAAAGAAAGCGGCTCACACCGCCAGCCCGTGTTCCTATCCACGGGCCCCCAACGTCCCCACGCTTCACATGACAGTGCCCTGGTCGGCGCTCGTTGCCAACGCTTTGAATAAACGCCTCACCCACTTCAAACACGCGCAAACGTGCTAGCGGCAGCGAATGGTTTCTGCCGCCCAGGTGGCAAACTGTGTGTAGGTTGTCGCGGAGTATGCCTTAGCGCTCTTACAGGGTGGGACGCATGCGCTATCGGTCCGACGTGATGCGCGTGGAGCACAGGCGGCCGACACACAGTTTGCCACCTGGGCGGCGGCGGACTGCCTGGCGCGTCATCGAGTAATACGGGAGCTTGAAGCGGGTGAGGCGCTCATTTAGAGCGCTGGCAACGAACGTGGGTCACGTGATTGCCGTGTGAAGCGTGGGATCGGTTGGGGGCTCTCAGGCAAATACAAGAACTGGCGGTGTGAGCCGCTTTCTTTTGCCTACTTTTCTTTGCGGCGGCAAAGAAAAGTAGGTGCCGCCCCGCACAGGGGCGACGCGTGAAGCACGCTAACAAAACGCGGATGCCAGCTCAAGAACAAGCAAACCACCCAGCCGTCGCAGACAACAAAATCAACCTTCCAGCACTGGCGACCGAGTCCGCAAATACTCCTCAAAATCCGCAGCCACTTCCGGATGCCGAAGCGCAAACTCAACAGTAGCCTTCAGGTACCCCAACTTGCTACCGCAATCAAACCGCGTCCCGTGGTACTTATAAGCGAGCACCTGCTCATCAGCGAGCAACGACTGAATCGCATCCGTGAGTTGCAATTCGCCGCCCGCGCCCGGCTTCAGCGCGCGAATATGATCGAAAATGCGGGGCTTCAAAACATACCGCCCAACCACGCCAAGGTTAGAAGGCGCAACCTCAGGCGCCGGCTTCTCCACGATGCCTGACATCTTGATGATGGCGTCTTCCCACTCCTTGCCATCGACGATCCCGTACGAGCTCGTCTCCGAAGCCGGAATCTCTTCAACCCCGATCACCGAGCTGTGATAGTGATCGAACACCTCGATCATCTGCTGCATCACAGGCGGCTTGCCGTACAGCAAATCGTCCGCGAGGATCACGGCGAACGGGTTGTCGCCCACCAGCTTCTCCGCGCACAGCACCGCGTGGCCCAGACCGAGTGCCTCCGGCTGACGCACATAGAAACAGTCCACATGGCTCGGCTTGATGCTGCGTACCAGCTCCAGCAGCTTCGCCTTGCCGCGTGCTTCCAGTTCCGCCTCGATTTCGTACGACTTGTCGAAATGGTCCTCGATCGCCCGCTTGCTGCGGCCCGTCACGAAGATCATCTCGGTGATGCCGGCCGCCATCGCTTCCTCGACCGCGTACTGGATCAGCGGCTTGTCGACGATAGGCAGCATCTCCTTCGGGCTGGCCTTGGTGGCAGGGAGGAAGCGGGTGCCGAGACCCGCGACCGGAAAGACCGCCTTTGTAACTTTTAGCATGTGTGTACCCTGCGTCCTCTGGTTTGGGATGCGCGCCGGCGCCGGTGGCTCGGCGCGCATGCAGCGTCAATCAGGCAGGCAAACGCGACAGTTGTGCCATCAGCTTGCCAATCGTGGTCTGGTATTCTGCCAGCCTTTTCTGCTCCTGCTCAACGACCGCCGGCGGTGCTTTTGCAACAAAACTCTCGTTCTGCAGCTTGGCGTTACATTTCGAAACTTCTCCGTTCAGTCTCGCAATCTCTTTTGACAGGCGCTCGCGCTCTGCGGCAACGTCGATCTCCACCTTCAGCACGAGCTTGTCCGTCCCTACGATAGCAATCGGCGCGCCATGTGCCTGCGCATCTAGTGTCGCTTCGTCGGCGATGATCTGCACTTCGGACAAACGCGCCAACGCCTGCGCGTAAGGTGCAAACGACGCCAGACGCTCCGCGTTGCCCGTCACCAGCAGCGGCACCTTCGTCGCCGGCGACAGATTCATCTCGCCGCGCAGGTTCCGGCACGCGTCGATCACGGCTTTCAGATCGGCGGCCCATTGTTCGGCCGATTCGTCGATCTTGCCCGGCTCGGCGATCGGGTAAGGCTGCGTCATGATCGACGCTTCGCCTTCCGCACGGCCTTCCGGATACTTCGCCGCGAGCGGCGCTACCTTTTGCCACAACGCTTCCGTAATGAAAGGAATCACGGGATGCGCGAGACGCAGCACCGTTTCGAGCACGCGCAACAGCGTGCGGCGCGTGGCGCGCTGCTGCTCGGGCGTGCCCGTCTGGATCTGCACCTTCGCCAGTTCGAGATACCAGTCACAGTATTCGTCCCACACGAACTTGTATAGGGCGTTCGCCACATTGTCGAAACGATAGTCGGCAAAGCCCTTTTCGACATCGGCTTCGACGCGCTGAAGCAGCGACACGATCCAGCGGTCGGCCTGCGAGAAGTCCGTGTAGCCGCCGGGGCCGCAATCGCCCGGTTGGCACGCGCCCGGCTTCGAGAAGCCGCAGTCGTGGCCTTCGCAGTTCATCAGCACGAAGCGCGTCGCGTTCCACAGCTTGTTGCAGAAGTTGCGATAGCCTTCGCAGCGCGCCAGGTCGAAGTTGACGTTGCGGCCAAGTGTTGCCATCGACGCCATCGTGAAGCGCAGCGCATCCGTGCCGAACGCGGGAATGCCGTCGGGGAATTCCTTGCGCGTCTTCTTTTCGATCGTCGCGGCCTGTTTCGGATTCATCAGGCCCGTGGTGCGCTTCGCAACGAGCGCATCGAGGTCGATACCGTCGACGATATCGATCGGGTCGAGCGTGTTGCCCTTGCTCTTCGACATCTTCTGGCCTTCGGCATCGCGCACCAGACCGTGCACGTAGACGGTGTCGAACGGCACCTTGCCGGTGAAGTGCGTGGTCATCATGACCATGCGCGCGACCCAGAAGAAGATGATGTCGAAGCCCGTCACCAGCACCGACGACGGCAGGAAAGCCTTCAGTTCCGGTGTCTCGTTCGGCCAGCCGATCGACGAGAAGGGCACCAGCGCTGACGAGAACCACGTGTCGAGCACGTCTTCATCGCGCTTCAATGCGCCCTTGTAGCCTTGCGCGTCAGCTTTTGCGCGCGCGTCTTCTTCCGTCTTCGCGACAAAGATTTCGCCGTTCTCGCCGTACCACGCGGGAATCTGATGGCCCCACCACAATTGACGCGAGATACACCAGTCCTGGATGTTCTCGAGCCACTGGTAGTACGTGGTCGTCCAGTTTTCCGGCACGAATTTGATTTCGCCACTGCGCACCACGTCGAGCGCCGTTTCGGCGATCGACTTGCCCGGATTGAACGTGCCTTCAGGTGCCGGCTTGCTCATCGCGACGAACCACTGGTCGGTCAGCATTGGCTCGATCACCACGCCCGTGCGGTCGCCGCGCGGCACCATCAGCTTGTGCGGCTTGACGGATTCGAGCAGCCCGAGCGCTTCCAGATCCGCGACGACCTGCTTGCGCGCCGCGAAGCGGTCCATGCCGCGATATTTTTCGGGCGCGTTGTCGTTGATCTTCGCGTCGAGCGTGAGGATTTCGATCTGCGGCAGCTTGTGGCGCTGGCCGACCTGATAGTCGTTGAAATCGTGCGCGGGCGTGACCTTCACGACGCCGGTGCCGAATTCGCGGTCCACGTAGTCGTCGGCGATGATGGGGATTTCGCGGTCCGTGAGCGGCAGCTTGACGGTCTTGCCGATCAGATGCGCGTAGCGCTCGTCTTCCGGATGAACCATCGCGGCGACGTCGCCGAGCATGGTTTCAGGGCGCGTCGTGGCCACCGTCAGATGGCCTGAGCCGTCCGCGAGCGGGTACTGGATGTGCCACAGGTGGCCGTTTTCTTCCTCGCTGACCACTTCGAGATCGGACACGGCCGTGAGCAGCACCGGGTCCCAGTTCACGAGGCGCTTGCCGCGATAGATCAGACCCTGTTCATACAGGCGCACGAACACGTCGCGCACGGCGGCCGACATCTTGTCGTCCATCGTGAAATATTCGCGCGACCAGTCGATCGATGCGCCCAGACGCCGCACCTGGCCCGTAATGGTCGAGCCGGACTGCTGCTTCCATTCCCACACGCGTTCGGTGAACTTTTCGCGACCGAGGTCGTGGCGCGAGACGCCCTGCGCGTCCAGCTGACGCTCGACGACGATCTGCGTCGCGATGCCCGCGTGGTCCGTGCCCGGCACCCACAGCGTGTTTTCGCCGAGCATCCGGTGATAGCGCGTCAGGCCGTCCATGATCGTCTGGTTGAACGCGTGGCCCATGTGCAGCGTGCCCGTGACGTTGGGCGGCGGCAACTGGATCGAGAAATTCTTGCGGCCGGGCTCCATGGTCGGAGCGGCGTAGCCGCGTTTTTCCCATTCGGGGCCCCATTGGGCCTCGATCGTCTGCGGCTCGAAACTCTTGGCCAGCGTGCTGTCGCTTGTCGTCATCGTCAAAATCTGCCGGAAAATGCGTGGAAAGATGCCTGAAACCTTGAATTATAAAGGGATGCGGCAGCGGCGGGCCGCGCTAGCCTGCGCGCGGGCGCGTGCGGCTGTGGAATCGGAGGTGGAAATCGCGCGGCGGGCAGCGCTGCCCTGCGGTCTTATAATGACGGACCACCCGCCGCAACCGTAGTCTCTTCTCGTCATCCATGCCCGAACTGCTCGCGAACCTGAACCCCGAACAACACGCCGCCGTCACGCTGCCGAACGAACCGGCGCTCATTCTGGCGGGCGCAGGCAGCGGCAAGACGCGCGTGCTGATCACGCGGATCGCATGGCTGATCCAGCAAGGCCTGGCATCCCCGCCGACCATTCTCGGCGTCACCTTCACGAACAAGGCCGCGCGCGAAATGATGTCGCGCCTGTCGGCGCTGCTGCCCATCGACACGCGCGGCATGTGGATCGGCACGTTCCACGGCCTGTGCAACCGGATGCTGCGCGCGCATTTCCGCGACGCCGGTCTGCCGCAGACGTTCCAGATTCTCGATACGGCGGATCAGCTTTCCGCGATCAAGCGCCTGATGAAGGGCCTGAATATCGACGACGAGAAATATCCGGCGAAGAACCTGCAGTACTTCATCAACAACGCGAAGGAGCAGGGGCTGCGGGCGAAAGACGTCGACGCGTCCGACAACTTCAACCGCAAGTTCGTCGAACTGTACGAAGCATACGACCAGCAATGCCAGCGCGAAGGCGTCGTCGATTTTCCGGAACTGCTGCTGCGCTGCTACGAGCTGCTGTCATACAACCCGCCGCTGCGCGCGCATTACCAGGCGCGCTTCCGTCATATCCTCGTCGACGAGTTTCAGGACACGAACAAGCTGCAATACGCGTGGCTGAAGCTGTTGGCGGGCGAGCACAACGCGATCTTCGCGGTCGGCGACGACGACCAGTCCATCTACGCGTTCCGCGGCGCGAATGTCGGCAACATGCGCGACTTCGAGCAGGAGTTCAAGGTTCGCAACCTGATCAAGCTCGAACAGAATTACCGCTCGCACGGCCATATTCTCGATGCCGCGAATCATCTGATCGCGAACAATTCGCGGCGCCTGGGCAAGAACCTGCGTACCGACGCGGGCCACGGCGAGCCGGTGCGCGTCTACGAGGCGGCCACGGATTCGCAGGAAGCCGGCTGGATCGTCGAAGAAATTCGTGCGCTGATCAGCACGGGCGCGTCGCGCAGTGAGATCGCGGTGCTGTACCGGAGCAACGCGCAATCGCGGACGATCGAACATACGCTCGTGAACGCGGGCATTCCGTATCGCGTGTATGGCGGGTTGCGCTTCTTCGAGCGTCAGGAAGTGAAGCACGCGCTCGCGTATCTGCGCCTGATCGACAATCCGAACGACGACACGGCGTTCGCTCGCGTCGTCAATTTCCCGACGCGCGGCATCGGCGCGCGCTCGATCGAACAGCTGGCGGACGCGGCACGCCTGTACAACACGTCGATGGCGGTGGCGATTCCGTACGTGACGGGCAAGGCGGGCACGAGCCTCGGCGGGTTCGCGAACCTGATCGCGAAGATGCGCGCCGAAACCGCGCAGATGAGCCTGCCCGAAACGGTCGAATACGTGGTGCGCGCAAGCGGCCTGTCCGAGTTCTATCAGAACGAGCGCGAAGGCCAGGACCGGCTAGAGAACTTGCAGGAACTGGTGAACGCGGCGACGGCTTTCGTCAGTGAAGAAGGTTACGGCCTCGACACGCCCGCGCGCTCGATTCCGTTGCGCCCGGGCGCGACGGCGGCGCCCGAACTGGTCGTTGCGACTGAAGATTCTGGCGTCGACGTGCTCGATGCCGCGAGTCCCGCCGATCCGGCGCAAAACCCGGACACGATGACGCCGCTTGCGGGCTTCCTGTCGCACGCATCGCTGGAAGCGGGCGACAACCAGGCGCAGGCCGGCCAGGAGGCCGTGCAGCTGATGACGGTGCACGCGGCGAAGGGCCTCGAATTCACGGCGGTGTTCATCACCGGCCTCGAAGAAGGGCTGTTCCCGCACGAGAACAGCGCGATGGAAACGGATGGCCTCGAAGAAGAGCGACGCCTGATGTACGTCGCGATTACGCGCGCGAAGGAGCGGCTGTATCTGTCGTTTGCGCAGAGCCGGATGCTGCATGGCCAGACGCGCTACAACATCCGCTCGCGGTTCTTCGACGAATTGCCGCAGGAAACGCTCAAGTGGCTCACGCCGAAAGTCGAAGCGGGCGCGCGTTGGGGCGGCCGGTCCGATAACGCGGGCTGGGGCCGCGACTGGTTCTCGCGGCCGGACCGTCAGCAGGGTTATGGCGGCGGCGCATCGACGGTGGCGAGCGCGCCTTTGCCCGCGTTCGCGAACGAGCAGCGCGCGGCGGACACGGGCTTCCGCGTCGGCCAGCAGGTATTCCACACGAAGTTCGGCGAAGGCACGGTTACCGCACTCGAAGGCGGCGGCGCCGACGCCAAGGCGCAGGTCAAGTTCAAGCGCCACGGCGAGAAATGGCTCGCGCTGGCCGTCGCAAAACTGCAGGCGGTCGAATGAGCGCGCTGCCGTCCGAAGCGACGATTCCGCGCCGTCCACTCGGCGTGATGGCGGCGCTGCCCGAGGAACTCGGCGATCTCGTCGCGGCGATGCGCGCTGAGGGCGCAGTTGAGACGATCACGCACGGCAAACGCGACTATCACATCGGCACGGTACACGGCGCGCCGTGCGTCGTGACGCTGGGACGCGTCGGCAAGGTCGCGGCGGCGGCGACCGTGAGCGCGCTGATACATGCGTTCGATGTCGAGGCAGTGGTGTTTACGGGCGTTGCGGGTGGTGTCGGGCCGACGGTGCGAATCGGCGATATCGTCGTGGCCGAAACGTTGATGCAGCATGATCTGGACGCGTCGCCGCTATTTCCTCGCTTCGAAGTGCCGCTGCTCGGCATCTCGCGCTTTGCCGCCGACGCGCCGTTGACGGCCGCGTTGGTCGGCGCGTGCGAGCGTTTCGTCGAAGAAGAGGGCGAGGCGCTGTCGCAGCGCTTTCTGACGGAGGCTGTGCCGACGGTGCACCGTGGCCTGATCATCAGCGGCGACCAGTTCGTGGCGAGCGCGACATCCGTCGATCTGTTGCGCGCCGCGTTGCCCGATGCGCTTGCCGTCGAAATGGAAGGCGCGGCGATCGCGCAAGTGTGCTACGAGTACGGCGTGCCCTGCGCGATCGTGCGGACCATTTCCGATACGGCGGACGCGCATGCGCCCGCTTCGTTCGTCACGTTTTTGACCGAGCTGGCGGGCACGTATTCGAGCGGGATTCTCAGGCGGTTTTTGTCGGTGCGCGGTTGAGACGCGCGCCTTTTTTCACGCGACTTACTTCGCGCTGAACGCGGCGGCGACGGCATCGCGGATCTGCTGCAATGCCGACGGGTCTTCGATAGTCGGCAGATCGCCGGGGTCGCGGCCTTCGGCGAGCGCCGCGATCGCGCGGCGCAACAGCTTGCCGGAGCGCGTCTTCGGCAGCATCGACACCAGCACGACATGGGCGGGCCGCGCGATCGCGCCGAGATGGCGATCCACGGTCGCGCACAGTTCGGCGGAGAGTTTTACACGGGCTTCATCGGACTCGTAAGCGCCCGCGTCGCGCACGACGACGAACGCCACGGCTGCCTGTCCTTTCACCTGATCCGTCACGCCGACCACGGCGACTTCCGCGACGGCCTTGTGCGCCGACAGCGCCTCTTCGATTTCGCGCGTGCCGAGGCGATGGCCCGCGACATTGATCACGTCGTCGGTGCGGCCGAGGATCGTCACGTAGCCGTCTTCGTCCTGAATGCCCCAGTCGAATGTCGAATAGAGTTGCTGGTTCGGCACGCTTTCCCAATACGTTTTGACGAAGCGTTTATCGTCGCCCCACACGGTCGACATGCAGCCCGGCGGCAACGGATAGCCGAGCGTGATGACGCCTTTTTCGCCGGGCGCGCACGGCTCGCCCGTGTGCTCGTTGCGCAGCGTCAGGTCGTAGCCGTAGCAGGGCACACCCGGTGAACCGAGCTTTTGCGGCAGCGCTTCGACACCGCGTTGGATCGCGAGAATCGGCCAGCCGGTTTCCGTCTGCCAGAAGTTGTCGACGACGGGCTTGCCGAGCGCATCGGTGATCCACGAAGCCGTGGGCTCGTCGAGCGGTTCGCCCGCCAGGAAGAGCGTACGCAGGCTCGACAGATCGGCCTGTTTCAGAAGCGCGGGGTCCTGTTTCTTCAGCACACGGATGGCCGTCGGCGCCGTGAACATCAGATTGATCTTGTGCTGCTCGACGAGCCGCCACCAGATGCCGCCGTCGGGGCGGATCGGGGTGCCTTCGTACATCACAGTGGTGAGGCCCGCGATCAGCGGCGCGTAGACGATGTAACTGTGGCCGACCACCCAGCCGACATCGGACGCGGTGAACATCGTGTCGCCCGCCTTGCCCTGGAAGATGTATTCCATCGATGCCGCGAGCGCGACCGCATAGCCGCCGACATCGCGCTGCACGCCTTTCGGCTTGCCCGTCGTGCCGGACGTATAGAGCACGTACGAAGGTTCCGTCGATTCGAGCCATTCGCATTGCACGTGCGCGTCGAAAAATTGCTCGCGCAGGGGCTCGTAGGCGACGAGATACGGTGCGGTCAGGCGCTCGGGCGCCAGTTGGCGGTCGATCAGCAGCACCTTTGGCGTATTGTGCGTCGCGCGCGATAGCGCTTCGTCGACGAGCGGCGTGTAGTCGATCACTTTGCCGGCGCGCGCGCCGGCGTCGGCTGTGACGATCAGCGCGGGTTTTGCGTCGTCGATGCGCGCGGCGAGATTCGGCGCGGCGAAGCCCCCGAACACCACCGAGTGGATCGCGCCCAGGCGCGCGCATGCGAGCATTGCGAATACCGCTTCGGGGATCATCGGGAGATAGATCAGCACGCGGTCGCTGCGCCTGACGCCGAGCGAGCGCATCACGGCCGCCATCCGGTTCACTTCGGCGTGCAGCTCGGCATAGGTGTAGCGGCGCTCGATGCCCGTTTCCGTCGATACGTAGACGAGCGCGTTCTGTTGTGCGCGCTGCGCGAGATGGCGGTCCACCGCGTTGTGGCAAAGGTTCGTTTTGCCGCCGACGAACCAGCGTGCGAAGGGCGGGTTCGAGCGGTCGAGGACAGTATCGAATGGCGTTTGCCAGTGGATGCGGTTGGCCTCTTCGCGCCAGAATTCTTCGGGGGATTCGATTGAGTGGCGATGGAACTCGCGGTAAGTGGTCATTGGGCGTGGTTCCTCTTGGATATGGCTTTTCGCTGGCGCGGGGGTTTGCACAGGATAGTGCAGGGGGGTGTTGTCGGCAACGCGGGTAGACCAGGGGTTTGGTTTTGGGTTTGGGTTTGGGTTTGGTTTTGTCTGCGACGCTGGGTGGTTTGCTCTGGCGCGCGCTGGGCTGGTTTGCTTGTCTGAGTTGGCAGCCGCGTTATGACTTTTCGCTGCGCTGGCATCCGCGCTTTGCCTTCGTGCTTCACGCGTTGCCCCTGTGCGGGGTGGCACCTACTTTTCTTTGCCGCCGCAAAGAAAAGTAGGCAAAAGAAAGCGGCTAACACCGCCAGCACTTGTTCTTATCCACGGGCCCCCAACGTCCCCACTCTTCGCACCGAAGTGCCCTGGTCGATGCTCGTTGCCAACGCCTTGAATGAGCGCCCCACCCGCTTCAAATGCTTTTGCACGGGCCAGCGGCAGCGAATGGTCTGCGCCGCCCAGGTGGCAAACTGTGTGTAGGTTATCGCGTCGTATAGGGTAGCGCTCTTACAGGGTGGAACGCGTGTGCTATCGGTCCGGAGTGAGGTGCGTGGAGTACTACGGCCTACACACAGTTTGCCACCTGGGCGGCGGCGGAATATCTGGTGCGGCATGCTGCAACGCGGGTGCGTGAAGCGGGTGAGGCGCTCATTCAGAGCGTTGGCAACGGACGTGGGTCACGTGATTGCCGTGTGAAGTGAGGGACCGGTTGGGGGCCCTCAGGCAAGAAGAAATGTTGGCGGTGTGAGCCGCTTTCTTTTGCCTACTTTTCTTTGCGGCGGCAAAGAAAAGTAGGTGCCACCCCGCACAGGGGCGACGCGTGAAGCAGGCTAACGAATCGCGGATGCCAGCGCAAAGTCAAACACACCGAACCGCGACGCCTGAGGCACAAAGCCAAATCGCGGATGCGACCACAACGACAGGTCACGCCTTGACCTTCTTCCCCTCAACATCCGGCAAAAACACAGTCAAAATCCCGAGCAACGGCAAGAACGAGCACACCTTATACACATAGGCGATGCTAGTCGCGTCAGCCAGTTGCCCAAGCACGGCCGCGCCGATCCCGCCAAGCCCAAAGGCAAACCCAAAAAACAACCCGGCAACCATCCCGACCTTACCAGGAATGAGTTCCTGCGCATAAACGAGAATCGCCGAAAACGCCGACGCCAGCACGATGCCGATAACGACAGTCAGCACCCCCGTCCAGAACAGATTCGCATAGGGCAGCAGCAACGTGAACGGCGCCACACCAAGAATCGACACCCAGATCACATACTTGCGGCCAATCCGGTCACCAACCGGCCCACCGATCACGGTCCCCGCCGCGACAGCCGCGAGGAACACGAACAGATGCACCTGCGCTGCCTGCACAGGCAGATGGAACTTGTCGATCAGATAGAACGTGAAGTAGCTATTGATGCTGGTCAGATAAAAATACTTCGAGAACACCAGCAGCACGAGAATGCTCATCGCGAACGCGACCTTGCCACGCGGCAGCGCCGCATGCGCAACCTGCCCGGCGCGTGCCTTCTTCGTCGCGGGATGATGCTTGTACCAGCGGCTGATATAGGTGAGCACCAGAATCCCGACGAGCGCCGCCGCCGAAAACCACGCAATGCTGCGCTGGCCATGCGGAATCACGATCAGCGCCGCGAGCAGCGGCCCAAGCGACGAGCCGGCGTTGCCGCCCACCTGGAACAGCGACTGCGCAAGGCCATGCTTGCCGCCCGACGCCATGCGCGCCACGCGCGACGACTCCGGGTGAAACACCGACGACCCGCAGCCAACCAGCGCCGCCGCGATCAGCAGCACGCCAAAGCTCGGCGCCACCGACATCAGCAGCAGCCCCGACAGCGTAAAGCCCATGCCGACGGGCAGCGAGTAAGGCTTCGGATGCTTGTCCGTATAGATGCCGACCAGCGGCTGCAGCAGCGACGCCGTGATCTGATACGTCAGCGTAATCAGGCCAATCTGCCCGAACGACAGCGAGAAGTTCGCCTTCAGCATCGGATAAATCGCAAGGATCAACGACTGGATCATGTCGTTCATCAGATGCGAGAAGCTGATTGCGCCAAGGATCGAATAGACGGTCTTTGCTTGCGGCCGGGGAGCGGCGGGAGCAGAAGCTGAAGCGGCGGCGCCAGCCAGGGCGCCTTTGTCGAGGCTGGTTTCCATGAGGTCGGTCAGGAGAGGGTGGCTCGGAAGCAGACGCCGGCAGTTGCGGCAAGACCGTCGGCGACAGCAGATGTTTTTAGCGTTTGACGAAGTGTAGTGTGTCTCCCATCAATTGTCCGGCCAAGTTTTGTCGTGATTCAGACATCTGTTGGCGCGTCAAACGAGTGATCGTGCCTGTTTTTTGTGCGGCGGATGCGGTCGCGGCACCGGGATGGCGCGCCGTCTCGGCGAATTAGAGTGAACCCCGCAGTGCAAAACGTGGGAAAACGCGCCCAATGAATTTTGGCCAATGTATAAATCCGACGCGGCGCGCTGCCCACGAGGCGGCGCGCGCAGGACCGGGAAAAATGCCGGACGGACGGCCTCAAGAACGCCGCCGGCGATGCCGTCAACCCGGAGAGAAAAGCAGCAATGCCGGAACGACCTTTCCGGCAGCACGACAAGCGGGGACGAGAAATATGAAAGCAGTTTCGCTGGGTGGCCAGACGGGCGCGGGGTTCGTGCCGGATGATGAAGAGGTGGGAGGGCGGCCGCGTCCGGGAAAACGGGCGGCAGACGGCAGGATGCGTGGCTGGTCGGTGAAAACGACCTTGCGGCTCGCCTTTGCGGTGTTGCTGGCGGGCACGCTGGCGATCGGCGTGTTTTCGCTCGCGCAGATCAGCCGCCTGAACGGGCAGATGCGCTCGATTTACGAGCAGGGCCATATCGCGAGCCGGGCCGCAGAGGAGGCGCGTGGCTACCTGCTGCGTTCGAGCCGCGCCCAGAAGATGCTGCTGACGGCGACGACCGCGAAGGAACGCGACGAACTCGGCGCCGATATCGACAAAGGGCTGACGGGTTTGTCGGCCGAACTCAATACGCTTCAGCAATACGCCGATTCCGCCGCCGCCGCCGCGCAGCAAAAGAAGTTCGCTGCCGCGATCGGCGTGTGGAGCGGGCATATGCGCGATTTCGTCACGCTCGTGAAGGCGCAACCGCTCGACCTGTCGCAGATGAACTGGCAGGTCGGCACGACGGACGTGTCGCTGCTCGTCGAGACGGGCAAGCTCGAGAAGCTCGTCGATGAACTGGTGGCGCAGCGCGGCACGGCCGCGAAGGCGACGATCGACGCATCGTCGTTCATCTATCAATCGTCGTTCGTGATGATGGCCGTGATGACGATCGCGCTGATCGTGCTCGCGTTCGTGATCAGCGAGTGGGTCGTGCGGCGTCTCGCGCGGCAACTGGGCGGCGAGCCGGTGTACGCGAAGGAGATCGCGAGCCGTATCGCGGCGGGCGATCTGTCGAACGACATCGCGCTCGGCAAGCGCGACAACGGCAGCATGCTGTCCGCGCTGCGCGACATGCAGAACGGTCTGTCGTCGACGGTCTCGCATATTGCGGCGAGCGCCGAGGCGATCGCGGCCGCGTCGGGGCAGATTTCGATGGGCAATCTCGACCTGTCGCAGCGCACCGAACAGCAGGCGATGGCGCTCGAACGGACGGCGAGCAGCATGGAGGAGTTGACGTCGACGGTGCGTCAGAACGCGGACAACGCGAAGCAGGCGCGCACGCTTGCCGACAATGCGTCGTCGATTGCGGAGAAGGGCGGCGACGTGGTGGGCCGCGTGGTCACGACGATGGGCCAGATCAACGACAGCGCGAAGAGCATCGGCGACATCATTGGTGTGATCGAAGGGATTGCGTTCCAGACGAACATTCTCGCGTTGAATGCCGCCGTCGAGGCGGCGCGTGCGGGCGAGGAAGGGCGTGGGTTCTCGGTAGTGGCGGGGGAGGTGCGCAACCTCGCGCAGCGCAGCGCGTCGGCCGCCAAGGAGATCAAGACGCTGATCAGCGCGTCTGTCGAGCGGGCGAGCAACGGGTCTCAACTCGCGCAGGACGCGGGACAGACGATGGATGAAGTCGTCAAGGCCGTGAAGCGCGTGACGGACATTATGGGTGAGATTTCGGCGGCTTCCGCCGAGCAGAGTTCGGGGATCGAGGAGATTAACCTCGCGGTGTCGCAGATGGATGCTGGGACTCAGCAGAATGCTGCGCTCGTTGAGCAGGCTACTGCCGCTGCGCGGGCGTTGGATGATCAGGCGCAGGCGCTGAAGGTGGCAGTGGCGAAGTTTTCGCTGCGGTGAGGGGGTGGTTTTGTCTGCGACGCTTTGGGTTTTGACTTTGCGGGTGGCGTCAGGGTCAGCGCCTTTGCGGCGTGGGCGGTTTTGTTTGGGCTTTCGCTGGCATCCGCGATTCGTTAGCGTGCTTCACGCGTCGCCTCTGTGCGGGGCGGCACCTACTTTTCTTTGCCGCCGCAAAGAAAAGTAGGCAAAAGAAAGCGGCTAACACCGCCAGCGCTAGTTTTTGCCTGAGGGCCCCCGAAGGGTCTTACGCTTCACACGGCAACGCGTCAGTTCGCGTGCGTTGCCAACGTTCTCTCTGTATGCCTCACCCGCTTCATGCGCCCGCGTCGCGGCACGCCTTGCCAGATAGTCCGCCGCCGCCTAGGTGGCAAACTGTGTGTAGACTTTCGCGAAACACGCGTGGCACTCCGGACTGGGAAGCAAGATTGGTGTTTCTGGTAAGAGCACTAACCTGTGCGGTGCGACAACCTACACACAGTTTGCCACCAGGGCGGCGCAAACGATTCGCTGCCGCCAGCCGTTGTGCGGGTGTGTGAAGTGGGTGAGGCGTTCATTCGAAGCGTTGGCAACGCACGCAACCAAAGACGCCGCCGTGTGAAGCGTAAGACCGGTTGGGGGCCCTCAGGCAGGAAGAAGAACTGGCGGTGTGAGCCGCTTTCTTTTGCCTACTTTTCTTTGCGGCGGCAAAGAAAAGTAGGTGCCGCCCCGCACAGGGGCAACGCGTGAAGCACGCAAACAAATCGCGGATGCCAGCGAAGACAAAGCCCACCGACCCCGCGTCGCAGACAATCAAAAAATCACGAAGGCGTAACAACAACCGTACAAGTCGTCCCCGCCGACAACAACACGCCGTCAGGCACCATATCAATCTTCACCCGCACAGGCACGCGCTGCGCCAACCTGACCCAGTTAAAAGTCGGATTCACATCAGCGAGCAGCTCCCGGCTCTGCGGATTATCGCGATCATAAATCCCGCGGGAGATACTCTCGACATGCCCCTTCAGCGTGCCCCCGCTCATCAGCCGGATATCGGCCTTATCCCCGACCTTCACATGCGGCAGCTTCGTCTCCTCGAAATACCCATACACCCAGAACGAATTGCTATCCACGACAGCCAGCTTCGCTGAACCCGAAATCGCATAATCCCCGCGATACACGTTCAGATTCGTCACATACCCATCAACGGGCGACACAACACGAGTGCGCTCCAGATTGAGCTTCGCGGCGTCGAGTGCGGCAAGCGCCTGCTGATACTGCGCCTCGGCGGCAGACGCCGTATGCGTCGCGTTCTCGCGGTTTTCCTTCGACACCACGAGGCTATCCATATCCGCACGCCGCTGCGCATCGTCGCGCCGCATCTGCAATTCAGCCTTGCGCGCGGCAACAGCAGCCTGCGCCTGCTCGACGGCGATCTGATAGTGCGACGGATCGATCTGCATCAACAGATCGCCCTTGTGCACGAACTGGTTGTCGCGCACGGGCAGTTCGACCACGGCGCCCGATACATCCGGCGCAATGTTGACGACCTCGGCGCGCACGCGGCCATCGCGCGTCCACGGCTCGTCCATGTAGTGCACCCACAGCGCACGCCCGATCAAGATCGCGACGACGAACACGATGCCCGTCGCGATAAACCCAATGATGTTTCTGATTGTCATGATTCGACTCGGATCAACGATAAACGGCGAGGCCCAGCACGCCGCACACACACACGAGCAAACTCGCGCGGAACAGGGACGGGTGCCACACGACGCGATACAGGCCCGTCCACGCTATCGCGCGGTCGAGCAGCCAGGCGATCGCGGCGCCCGCAACGAACAGCAGCACGATGGCGGGCACGTAGGCGTCGAGAACGGCAATCTCACGTGGCATGGCGAACTCCTTGTGGCGCATCGCTGTTCGACTCGCTCGCGTCGCCGGCTTGCGCCAGCGGCGACTGCGGATCGAGCAGCGCGCTCCGGATGAAATGCAGATGACTCAAAATGCGGTCCAACTGATGACGCTCGTCGCGTGGCGGCGTGAAAGTTGAAAGCGTCTGCTGGACGGCGGCGATTGAATCGGCTGTCGCGGCCAGCGCTTGATCGAGGCGAGCGGCGCGCGGGCGCTCGAACAGGCAGCCCACGGCGGCGCAGGTCGCGCGCAGACTGACGCGCCACGGCATCGACGGCGCATAGCGCGCATCGCGCGGCAGCGTCGCGACTTCGCTGCGCAAGTCGATCATGGCATTGCCGATCTCCAGCACCGCGAACATCCAGCGCATCGTGTCGCGTTTAACGCCCGGCTCGCTGGCTGCCAGCGCGTTGATCTGATGCATCAGGTCGCGCGCGCCGCTCTCGAAGCGCGTGCGTAGCCGCCACAAACGTCCGATGCGGCCGCGGCACGCCAGCACCACCTGCGCGCGCAGATCGGCGAGCAGCCGGTTGCGCAGCCACGGCGTCGACGGCGGCAGCAGCACCGCGAACGCAATCGACGCGACCAGCATCGACAGCGCAAGCGCAATGGCATCGTTGATGAAGCCGCTCGGATCGTAATGAATCACGTTATCCGGGCCCGCGAGAAAACAGAAGAAAATGCAGTAACCGACGCCGTAGCCCGCGAGCTTCGGGCGCGTCGTCATCCACACGCCGAGCGCGAGGAACGGCGTGAGCGCGACGCACAGCAGCGCAAAGCCGTCGATATGCGGATAGATGCCGAACGTCAGCAACAGCGCGAGCGTCGACGACAGGATCGTGCCCGCCGCCATCTGGAACGCGGTGCGCGTCGGGTTCGGCGACGACGACGCGAGTGCGCAGACGGCGGCCGCGTTCAGCGTCAGCGTCGAACCGCTCGGCCACGCGGTCGCGATCCAGAACGCGCCGAGGATCGCCATCACGATCGCCGCGCGCAGGCCCGCGACGCCCGCCGCGATGCCGTTGGTCTTCGGCTCGTAACGCTCGATCCAGCGCTCGCGCTCGTGCGTCGCGACGGCGAGCGATGCATACGTTGCTGCGTACGCGTGCAGATCGTCGACGAAGCGGTACAGCAGTTCCGCGCCCGTGTCGAAATCGAGCAGCGGCACGTCGGCGTCGCTTTCGAGCGCGGCGCGGGTCGCGCGCATGCGCTTAGGCAATTCGGCCTTGAACGCTTCGAGCTGCGCGGCTGCGTGCGATGCGTCGGCGGCCGTTAACACCGGCTCGCCCGACTTGCTCAGCAACGGCGAAATCTGGCGGAAGTACGGCTCGAGCGCAGCGACGGCGGCCGTCGCGCCCGCTGCGCCAGACGCGCCGGACACACGCAGCCGGTTCATCAACTGATGCAGCGCGTGAAAGCGCGTCGATACCGTCATGAACTCGCTGTTCAGGCGCGACAGCCGGCCGTTGCGCATCCGCGAATCGGGACTTTCGAACACGGCGACGCTGCGCACGGCCTCAAAGCCGACGATATCGGCGACGAACTTCGCGTTGGTGTCCTCGATGCGCGCGCGATCGGCCTGGCCCGAGAGCGCCGCGCACACGTAATCGACGAACGACGAGAAGCGCGCGCGCACCGTGCTGCGCATCTGCTCGCCCGCGTGCTGCGGAAACACGAGCGCGGACACGACGCCCGAGCACAGAATGCCGACCACGATTTCCGCAACCCGTGTCAGCGCCGACATGAACGCGCCGTCGGGATGCTGCGAAGCGGGGATGCCGATCAGCGCCGCCGTGTAGCCCGCGAGCACGAAACCGTACGAGCGGAAGTTGCGGTTGCGCGCCGCGCCCGCCGTGCAGATGCCGACCCAGATCGCCGTCGTGATGATGAACAGCTCCGGCTGCTGCGAAAACAGTCCGATCAGCGCCATCATCACGACGAGGCCGATTAGCGTGCCGCAAATCCGGTAGAAGCTCTTCGCGAACACCATGCCGCTTTGCGGTTGCATCACGATGAACACAGTCGTCATCGCGGTGCGCGGCTGCGGCAAGTCGAGCTTCATCGCGATGCCGAGCGCGAGGAAGCACGCAGCGAGCGCCTTGAAGAGGTAAATCCAGGTGCGGCCATCCGTGCGCGCCCAGTCGACGAACGCGGTGTAGAGCGCGCTGGGCGTCGGCGGCGTGCGGGATGGGGAAGGGTTCGAGGACATCGGCGGCGCTCCTGTCAGTGGGCGGCCGGCGTGCCGGTCGAGGCGCCGTTCATCGCGCTGGCGGTGGCTTTGTCGTCGGGTTTCGGGGCATCGCTCTTCTTGCCCTTGCCCTTGCCATGCGCGGGCAGCACGTCTTTTTGCGTGGGTCCGTCGGCGGGATCGATCACGCCGCCGCCCAACGCCGTCACGAGCGTCGCATGCGCCTGCAACTGTCCGGCCTGCACCTTCGCCACGCCTTCCTGCGCGCGCAGCAGCTGCGTCTGCGCGATCAGCACGTTCACGTAGTCGGTGAGGCCGCGCCGATAACCTTCGCGCGCCAGCTGATAGGTCTTGTTCGCGGTCGCGACGGAACGCTGCGCATCCTTCAGTTGGGTATCGAGCGAGCGCATCCGCACGACCTGATCGGCGATTTCCTTCAGCGCACCGACAATCGACTGGTTGTATTGCTCGACGGCCACGTCATAGCCCGCCGAAGCCGCGCCGAGTTGCGAGCGCAGGCGTCCGCCCGTGAAGATGGGCAGCGACAGCGCCGGGCCCGCCGTCCAGCCGCCCGACTGCGATTTCAGGAAGCCGAACAGCGGCCCCATGGCCGCATAGCCGCCGACGGACGCAAGCAGATCGATATTCGGATAGAAATCCGCCTTCGCGACGTCGATGCCGCGCGCCTGCGCGGCAACCGTCCAGCGTGCTGCGACGATGTCGGGACGATGGCCGATCAGCTCGGCGGGCATCGCCGAAGGCAGGCCGGCGAAGGCGGACAGCGCGAGCTGCGGGCGCGTAATCGCATCGCCCGCGCCGGGGCCTTTGCCGGCGAGCGCGGCCAGCTGGTTGCGGCCGAGCGCGATTTCTTCTTCGATCGCGTCGATCTGGCGTTCGTATTCGGGCAGCGGTGTTTCCGCCTGCGCGACTTCGAGCTGTGTGCCGATGCCGCCTTTCAGCCGCCGGTTGGCGAGCGCGGCGACCTGTTCCTGCTGTTCGAGCGTCTGTTTCGCGATATCGAGCAGCGCGTAGTTCAGCGACATCTCGATATAGGCGCGCACGATGTTCGATTCGAGCTCCAACTGCGCGGCGCGGTAATCGGCAGCGCGCGCATGCGCGACGTCGAGTGCTTCCTCGGCGGCGTTCTTGTCCTTGCCCCACAGATCGAGGTGATACGACAGGCCCAGTTCAGCCGTGTTGTTCCACGACTGCTGGCCGGCCAGTTCCCCCGGACCGTAGAAGACGTTGTCCGGCCACTGCTTGCGCTGGATCTGCATGCTGCCGTTTACCTGCGGCAGCAGCGCAGATTTCGCGACGCCCGCGAACGACTGCGCCTCACGCACGCGTGCCTGCGCGGCCGCGAGTGTCGGACTGCCTGCCTGCGCCTGCTCGATCCACGCGTTCAGCTGCGGATCGTTATAGGCGCGCCACCAGTCGGCGGCGGGCCATTGCGCATCGGTATTGGCCGCGCGGATCGCGGCGCCGACGTCGAGCGACGCGGGCTCTGTGCTGGTCGATTGGGGCGCGATGTGTCCCGTGCTCGCGCAGCCGGCGATTATCAACGAGATCGTAAGAACCGACAGTGCGGCGATCCCTTTTGTTACCGGAAACTGCACGATTTGCTCCCCAAATGACTATAGAACCTTGTAGGGGATTATATTTTTTGATCAATTATCGAATAACCGGCAAGGGTGTAACGCATACTTACGGAGAATGAGATAATCGCCTTTCCAAATCGTGCAACAATCCTTCCCGTACTGAAAGATTGGGTGTGAATCATGGATACGCTTCAGAACATGCGCGTGTTTGTTCGCGTCGTCGAAGCAGGCAGCTTCACGGGCGCGGCCCAGCATCTGAACACGACGACGGCTTATGCGTCGCGCGCCGTGTCCGATCTGGAGGCGCATCTGCGCACGCGTCTGTTGAACCGCACAACGCGCCGCATCGCGCTCACGGAAGCGGGCGAGCGCTATCTGCAGCGCTGCGAGCAGATTCTCGCGTACGTCGATCAGGCGGAAGCCGAAGCCAGCGACGCGCATGCGCGTCCGTCGGGCAAGCTGAAGGTTCACGCGATGACGAGCTTCGGCCAGCACTACGTGGTGCCCGCCGTGAGCCGCTATCAGCAGCGTTATCCCGACGTGCATCTGGAACTGACGCTCGCGCAGCGCATGCCCGATCTGCTCGACGAAGGCTACGACGTCGCGGTCGTGCTCGCGCAGAGCTTGCCCGATTCGGGGCTGGTCTCGCAGCGCCTTGGCAGCGCGTTCAGCGTGGTTGTCGCGTCGCCGGATTATCTGGAGCGCAACGGCGTGCCGCAGTCGCTGTCCGATCTGCGCGGCCATACGTGCCTGCAAATGATCACACCCGTGATGCCCGCCGACGAATGGACCTTCGACGGCCCGAACGGCCAGGAGACGCTGCATCTGGGCGCATCCACCTTCCAGATCAATGTTGCGGAAGCGATGGCCGTGGCGGTGCGCGAAGGCATGGGCGTCGCCGTGCTGCCTATCTATTCGGCCATTGCCGGCCTGCGCAGCGGCGAACTCGTGTGGATTCTTCCGGAATACATCTCGCAGGAAATGAACGTGTACGCGCTGTATCCGTCGCGGCAGTATCTGGACGCGAAGATCCGCACGTGGGTCGAATTCCTGCGCGACGAACTCCCGCCTACACTCGCCGCCGATCAGGCCGAGCTGCGCAAGTTCGCGCGCACTTGAAATAGCGCCTGCATGGCGCGATATGGGTGAGGCAGCCTTTTGACGGACTGTTACATCCCGCTGTCGCGCCGCAACACTTCCTTACTTCCTCGCGGCATCGGGTTTGCTAACGTGTCATTCAAGGCCGGCATCTTTCGGCACGCAAGCACATCTGGAATCGAAGAGGACACCATGGATACGAATCTGCTGATGATCGGCGTCGCCGTCATGCTCGGACTGATTGGCGTTGCAGCGTCGCGCGATCTGCTGCGACGTTTGCGGCCGCAGCCGCGGCTCGTGCCGATCCGGATCGACGACCGCCAGCGCCGCTCGCGCGATTCTGGCGAGCGTTGATTCCCGGCTCCCCGGGAGCCTGGATTTAGATTTCCACCACCTTATTCCACGCGAACGCCGCATTTTCGAGCGCGCGCGTGCGCCGGTCGAGATAGCCGCGCGGATTGCACACGACGCGCGTGCCGTTTTCCACGTAATCGAATGCCGTATGCGTATGGCCGTGCACCCACAGCACCACGGGCGCGTGCACCAGCGACGGCAGATCATTGACGAACCCAGCTGACACGACATCATCCGCATAACGCTCGGCGAGACTGCGCCGGTGCGGCGCATGATGCGTGACGACGATCGTCTTGCCCGCAAACGGTTTAGCCAGTTCCGCTTCCAGCCATGCACGCGCGTGACGATGAAGTGCGATCGTATCGGCGGCCGTCAGGTTGCGCGGCGTGTTGTCCTGCAGCGCGCCCTGGCCATTCGAGTTGTTTCCCGCTGTCCAGGTCACCTGAATCAGCCCGCGATAGTCGAGCATCACGCGCTCGGCCGCCGCGATCGACGCGGCGCGCGATGCTTCATCATTGCCGTAAAGATCGAAGTCGGTCCACAACGTCGTGCCGAGCACGCGCCACTGTCCGAGCGGATCGACGAGCGTCGCGTTGTTGAGAAAGTGCACGTTGTCGACGCTCGCGGCGGCGTCGTGCATTGCCGCTTCGAGCGCGCCGAACTCGCCGTCGTAATACTCGTGGTTGCCCGGCACGTAGACGACGGGCACCGCGCCGTCGAATGTTTCGGCCGCCCAGCGCAGGCCTTCGGCGTGATTGTGAATGTCGCCTGCCAGCACGACCAGATCGGCGTCCGCATGCGGAATGATTTCCGGCTGGTCAGATTCGAGATGCAGATCGGACAGCACGCGAATTTTCATGAACGCCTCTCGTCGATACCCATGCTCTTAGCGTAGCACCTTGCCGGGATTCATCAGGTTCAGCGGATCGAACGCGGCTTTCAGGGTCTTCATCAGACGCACTTCGATATCCGATTTGTAGTGCGCCGATTCGTCGATCTTCAACTGACCGATGCCGTGCTCCGCGCTGATGCTGCCGCGATGCCGATGCACGCTGTCGTAGACGATCTGATTCATCGTGCTCTGATATTGATCGAGAAACTGCTTCGCATTGCCGCCTTCGGGCGCCTGCACGTTGTAATGCAGATTGCCGTCGCCGAGATGACCGAACGTCACCATTCGCGCGCCGGGCGCGGCCTTCGCGATCAGCGCATCCGTTTCTTCGATGAAATGGCCGATCCGCGAAATCGGCACCGCGATATCGTGCTTGATGTTCAGTCCTTCCTCGGCCTGCGCCAGCGGAATGTGCTCGCGCAGATTCCAGAATGCCTGCGTCTGCGCGAGATTTTCCGCGACCACGGCGTCTGCGACGAGACCGCTTTCGAGTGCCGTTTCCATCATCCTCTCGAAGAGCGCGCGCGCGTGCTCTTCGCTTTCGCTATCCGACAGTTCGAGCAGCACGATCTGCGCGTGCGGCTCCGCGAATGGATAGCGCATCTGCGGAAAATGCCGGTTCACGAGACGCAGGCAGAAATCCGACATCAGCTCGAAGCCCGTCAGAAGCGGTCCCGCGTGACGCTGCGCGAGCGACAGAAAATCCAGCGCGGCATGCGCCGAGGGCAGCGCGGCGAGCGCCGTCACGCGCGCGGCCGGCTGCGGATGCAGTTTCATCACGGCGGCCGTGATGATGCCGAGCGTGCCTTCCGCGCCGATGAACAGGTCGCGCAGATCGTAGCCCGTGTTGTCCTTGCGCAGCCCGCGCAGTCCGTCCCACAACTCGCCTTGCGGCGTCACGACTTCCAGCCCGAGACACAGTTCGCGCGTGTTGCCATAGCGCAATACGCCCGTGCCGCCCGCGTTCGTCGACAGATTGCCTCCGATCGTGCAACTGCCTTGCGCCGCGAGGCTCAGCGGAAACAGGCGCGCCGCCGCTTCGGCGCGCGCCTGCACGTCGGCGAGCATGACGCCTGCTTCGACGGTGATCGTGTTGTTGTGCGGATCGACGTCGCGCACGCGATTGAGCCGCCTGAGACTCAGCACCGCTTGCGCACCGCTCGTGTCGGGCGTGGCGCCGCCCACGAGGCCCGTGTTGCCGCCTTGCGGCACGATCGCGACACGATGTTCGTTCGCGAGCCGCAAGATCGCGGCGACTTCTTCCGCCGTCGACGGGCACAGCACCGCGCACGCGCTGCCCGTGTAGCGGCGGCGCCAGTCGGTGAGATAGGGCGCGGTGTCGTGCGGCTCGGTGAGGACGTGCGCGGCGCCGATCGCGTCGACGCACGCGGCGATGAAGGAGGTCGATGAGGCTGCGGAGTTCATGTGGTCGGTCAGAGCGGGTAGGGCGTGTTCGACTTGTGCGTGGCTTGTGCGTGATTGACGCTGACGGTTGATGCAGGTTGTGATGCATTGAACGCGCAGCGCGGCCTGGGCTGTGGCCGCGCTGCGCCCGTTAATCAGACGGGCCCGCTGGCCGCGCCGCGTTCACTGCGCGCATGACGCTTCGCCGCACGCTTGAACGGCGCGACATAAACGAGCGCGCAGACGAAGAACACGACGGCGAGAAGCACCTCGCACCACCCGAGCCGTGCGCTCAGGCCGCGATCGGACATGCCCCGCACGATGCCTTCCATCAGATACAGCAGGCTCAGCATCGACGCCCACTGCAACGTGTAAAGGCGCTTGCGCCACACGCCGGGCAGCGCGAGCAGCAGCGGCACGGCCTTGAGCACGAACAGCGAGCCGCCCGCGCGCAACGGCGCGAGCCACCATTCCCACGCGACGCACAACGCAATCAGTGCAATGAGCGCAACCAGCGCGCCCGTTGCGGCGGCGCGGTTGCCCGGCGCGCTGTTACGGGACGCTGCGTCGCGCGCCGTGTTCATGGCCGCTCGCTCATCGAGGCGGCCGTGCGCGCGATTCGCGCGCCAAGCGCGATGGCGAGCGTTTTCTCGTCGGCGGAAATGCCGTGGCCTGCCGAGTCCGCACGCGCGAAGTGCGATGCGCCGTAGGGCGTGCCGCCCGTCTGTGTCGTCGTGAGCGTGCTTTCGGTATAGGGAATGCCGAGGATCAGCATGCCGTGATGCAGGAGCGGCAGCATCATCGACAGCAGCGTCGTTTCCTGGCCGCCGTGCAAGCTGCCCGTCGACGTGAACACGCACGCAGGCTTCCCCGCGAGCGCGCCCGACAGCCACTGCGGCGTAGTGCCGTCGAGGAAGTACTTGAGCGGCGCGGCCATGTTGCCGAAACGGGTCGGCGAGCCGAGCGCGAGTCCCGCGCACTCTTCGAGGTCGCGCAGTTCCACGTATGGCGGGCCTTCCGCGGGAATGTCGGGCTGCGTGGCTTCGCAGACCGTCGAAACGGGTGGCACCGTGCGCACGCGCGCTTGCATGCCGGAAACGCTGTCGACGCCGTGCGCGATGGCCAGCGCGAGTTCGCGCGTGGCGCCGTGCCGGCTGTAGTAAAGCACGAGGATGTCTTTCATAGGCATTGGCAGTGAACGGGTATTATAGGGGTGGGTTCGCTGGCGGTGCCGCGAGATTGGCGACGCGCTCGATGCCGGCGCGTGCACTGAAGTGGAGGAGGTCGGTTTGTTGTCCAGGTTGCGTCTCGATCTCGATGCGCTCAAGCGTCTCGCGGAGTTTGCCGCGAAGCGCAGCGGCGAGGATCGCATTCCTCAGGTGGCGGGCAGTCTCACCTTCACGACGATGCTTTCGCTGGTGCCGCTCGCGACGGTCGCGTTCGCGCTGTTTACCGCGTTCCCGATCTTCGCGCAGTTCCAGATGTCGTTGCAGACCTTTCTCGCCGACCATCTGATGCCAGACCAGGTCAGCAGCCAGATTTTCAAATACCTGAACCAGTTCGCATCGAAGGCGAAGGGGCTGACCACGGTCGGCATGATCATCCTGTTCGTCACGTCCGTGATGACGATGATGACGATCGAATCCGCGTTCAACGTGATCTGGCGCGTGCGCAAGGCGCGCCCGTTCGCGCAGCGCGTGCTGGTCTACTGGTCGATCCTGACGCTCGGGCCGATCCTGATCGGCGTGAGTCTGTCGATCTCCTCGTATCTGTTCACGCAGTCCATGACGTACACCGCCGCGCAGCGCATCACGCCGCTGATCGAATGGGCGCTGGCGGGCGCTGCGTTGCCGCTGACGGTGCTTGCGTTCACGCTGATGTATGTGTTCGTACCGAACTGCCGCGTGGAGTGGCGCGATGCCATCGTCGGCGGCGTCACGGCCGCGATCGCGTTCGAACTGGCCAAGCGCGGCTTCGGTTTCTACATCCGTCGCATTCCGACCTACACGGCTGTGTATGGCGCGTTCGCCGTCGTGCCGCTTTTTCTTCTCTGGATGTACCTAAGCTGGTTCATCACGCTCGCGGGCGCGATGATCGCGTCGGCGCTGCCGGCGATCCGCACGGGGCAATTCCATCGTCCCGATTTTCCGGGCAGCGATCTGCTCGACTCGCTCGAATTGCTAGCGCGGCTCGTCGAAGCGCGCGATGCGGGCACCCACGGCTACACGGTGCCGGAACTCGCGCGCGCACTGCGCCGCGATATGGAAACGACGGTGCGCCTGTTGCAGCGGCTCGAAGCGATCGACTGGATCGTGCAACTCGATGAAAACGGCCAACGCCCGCGCTTCCTGCTGATCGCGAACCCGACCCAGATCACAGTGGAGCGGCTTTTCGACCTGTTCGTGATCGACCGCGCGGAACTTGCGTATCAGCTGAATCTCGCTTCGACGCATGTGGATAGCGCCATGCTGCTTGCCGCGCTCGATAACGACGCCCTCAAGGTGAACCTCTCGACTTTGCTGGCGGCGCGCGCCTCTTCACGCGGCGCTGCGCAACCGGATCACGCGGGAGTGGACGACGCGGCTGCACTGCCCCAGCAGACGGCGTGAGCGCTCTCGGGCTTTGGGGCGCTCGCGCGTCGTTCGTGGTGCCTGAGTTGCGCCGCTTGCCGCTAGCTATAGCGAAATGCGCCCCGTGCAGATGTCCTTGAACATCACCCAGTCGCCCATCAGGCTGTAGATGGGATGCCGGAAGGTCGCCGGACGGTTCTTCTCGAAGAAGAAATGGCCGACCCACGCAAAGCCATACCCGCATACCACGACTGCCGGCAGCCACAGCCAGTCGCCCGTCGCGAGCGCCATCGCGACGAAGCCGATCACGCCCAGCGACCCGACGAAATGCAGCCGCCGCGACACCGTGTTGCGATGCTCGGTCAGATAGTACGGATAGAACTCCGCGAAGCTGGCGAAGTGCTCGTCGTGCGTTGTCTGATGGCTCATGATCGCCTCCGTTGTCTGCCCGCGTCAGCGCCGTGGCGCGGCCCGAAACCGGACAGGCATGGATTCATTGTGCTGCTATCGTCACGCGCGCGCAACCTGGCCATTCGGCATATGGTGTGCGCGCTTCGGGGCGGTTAATGTGAGGCCTGTGAACGATTCGGAGCGTGGGCCGTCGCAAACGCGTAAAGCGCGTCGAGCGTCGCGTCGGGCTGCTCGGACATCAGCGCGTGGCCGGCGTCGAGCGTGATCGTGTCGACGGGCACGTTTGCGTTGCGCAGCGCGTCGGCGACAGCTTTGGCGGCGCGCGGCGGCGTCATCACGTCGCGCCTGCCGACGATCAGGCGCGTGGGGCAGCTCACCTGCGCGGCGCGCGCGAGACCGTCCGTGTACGCGTTGCAGGCGCTGAAGTCGGTGTGAAAGAGTCGTGGCTCGGCTGTCGCCGAGACGCGTTCCATCAGACGCTGGTTCATGCCGTGCAGCCAGAAGCCGGGCGCGGGGCATGACGGTTTCGCGGCGAGCGTCGAATGCGACCACTGGTTGACCATGTCGATGGCTTCCGGCTCGCGCTCGCGCGCGGCATCGAGCAGCGCATCGGAGACGGCCATCGGCACGGCTGTCGCGACGAGCGCCAGATGTGTCGCGCGTGACGGATAGCGAGCCGCGAAGTCGAGCGCGACGAGCGAGCCCATGCTGTGCCCGGCGACGAACGCACGCGCCACGCCCACTGCGTCGAGTAACGCGGCGAGCCAGTCGGCCATCGCGCCGATGCTGGTCAGCGCCGGGCCGGCGCTGCGGTGGTGGCCGGGCAGGTCGACGGCCAATACGCCGAAGCCGTGATGCGCGAAATAGCGCGTTTGCAGCGCCCAGACGCTGTGATCGTGCTCGGCGCCGTGAATGAAGACAGCGGTGGGCAGAGTGGCGTCGAATGCTTTGCCGCCCGTGTAGACGTAGGCCGGTTTGCCGTTGACGTCGACGATCATGCGGACTCCTTGCGCGCCGGACGGGCGGGCTTCGAGGCGGCTTGTTGCGCGGCGCCGCCCGCGGATTTCTGCGCGGCTTTTAGCGCGCGCTTGAGATCGTCGATCAGGTCGTCGGGGTCTTCGAGGCCGATCGAAAGACGTATCGTGCCTTCCGCGATGCCCGCGGCGGCTAGCGCGGCGGCGTCCATGCGGAAGTGCGTCGTCGACGCAGGGTGAATGACGAGCGAGCGGGCGTCGCCGACGTTCGCGAGATGCGAGAACAGCGACAGCGCTTCGATGAACGCGCGGCCGGCGGCGCGGTCGCCGCGCAGGTTGAAGCTGAACACGGCGCCCGCGCCGCGCGGCAGCAGGCGCTGCGCGAGCGCGTGATCCGGGTGAGTCGGCAATTCGGGATAGGCGACTGATTCGACAGCGGCATGGGCGGCGAGGAATTCGACCACTTTGCGCGTATTCGCGACGTGGCGTTCCATGCGCAGCGGCAGCGTTTCGATGCCCTGCAGCAGTTGCCACGCCGCTTGCGGATGCAGACACGCGCCGAAGTCGCGCAACCCTTCGCGGCGGGCACGCAGCAGGAACGGCGCAACGGTGCTTTCCTCGGCGAACACCATGCCGTGAAAGCCTTCGTACGGCTCGGTGAATTCCGGGAAGCGCCCGGACGCGTCGAAGTCGAACGTGCCACCGTCGACGAGCACGCCGCCGATCGTCGTGCCGTGGCCGCCGAGGAACTTGGTCGCCGAGTGGTAGACGAAATCCGCGCCGTGGTCGAATGGCTTGAGCAGATACGGCGTCGTGAAGGTCGAATCGACCAGCAAAGGCACGCGATGCTCGTGCGCGATCTGCGCGACCGTCGCGATATCGAGCACGTCGAGGCCCGGGTTGCCGAGCGTCTCGCCGAACAGCAGTTTTGTGTTCGGACGCAGCGCGGCGCGCCAGGCGTCGATAGCGCCCGGCTTCACGAACGTCGTGTCGATGCCGAAGCGGCGCAGCGTGTAGTTGAGCAGGTTGTGCGAGCCGCCATAGAGCGCACTCGACGCGACGATGTGCGAGCCCGCGCCCATCAGCGTGGCGATCGCGAGATGCAGCGCGGCCTGGCCGCTCGCCGTGCCGATCGCGCCCGCACCGTTTTCGAGCGCGGCCACGCGCTCTTCGAACACGGCGACCGTCGGGTTCGAGATGCGCGAGTAGACATGGCCCGCGCGCTCCATGTTGAAGAGCGCGGCGGCGTGGTCGGAGTCGCGGAACGTGAACGACGTGGTCTGATAGATGGGCGTCGCGCGGGCGCCCGTCGCGGGGTCGGGAGCGGCGCCCGCATGCAGCGCAAGCGTGTCGAAACGGTTGGCGGACATCGTGGACGGCCGGACCTCGACAGCCCGGCGAAGGTGAGAGTGGGGGCCATCGTATCATCGTGCCGCGCGCGAACCACTCGGTTAACGCCCGTATTACGTCTGTATGGAAAGGTGTGCCGGACAGGCGAGAACGGGCCGCCCGGCGCGCCCGCCGCAGCCGCTGGCAGGCCCGTGAGCGCCGCCTGCCGGGCGTTCGCTGGCGCGCTCCCGGCGGTAGTTGTGCGCTTTCTTTTTGTGGGCCTTTCCGCTACGATCGAAAGACAGTCAGGCCTTTTTTTGCTGCGGAAGGCTTCATCAGGAGACAAATCATGCGCGTCAGCGACATTCTCAAGCTCAAGGGCAACACCCTCTTTACCGTCACGCCCGATAGCCCGCTCAATGAAGCCGTCAACACGATGGCCGAGCACGATATCGGCTCGCTCGTCGTGATGGAATACGGCGATCTCGTCGGCATGCTGACGTTCCGCGAGATCATTCTCGTGCTGAGCCGCAACGGCGGCAGCGTCGGCGGCAGCACGATCCGCAAGATCATGGACGATCACCCGCTCACCTGCACGCCTGAGACGGACGTCAACGAAGTTCGCCGCATGATGCTCGAACATCACGTGCGTTATCTGCCCGTCATGGAAAGCCGCAAGCTGATGGGCGTGATTTCGTTCTACGACGTCGCGAAGGCCGTCGTCGAAGAGCAGGGCTTCGAGAACCGGATGCTGAAGGCCTATATCCGCGACTGGCCTGCCGAAGACGAGCCGCAGCAGGAGCAGCCGTCGCGCTGAGTCAGGCTCGGTGTCGGCCCTTGCCGGTTCAGTTTGCTGACGAAGCCTGCCGGCATGCCGCTGTCGCATGACTGAACTATCCTCGAAGCGCGCGCGATCAGCGTGCGCTTTTTTTGTGTCCGCCAGTTCCGTAAAGCGGTTGTGAATCCGGGCAGAAACTGCCCAACATCCATCACTCCATGAACGATCGTCCGTTGTCTACCGCCCAACAGCAAAGGCGTACCGTGCGTGAACACGGTTCGCAGTTCCGGCTGTTGCGCGAGCGCCGTTTCGCGCCGTTCTTCTGGACGCAGTTCCTCGGCGCGATGAACGACAACGTTTTCAAGATCGGCTTCACGTCGCTCGTCACGTATCAGGCTGCGCGCTTCTCAGGCGTCAATGCGGCTACCGCGGCCTTTCTGATTTCCGCGATCTTCATTCTGCCGTTTGTCCTGTTCTCGGCGACCTCCGGTCAGATCGCCGACAAGTACGACAAGGCGATGCTCACGCGCTTCGTCAAGACATTCGAGATCGGCGTGATGCTGGTGGGCGGCGCGGGATTCTGGCTGCACAACGCCGTGCTGCTGTATCTGTGCACGTTCCTGATGGGCGTCCATTCGACGGTGTTCGGCCCCGTCAAGTACGCGTACTTGCCACAGCATCTGGACAAATCGGAGCTGGTCGGCGGCAACGGCATGGTCGAGATGGGCACCTTCGTCGCGATTCTGTTCGGCACGATCATGGGCGGCGCGGCGGCGGGCTCGGACGCGCACGGCGCGGCGATCCTCGCGTTCGGCTGCGTGGCGATTGCGCTGATTGGACGCGTCGCGTCGGGCTTCGTGCCGCCGTCGATGCCTTCTCAACCGGACTTGCGCATCAACTGGAATCCAATCAGCGAAACCTGGCGCAATCTGAAACTGGCGCGTCAAAACCGGACGGTGTTTCTGAGCCTGCTTGGCATTTCCTGGCTGTGGTTCGTTGGCGCGACGTTCCTGTCTTCGTTCTTCCGGTTCGCGAAGGACGTGCTGTCCGCCAATCCCGATGTCGTGACCGTGCTGCTCGCAACCTTTTCGATCGGTATCGGCACTGGGTCGCTGCTGTGCGAGCGGCTCTCGAAGAAACGCATCGAAATCGGGCTCGTGCCGCTCGGCTCGATCGGCATCAGCGTGTTCGCGATCGACCTGTTCTTCGCGAGCCACGCGCTGACGGGCGTCACGCATCTGCTGACGGTCGGCGAATTCATGGCCTTGCCCGCACACTGGCGCGTGCTTGCCGATCTGTTCCTGCTGGCGATGTTCGGCGGCTTCTACAGCGTGCCGCTCTACGCGCTGATCCAGAGCCGCAGCCAGCCGAGCCACCGCGCGCGGATCATCGCGGCGAACAATATCCTCAACTCGCTGTTCATGATCGTGTCGGCGTTGATGGCCGTCGCGCTGACGTCGGCGGGCGTGGGCATTCCGGGCTTGTTTCTCGTGACCGCGCTGCTCAACGTGGTCGTCGCGATCTATATCTATTCGCTCGTGCCGGAGTTCCTTCTGCGCTTCGTCGCGTGGCTGATGGTGCACACGTTCTACCGGATGCGCCTGGTGCACGCGGAGCGCATTCCCGAAGAGGGCGCGGCCGTGCTGGTGTGCAATCACGTGAGTTATGTCGACGCCATTGTCATCATGGCGGAAAGCCCCCGGCCGATCCGCTTTGTGATGGATCACCGGATTTTTCGTACGCCGCTTGTCGGCTGGCTCTTCAGACACGCCAAGGCGATTCCGATCGCACCGGCGCATGAAGACCCGGAAATGCTCAATCGTGCCCATGACGCCTGCGCGAAAGCGCTCGACGACGGCGATCTCGTCTGTATTTTTCCCGAAGGCAAGCTGACACGAACGGGTGAGATGAATCCGTTCCGCCATGGCGTGGCGGAAATTCTGCGGCGCAAGGCCGTACCCGTCGTGCCGATGGCGTTGCGAGGGCTGTGGGGCAGCTTCTGGTCGCGCAGCACCGATGCGCGTTTCCCGCGGCCGCTCCAGAAGGGCGTGATGAGCCGTCTGACGCTGGCCGTCGGCGAGCCGCTCGAACCGGCCGACGCGACGCCGGAACGTCTGCAGCAGGTCGTCACCGAACTGCGCGGCGCGCGCAAGTGAGGCTGCGCGCCTGAACCGTCTGGCGGAACGCGCGACGCTTCGTCCATTCGTCCTATTACCACCGGCCGGGCCGCTGCGCGCCACGCCAGTGCGGCCGGGCTGGCATAATGACGGTCTCCCCGCATTTCTTTGGACGACGCTCATGTCCGGCAATACCCTCGGTACGCTCTTCACCGTCACGACCTTCGGCGAATCGCATGGCCCGGCCATCGGCTGTGTGATCGACGGCTGCCCGCCGGGCATGTCGCTCGTCGAAGCCGACATCCAGTTCGAACTCGACCGCCGCCGGCCCGGCACGTCACGTCATGTGACGCAGCGCCAGGAAGAAGACAAGGTCGAGATTCTCTCGGGTGTCTTCGAGGGCAAAACGACGGGCGCGCCCATCGCGCTGCTGATCCGCAACACGGACCAGCGCAGCAAGGACTACGGCAACATCGTCGAAACGTTCCGTCCCGGCCACGCCGACTACACCTACTGGCAGAAGTACGGCATTCGCGACCATCGTGGCGGCGGCCGTTCGTCGGCGCGCCTGACGGCGCCGACAGTGGCGGCGGGCGCCGTCGCGAAGAAGTGGCTGCGCGAGAAGTTCGGCGTGGAGATTCGCGGCTATATGGCGGCGCTCGGCGAGATCGACGTGCCGTTCGTCGACTGGCAATACGTGCGCGAAAATCCGTTCTTCGTGCCGAATGCCGATATCGTGCCGCAGCTCGAAACGTATATGGATGAACTGCGCAAGGACGGCGATTCGATCGGCGCGCGCATCAACGTGGTCGCGTCGGGCGTGCCCGTCGGTCTGGGCGAACCGTTGTTCGACCGCCTCGACGCCGACATCGCGCACGCCATGATGGGCATCAACGCGGTGAAGGGCGTCGAGATCGGCGCGGGCTTCGAAAGCGTGCGGCAGCGCGGTTCCGTGCATGGCGACGAACTGACGCCGGAAGGCTTCGTCGGCAATCATGCGGGCGGCGTACTCGGCGGCATTTCGACGGGACAGGACATCACCGTGTCGATCGCCATCAAGCCGACGTCGAGCATCCGCACGCCGCGCCGTTCGATCGATAAAAACGGCCAGCCCGCCGTCGTCGAAACGTTTGGGCGACACGATCCGTGCGTCGGTATTCGCGCGACGCCGATCGCCGAGGCGATGCTCGCGCTCGTGCTGATCGACCACGCGCTGCGGCACCGCGCGCAATGCGGCGACGTCACCGTCGATACGCCGAAGATCGCTGCCAGCGCGCCCTGACGTGCAACGCCATTCGGCGTAAGGTCGAAGCCATTCGGGAGTCGCCGGTTCCCCGACGGGGCGGTCAACATGAACACTATCGATTCCACCGCCGCCGATCCGCTCGCGCCGCTGCGTGCGCGCACGGCTTTGCCCGACGCCGTCGCAACCGACTGGCTCGTGCTCGGTAACGCGCTCCTCGAACGCGCGAATGGCGACAAGGCGCTGCTGCGCGAAGCGGTCGATGCGCTGATGCGGGCGCATCGGCTGGATGCGAATTGCGACGCCAGGCTGTTGCACGGCATCGCGCAGACGGCCTTCATCCTGCGCGACTGGGCGCTCATCGAATCTTCCACTGCACTTTTGCTGGCGCGCGATGCCAGCGACGCGAACGCGCTCGTCTGGCGCGCGGCCGCCGTCCAGGAGCGCGACGATTTCACCGAAGCGCAGCGCTTGCTGCACGAAGCGGCGCGCGCGGCGCCCGGCAATCACATCGTCTTGCACAAACTCGCGTTGTGTATCAAGGAACAGGGCCGCTTCGGCGAAGCGGAAGCGCTGCTACGCCGCGTGCTGGAACTGACGCCGGACAACGCGCACGCGCTTTTCGATCTGTCGGAACTGGAAGTGCGCGCGGGGCGTTACGCGCAAGGCTGGCTCGACTACGAAGCGCGCGTCGCGTTCGCGCACGATTCGAACGCCGCGCGGGCTGCGCTCGCCGCCATCAGTCCGAACTGGCGCGGCGAGTCGCTGGCGGGGAAGACGCTCGTCGTCTATGGCGAGCAGGGAAACGGCGACTGCCTGTGGTCGGTGCGTTTTCTGCCGCTGCTCGCCGAGCGCGCGCAACGTGAAGGAGGCCGCGTGATTTTGGGTTACGCGGGGCCGATGCAGCATCTGTTCGAACGCATGCTGCCGGATGGCATCAAGATCGAAACGAGCCTCGACACCAAGCCCGATTATCACTGCGGGTTGATGAGCCTGCCGCTGCGTTTGGGCATCAACGATCCGTCGGTGTGGGGGCGGCCGTATCTGAGCGCCGATCCCGCGCGTGCCGGCGTATGGCGCGAGCGCCTCGCTGCCGCTACGGTGGCGGGGAATCGCAAGGTCGGCCTTGTCTGGAACGGCAACCCCGATCACATCCGCGACAGGCGGCGCTCGGTGCCGGCTCATGAGATCGCGCGGATTCTGGATGTGCCTGGTGTGACGTTCTTCGCGATTTCGCCGGGGCGCGAGCAGACGGTCGGACAGTGGCGCACGCAAGGCGTCGAGATCGTCGACTTGACGCCGCAGTTCACGGCCGGTTTCGACGACGTGGCCGCGCTGCTCGTCAATCTCGATGCGCTCGTTACTATCGACAGCGGTCCTGCGCATCTGGCGGGCGCGCTCGGCGTGCCGACGTGGCTAATGCTCGATCACGTGTCCGCCTGGTTCTGGGGCGAAGAGACGGAGCGTACGCCGTGGTATCAGACAATCGAGCTGTTTCGTCAGCCGTCTGCTGGCGCGTGGGCGGCCGTGCTCGAACGCGTGCGTGCCCGGCTTGAAGCGCTGGCGGCGTGAGCTGGAAAATTACCGCAACGTCATGCAAAAACGCCGCTCATCGAGCGGCGTTCTGCTTTTCGGGCGACGCGGTTTGCGTCACATATTCGGATAATTCGGACCGCCGCCGCCTTCGGGCGTCACCCACACGATGTTCTGCGTCGGGTCCTTGATATCGCAGGTCTTGCAGTGGACGCAGTTTTGCGCGTTGATGACGAGGCGCTCGCTGCCGTCGTCGTTCTTCACGAACTCATAGACGGCGGCGGGGCAGTAACGGCTTTCAGGGCCTGCATAGGTTTGCAGGTTGACCTTCACCGGCACCGTCGGGTCCTTGAGCGTCAAATGCGCAGGCTGATTCTCTTCGTGATTCGTGTTCGAGATGAACACCGACGAGAGGCGGTCGAACGTGAGCTTGCCATCCGGCTTCGGATACTCGATTGGCTTGCATTGCGATGCCGGCTTCAGCATCTCGTGATCCCAATGCTGGTGGTGTAGCGTCCACGGCACATTGCCGCCCAGCAGCTTCTGTTCGATGCCGACCATCAGCGTGCCGAGATACAGGCCCTTGCTCATCCACTGCTTGAAGTTGCGTGCGCGATAGAGTTCGGTGTGCAGCCACGAAGTCTTGAACGACTCGGGATACGCGACCAGTTCGTCGCTATGGCGGCCTGCCTGCACGGCGTCGAACGCGGCGTCGGCGGCGAGCATGCCTGTCTTGATTGCCGCGTGCGAACCCTTGATCCGCGACGCGTTCAGGAAGCCTGCATCGTCGCCCACGAGGGCACCGCCCGGGAAAGCGAGCTTCGGCAGTGACAGGAGGCCGCCCGCCGTGATCGCCCGCGCGCCGTACGACACGCGCTTGCCACCTTCAAGGAACGCGCGAATCGACGGATGCGTCTTGTACCGCTGGAACTCCTCGAACGGCGACAGATACGGATTCGAATAACCCAGGCCGACGACAAAGCCCACCATCACCTGGTTATTGTCGATGTGATAGAGGAACGAGCCGCCGTAAGTCTGCGTATCGAGCGGCCAGCCGGCCGTGTGGATCACCAGACCCGGCTTGTGCTTCGCCGGATCGATTTCCCACAGTTCCTTGATGCCGATGCCGTAGACCTGCGGGTCGGCGCCGTCGCGCAGCTTGAATTTGTCCGACAGTTGCCGTCCGAGATGCCCACGCGCGCCTTCGCAGAACAGCGTGTATTTCGCGTGCAGTTCCATGCCGAGCTGGAAGTTTTCGGTCGGCTCGCCGTCCTTGCCGATGCCGAGATTGCCCGTCGCGACGCCTTTGACCGAGCCATCATCGTTATAAAGCACTTCAGCGGCAGCAAAACCCGGAAAAATCTCGACGCCCGCCGCTTCAGCCTGCTGGCCCAGCCAGCGCGTGACGTTCGCAAGACTGATCACATAGTTGCCGTGATTCTTGAAATTGTCCGGAAGCGCCCAGTTCGGCACCGATTTCGCGCCCGTTTCCGAGAGAAACAAAAATCGGTCTTCCGTCACTTCGACGTCCAGCGGCGCGCCTTTTTCCTTCCAGTCCGGAATCAGTTCGTTCAGCGCACGGGGGTCCATCACGGCGCCCGAGAGGATATGCGCCCCAATTTCCGAGCCTTTTTCGAGCACGCAGACGCCAATCTCGACGCCTTTTTCCGCCGCGCGCTGCTTCAGGCGAATGGCCGCCGACAGGCCCGCCGGGCCGCCGCCGACGATCACCACGTCATATTCCATCGACTCGCGCGGGCCATATTGCTCGATCAGACTTGCGGGGGTCATTGATGCTCCTCTTACCGTTAGAATGCTTTTTTCGGGATCGTATTGTCAGCGAACGATCCCTGCGCTGCAACACAATGAGACAAGATTAGCACGATCGTTCTATTATTGTGAACTGGGATTAACGCCATGCTCTGCGCAACGCGCGGGCTTGTCATCCCCGTCACATCCACGTTCCAAGGAAAACGACAATGGGCCGTTCGATCAATCTGGAAGGCAAGGTGGCGCTGATTACGGGCGCGTCGAGTGGACTCGGCAAGCGGTTTGCCATGGTGCTGTCGCAAGCGGGCGCCAAGGTCGTGCTGGCAAGCCGACGAATCGAACGCCTGAAGGAATTGCGCGCCGAGATCGAGGCGTCGGGCGGCGCGGCGCACGTCGTTTCGCTCGATGTGACCGATTATCAGAGCATCAAGTCGGCTGTTGCGCACGCCGAGACCGAGGCGGGCACGATCGATATCCTCGTCAACAACTCGGGCGTCTCGACGACGCAAAAGTTGACGGAAGTGACGCCCGCCGACTTCGAATACGTGTTCGACACGAACACGCGCGGCGCCTTCTTCGTCGCGCAGGAAGTGGCCAAGCGGATGATCATGCGCTGCGGCGCCAATAACAAGCCGTCGTACCGGATCATCAATATTGCTTCGGTGGCGGGCTTGCGGGTGCTGCCGCAAATCGGGCTCTACTCGATGAGCAAGGCCGCCGTCGTGCACATGACGAAGGCGATGGCGCAGGAGTGGGGCCGGCACGGCATCAATGTGAACGCGATCTGCCCCGGTTACATCGATACAGAGATCAATCATCATCACTGGTCGACCGATCAGGGGCAGAAGCTGATTTCGATGCTGCCGCGGCACCGCGTCGGCAAACCGGAAGATCTCGATGGGCTGTTGCTGCTGCTCGCCGCCGACGAATCGCAGTTCATCAACGGCTCGGTGATCGCCGCCGACGACGGCTTCGGCCTGTCCTGACGGGCGCGGCCCCGTTGAACACCACGCGTTTCGTGACGCTCAGAGCAGAAAAACGCGAAACGCGCGATTATTGACACCCTTGTGCAACGTCTGCGTCGCGCGGCGCGTTGCGCAATCCAATCTGGCCGCCGCGCTTTGCAGTGCGGCCAAAGCCGAGTTCGGCCCAGCCGTTGCGTTTTCCCGATTCAAACCGTAGAAGAAGTGCAATGAGCGATTACCACCCCGTTTTTGAGATGTCGATGCCGATCCGCTGGGGCGACATGGACGCGTTCGGCCATGTGAACAACACGGTCTATTTCCGGTACATGGAGCAGGTGCGGATTTCCTGGTTCGAGCAGCTTGGCATCGCCGGCGGCAATGGCGAAGGGCAGGGGCCCGTGATCGTCAATGCATCGATGGAATTTCTGAAGCAGTTGCACTATCCCGGCGACGTGATTGGCCGCATGACGGTCGGCGTGCCGGGGCGCAGCAGCTTCGATACGGGCTTCGAGCTATATCGCGCTGACGATCCTGACACGCTGTATGCGCGCGGCAACGCGAAGTGCGTGTGGATCGACTACGCGGCGGGCAAGTCGGTGCCGATTCCCGATCTGCTGCGCTCGACCATCGAAAACGCTCATCTCGTGAAGGCCTGAGCGTCATCCTCGCGCGCCGGCTGTCACGGCCGGCGCCGCTCCCCGCTTCGCAAGCGGAAGTCAGTTTCCGAGCAGGCGCTGCAACAGTTCAGTCGCGTTGCCCGTGTCATATTTGCGCATCAGCCGCGCGCGATAGACGTCGACGGTGCGCGAACTGATGTCGAGAATCCGACCGATCTGCTTGCTCGTTTTCCCCGTCACCAGTTGCGCGGCGATTTCTCGCTCGCGCGGCGTCAGTTCGACGGCGACGCGCCGCGTCGCGCTCAGATCCTCGAAAGTCCAGACGCCGGCCGCGTGCGGCATCGCGCGGTCGAGCGAGCGGCCCGTCACATGGCACCAGAAAAGCTCGCCGTTGGCGCGCTTCATGATGCGGTCGTCGGCGTAGCTGCCTTGCGCCGTCATGATGGGCGGAATGCGTTCGCCGATGCGCTCGAACTCGTCTGGCGACGGATACAGTACCGCGAACGATTGCCCCAGCAACGACTCGCGCGAGCGGCCGAAGATCGCGGCGAGCTGGTCGTTGCAGTCTTCGATGATCCGTTCGCGCGACAGCACGAGACCGATCGGCGCGAGATGAAAAGCGGTTTGGTAATCCAGTTCGGGCATGAAATCAGCGAAGGGTGCGGTACGAATACTTATGTATTTTTGCGTATTGTGCCGCAAGGCCGCCGCATCGTACCCTTTCGGCACATCACAAGATGCGCGGTTGGCGTGCATGAGCACCGGTTTGCAATGTTTTGCGCAAGTCACGCCACCCGTCGCCGCAGATGACTAGAATGGCGTTTCGGGCCAGGCCCGCAGCGCCCCGGCAACTGGTTCGGCGTCGCGAAAGCGCGCAGGAACACGCAGCCAGTCGATATAAGAACGGCGTCGCATCGATCCGGATTTCGGGTATCCAATCAAGGAAGGGACACACTGATGAACAAAGTCTACGCAAGCGCGGCGTCCGCGCTCGAAGGCATCGTCAAGGACGGCCAGACATTCGCTGTCGGCGGCTTTGGGCTGTGCGGCATTCCTGAAGCGCTGATCGCCGCCCTGCGCGATTCGGGCGTCAAGGGCATCACCTGCATCAGCAACAACGCGGGCGTCGATGGCTTCGGCCTCGGTTTGCTGCTGGAAACGCGCCAGATCAAGAAAATGATCTCGTCGTATGTGGGCGAGAACAAGGAATTCGAGCGCCAGTACCTGGCGGGCGAACTCGAGCTGGAATTCACGCCGCAAGGCACGCTCGCCGAAAAGCTGCGCGCGGGCGGCTCGGGCATTCCGGCTTTCTTCACGAACACGGGCTACGGCACGATCATCGCGGACGGCAAGGAAACGCGCCAGTTCGGCGAGAACCACTACGTGCTCGAACATTCGCTGACGGCCGACGTCGCGCTCGTCAAGGCATGGAAGGCCGACAAGTCGGGCAACCTGATCTACCGTCGCACCGCGCGCAACTTCAACCCGATGTGCGCGATGGCCGGCAAGATTACGGTCGTGGAAGTCGAAGAGATCGTCGAGACGGGTGAACTCGATCCAGACGCGATCCACACGCCGGGCATTTTCGTGCAGCGTATCGTGCTGAACGCGAACCCCGAAAAACGTATCGAACAACGCATCGTCCGCGCGAAAGGAGAATGACCATGGCTTGGAATCGTGACCAGATGGCCGCGCGCGCGGCGCAGGAACTGCAGGACGGCTTTTACGTGAACCTCGGCATCGGCCTGCCGACGCTCGTCGCCAACCACGTGCCCGCGGGCATGGAAGTGTGGCTGCAATCGGAAAACGGCCTGCTCGGCATCGGCCCGTCGCCGTATGAAGAAGAAGTCGACGCCGATCTCATCAACGCCGGCAAGCAGACGGTGACGACGCTGCCCGGTTCGTCGATTTTCTCGTCGGCCGATTCGTTCGCGATGATCCGCGGCGGCCACATCAACCTGGCCATTCTGGGCGCCATGCAGATCAGCAAGAAGGGCGATCTGGCGAACTGGATGATCCCGGGCAAGATGATCAAGGGCATGGGCGGCGCGATGGACCTCGTCGCGGGCGTGAAGAAGGTCGTCGTGCTGATGGAGCACGTCGCGAAGGGCGACCAGCACAAGATTCTCGAGGAATGCACGCTGCCGCTGACGGGCGTGGGCGTGGTCGACAGGATCATCACCGACCTCGGCGTGATCGATGTGGTCGACGGCGGTCTGAAGCTGGTCGAACTGGCCGATGGCGTTACCGTCGACGAGATCAAGGCGAAGACGGGCGCGCCGCTCGACACGAGCGCAGTGGGCTGATTTGCGTCGTCCGGCTTCGCGCCGGATTGGCTTGACCTGAAGATTGAAGTGAAGCGGGTGCGATGCAGGTCGCGCCCGCTTTTTCTTTTGTGTTTTGTGCTTTTGTCCTATGCCGTTTGACCGATGAGCGATCAAGGCGAAGCGGTTTAGAATCGATCGTGTTCGGTGCGCCTTTGCACGCTGCCTTATTTCGATCGAGGGAATCCTGATGACCGCCACGCCTGTCGCCGTTTCGTCCGCAATCGATTCCGCCGTGCCTCGTCAACGTTATGTGCAATGCGCGAGTCCAGCGGGCCTGCATCGCATCGCGTACACCGAATGGGGCGCACCCGACAACCCACGCGTGCTGGTCTGCGTGCATGGTCTCACGCGCTCGGGGCGTGACTTCGACCGGGTCGCGGCGGCGTTGTCGTCGGTGTATCGCGTGGTGTGTCCTGACGTGGTCGGGCGCGGCTTGTCGTCGTGGCTTGCCAATCCCGCCTACTACGCGATTCCGCAGTATGTCGGCGATATGGTCACGCTCGTCGCGCGGCTTGGCGTGGAGTCGGTGGACTGGTTCGGTACGTCGATGGGTGGACTGATCGGCATGGCCTTCGCCGGGCTGAAGGACTCGCCCATTCGAAAGATGATCGTCAATGACGTCGGCCCGCATGTCGAGCCGGTCGCGCTCGAGCGTATCGGCAGCTACCTGGGGCAACTGGTGTCGTTCGCCACGCAGCAGGAAGCGATCGATCATGCCGCGTTGCTCGCGCAATCGTTCGGTCCGTTGACGCCGGAAGAATGGCGCGAGATCAATTCTCCGCTCGTGCACGAGCGTGACGGCGCGTGGCGCTTTCGCTATGACCCGCGCATCGCAGAGCCGTTCACGAAGACCACGCCCGAACTGACAGCGCTCGGGGAGGCTGCGCTGTGGCAGTCGTTTGCGGCGATCGCGGGCCCCGTGCTCGTGGTGCGGGGCGAGCAATCGGATCTGCTGTCGCGCGAAACCGTCGCGCAGATGATCGAGAAGGGACGCAATGTGTCGAGCGTCGAAATCCCCGGTGTGGGCCATGCGCCAGCCTTTCTCTCCCCTGATCAGATCGATATCGTGAAACGGTTCTTTATCGGGGACGGCGCTGACGCGTCATAATATGAGATTGGCGCGGCGTCGCTGACCGGTCTCGAGGGATCGGAGTGCACGCAAAACGCATGGCCGCGCAGCGTCGTTTTTTCATTCTCAACGGACAGGACATTTCATGGCAGTCATTCGTCATCACGTCGGCAAGCGTCTTTCGGAAACCGCCGTGCACAACGGCACGGTCTATCTTGCTGGCCAGATCGCCGAGGACACCGATCAGGACATCGTCGGTCAAACGCGCGAAGTGCTGGGCCACATCGACCGTCTGCTCGGTGAAGTCAACAGCGACAAGTCGCTGCTGCTGTCGGTGCAGATATACATATCGGACATGGTGCATTTTGCCGGCATGAACGCGGCGTGGGACGAATGGGTCGCGCAAGGCAATACGCCGCCGCGCGCAACGGTCGAGGCGAAGCTCGCCAACCCGAAGTGCCTCGTCGAAGTGGTCGTCGTCGCCGCGCAGCGCAGCTAAGCCAGCCATCACGTCTCAAGCATTCGCCTGACCGCCCGCGTGTGCCGCGGGCCGCCGCATGATGAACACCGACACCGTCACGACCGCTCCGAACCCAACGCCGTCTTTCGACGACGCACTCGCGTTCGTGCGCGAGCACGCGGGCGATGCGCGCCTGTCGTCGGGCGAGTCGCTCGCCGACCATGCCGCGGGCACGGCCGCCATCATGCGCACGCTGAACGTCGATCCGCCTGCAGTGCTGGCGGCGGCGTTGTTCTCGCTGACGCCGCATCTGGCGAACCCCGAGCAGACCATCGCCGACAACTTCGGCGAGGAAGTCGCGCAACTGGTCGGCGACGTGCGCAAGCTGTTGCGGCTCGGCACCGTGAGCATGCGCGCGGCGCAGAACGCGATGCCCGAAGCGGGCCGCGATGCGCAGGCCGCGCGCCGCGCGCAGGTCGAGGCGCTGCGCAAGATGCTGCTCGCGTTCGCGCAGGACATCCGCGTCGTGCTGATCCGGCTCGCTTCGCGGCTGCAATCGCTGCGCTATTACGCTGCGGCGAAGCTCACGCCTACGCCGGACGTGCCGCGCGAGACGCTCGATATCTACGCGCCGCTCGCAAACCGGCTCGGCATCTGGCAATTGAAGTGGGAACTCGAAGACCTCGCGTTTCGCTTCGAGGAGCCGCAAACCTACAAGCGGATCGCGAAGCTGCTCGACGAGAAGCGCGTCGAGCGCGAAACCTATGTGGCCGAGGCGATCGCGCAACTGCAACAGGAGCTGGCTGCTGCGCATATCAACGCCGAGGTGAGCGGCCGGCCAAAGCATATCTACAGCATCTGGCGCAAGATGCGTGGCAAGGAACTCGACTTTTCCGAGCTGTACGACGTGCGCGCGTTTCGCGTCATCGTGCCGGACATCAAGGATTGCTACACGGTGCTCGGCATCGTGCACAACCTGTGGCAGCCAGTGCCGAGGGAATTCGACGACTACATTTCGCGGCCCAAGCCGAACGGCTACAAGTCGCTGCATACGGTCGTGATCGGCGATGACGGCCGCGCATTCGAAGTGCAGATCCGCACGCAGGAAATGCATCAGTTCGCCGAGTATGGCGTGGCCGCGCACTGGCGTTACAAGGAAGCGGGCACGCGCGGGTACGGCGGCCAGTTCAGCGCCAACGAGAAGTACGACGAGAAGATCGCCTGGCTGCGTCAACTGCTTGCGTGGAAGGACGATGTGTCCGAAGGCAAGCCCGGTGAAAAGGGCGCTGCCCGACCGTGGGAGCAACTGCGCCAGGCGACGCTCGACGACGACCATATCTACACGCTCACGCCGCAGGCGCGCGTGATTCCGCTGCCGCAAGGCGCAACACCGCTCGATTTTGCGTATCACCTGCATAGCGAGCTGGGACATCGTTGCCGCGGCGCGCGGGTCGACGGCGCGATGGTGCCGTTGAATACGCCGTTGCAGAACGGGCAGACGGTCGAGATCATCGCGGTGAAAGAGGGTGGTCCGTCGCGCGACTGGCTCAATCCGAATCTTGGCTATCTGCAAAGCAACCGCGCGCGCCAGAAGGTGCGTGCGTGGTTCAATGCGGTCGAAGTGCAGGAGAACATCGCAACGGGGCGCGCGATGGTCGAAAAGACCTTGCAGCGCGAAGGCAAGACGTCGGTCAATCTCGATCAGCTTGCTGCAAAGCTCGGTTTCAAGTCCACCGACGATCTGTTCTCGGTGGTCGGCAAGGAAGAGTTCAGCTTGCGGCTCGTCGAGCAGGCGCTGAACGATGCGCCGCCCGCCGAGCCCGTCGTCGAAGCGCCCGAGCAGTTCGAGAAACGCAGCAGCGGCGCGAGCGTCGCGCATGGCGCGTCGACGGGTGTGCTCGTCGTCGGTGTGGATGCGTTGCTTACGCAGCTCGCGCGCTGCTGCCGCCCGGCGCCGCCCGACGACATCGCGGGCTTCGTCACGCGTGGCAAGGGCATGTCGATACATCGCAGCGATTGCCCGACGTTCCTGCGGATGGCGGAGCGCGCGCCGGAACGCGTGCTGCAAACGGCCTGGTCCGCGGACGTGATGAGCGGGCGTGGCAAGTCGGTCTATCCCGTCGATCTCTCGATCGAAGCCACCGACCGGCAAGGTCTGCTGCGCGATATCTCCGAAGTGTTCGCGCGCGAGAAGATGAACGTGGTCGGCGTCAAGACGCAATCGCGGCGCAACGCTGCATTCATGCAGTTCACGGTGGAAGTATCAAGCGCGGCGCAGATCCAGCGCGCGTGCGCGATGTTGGGCGAAGTGGCGGGCGTCGTCAGGGCCACGCGCAAGTGATGATGTTGGCCTTGCGCGAAGCCGGCATTTGGATTTTGATGTCACCGCATAAAAATGCTTGCCAACTTTCTCTACGCTCCATATAATCTCGTTTCTCTAGGCTCGTAGCTCAGCTGGTTAGAGCACCACCTTGACATGGTGGGGGTCGTTGGTTCGAGTCCAATCGAGCCTACCAACGAATCTGAAACTTCGGCTTGCCGATGTTTCGCAAACGCAAGTAGCAATGAGCGCTTCGGCGTAAATGGCGAACCAAGCGAACATGGTTATGACACCGCGAACGTTGACCGGAACTGTTTCGGAGCGACGCTAGTCGAGGACCACTTTCGCCCTTGTTGTTTGCAGCAGTCTTGCAGAAATGTGAATGCGGCCCCTCGAAAGCGGGGCCGCATTTTTTTTGTCGCGCTTTTGGTCTTTAAGTCTTGTTGCCTGTGCCGCCGGCCGGCATTACGGAGAACGCAATGGTTTCGATACGACTGCCCGATGGTTCTGTTCGACAGTACGAGCATCCCGTGACCGTCGCCGAAGTGGCGGCCTCGATCGGCCCCGGTCTCGCGAAGGCGGCGCTTGGTGGCAAGATCGACGGTGAACTGGTCGATACGTCCACGCTGATCGATCGCGATGTTTCGCTCGCGATCGTCACGGACAAGGACGCCGATGGCCTCGACATCATTCGCCACTCGACGGCGCATTTGCTCGCGTACGCGGTGAAGGATCTCTTTCCCGAGGCGCAGGTGACGATCGGGCCGGTGATCGACAACGGCTTCTACTACGACTTCTCGTATAGCCGTCCTTTCACGCCCGAAGATCTCGAGAAGATCGAAAAGCGCATGCAGGAGCTCGCGAAGAAGGACGAGCCGGTGTCGCGCCGCGTAGTGTCGCGCGATGAAGCGGTCGAGTACTTCAAGAGCATCGGCGAAAAGTACAAGGCTGAGATCATCGAATCGATTCCCGCCAGCGATGAGATCAAGCTGTACTCTCACGGTGGCTTCACGGACCTGTGCCGCGGCCCGCACGTCCCGTCGACGGGCAAGCTGAAGGTCTTCAAGCTGATGAAGCTCGCAGGTGCGTACTGGCGCGGCGACTCGAAGAATGAGCAGTTGCAGCGTATCTACGGCACGGCCTGGACGAAAAAGGAAGACCAGGACGCGTATCTGCACATGCTCGAAGAGGCGGAAAAGCGCGACCACCGCAAGCTCGGCAAGCAGCTCGACCTGTTTCACATGCAGGACGAGTCGCCGGGTATGGTGTTCTGGCATCCGCGCGGCTGGACGTTGTGGCAGCAGGTCGAGCAATACATGCGCCGTCGCGTGAACGACGCGGGCTATCTCGAGATCAAGACGCCGATGATCATGGACCGCTCGCTGTGGGAAGCGTCCGGTCACTGGCAGAACTATCGTGAAAACATGTTCACGACGGAGTCGGAAAAGCGCGACTACGCGATCAAGCCGATGAACTGCCCGGGTCACGTGCAGGTGTTCAATCATGGCCTGCGTTCGTACCGCGATCTGCCGCTGCGTTATGCGGAGTTCGGCTCGTGCCATCGGAATGAATCGTCGGGCGCGCTGCACGGCCTGATGCGTGTGCGCGGCTTCGTCCAGGACGATGCGCATATTTTCTGTACCGAGGACCAGTTCATCAGCGAATCGATCGCGTTCAATACGCTGGCGATGAGCGTCTATAAGGATTTCGGCTTCGACAACGTCGAGATCAAGCTGTCGCTGCGTCCTGACGCGCGCGCGGGTACGGATGAAACGTGGGATCGCGCCGAGCAGGGTCTGCGTGACGCGCTGACGGCGTGCGGCGTGAGCTGGGAAGAATTGCCGGGCGAGGGCGCGTTCTACGGTCCGAAGGTCGAATATCACATCAAGGATGCGCTCGGCCGTTCGTGGCAGTGCGGCACGCTTCAGCTCGACATGGTGCTCCCTGAGCGCCTCGGCGCCGAGTACGTGGCGGAGGACAATAGCCGCCGCCGCCCGATCATGCTGCACCGGGCAATCGTCGGATCAATGGAACGTTTCCTCGGCATTCTGATCGAGCACCATGCCGGTGCAATGCCTGCCTGGCTGGCGCCGATGCAGGTCGTCGTGATGAATATCGCGGAAAGTCAGGCGGAATACGCACAATCTCTGGCCCAATCGTTGCAAAAACAAGGGGTTAGAGTGGAGGCCGATTTGCGCAACGAGAAGATTAGCTATAAAATACGCGAGCACACGCTTGAAAAGGTGCCGTATCTGCTGGTCGTCGGCGATAAGGAGCGTGATGCACAAACGGTAGCCGTGCGTGCCCGTGGCGGTGTCGATCTGGGCGTGATGTCCCTCGATGCCTTCAGCGAGCGTCTGCGCCAGGACGTGCAGACGTTCAAGTAACCACCAGGCAGCGCGGCTCGTTTTTTTAATTTTTAGAGGAAACGTAACATCGCTACTGATAAGTCGTCGCATCGCATCAACGGTGAAATTACAGCACCCGAGGTGCGTCTGGTCGGGATCGACAACGAACCGCTCGGCATCGTAAAACTGGCTGATGCTTTCCGCCTGTCGGAACAGCAGGACGTGGACCTGGTTGAAATCGCGCCGCAAGCGGTTCCGCCCGTCTGCCGCCTGATGGACTACGGCAAGTTCAAGTACCAGGAAGCGAAGAAGCAGCACGAGGCCAAGCTCAAGCAGAAGGTCATCCAGGTCAAGGAAGTCAAATTCCGGCCGGGTACGGATGACGGTGACTACAACGTCAAACTGCGCAATCTCGTCCGCTTCCTTGAAGATGGCGACAAGACGAAGATCACGTTGCGTTTCCGTGGCCGCGAAATGGCTCACCAGGAAATCGGCATGCGCATGCTCGAGCGTCTGCGTACCGATCTGGATGAAGTCGGTCAGGTCGAGCAGATGCCGAAGATGGAAGGCCGCCAGATGATCATGGTGCTGGCGCCGAAGAAAAAGAAGTAAGCAGACGTTCGCTGCGTATCACAATGTGAGCGATGCGTTTGTTGGAAAGTTTGAGTCGCGCGTCGTCGAAGGCGGCGTGTGCAAGCAGGTTTCGGAATTCGCTCGCAGCTGTTCAGCGTGCGTTCTTCCTGAAAAGCAGCGGTCAGCAGTTCAGGCCGTCTGCATACCAAGTGGAGTGGGTTTCAAAGGGCGGATGAGGGCTTTCTGGGCCGACCGCACACCCATATCCATCAAATAATGGAGTAGTTGTCATGCCGAAGATGAAGACCAAGAAGAGCGCTGCAAAGCGCTTCGTGGTTCGTCCGGGCGGTACCGTCAAGCGCGGTCAAGCCTTCAAGCGCCACATTCTTACCAAGAAGACCACCAAGAACAAGCGTCACCTGCGCGGCGTCACGGCAGTTCATGATTCCGATCTGAACTCCGTACGCGCGATGCTGCCGTTCGCCTAACCCTTAACCGACACTCATAGGAGCGAAACATGCCTCGAGTCAAACGTGGGGTTACCGCACGGGCCCGCCACAAGAAGATCATCAACCTGGCCAAGGGTTACCGCGGCCGCCGCAATAACGTCTATCGCATCGCCAAGCAGGCGGTCATGCGCGCAGGCCAATACGCCTACCGCGATCGCCGCAACAAGAAGCGTGTGTTCCGCGCACTGTGGATCACGCGTATCAACGCGGCGGTGCGTCAGCACGACATGACGTACAGCGTGTTCATCAACGGCCTGAAGAAGGCGTCGATCGAACTCGACCGCAAGGTGCTGGCCGACATGGCTGTGTTCGACAAGGCTGCTTTTGCTGCGATCGTCAAGCAGGTGAAAGCCGCCGTTGCAGCCTGAGTGCGCTGTTAGCATCTAGTACTGCGTGGTTCGTTGCAGCGAACAATCCGGTAGTCTCGGTGACGCTGCAACAAAAACGGGGCTCCTCACCGAGCCCCTTTTTTGTTGGTCGAGCCAGTTTTACTTCGATTGAATACTGACGTTGAAAAGATGGGATCAATGGATCTGGACCAGATTGTCGCCGACGCTAAAAGCGCCTTTGAACAAGCCTCCGACGTCACCACGCTCGAAAACGAGAAGGCACGCTTTCTCGGCAAGTCGGGCGCACTGACGGAACTGTTGAAGGGGCTCGGCAAGCTCGATCCCGAAACGCGCAAGACGGAAGGCGCGCGGATCAACATCGTCAAGCAGCAGGTCGAAGCCGCGCTGACGGCGCGCCGCCAGGCGCTTGCCGACGCGCTGCTGAACCAGCGCCTCGCTGCCGAAGCCATCGACGTGACCTTGCCCGGCCGCGGCACGGGCACGGGCAGTCTGCACCCCGTGATGCACACGTGGGAGCGCGTCGAGCAAATCTTCCGCACCATTGGTTTCGACGTGGCCGACGGCCCGGAGATCGAAACCGACTGGTACAACTTCACGTCGCTGAACAGCCCGGAAAACCATCCGGCGCGTTCGATGCAGGACACGTTCTACGTCGACGGCAAGGACGCCGAAGGCCGTCCGCTGCTGCTGCGCACCCACACCAGCCCGATGCAGGTCCGCTACGCGCGCACCAACACGCCGCCTATCAAGGTGATCGTGCCCGGCCGCACGTACCGTGTGGACAGCGACGCGACGCACTCGCCGATGTTCAATCAGGTCGAAGGCCTGTGGATCGACGAGAACATCAGCTTCGCTGACCTGAAGGGCGTCTATACCGACTTCCTCAAGAAATTCTTCGAGCGCGACGATATTCTCGTGCGCTTCCGTCCGTCGTACTTCCCGTTTACCGAGCCGTCAGCCGAGATCGACATGATGTTCGAGCAGGGCAAGAACGCCGGTAAGTGGCTCGAAATTTCGGGCTCGGGCCAGGTTCACCCGACGGTGATCCGCAACATGGGTCTCGACCCCGAGCGCTATATTGGCTTTGCATTCGGCAGCGGGCTCGAGCGTCTGACGATGCTGCGTTACGGCGTTCAGGACCTGCGTCTGTTCTTTGAAAACGACCTGCGCTTCCTGCGCCAGTTCGCCTGAGGCGAGCCAAAGCGTAGAGCGCGAGCCAACAGGCTTTAAACACGCGACGAGAGCGGCACGGCATTCGGCAACCTGAGTGCCACGCCGCAAACAGCGCCTCCGGCTTGGTGCCGACATTGTCGACATACTGGCCGGATGCGGACACAACCTGTTTAGAACGTACAGAACCATGCAATTCCCGGAATCCTGGCTCAGAACCTTTGTCGATCCGCAACTGACGACGGACGAGCTGTCGCACGCCCTGACGATGGCCGGTCTCGAAGTGGAAGACCTGCGTCCCGCAGCGCCGCCGACGTCGAAGATCGTGGTGGGCCGCGTGCTCGAAGTCGTCAAGCACCCGGACGCGGACAAACTCAACGTGTGTCAGGTCGACGCCGGCACGGGCGCGACGCTGAACATCGTGTGCGGTGCGCCGAACGTGTCGCCCGGCATCAAGGTTCCCGTCGCATTGGTGGGCGCGCAACTGCCGCCCGCCGAAGAGGGCGGCGCGCCGTTCGAGATCAAGCTGTCGAAGCTGCGTGGCGTGCAAAGCGAAGGCATGCTGTGCTCGGCGCGTGAACTGAAGCTGTCGGAAGATCATAGCGGCCTGCTGATCCTGCCGGAAGATACGCCTATCGGCCAGGATATCCGCGAAACGCTGAACCTCGACGACACCGTGTTCGAAATCAAGCTGACGCCGAACAAGGCCGATTGCCTGTCGGTGTTCGGCGTCGCGCGCGAGACGGCCGCGATCACGGGCGCCCCGCTGCGTCCGCTCGCGATCAAGCCCGTCGAGGTCAAGCTCAACGAAACGCTGCCCGTGAAGATTTCGGCGCCGGACCTGTGCGGCCGTTTCTCGGGCCGCGTGATCCGTGGCGTCAACGCACGCGCGAAGTCGCCGGCGTGGATGGTCGAGCGGCTCGAACGTTCCGGTCAACGAAGCATTTCGGCGCTGGTCGACATTTCGAACTATGTGATGCTCGAGCTCGGCCGTCCGTCGCACGTGTTCGATCTGGACAAGATTCACGGCAGCATGGACGTGCGCTGGGGCAAGCCCGGCGAGTCGCTGAAGCTGCTGAACGGCAACACCGTCGAAGTGGATGAAACGGTCGGCGTGATCGCCGACGATCACCACATCGAAAGCCTCGCGGGCATCATGGGCGGCGACAGCACGGCCGTCACGCTCGATACGCCCCACATCTATCTGGAAGCCGCGTTCTGGTGGCCCGATAGCATTCGTGGCCGTTCCCGCCGTTATAACTTCTCGACGGACGCGGGTCACCGCTTCGAACGGGGCGTCGACTATTCGACGACTGTCGACCACATCGAACGGATCACGCAGCTGATTCTCGACATCTGCGGCGGCGAGGCCGGTCCCGTCGACGATCAGATCGTCAACGTGCCGAAGCGCGAGCCCGTCAAGATGCGCGTCGCGCGTGCGAACCGCATCATCGGTGTGACGATCAGCGCTGACGAAATCGCGCAGATCTTCACGCGCCTGGGCTTGCCGTTCGAGCGCGATGGCGACGACTTCCTCGTGACGCCGCCGCCGTATCGCTTCGATATCGAAATCGAAGAAGACCTGATCGAAGAAGTCGCTCGCATTTACGGCTTCGAGAAGATTCCGGCGAACCCGCCCGTCGCGCGCAGCGAGATGCGCCGCACGAACGAGACGCGGCGCTCCATTCACACGCTGCGTCACGCGCTCGCCGCGCGCGATTACGCGGAAACGGTGAACTTCAGTTTCGTCGATGCGGAATGGGAGCAGGATTTCGCGGGCAATGAGAAGCCGGTGCGCCTGTTGAATCCGATCGCGAGCCAGCTGTCGGTGATGCGCACGACGCTGTTCGGCAGCCTGATCAACGTGCTGCGCCATAACCTGAACCGTCGCGCGGACCGCATTCGCGTTTTCGAAGCGGGTCGCGTGTTCCTGCAGGACGCATCGATCAAGGCGGGTGAACTGGCTGTCGAAGGTTTCGCGCAACCGAAGATGTTCGGCGCGCTCGCCTATGGTCCCGTCGTCGAAGAGCAGTGGGGCGCGCAAACGCGTGCCGTCGACTTCTTCGACGTAAAGGGTGATCTCGAAGCGTTGCTGGCGCCTGCCGTCGCGCGCTTCGTGAAGGCGGAACATCCGGCGCTGCATCCGGGACGTAGCGCGCGCATCGAACTCGATGACCGCGCAATTGGCTGGATCGGCGAGCTGCATCCGCGCTGGATGCAGAAGTACGACCTGCCGCACGCGCCGATCCTGTTCGAAGTCGAAGCAGAGGCGCTGATTGAGCGCGCGCTGCCGACCCCGACGGAAGTGTCGAAATTCCCGCCCGTGCGGCGCGATATCGCGATCGTCGTCGATCAGAAAATCGAAGTTCAGGCGCTCTTTGACGAGATGCAAAAGGCGCTTTCGGACGAGGCTTGCAAGACCATTCAAAGGGTTGCGCTTTTCGATGAATTTCGTGCAAAATCAAATACTTCCGGCGGGCTGGCAGCGCACGAGAAAAGCCTTGCGTTCCGTGTAACCTTGCAAGATACTGGTGGCACCCTTCAGGATGAAACGGTCGATCTGGCCATTCAGACTCTGGTGGATCGTCTTGCTCGAGTATATGGCGCCCGGTTGCGCGGATAACCGAAAACGGCTGTTCCGCAAGTTCCGTTCTGGTTGACGCGCCATTTGACAGATATGAATGAAATGAACTCGAGTGATTTCGAAGCCCTTCTTACGGCGCAGCGTAGCGCCATGATTCGCGATATCCCTACCTCAACCGCCAGCGCGTCGGGCGAAGCGCCGACGCTCACCAAGGCTGAGCTTGCCGAGCTGCTGTTCGACAACGTCGGGCTCAACAAGCGGGAAGCGAAGGACATGGTCGAAGCGTTCTTCGAAGTAATTCGCGACGCGTTGGAGAGTGGCGACAGCGTCAAGCTGTCCGGCTTCGGCAACTTCCAGTTGCGCGACAAGCCACAGCGTCCGGGCAGAAATCCGAAAACGGGCGAGGCGATTCCTATCGCCGCGCGCCGCGTCGTGACGTTCCACGCAAGTCAAAAGCTGAAGGCGCTGGTCGAGAACGGCGCTGAAGAGAGCTTCGCGCGCTGATCGATTCGCGCGCCCGCGCAACCACTACGACGGTTATCCGACCGCTAACTGACGATGACAGCGACGATCGAAAAAGTCGTCTTGCCTCCGATTCCCGCGAAGCGCTACTTCACGATCGGTGAAGTCAGTGAACTATGCGGTGTGAAGCCGCATGTGCTGCGGTATTGGGAGCAGGAGTTCACGCAGTTGCGTCCGGTGAAGCGCAGGGGCAATCGCCGGTACTACCAGCATCACGAAGTGCTGCTGATCCGGCGGATCCGCGAACTGCTATACGAGCAGGGCTTCACGATCAACGGCGCCCGCAACCGGCTCGATTCGCATGGCGCCGGTCAAGCGGCGGAAGGCGAGGGCGAAGTGGTCGAAGGTACGGTCATGCAACCGGCCGCTACCACGGCCACCGTCGATGTCGATCAGTTGCGCAAGGAGTTGCTGCAAGTGATCGACCTGCTCGGGCATTGAACGATTTAGTTGTATCGAGATTGATTGTTGCAGTTCTATTCGCCGGAAGGCTCTGTTATACTTTCGTTCTTTCGGGGCGTAGCGCAGCCTGGTAGCGTACCTGCATGGGGTGCAGGTGGTCGGAGGTTCAAATCCTCTCGCCCCGACCAGAAAGACAAAAAGGACTTACGGTGTCATGCCGTAAGTCCTTTTTTTCTTTTGCGCGGCCGTTTTGCACGTGTCCAGGGTCGACATTGAACTGCATCGTCATCCTGACTAATCAATGTTCAGCGATGTTCAGCGGGTTCAACAAGACCGCCGAACGCAGCACCACCTCACTTCTGCGCCAGAAACGCACCCAACGCTGCCCCGAGTTCCTCGTCGGTGACGGCCGGCGAGATCCTGAACGTAAAAATATCGCCCCATTGCAGCATCCACGCGGCCATTGGTGCGGTGCTGTCGGACTCGATGATCGCGCAGCCGCTCAATTCGCCGATCGAATGCCAGCGTCCAAGCATCGTGATGCCATCGGGCGGCAGGGCGCCACCTGATTTCATGAAGCGCTCGACGGCCGATTGCTGTGCTGTCGGCAGCCCGTTCCACTGAACAATGAACTTCATTGCGCACCTCCACTTGAGTCGGGGCGATGCCGGCCAGTGGCGAGCCGTCATCGTGACGGGCGCTGCGGATCGCGGCGCTCGGGAGCCTGCACCGCATGCAGATTCATCCTACAGAATCCACACTCCGATGCCTCCACCTCGGCGTTCCAAAGAATGATAGGCACCCCGCATCGAACTTCCAGCCGCGAGTACGGAGTATTTGGGCTGTTCTGTGCGCCTTGCCGCATCCCATCCAGCAAGCGCGTCGCGCTTTAAGTTTCTGTTAAGCCTGCGCTCATACATTGTCCAAGCGTTCGGACGATGCATGAGGTGCTGCGAGGAGTCGTCCGACGCTTTGTGGTCCGCCGGGGGGGGCGAACCAGACGAAGACCATCGTCGATGCGCATTCGACCGTCGCAAGGTGACAGATGGCGTGTGGTAAGCGGCTGCGCGGCCTTCGCCCGAAGGCTGTGGGGGACGGCCATTCGAACCCGGTGCTCCACCGGGTTTTTCTTTTGCGTTGCGCGTTGGCACATGACGCGAGCGGCGCGAGCCTGCGCCACGATTGACTCGATTCCACGCTGAACCGCACGAAGTTCGCGGCGTCACACACTGGTCATCTGGCTTATGCCGATCGCAGCGTTATCGTCGTGCAATCGGCGTGCAAAACTGTATAAACATACAGTATAGTATTCACCTATCCGGCGCGGTGGCCTCCAGCTACCTCGGCTACCCGCGCCGCACGAACCTCGCCGCACGAGCACGCGTGGCCGCAAACGGCCGGCCACATGCCCCGGCCAACTCATTCAGACGGACAGGCAAATTGTCATCTAACGGAACGATCCGAATTCGGTTATTCCGCTAGCCGGAGAGCCTTATCTGGCGCGGCTCCCCGGATTCTGTCCAAAATTAATCCAATAACAATCCAAAATTTTTACGCGGACTGCACCTTAACTTCGTTCCATTCGCGGCCTCGGCTGTCGCGATAAAGCGCGGTCATCTGGGCTGTTTTGTGGCCGAGCAGTGCCTGCGCGAATTCGGCGCCGAACTCGTCGCCATAGAGGCGCGCGGCGAGTGAGCGGATCTCGTGAAACGTCGGCGGCGTCTTGCCTTCCGGAACCACAACCTTTGCTGCGTCGCGGTATGTCGCGAACATGGTCGAGAAGCTGCCAAGCTTCGGGCTGTGGCCAGGCTTCGCCGTGCCCTTGTGCCGCACGTGGTGGATCATGTGCTTCGACACGATGTCGTCGCGGCACTCGCGGATCACGTCCTCGATCGTCAGACCGCCGAGCGCCTTCAGACCGATCGTCACCGGGATCTTCAGCTTCGTGCGGCCTTGGCTCTTGCGCTGCTCGACCCAGAGAAACCCGTCCTTCACGTCGCTGAACTCCATACCCTTGACGTCTTCGCGGCGCTGGCCGGTGATCAGCGCGAGCATGAATGCTCGGGCCGCCCACACGTTCTCGGGTTGCTCGCGCGCGAGCTTGACGATGGTCAGGAATTCGTCGAGCGTCAGCCGATCGCGTGCCACTTCGCTCTTCGGATTGCGCAGCGCGATGACAGGGTTCTCGCCGGGCTTCAGCAGCCCTTCGGCGATCGCTTCATTGAACATGTCGATCAAGCGACTGCGCAGGCGCGACGTGTGCGATGCGCTCACGGCCGCCGTGTTGTCCTTCAGCCATTCGCCGATCTCTTTCGGCTCGACCTGCCTAACCGACCGGCTCGCGAACGGCGCGGCCTTGATGATCTTCAGGTGGCCACGCAGAATCTGTTCGCTCTTCGGGCTGTTCTGGCGTTCAGCGTAGACATCGGCATAGCGATCGCACCATGCGGCGAACGTCATGTCGCCGCCGAACACGCGCTGAAGCAATCCAGTGTCGCCCTTGCGTCGCAGCAGCTCGGCATTGACGACGCGCGCCTGCGCCGCTGCGACCTTGAAGTCATAGCCGAGCCCGAACGTCTCGCCGTTCGACGGGTTGCGGAACCAGTAATAGTCGTTCCCGTTCTTGTAGAGGTTGTCCGGCCAGTTGCGCCGGGCAGCCTGGCGGCGCCTAGCGGCCATTTGTCATCCTTTCGATGCGTTCGGCGACCGGATCGACGTATTCGGCGTTCGGCTTGCAGAAATACTCGCGACCGACCTTGCGCGGCACCGGCCGGATACGACCGTTGCGAATCCAGTTCATCAGCGTGTTGCGATGCGGCTTGTGCTCGCCGAAGATCGCTTCGGCCCAGACAGACAGTGGAATCAGTTGCGCTGCCATTCGACACCCCAATGTTTGCTTGTTGTTTCGATTACTCGTTGTGCTGCTTCAGTCATGCTGCTTGTGCTCGGCGTTGCGCCCTTAAGTTAGCCACCCATTCAACCGCGTCAGCTGGGTCGCCAAGTTCGCCAGTGACGCGTCTGCGCGTGTTCATCGCGCCAGCCTGCCGCCAAGTGATTTCGATCGCGCCGGCGGCGATTGCAAGTGCTTTTTTGCTCAGCGCAATGTCATAGTGGCTGCCGCTTGTTTTCTCGGGACTCTGCCACCAGCGTTTTGCGACGCCGATGGTTGCGGCCATAGCGTGAAGCTCGTCGTCTGTGTCGGCTAGCATGTGACACATCTTCATGCGGCCGTACGCGGCGTTCATGTCGTCGACGTAGACGGTCATGCTAGGATTCCTCCACTACTATTAGATCGGGAGGCAACATGAACGACTCGTTTGAAATTTCTGCGCCGCAAGAGCCGACGGAAGGCGATTACTTGTCGTTCACTATTCTTGATGGTGATCGCCAACGGCCGGGACGAATCACTGGCACTGCGCTGGCGCTGCTCAGCAATGTCGATGAAAGACGGGAGGTCTTTCTCGCTAACTTCGAGCGCATCCGCCAGGCTGCATATCTGATGTGCCAGGAAAATCCGAATCTCGATGTGATTATTCTGGACAGCGAGAGCTTCCAATAGTCGAGTCATCGCGCCTCCGGGAATTCATCGTGCGTTCGGCCGTCGAGCAGGCGGCCTGCTGCTTTCTTGCCGACGGGAAACAACGGTCGGCCATAGCCGCCGTTCTCTCGAAAGTCGCCATGACCGAGCGTCCCGTCGGGCCACGCCGAGAGGTGCTTCATAATCACGGAGCCAGCAAGTTGTCGTTGCTGTTCCGGCGTCTGCTCAGCCCACTCGCCCCATTGCTTGAACAGAAATTTCACGCCGGCGGCATCACACTGGTCGCGCAGCGAACGAGCCCACCACGGATTCATCGGACGCGCGCCGTTGCCGCTTTCGCCGCCGACGACAACCCAATCAAGTTTTCCCGGCATGTCCGAATGATTCGTGAATCCGCCCTTTGGCGCGCCGAGTGCCGCCGAGCGTGCGCCTAGCAGATAGGGGGCTTCGTTCCAGTAACCGCCGCGCAGCACGTCGACACGATGGTCTCCGAGATCCGGCCAGAGAACGCGCTCGAGGTCGACTGGCCCGAGCAACGGTTCGGCACTGATCCAGCGCACGGCGGCTGGGCATTGCAGCAGCAGCGGAATGCGCTCGTCGGCGGTGGCCTGATTCTCGACGCTCACGCCCAGCCAGACGTTCTCGTACGGGAAGCCAGGGCCGCAGTTGTCATAGCCGCCGCGGCGCGTGTTGTGGTGATGCGGAACCCACGGAATGTCCTTCGGCAGGCGGCTACTGATAGCGTCGTCGTCAAAGCAGCCTGCGCCATCCTTGACCCACTGGAAGAACTCAAGCATGCGAGCTGGGCGCTTCGTCAGCACCTGATATGTATGACGCGTCGTGACGCTCATCACCGCGAACACACTCGCGATGAATTCGAACGGCACCGACTCGTGAAACAGATCCGACATGCTGTTGACGAACACGCGACGCGGCTTCGCCCAGCCGAATGGCTCGCGCAGTGCGGCGGGCACCAGCTTGATTTCGCCGGTCCACTTCGGGCCCTGCGTCGTCATGCGCACGAGTCCCTCATACGGTTGACCTTCACCGCGAAAGCGCATCGCGACCTTCTCGGCGTAGCAGTTGCGGCAGCCATCCGACACGCGCGAGCAGCCGCGCAGCGGGTTCCATGTTGCGTCGGTCCATTCGATAGATGTCATTGCGCTCATGCCGTATCTCCTCTCTGTGCGCTAGCAGCAATATGGTTGCCGACGATGTCTTCGCCAGCGCCGATGAAAGACAGCAGATGCATGGCGGCTGTGCGCACGACCGGCGCAAAGTCTGCGATGTTCTCGCAGCCGCTAAGCGAGTTGTGACCGATCGTGAGGACGTCGACTGCATTGACGCTCACCGTCACAGACCAGCCGTCGATTCGCGACGCGTCCGGCAACTCGGGCGGTGTCTGCGCGGCGCCGCGACCTGAGCAGTTCATCGTGCATTGCTGTCCAACCTTGCCGGTCACCGTCGCGCAGTCGTCGCAGCCAGGCATGCCGTCGCCGAAGAAATAGACCGGGTGCATTACGAGCGCTCCTTCTCTGCAGATGCCGCGATAGCGGCGTCGATAGCCTCGCGGCAACTCGCAAAACTGCCATTGCCGCATTGCGCATCATTCAGATCGATGTCGCCGACGAACCCAGCCCACTGACGGCCCGTCATCAGACGCGTGATGTTCGGGCTCAGAATCAGCTTCCACTGATAGGTCGTGCCGTAATGCCGATTCAACGCGGCGTTCATCTCGTCGAGCCAATCCAGACGCTCCGCATCCTTCGCCATTGCGCTGTCAGCGACAGGGACGGCGGATTCGCGGAGTTGTTCGGAGTAGGTCTGCGCCTCTCGACACGCATCTTCAAGATCCCGGATGCGCGACGCTTGTTTTTCCAGTTCGGCAACAGCTTCAACCATGGTTATCCAACCCGGATTTTTGTCGTGGGCGTAGAAGCGGAGCCGCTCCACCAGACTCTTGATGTTGTCGGTCATACAAGGCCCCTAAAGTTTTCGCGATTGGTGCCGATGTAACGGCGGTCATCAACATTACGAGCAACGCAACCATGGATCGAGCAGAAGCCAAAGTCATCGTCGAAACGGCACATCAGGTCTTCGAAATACTCGCTGAAGAGCGAGGTATTGAAATCGAATCGCCCGAAGGCGATGTGCTGTATGACCAAATCGTCGTGCAAACGGTCAGGCGCAAGGCGCAGAACGCCAGTGACCTCGCGCTGATGCTGGAAGTCGCCTAAATTCACCACGCCTTATCTCCCTTCTCTGCGCATGCCGCGATAACAGTTCGACATCGCGCATCGACGTGTAACGAGTTGTAACGATAGGTTCCGCACGGACTGATCCGGTTAGCCCTGTCAAATTCCTTCAAAAATATTTTGGGGGAACAGCTATGTATGACCGTGAGATCAAAGCGCCGCCCTTTAGGATCATCCTGAACGCCGCGGAGGAATGGGTTCCTCACGAGTTGCAAGGATCCATTCTGGATGGCTATCGTTCGATTGCGTCCATTTCTAGGCTCGACGGACGGCAGATCCTTGAAGGTATGAAGGCTTACTGGATCGGCTTCGGGCGTGTCTTCGGGAGCGAAGAGAACGCCATCCGGGACTGTGAACGACGTGCGCGCGACGCAATTAACTGTGGGTTTCCACGGTAGTCTCACGTTCCCTCCGCATCAGCGTTGTCGCTGGCTGTGGCGCTAGAGGCGCGGTCGATGCGTTCGATTTCGGCAAGGATCAGTGCGCCAGCCTTCACGAGGTTGCAGCGCTTCGTGGACGGCTTCCACCATGACTTTTCCCACGGCCAGTAAGGCGGAACATGGCCTCGTCCAATGTCGCGCTCATGCGGGAAGGAAGACGCTAGCGCGTAGTAACCGGCAGCAGCGGCCATCTGCCCGTCGTCGTGACTATCATCATGCTCAGGCGTCCAGCCTTCCGCCGTCACTTGGCGCTCACGCTCTGCCAGTACGTCGCCCGCTGCGCTCGTCAGCTTCTGTCCGCTAGCGGAATGACACGCATCGCACTGATGCAGGTGCTTGCGCATCGCGTCGCTCGTATGCCACGGATCATCGGTATGCGCTCCGCAAAAGTCGCAGGTCAGCAGTTCTGGCGGCTCTCCTCCCTCGCCTTCTCCGGGTTGTGTCAGCTTCTGCCCGCTAGTGACTGGAGGGGCGCTCGAACAAGCCTGATCGAGGCGCCCCATGTAGTACCAACGAAATGCGTCTGCCGAATCGGAGTGGCAATATTCGCCTCCAAATTCCTCGCGCGACAGATCAAAACCTACGGAACCAGCCTGCCGCTCGAAATCTCCGCGCCAACCTGGCGCCTGAGCTTGCTCGCCTGCCGCCGCTTCTGTGCTGGCGGATAGTGCGGCATCCAACTTGAATCGCATGCAGCCGAAAATCGAAAATAGCGCTTCCGGGTCCGCGTAGAGTTCGTCGCTGATCGCGTCGCCCAATCCAAGCATCCGGCACAGGAGTTTCAAGCGCGCGACAGTGTTTTCGTCGAGCCGCGCCGAAGCATTGACGGCTGGCGCGGAAGCGTCTGCGATTTCGCGTTTGAACTGCTCGCCGATTGCATCGACCAGTTCCATCAGTTTGAGCGCCTGCATGGTGTCGGCCTTTACGCCGCCTTCAATGGCGTGGCGGAGCGTCGCCAGCTTGTCATCGAACATTGGATAGTTGGTCATGGTTATCGTTGTCCTTGCGGTTAGATCAGATCGGCGCGCTGGCGCTCAAAATTCCGTTGTGAGCTCGCCCGTGGGCTTGACGCGCATGACGTCGACGGGATCGTCGTAGCAAGTAGCGCTTTCGCGCGCGCCATCCAGCGAAGATGCGTATTCTTCGATTCGCTCGAAGATCGTCCCAGGATTGGAGACCACAGCGAAGCGTGCGCAGGGCGGGATGTTCTTTGCTTTCAACATGACGTTGTCCTCGCGGTTATCAGAAAAGCGCGCCTTGACCGCGCCCGATAAGCGTCGGCTGTTGCGCAGCGCGGCGGCGACGGGCCGCCCATTGCAGTAGCGTCGCGTGCCAGGCCGGATGCCGCCGGGACGCCCGGGCGTGCATCAAATGAATGCGCGCCATGTGGATGTGCCAGTCGCGGTCAGACACGGCTTCAATCCTTCAAAACGTGGCGAGTGATCGAGCGGATTCCGTTCGTCGACGCGGACGGGAAGCTCGGCGCGGGATCGGCATCCGGGAGCGATACCGCGGCGGCTGGAGCATCGGCAGACTCGACGACTGCAACGGGAATGAATCCCGATCCCTTGCCACCCGCGACTCGCATGAAATCGACTTCGACCTTTGCCGAATTGATGATCACTTGGCCGACGTCCGCGACGACCTTCGCGCGCTCGATGTCGAGCGGCTTCTCCTTGTCGTTGAGCGCCTTCAATGTGTCGAACAGGTGGGAGCGCAGGTCATTGATGGTTTGCATTGATCTTCCTTACGAGTGCGCCCTTCAGCCAGATCACCTGACGCAGTTCGGGCGGGTAACGATGGACTGAGTTGCGCTTGAGCAGCTCGCCGCGCGAAATCAGTTCGAGGTTGTCGAGAACCACGTTCGTGCGGTCACCGTCACGGAACACCAGCAGGTAACCGGCTGGTATTGGGCCGTTCTCCGCTTCCCAGTTCAGGACGTGGACGGCCGCCCAGTCGTCTGCAGCGCGACCGGTGTCGGTCACCTTGCGTTGCAGGTAGCCCATGCTGGTGACTCGCTCGGTGCCGATCGGCACCCAACTGCGCGAGCGGTAACCGGGCTTGAACGACGTCGAGTTGGCGCGTGTGCCGCTCATGCCTGTGCTCCTTCGACGATCTGCTTACGCACCGACGCAGCGCGCGTCTGCGAACAACCGAGGTACTTCCGAATGTCCGTAACGGTCGCGCGGAGCCGTCCTGCGGCAATCTCTGCCGTGACGCGGGTAACGTCGTCTGCTGCCTCGATTACCGGTTGTTCTGCGGTCGGCGCAGATTCGGTCAGCACCTCAGTCACGGCGTTACTGACTTCCGTTACTGGCGTTACTGCCGCGCCAGTATTGGGTTTACGCGATCCGACCGGGCGCAGCGCGAGCAGCCAACAGAAGCACGCGACTGCTTCGAGTACTGCCGCGAAAGCGAGACCGGCGAGCAGATCGACGCGACCTGACTGGATACCGAACGCGGTCAGCGTGCTCGTCACAGGGTCAGCGACGGCAGCGGCGCGCGCGGCGTCGGCGCGGTCCTGCGCGGCCTCCTGTCGCTTCGCCTCGGTCGCTTCGACGTCGATCGCCTCCAGCCGGGCGCCGAGCGTCGCGCGCTCGATACGTAGGCTCGGGCACGGCTCAGCGCAGCGGCGTTCGGTGACGCGGGTCAGTCGCGAGACGATAGCGGCGCGGTCAGCGGCGATGACTGCCGGGTTGCGTCCGGTCGTGACTACTGCCGGTACTGCTGCGGCGCGTACCTCGCCAGCATGCTTCTGAGCCAGGAGGAAAAAGACCGCGTGTCCGTAGCAGGTGGCCGCCATGCAGCCGATCCAGAGTAGGACGCCGACCAGCCGAACGCGCCAGCCGTGCGCACGGATCAGGGCAGGGAGCAGGTGAGCGGCGACAACCACCACGACGCCGACGGCGATCCAGAGCACCCGCTCAGCCAGAAACCCGCCACGCTGCCAGCCCGCCATGACTGACAGACATGCAGCAGTCAGGGTCGCCGGGACTGCGAGTAATGCCGGTTGCGCTCTCATTGGCATGGCGATCACTCTTTAACCGTCACGGTGACCGGGCCGTTACGAAAGTCACCCGTCATCTGGCCATCGAGATCCGCGCGTTCCTGGCCGGTGAGATTGCGCCACTTGGCGATCACCCAATCGCCGCGCAGGAGGCCGCGCGGCATGCCGGCGCAGCCAGAACCGACCGAGTAGCCGTTATCTGCGCACCACTGCTTGGCAGCGTGAAGCGCCGCAAAGTCGCCCACGTCAGCGAAGGTCATGACGATCTTGCTCATGCTCCGATCCTTTTGAATTCGACGACCCAGACCCAAGGGTTAGCCGCCCATGCGCCGGCGCCATTGATGCTGTTCCACAGGGTGGAGAACGACTGGCGTGCACTCAGGAAGGTCATCTCGTCACAGTTAGTCGATGAGCCGAGATAGTCTTTCCAGTACGTGCGACCGGCATCCACGAATTCGACGCCTTCTTCGGCCGCATCGGCCTCACTGACTGAATGCAGGCGCTCGACGCGCACGCCAGTCACTTCGAGCGTAATGCGCGACGCCCAGCGCGGCATGTGAATCGATGGCACCGAGTTCGCGAAGCCGAAAGCCATGCCGTCACACGCCCAATCGGCCAGGCGCTGATCACGCGGCACGCGAACGCCATCCGCCGCATATACAGCGTGGTCGTGGCGAGTAGTCGGCGTGTCGACAAACTTCAGGCTCTCGCGCACCCACAGACGATCGCCAGGCTTGCCATACGGGCAGCGGATATGCTCGCTTACGACCTTCTCTGCACGGCACCACGCCCATTCGCCGGTCGGTTCATCGGCGCCATGCGCTGCTTCGTTGCCACGAAATTGGAACAAGTGATGCGCTCCTATCGGCTTTACGACGCGCCGCGTCTGCGTCTTGCGGCCCTCCAGCAAAGCGCGCACCATTGCTTGAGAAAACAAAATAGGACGTTCTTTCATGGCTGCCTCAAATGAACTTCGGATCATGCGTCGCGGTGGCGACTTGTTTTTCAACCACGTGTACGACGACACCATCTTGATGATCCAAGTCACCCATGAATGTCTCGCTGACGTGTTCGGATCCGAGGGGGCCCCAGACCAAGACGTGAAAACTCTGCAAGCGAACTTGTCCGCTATCGTTAAGGTGGCGACCGAAAAGGCTCTGCGAGGTGAGGCTTCGCCGATCCGAGTGACGGTCGCCGACTTCTGAGCAAATGCGCCGCCAGTGTTATTCCGGGGATCCGAGCAAGATGGTCGTTGCCGTTTGCTCTTCGATTTGCGACCAGATGGCGCGGAACGCGGCTTCGAGCACCTTGTGCGGGCGCACGAGCTCGTACCAGATGGTCAGATTGCCGTCCTTGACGCGGTATTTGATGCGCGCGTCGACGGGGAGGGGCTGGCCGTTCTCGAACACGGGGATTTCGAGCGTGATCTGAGACGGCATTGCGATCTTGTTGCCCGTCGCGTTCACGTCCTCTTTCCAGACGAAGTTCGTGCTGCCGTCCTGGAGCCGTGCGGCCGACACGAAATTGCCTTCCTTGCTCGCTTCAAAATTGAGCGCGACGCTGAGCATCGTCGAGCCGTCCGGCGTCACGATGTCGGGCAGGTTGTCTTCGATCAGTTCGGCGAACTGGAGCTGGTTGAGCGCTTTGCGATCCGATCCGGTCCAGACTTTCCACTCGCGCGAGGCCGGTACAGCGAACTCGACGCGGAATTGACGCCAGTTCGCGCCCTTGCCCAAGTCATCGCCTGCCAGCGCATGCTCGTACGACAGGTGATCGTCGATGACGCCGAGGATCTTCGCCGGGTCGAGCGACGCGTAAATCAGGCTCTCTGCACGCTTCTGACGATTGAAATAATTCACGAAGCTGTTTGCGTCGCGCAGCTTCACAACGCCGCTTGCGCGCGCCGGGGTTTCGAACAATTCGTCGACGATCTGCGCCTTGTAGCCTTCCGGAACGATGACGAACGGCTTACCGTCCTGCAGCGTGCTTTTCTGTGCGCCGGCCAGCGAAGTACCTGCGGCGAGAACAGCGGCGACGTTTTGTTCGCCTTGGAAATCGTGGAGCATGTTTTATCCGTATGAGAGTGAGGGGTGATTGATTGCCGTGCAGGATTAGCCGAGCGAGACGGAGCGCGGGCTGTCTGCCAGCGAGATGCCAGGCAGCTCGGTTTGACGCTCGCTGTGACGCGAGAGATTGTTTTCGACGGTAGGGAAGAACACCTCGGCCGTTTCCTTTTCGCGCGGCAGTGTCGCGACGACCTTGCCGGTCACTTCGAGCGCGTCTTGCACTTTGGCGAACGGCTTCACCTCGAGGGTGATCGTGATCTTCCCGGCTTTGCCGGTGTCGCGGACCATCGCGACCAGCGTGTTCAGTTCGTTGGTCGCCTCTTCGACGACAGCACCCCCGCGCAGCTCCATGAGGGTTTGGGTGAAAGCCTTCTTCATTTCTTGACTCCGTTATTGAAGGACTGCGGTGATTCGCGGTAACGCGGGTAGGGCGCGTTGCATTCGTGCTCTGTTTCGTCGGGATTCTTCGCCGTGCGGCAAAGGCATACAGAAGCAATTCCCAGAAACCCACCGACAAACAGACCGAATAGGAATACTAAACAGATTGCAATGATCAGATCCATGGTGAGCCTTTACGGGATCAGGTGCAGCGCACGATCGCGCAGCGGTTGTTATGTCCGTCCGCCTGGTCGAGCGCACCGGCGAGAAGTGCCCAACCACCCAACACGAGAGCTGCGGACAGCCAGAGTTTTGCGAGCTCGCGCATCAGTGCACCTCGCCCGATTGCTCAAACGTGTACGCCGCCTCGACAGGGGAGTCGCTCCATAAGTCCGGCGACCTCATGCAGCTGATTTCTAGCAGGTTTCCGAAATCGTCTATGACTGCGGTCAGCATCACGAACACGGGCTGAAAGTAAAAGTGGTAGGCGACCATCACCACACCTTCAGCACACGGCAGACGCCTTCGATAACGAAGGGGAGAGCAGCGATCAGCGCGAAGCAGAGCAGCGGGCGCTTAGTCGTGCGACGCGAGTACTGCGCCAGCTCGGCATCGGTCAGCGGCGGCATGCTGGCGAAGTACTCGACCTCGTCAATCAAGCGCGTCGCGAAAGACGGCGATTGTTGAACGGCTTCCATCTCGATCACCTGTGCGATCAGCGAGGCGCGACGAGCTTTCCGGCAGCAAACGCCACCTGAATACGCGCCTTCGGGCAATGGGCCAGATCAGAGAGGGTGAGGACTACTGTCGAGCGACCGAGTCGGGCGACGAAACGGCAATGGCCGTCGAGGCTCTTAGCTGCTGCACGGCGCATCGCTTTTCTGACGTTCATCTCTCACTCCAGACTGTCTGGTGGTGTGTGAGATGCGCCCTCAGAAAAACGGACTGTTCACAATCCGCTTAACTCAGGGCGCTCCGCACGTCCGCGCTGTCATCCAGCGCTTGAGTTGAAGTATAGAAAAACTAGACAAGCAAAGTCAAGAAAAACGAGACTTGCTAGACGGGAAATTTGTAACAGACAAAAGAAAACCCGCCAAGGCGGGTTGCTTTGATCTCGGCTCCGCAGAGCCGCGGTGGCGATTGCGAGATTATTTCGGGTTGACGACAGCGGCGTCAACGGCCAGAGCGTTTAGCGCGTCGACGCGCTGAAGCCCGACCTTTAGGAGCGGAATCACTGCGGTCGGATTCAAGTCGTCGGCTTCCGGGTTCGAACCCATGTTTGCTGCTCCAAACCCAAAATTCACTGACAGCGCCCAGATTCCTTCGTGAAGATCGGAATCCTTTACCAGCGCAGTCACTAGCTCCTTATGTGAATACATGAGCTGTGTAGGCTCAGCGGGCATGAATAATCTCCTGGGCAATAGGTTTTGCTTGCGCCATTGCTTGGGCATCGATCATCCTGGGCAGGGGTAGCATCTTCTGGGCTGTCAGCGCGGTCGAACTGAGATGAAAGTCCTTTGGTTGCTGGATATTCGCGACGTTGATAGAAATCACGTGATACTTTGGAAACGAATCGATGAGCTTATCCGCAATTGCCCTAAATGCTTCCTTCCCGCCTACATATCGCGAAATAGCGTGCACAAGCAGTTGGTTGATGCTTGTTCCCTCCATCTCGGCGAACTCGGCAACCTGGCGATGAAGTGTCCTCGGAATACGTAAGGCAACTTTTCCGCTATACCCCTCGAAGTCCACCGGCTCGCGGATTTCATTCTTGTTAGCAATTGCTACCGTAAGCCAGCTCTCCGCGGCTTCCTCCAATGCGGCGAGTGCCTCCTGAGCGGTATCGCCTTCTGCAATGCACCCGGGAAATTCAAGTATTGTTGCAGTGTATCCCCCGATTTCATCGGGGAGGAGGCGCCTTGCATAAGGCTTTTGAAGAATATCTTTTGGGGTCAACTCAGTCTTCATCATTTTCATCGTCCTGAAGGTACGATTCCCACGTATCAAGATCATCGAGCAGCTGGTCAATGATGCTTCTAACGGTTCCGGCCTTCATATCTTGAGAGTGGTGCGGGATGCTCAGAGGTGGGCTAAGTTCTGGGTCCTTTTCCCTTACCCACGTGGGCTCCTTTCCCCGGTTGTCCTTGACGCGCCCCACTTGCCTTGCGAGAGCCTCAAGCTCCGGCGCGCGACGACCGGTAGCATGCTTCCGCATTTCGCGGAGCTGCTGACGGAGCTTCTCAAGCTTCGTGTCTCTCATGATATTGTCGGTGATAGCATTTTTCAACGCCTATCACAAAGTTTTATGTTTCTCAATATTTGGGGGAATCGAGACTCCGACCGGCCGCTCCTAGGCGATGGCTCAGTCTGGGCGCCACATCGACGGCTTCGCAATGCCGGCGACGTAGTGGATATGGTCGATCTCGCTCTCATCGAGCGTGACTTTTCCATGCGCCTCGTTGACGGAGAGCAGGTGATAGCGGCCGGCAGCCTTGTACGCCAGCTCTTTGACCATTACTCGGCCGTCCTTCGACGCGACAAGCACCTCATCGCCGGGCTGAAACGGGTGATTCGGCTCGATGATGACGAACTCGCCATGCTTGATGCGCGGCCGCATTGAGTCGCCTGAGCATTCGATCGCGTACGCGTTCGGATCGGTCGTCGGCCAATCAATGTAGCCGTCGCCATGTCCTACGGGATATTCCAGTGCTGCCCAAAAACCGTTGTCGCCCAGCTGAGCCATTCCCTTCACCGCGAGTGCTTTTCTTTTGCCGAGCGCCTTGGGGCGGTACTCGTCGTTGTGCTGGATAGCGGCCTTTTTCTCGCCCACACGGGCCAGCACCCAGGCGCTGTTGTAGCCGAAAGCGTTCTGGATAGCGACGGCGTCTTCCACACTGATCGCCGACCCTTTAAGCCATGACTCCACCCTCTCCAGCGGAATCGCAACTTTAGCAGCAAAAGCTGCCGCATCCATTCCTGTTTCAGTAAGCATTTCCTGCGCTCGCACAGCGACGTCTTTGCTGTCTAGCGGGGTAGCGGCGGAGATGCCCGGCTGAGAATCCGGCATCGGGTACTTCGTAACAACCGAAATCTCTTGGATCTGAGCATAGCTGGGCTCATGCCTGCCATTCTCCCAAGCAGACACGTTTCCCTTGGTCACTCCCAGCTTTTCGCCGAGCTGTTCTTGTGTTAGGTCGGCTTTCTTGCGGGCGGACCTGATCCAGTTTCTCATTTCCATGCGCGGAGGGTATACAAAATCTAAACCGAGTGGGTCTCGTTTTTCTTTACTTTCGAGTCTACAAAACCTATACTTGGCCGGAAGCTCACTCATTGCCAACCTCCACATGAACAAGCACCCCGTCGCGCTCGCCGCATCTGCCGTTGGTGGCTACAAGGCGCTCGCCGACATTCTTGGCGTTACTAAGGGTGCGGTTCATCAATGGATGGCGGCCGACCGTCGGGTCCCGATCGAACACTGTACGCCGATCGAACAGGCGACCGGCGGCGTCGTGACGCGTCAGATGCTGCGCCCCGACGACTGGCAGTCGATCTGGCCGGAACTCATCGAGCCGGGCAGACCAGATGCGTCCGACGACGTTCAACCGCCCGTCGGTGGGATCAAGAAGGATAGCAAGTTGGCGCGAGCCAGCGCGATTTCGTAGGTCAGTCATGGAATGAAGGCGTCATTGAGACGCCTTCATTTGAAGTGGTGGCTGAGTCGTAACTCAAGTCGTAACCCGGTTGTTTTTTTCAATAGGACTCAATGATGCAGATAGAACAAACGCCGCATAAGGCCGCTGCACCAGATCTGGAGCCCGTGATGCGCGAACGTCGTGCGTCGGCGAAGTTTCTGTCGCGCGAGCAGATCGCAGCATGCGCGTCTTTCCGTGATGCCGTTTGCCTCGCCTGGGATAACCGGGCCGTGCGCGGCATGACGCAAAGAACGTGTGCCGAGCTGCTCGACGTGCCGCCGCCGCACATGTCGAACATGCTCAATCGCGTGGCTGTCGATCGTCACGGAAAGGCGCGTCAGGATCTGCCTGCGCGTCTAGTCGCCGACTATGAGCGGGTAGTGGGGAACCGCGCTGTATCGCAATGGCTGTCGCGCATGGCGATGCTGACGCTGATGGAAGAGGTGATTCAAAGACAGGAGACGCCATGAAATGACACATGACGAGGCTCTTCGCATAGGCCGCAAGGCCGCAGAGGAAGCCCGTAAGCAGGTTGGGGGCAATGACAAAGACGAACTGTTGAAAGGAATTGAAAAACAAGCTGCGCAAAAACCCGAAGTGGCAGAGGCATTCCGAGTGTTGGGCCACCTGCTACTCGACTCTCATCAGGAAACGAAGCATTGAAGGGGATGGCCGCTGAAACGCGGTCATCTCGACGGGGATCAGAAACTGATCTGCAACACAAGGCGATTGGAAATGCCAGCCGCCTTCTGTTTCCGATTAGTACTACTACGCAGTGAATGCTGCACTTCCCTGGAGATTCACATGGCAAGTCCATTTGCACGTGCACAGATGATGATGGCCGCGATCGCGGCCGCAATGTCGCTGAGCGGATCCGCAAAGCATGCGGCTATGTCCAATATCGGCCCCTACGAGTCGCGCGGCAAGGGGCGCGGCAAGACGTCGCCGTCGCGTCATACGGTCGCTATGGACCGCCGTGGCATCGTCAATAAGCATGCGCCGAAGGCATCCCGCAGCAAGTACAAGCCGCACACCGGCGCGAAGGAGCAAGAGCGCGCGAAGCGTCTCGCGCATTCGGTCCATCACACGCACTACCCGTTCGGAAAGCGCAGTTCACCGACGCTCGTCCAGATGAGCAAACGCGACTACGCAGAATTCGTCGCCCGCAAAGCCGCCTAACAGCCGGAGATCCGCCATGCAGACGGAAATCTACAGTGGCCGTTCTGGTCGTCGTGTTGCTGAAACGCAGCAAGACTCCTTTCACGCCCTTGGCGTCAAGGATCTAGCCGCAAGGCAGCGGATGGTTCTCGACGCGTTCGATCACGGTCGGCCGCCGCTGACGCGCGAAGACATCGCGTCGATCACGAACATGAAGCTGTCGAGCGTCTGCGGCCGTGTGCGCGAACTGCTCGACGCCGAGCGCCTCATCGTCGTCGGCAAGCGCAAAGACCTCGCCACGCAATCGAGCCAGCAACTGCTGGCCCTCGCGCCGAAGGTGACCGCGTGAGCCATCACCTCGTCAATATCGCGATGGGCATCAGCCTGCCGGGAACGCCGAAGTGGATCCTCTGCGTCATTTCGCACGGTGCAACCGTGTCGACGGGGATCATCAAGACCACGGCAGCGGATCTCGCGCAGGCGTGCGGGTTTTCGCAATCGTGCGTTCGCGACCAATTGAAGCGCCTCGAGCGCGCTGGCCTGATCGAGGTCGAGCGCATGGCAGCAGGTTTGCTCGTCATCAAGGTCAGGACGTTCTAAATGATGGCGCTCGCCGAAGTCATCCAAATGCCAGAACAGCGCGGCGCGCAGCTTGAGGACGGCTATATGCGCGTCGCCAATGAGCTGGCGCGTGCTATCACCTGGGCGCGGTTGACGTCGAACCAGCGCTGCATCCTGGACGTCGTGATGTGGCAGACGTACGGCTTCAACAAGTCCGTCGACGACATCGCACGCGCTCAGTTTGCTGCCGAGACCGGCATCGATCCGTCCGATGTTCGCATCGTCTTGAACCAGCTGGTCGAGTTGAACATCATCACCCGTGGCGAAGGCCGATACGCTCGTTCGTACAGCATCAACAAGCGCCATGCGACGTGGAACCTGCCTGAAGCACGGAAGTTGGTGAACAAGCCGGGGTTTAAGGGGGGAGATTCCCTCCTGCAGAGGGGGGAAGTTCCCTTTTCTGAGGGGGAGATTCCCCTGATGAAGGAGGGAAATTCCCCCCACAAAAGACAACTCCAAAAAACATAACCAAAAGACAACTCCAAAAGAAAACCTTTCGCGCTCGCTTCGCGAACGCTTTGAGATTTTTTGGGCGGCCTACCCGAAGAAGAAATCGAAGACCACGGCGGAAAAGGCTTTTGCCAAACGCAACCCGGACGAGCAGCTCTTCAACGACCTGATGGCAGGTCTGGAGCGAGCCAAGACTTCGGAGCAATGGCAAAACCCGCAGTTCATCCCGCATGCAGCCACATGGCTGAACGCTGGCGGCTGGATGGACGAAATCCAGACCGCGTACACCGCCGCCGAACTTGCCGTGATCCGAGCCTTCAATGCGGCGCTCGGGGAGCGTATCGGCGCAGTGGACGAGGCTGTGTTCGTTGAGGCCCGTGCTGGCGCAATCCGCGCGTTCCTCGGAAAGCTGGCAGCGGACCCGGAAGCGTGGAAGCGGTATTTCCCGGCCGTACGCGAGAAGGTGGATTTGCCGCCGCACGCCGGTTTCGATTACCTGATCAGCCCGAAAGGCTACGGGGACGTCAAGGGGCGCATGGCGGTCAAGCGCAACCCGGACGGAACGCGCGTGGCGGGCGAGTGGGACAAATCCGCGAGCGGCATCAAGGCGAAGGCGACTGAGTTGGGCATCGCGTTCACGGACGAGGACGTCGTACCTGCAATCGCGGCGCGCGTTCGTGCTGCGCTTGCAAAGCTGGGGGACCAGTCATGACCAGCCGTGCGAACGCTCTGCGTTATCCGGAAGGCACGACGCAAGTCGGCACGGCGCGCGTGCGTGAAGCGTCCATGCCGCCGATGACGACGGCGCAACGCCGGATCTACGAAAAGACCGGCGTGCCCCCGCAGACGGCTGCGATCGACGTCGACGACCCGTTCGACCCGTCGCTGATCCAGCCGGTAAAGACGAAGAAGCCGTCGAAGTACCGCAATGAGAAGTGCGAGTCGGGCGGCATCAAGTTCGACAGCAAGCGAGAAATGATGCGCTGGCACGACCTGGTGCAGATGCAGGCGCGTGGCGAGATCAGCGAGCTTGAGTTGCAGGTGCCGTTCGTTCTCGCACCGGCAGTCGTCATCAATGGACGGAAGCGTCCTGCGCTGCGGTATGTCGCCGACTTCGTGTACGAGCGCGACGGCAAGCAGGTCATTGAAGACGTGAAGGGAAAGATCACTGAGGGATACCGCGTGAAGCGCCATCTCATGGCCGCGCGCGGGTTGACGATTGTGGAGGTCAAGTGAGCACCAAAGCGAAAAAGACACGGCATCGCACGATGAGCATGGAGCAGCGGCTCGTTTGCGAGTTCTTTGCAGCGCACCCGAACTCGACGCGCCCGCAGTGCAAGGAGAAGTTGGGCGGTGATCAAAAGGCAATTTCGCGGAAGGTAGACGCGTTGGTCGCATCCGGCCACCTGGTCGCCACTTCCGACGGAAAGATTCCGACATTCTCATGCACTGGGAAGAAGTTCCCGCATTCGGATGAATACAAGGCAAGCCAGAAATGGATCGAGGCGAAGATGCGCGCCGCGGATCGCAACGCAAATCACGCGATCGCGCTTGACCTCGTCGCGGCGTCGATGCACGCGATGGTGACGGTGGGGAGGGCTTCCGCGTGAATGCTAATCGTCGTTGTCCAGCGACCCGCGGCGTCTGCCTCACCTGCGCGCTCGGAACTGAATGCGCGCTCGACGCGCAGAAATATCCGCCGATAGTTCCGTCCAGATCTGCAGAGCAGGTTGACCACCCGAAGCACTACAACGCGCACCCGAGCGGCATCGAGTGCATCGACGTCGTCGAGCACATGGGTTTCAACCTCGGCAACGCCATGAAATACATCTGGCGCTGTGACGAGAAGCGCGACGCCATCGAAGACCTGAAGAAGGCGCGCTGGTACATCGAGCGAGAGATCGAGAAGCGCCTGAAAGAGCGCGGCGCACCAGCAACGGATTGGGATGTGGCGAAGGCGTGAAGCGTTCTGCACCGCTCCAGCGCCGCACGCCGCTCGCGCGCGGATCCGGATTCAAGCGCAAAGAGCCGAAGCCGTTCGCGCTAGCGGATCGCAAGACGCTCGAGCGCCACACGGCGATGAAGCGGCGCGTGAAGCGCGTGACGGTCGCAGAAGGAAAGCGGTTCATCGACGCATGCCGCGGCGAAGAGTGCTATCTGCGCGTGTCGGGAATTTGCCAGGCGCTCGGATGGGGCAGTGAAACGGTGGTGCCGTGCCATTCGAACCAGTCGCGGCACGGTAAGGCTGGCGCGCTGAAAGCGGAACACCGCTACACCGTGCCTGGCTGCGGGCCGTGCCACGCGTGGATTGACCAGAACACCGTCGGCACGCCGCGACAGGTCAAGTTCGATGTTTGGGACCGCGCGTACGAGCGTTGGGAGCCTGTGCGCGCGAGGAAGTTGGGAATTGAATTGCAGGAGGCAGCTTAATGCAGGTGTTCGCGAATATTCCAGTGAAAACGATGAGCCGGGTCCGCGGTCGGCGGCAGAACAACTCTTACGGCGGCTGGTTCAGGGTTGTTCGCCTGATCGGCCCGGAGCGTCAGTCGCACGACAAATATGCCCGCGGGCATTTCATCTACGCCGACGTGCTCGTGCCGGATGACGTTCGCGAGTTTGCGCTGGGCCCGTTTCAACAGGACGGCACATTGCGCGTGCAGGTCTGGACAGCATCGCATCTGAAGACGTTGAGGCCGTTCCTCGCGAGCGGCGATCTTGAGTGGGATGTCAGGGGGCAAGAGTGAGCGCACATGCATACATCCGTTGGGCCGATGTGCCGCAGGAATTGATTAGCAGCAGCGGCCAGATTGTCGAGTCCGCGACACAGGCGAAACTTGTAGCTTTCGACGGTTGCCCGTTCTGTGGGGAGATCACCGAGAACAGCAAGAAAGAGTTGCAGGTGGAGTATGCATTTCCTCGCGGCCACGAATTGCGCAACTCGCTGGTCGACTGGTTCATTCACCACGGCATCAGCTTCGTGGTGGTGACGTCATGATGGCGCGCGCGAAGGGTGGTCCGCTTGCGCGCCTCGCGGGCTTATGGGCAAACGAACCAGCATTCCTCGAATGGATGCGATCGACGAATCAGCCAGCGAACACACCTCAGGATGCAGCCGAGTTCATCCGCGCGCGATGCTGTGTCGAAAGCCGCGCGCTGCTCGATCACGATGCGGAGGCGAAAGCGCGCTTCGAGCGCTATGTGCGCGCCCCCTATGCCAAATATCGATCTGCAGCGGGGCGCGCATGAGGCGGGGCGATTCCCGCGATCCAGCCATCGTGCTGGAAGAGAAGCAAAACCGCACCTGCCTCGGCTGCAATCAACTAGAGCGCTGCCGCTGGAGCGGAACAACGAAATACGTGTGCAGCATCGGAATGCAGAAGGCGAGCACTGACGTGTACGAAATGCCGCGATGCAAGAAATACTCTGACGGGGAATCCATGACGCTCGACCAAAGCGAACAAATCGAAGAGCTGCTGTTGACCTGGTATCGCTGGCAGATTCGCCAGTCGCACGCGGAAACGCTCTCGCATTTCTACCGCCCAGAGGACCGCACTTGTCGTGGCTATGTCACGCCGTCGAACTTAGACGAAGACGACGAAGCGGCGTATCAATGGGCAGACGACCGCCAATCCGAGCAGGTGCAGTTGTGTGTCGATATGCTGCCGGCCGAACAGCGCGCGGCGATCTCGACAAGCATGCGCAACAAGGAAAGCGGGCGGACGGTCTGGAGCAGCGGCCGGGCCGGCGACCAACATTCAACCTATCAGGCCGCCAAGGAACGGCTTTTGTCAATGTTCGTCTCCAGGCACCTTATTCGGGATCGCTTGGAAGTATAGTTAGCGGGCACCCAGCAAACGGGTGCTTTCCGAGTCAAATGAGAAAAGGTAAATCAAAATGAAACTTGGTAAGGGCAGTCTAGGGGTGGTTGGCGCAATCGCAGCGGTTCTATTCTTGATCTTCTGTTCGGTCCACGTCGTCCCTGCTGGCCACCGCGGCGTGGTGAAAGTTTTCGGTGATGTTCAGGACCAGCCGCTGCCGGAGGGGTTGCATCTTCTAAACCCGCTCGCCCGCGTGGTTGACTTCAATGTCCGTTTCCAGAGCGCGACGGCTACAAAAGCGGAGGGTGGAACTGCCGATCTGCAAGAGGTATTCGAGGACATTACTGTCAACTACGAATACGATCCGGCGCACGCGCCATATGTCTACAACAACTTCGGTGATGATGCTGACATTGAGGCGAAGTTCATCGTCCCGGCGCTGTATGAGTCGTTCAAGGCTGTGACGTCGCAATACACAGCGGAGCAGCTCGTAACGCAGCGCGCAAAGGTGTCGCAAGACATCGTGCAGAAGCTGCAGGCTAAGCTCACGAAATATCGCGTCATTGTGTCCGACATCAACGTCCAGAACTTCCATTTCGATCCACAGTTCGCTGAGGCGGTACGCCAGAAGGTGGTGGCCGGTCAGAATCGCCTTACGGCTGAACAGCGGCTTGAGACGTCGAGGGTGGAAGCACAGCAAAGGGTCGTTGAAGCCGAGGGTAATGCCAAGGCGATTGCGATTCAGGCGCAGGCTATTCAACAGCAAGGTGGTCAAGAGTATGTTGCGCTGAAGGCCGTCGAGAAGTGGAACGGTCAGCTGCCTCAACAATGGTCCGGGGCGGCGATTCCGTTTGTTAACCTGGCAACGCAAAAATAGGGTTGAGCGCCGGGCATCGGGGAACCAGCACGCCACCTCTCTGGCTCCGAAGGCGTGCCTGCTGCCGATGCTACAAATCCACGTCAAACATGAAACTCTCGCTCCCTGAACCACGCGGAGCGGGAAGCACCGCTGTTCTCACGGTACTGCAATTCAAATATCCTCGATTCGTGGAGCACCTGTTTCCACGACCGACAGCCATACTGGTCCGGCGTCTGATCAGGATACCTTTCGACAACGAACGCCTCCGCATCAGTGAGTCTTGTCCAACCATCGATCGCCAGTTCGGTGGTGGCTTCGCGCAGCGCGTAAACAATTCCAGACAACCCCATTCAATCGTCCCGTCAGGCCTTCTGCCGTCGATCAAAAAGTCTTCTAATAAGTCCACTATGGATGCCTTCGCTTTCTCCATTTGGTGGGCCCACTGCCGCAGCTGCTCGAAGTGCCTGTCAATGCGTACGTAACACTCGCTCAGATTGATTTGTGCAGCAGTGCAACCGTCGACAGACATGAGATTGAAATGGTCAATAAAGTGATGCACCAACCCATTGCGCAACTCGACCAGATCCTTCAAATCTTCATAGGCCTGCGCGTGGTCCGTTGCCGACATCTGCAGACTGACTCGGTACCCGAACACAGAGGTACTGGGAGCAACATTCTTCCGATCGGACGCCGGTTTGTGAGCCTCATCAGCGACCACGAACGAACCGAAGAGCTTATTAACCAGGACACCTAGACTGTCTTTCGTGTCAACGAGCTGCGCTCGAGCTTGATCCAATTCGTAGACTTCACCCGTGAATCGATGATCTGCAAGGATCGCCTTCATCAGCCGCTCGTACTGCTGAAGCCGAAGCAGGCAGCGGCCTAGAAGACGTTGAACCTCTCGCTGCTGTTCCGGCACGGAGTCATTATTCATAGTCTTAGCAACCTCAATACGCCGTAGGGCTTCCGAAGTCTGAGAGGTTACACGACCCGTTAATGATTGACGCGATGTCCACTACGTGACATTGAAAAACCAGTTGCGCTTACAAAAAAACTGTTTGATAATTATCGCCGGAAAGATGCGTCCGCAAAAAAAAGCCCGCTAGTCGAAAGACGGCGGGCTTTTTCTATTGGAGCTGAACCATGGGCATGACCCCCTTTGTCGCGTGGTTGCTCTTCCTGAGCACCATGTCGCTAGGCGCGAGCAAAGTCCTGATGGACATGGCGGAGCAGATCGAAGGCGAGGAATAAGCGTCCTCATCCAAGCCGAAGACTGCTGGCAGGGCTGGCTGAGCGCGCCAACATAAACGGCGAACGGGTTGTCGGCTTCGATGAGAACGCAACGAAATTCCGCGATACCCGGAACAGTGCCTCCTTTAAAGGCAGCTAACGCGCATAGTTCTGATATTTCCGAAAGTATGTCTCCTCCTGCGCCGAGAGTCGCGGGATTCGCCAGCGCGCCTCCGCCGCTGGCTTTTCTATTCCCGGTGAATGAATGGCCCGTCCATCCAAGAAGATCGACGCTGACGCCCTCGTCGGCGAAATCGCGTTGATGCGCTCGCCGATCTGGCAGAACGGAAAGCGGAAGGTGGCGGCAATCATCACCGAAGCGACGACCGATGAAGCGTTGCTGCCTGAGAACGCCATCGCGCTGGTGTCTCTGACCGCTTTCCCCGCCGACGCGCCGTCACGCGTGATGGTCGATGTGCCGTTGTATCGCACCGATCCCGACGCAGATGTTTTTTCATCTGCGTGGCTTAAGACAGCGCGCGCGTGAAGTGTTCACGCTCTCTGTAAAGGCCGACATCCGCAAGGTGGCGAAGGCGCTGGACGACATGGCGCGAAAGCAGTTGCCGTTTGCGACCGCACAGGCGATCAACGCGACGGCTGAGAAGGTCAGGCTAGCGCAGCGAGACAACATGCGCGAAGTGCTAGACGAGCCAACGCCATTTACGCTGAACTCGGTTGCGATCAAGCGGGCGACGAAGTCGAAGCCAACAGCGTTGGTCTATGTGAAGCCCGTCGCCGCTGCGTA